>CAVTEL010000001.1:0-33855 GCA_963733855.1 uncultured Actinomycetes bacterium
GAGACGGGAGCCGGTGAGCGTCCCGGATTTTATGTCAGCCATGTTGACTTATTAGGAGGCGGTTGTTACCCCTGCAAGTCTTTTGTGCATGAGTTCGACGTTAGGATTGATGGTTGCGCACGCCGCAATATAGCGTGTGGCGGTACCCGCATTGAGGGGCATGGAAATCACTCCAGGAGGCCGGATGGCGGCCGCTGGTCCCTTATGACGATCGCGACGGCTACATCTGGCTACGACGGTCACTGGTGCCCTGGCGTGAGGCCAACGCTGCACGTGCTGACCCACGCGCTCCACTACGCCAGCGCCGTGTTCGAAGGCGAGCGAGCCTATGGGGGAGATTCTTCGAGCTGCGCAGCACACCAACGGCTGATACGAGGGCGCCGAGACGCTCGACTTCGACGATCCCCTACACGCGGCCCCAGATCGACCAGGCCTGTCAACGAGACATGGCGGCCAACAAGCTCGCCGACTGCTATGTGCGCCCATCGCGTGGCGGGGCAGCGAACAGATGGGCGTCTGGCCGCACGATCTAGGAAAATCCATCTTGCCATCGCCACCTGGGACTGGGGCTCCTACTTCACCCTGGAGGAGCTGATGGCGGGGATGCGCCTCACCAATGCCCAGTATCGCCGGCCCGACCCCGCGACGCACCCTGCCAAGGCGAAGGCGACCGGCCTCTACGATGACCTGCACCATCGAGAAGCACCGGGCCGAGCGCGCCGGCTACGCTGATGCACTGATGCTCGACTGGCGCGGCCGGGTGGCCGAGTGCACCGGGGCCAACATCTTCTTCATCAAGGACGGGGCGCTCCACACGCCGGACGCCGATTGCTTCCTCATGGCATAACCCGCCGCACCGTCATCGGCCTGGCCCGCAAGCGGACGTCTGGAGGTGATCGAGCGCGCGATCATGCCCGAGGGCTCGCCACCTTCTCCGAGCGCTTCGATCTGGCACCGCCGCCGAAGCGACGCCGGTGGCCGAGATCGCCGAGCACACTACAAGCCGGGCAAGATCTGCGACACTGCTCACCGACTACCTGGCGACGGTCCAACCCGAGCCATCCTGAACGGGCCAGTGCGCTAGCGTCGCCTTTAACCTTAGGTCCGTGGCAGATCGGCACACGTTCTGACAAGCTCGGGTTCTTGCGCCCGGGAACGATTGCGCCCAGGCTGAGCGTGAAGAGACAGTTTCTCGTTTCTTCCTGCGGGTGCTGCGCCATGCGGTTCAGGCCTCTGATGCTTGTCGCGCCCGTTGCGGTGTGGGCCTTGGGTATGCCGTGGCCCAAGCCCAATATGGGCCCGGCGGGGCCATCGACGCGCAGCGGGATTGCCGACCGTACGCCAATGCCGGTTCACGCCCGGTGGCAATTACCGTGGTTGCATCTCAGCTTACAGCTGCGCGTGTGCCGTTCGTCCGGCCAGATGCACAATCTCCGGCCGCGAACGAACATGCCAGGAAGTGCGCTGCGGCTGGGGCGGATAGCCGTCGGGAGCCACGATTCTGCAAGGTGGTGAATAGCACTGCCGAATATCGGCGAATCCGATCGCCCCGAGCACGAGGGGGTCCAGCGCATAGCCCCATGCGCCGGCGGCGAAATGGGCCGTTCCCGTCCAGAACAGAGCTGGGAAGGGGCCGACCGACAGCACAGAGACCGATCGCCCGCTCGCGCGGGCCTCCGATTAGAGAAGGGTGGATTGCGCGTTCGAAACAGCGTCGAAATCGCACAGGAACGTATCCTGTGTCTCCTCCCAGACACATCTAACGCACTGGTTCGAGGCAAGTTCATGTTAACTAAGAGGAAATTCCAAGCCATTGAAGATTTCACCAGCCCTTGAAGGGTGTTTCCGGCACGGGAGTCTGCGGGGGCTTGCCCTCGACGTAAGCGGCCAGGTTGTCGACCACCAGCTGGCCCATGGCATCGCGCGTTGCACGGAAGCGGAGCCGACGTGCGGCAGCAGCTGACGTTGTCGAGCGTCAGGGAGCGCCGGATTGATGTTGGGCTCGCTCGGCATACACGTCGAGGCCGGCGCCATGATCGTGCCGCTTCTTCAAGGCGGCGATCAGCGCTTCCTCGTCCACCACCGAGCCGCGCGACGACGTTGATCAGGATGCCGCGCGGCCCCAGCGCCTCGAAGACGGCGGCGTTGATCAGCTTGTGGTGCCAGGGCCGCCGGGCATGATGACGATCAGCGTGTCGACATCGCGCGCCATGGCACCAGATCGGCGTAGAAGCGGTTGCTCGACGTCGGCCTGGCTTGTGGCGGCCGGATAGGCTGATCGGCAGCCCGAATGCCTCGCAGCGCCTGGCGATGGCCTTGCCGATGCGGCCCAGGCCGACGATGCCGATCGAGCGGTCGCGCAGGGAGGCGCCGTCAGGCGATAGTCGCCTTCCTTGGCCCAGCGGCCGTCGCGCAGCCACCTCTCGGCCTGGTAGAACTCGCGCACCGTGATGAGCAGGATGCCCGAGCGTGGTGTCGGCCGCCTCCTCGGTCAGCACGTCGGGCGTGTTGGTGACGATCACGCCGCGCTGCGGCCGCGGCCACGTCGACGGAGTCGTAGCCGACGCCGAAATTGCCGATCACCTTCAGGCCGGGCAGACGGGCCATCGAGCGCAGTCATCGATCTTCACGCCCGTATGCCCGCCCGTGCAGATGGCGCACAACGCCGGGGCGACCTTCTTCAGCAGCGCCTCGCGGTCGCCGCCTTCGTGCAGGCGGTGCACGGTCGAACAGCTGATCGAGCCCGTCGGCGATCAGGGGCATGCATCGGGCCGGTCATCAACAAGGTCGGGCTTGGCCATGCGGTCTCCGCCATGATCTACGCTGGCGTCGCAGCAACTCGAGGCGACGCCGCGCAATGTTCCTGCAGCGAACGGCGAGGCGACATTTGCCAGCGCGCGCCAATTCGGCACGCATATGGGCAATGCAGCAGACGCGCTCTACGACGTCGCCATCATCGGCGGCGGCCACAACGGGCTGGCCTGCGGCGGCCTATCTGGCCGGCGCCGGGCTCAGCGTGGTGGTGCTCGAGAAGAACGCGGTCGTGGGCGGGGCGGCGCTGACCGAGGAATTCGCACCCGGGCTTCCGCAACTCGGTGGCCGCCTACACGGTCAGCCTGCTCAACCCGACGGTGATCCGCGACCTCGATCTGCACGGCCACGGCCTGCAGCATCGTCGAGCGTCCGGTGGCGAACTTCTGGCCGGTCGACGACCGCCGCTACCTGCTGATGCCCTACGGCCTCGCCAACCGGCAGCAGGCGATCGCCGCCTTCTCGGCGCGGGATGCGGAACGACTGCCGGCCTATGACGCGGCGCTGGAGCGGGCCGCCGCCTGCTTGCGCGAGCTGGTGCTGAAGCGGCCCCCCAACGCCGGCGGCGGCATCGCTCGAGCTGCTCGGCAGCGCGGGGCTCGGCCGGCGGCTGTTCGGCCTCTCGCTGGAGGACAAGCGGCTCCTCCTCGACCTCTTCACCAAGAGCGCGGCCGACTATCTGGGCCACTGGTTCGAGAGCGAGGTGGTGAAGGGCGCCTTCGCCTTCGACGGCATCGTCGGCGCCTATGCCATCCCCTACACGCCCGGCACGGCCTACGTGCTGCTGCACCACTGCTTCGGCGAGGTGAACGGCAAGTCGGGCGTCTGGGGCCATGCCATCGGCGGCATGGGCGCGATCACCCGGCGATGGCCCGCTCGGCCGAGGCGCGCGGCGCGGGCATCCGCACCGAGGCCGCGGTCGCCGGCCTGATCATCGAGGATGGCACGGCGACGCGGCGTGCGCTTGCAGTCGGGCGAGCGGATCGAGGCCGCGCCGTCGCGGCCAACATCGGCCCCAAGCTGCTGTTTCGCGATCTGGTTCCCGAAGGCGCGCATCGAGCCCGAGCTGCGTCGCGCGCTTCACTGGCATCAAGACCGGCTCGGGCACGTTCCGCATGAACGTGGCGCTCTCCGAGCTGCCGGATTTTCTCTGCCGGCCCGGGCAGGCACCAGCAGGACCATCACGGCTCCGGCATCGTCATCGGCCCGACGCTCGACTACCTGGAGCGGGCCTATCTCGATGCGCGCGCGCACGGCTGGTCGCGCAAGCCGGTGGTCGAGATGCTGATCCCCTCGACGCTCGACCATACGCTGGCGCCCGCCGGCCATCACGTCGCGAGCCTGTTCGTGCAGCACGTGGCGCCGCGGCTCCCGGCGGCCGCAGCTGGGACGAGCGCGCAAGGAAGCGTTCGCCGACCTGGTCATCGACACCGTGACGGCGCATGCGCCCAACTTCCGCGCCAGCGTGCTGGGCCGGCAGGTGCTCTCGCCGCTCGATCTGGAGCGCCGCTTCGGCCTGCTCGACGGCGACATCTTCCACGGCCAGCTGACGCTCGATCAGCTGTTCTCGCCCGGCCCGTGCTGGCTATGCCGACTACCGCATGCCGGTGCCGGGCCTCTATCTGTGCGGTCCGGCGCCCATCCCGGCGGCGGCGTCACCGGTGTGCCCGGGCACAACGCGGCCATCGAAATCCTGCGCGATTTACGGCTTGACCGCTGGGCCGGCCGTCTGCGCGGACGCCGCGAAGATGACGGACACAGGCACTTGCGCGAGTTTCAAGCTGAAACAGGGACGGGCCTATCATTTGGGCCACAGTTGTGCGCCTGTGCGGGTGTACATATGTCATGTGAGCTGAAGTCTTCGCTGTAGGGCCAGATGGCCCCGGGGAAATCCCATGGTTAAGGGCATCGTCATCTGGGGCGTTGTTGCGCTCGTGTCGGCGATCGCCGCGGGGATACTGGCGTCGAGGAAGAACCGGATGTCTTCGACGAAGCGGATCGCCTACCGAGCGGCCGACGGGACGCTGCGCCGCCTGGGCGTGCGGCCGCACCGCCACCCGCCGACCCGGCTCGCCGCCTCAGTCTTCCGCCAACACCAGGTCTGGGTCCGACCAACCGGTGCCGAGCACGAGCTCGAATCCATGCGACGCGCCTATATGTGCCGCGCGATCCGCTCTTGTTTCAGGCAAGCAGAAGGATCCGGCTGATCGTCACAGCCGCCGATCTGCGCAAGGCGCTCGAACCCGGACTGTTCGAAGCCGGGTCGCAAGGTCGCTTGCCTTGGAAGGAGTCGATAAAGCCTGGCAAACCGGAGCCGCCGCGTGGGTCGAGCAGACGCCGCTGCTGCGCTCGCTCCGCCGTCAGCTCAGTCCACCTCGGGTGTCCGCGCCTCCGACGTGACAGGGAGCCCATTCAAACCCAAGTCCGTTGGCCGGTATGCCAAGTTCGTACGGACATCGCTGTACCAACCACCTGGACGGCACTGCCGAGCGGCCTTCGTTGCGCCACGCCTGTCCTGACCAGCCAACGCTTCAGGCTCTTCCAAAGGGTTGAGCGCCGCTGCCGCCATCGGGGTCACCATGGTGGTGGCGCTCGGCACATCAGCAAGCGCCGCGACCGGCTCGGCGACACAGGCACGAAGTCTGCAAGTTGCCGTCGTGGCCTCGGTCTACGACGGCGACACGCTTTCGCTTCGGGACGGCCGACGGGTTCGGCTGCTCCAGATCGACACGCCGGAGCTCGGCTCGGGCGAGTGCTACTCCCGGGCGGCGCGGAGTGCTCTGGTCGGTCTCGCGCCGCTCGGGAGCCGGGTCGTGCTCGAGACGGATCCCGCGCTCGACCGGACCGACCGCTACGGCCGGCTGCTCAGGTACGTGAAGCGGAACGGCGTGAACGTCAACCTCGAGCTCGTCCGGCGAGGTGCGGCGGCGCCGTACTTCTACCGAGGTGACAGGGGCCGCTACGCGGGCTCGCTCATGCGGGCAGCGCAGAGCGCGAAGGCCGCGAAGCGGGGTCTCTGGAAGGCATGCCCGTCCACGGTGCTGGATCCTTTCCGCGCCGTGGAGACGGGCCGGAGCGGCCCGCCCACGCGGACGCCGGCTCCGAGCGGGAAGTGCGACCCGAACTACTCCGGCGGCTGCGTCCCGCCGCCTCCGCCCGATCTCGATTGCGCCGACATTCGCGCGCTGGGCATCGCCCCGGTCCGGTCGATCGGGTCTGACCCGCACCGCCTCGACGGCGACCACGACGGAATCGGCTGCGAGTAAGCACCGCTAGAAGACCAGCCAGTCCACGCGGTCCAACCACACCCAGCCGAACGTTGCCGGGAGCAGGACGAGCAAGCAGATCCAGCTCAGCAACAGCGTGTTGGTGACACCTCCGCGTAGAGCGTCCGGCTGCGTCGGTGGTCGGCGCCACCAGCGGAGCACGGCATAGGCCCACCACACCACGGCGACCGGATACAGCACGAGCGATGCAAGTACGGCGATCGTTCCCGGCACGCGGAAGATCTGGTGCCAGAACAGCGCGACGGCGATGAACACGAAGACGAGCCCGAGGGCGCACAGGGTCGCCGTGCCGGGCCCGGCCAGTCCCGTCGCGACACGACGGACGGTGCTGGCAGCTGCAACGACGAGCGCAAGCCAGCCGGCGGCCACGACATGCGCGGCGATCACGTAGCCCTCGACGCCGCACGAGTCGCACCGGCCCTCCCCGATGCCGGGTGAATCGACAAGTCCGAACCAGACCGCCAGCGCGGCGAGCGGCAGCGCGCACGCGACCAGAAGCGCGATTTCTACGGGTGGTTCAGGGCGCAGCCGGCCCATGGGAGCCACGATAGGCGGGTCGGCTACGAGCCGGCGATCCCGGCGACAAGCCGACGCGCGCCGGCTGGCGCGCCTACCTCAGCACCGACGAGAGACGAACCCGCCGAGACCGTCATCTTCGCCGCCGAGTGCGCCCTCGTAGATTCGTGAGTGGGCGGTTGCGTGGCTAGCGCCCGAGCATCGGATCGCCTACCGGCCCCAAATCTGCTCCAGATGGGTCATAGATTCCCGGGGCCTGGCGCGCAATGCTCTTGGGCCGGGGGAGAACGTGCGGCTGCGGCAGCCATGCACGAGACCTTTTCGAAGGGCCGGATAGGGAGGGGGATGGATGCCGATTGAGATGCTCGTAGTCGCGCTGGTGGGAGGCGCTGTGTTCTGTTCTCGCCTGTTGGCGCGACGGCCGTCGGTCGGTCGAGCCGGATGGTCCACGCCCGGTCGCAGCCGATTCCGCCCTCGAGGGCGAGCAGAAGCTGCCGGCCGACCTGAAGGCCGCGCGGGCCGACCGCGCCGGTCAGTCGCCGCACCCTGCGGAGCTGGCCGCGGCCGAGACGAGTACCTCCGAGCGCGAACGGCAGATCTCGGTGAAGCTCCGCGAGTTGACGGCGGCGGAGCACGAGCGCCGCGTGGCGGCGACGGAGCTCGCCAAGCAGGAGGCGGCCTTGGCCCAGCGCGGGCGCAACCTCGAATCGTCGCTGGCCGACGCGGAGAGGAGCGCCGCAGAGGCGACGGCGCAGATCGAGGCGCGCGAGGCGGCCCTCGCGGCCCGGGAGGCCGGGGTACAGCAGCAGGAGAGCGAGTTGGCGGACCGACACGGTCGGTCGCCGAGCGCGAGCGCGAGTTGATCACGGCCAGAGCCGTCGTCAGGGCGCGTGAGGAAGGCCTCGGCGCGGCCGAAGCCGACCTGAAGGCGAGGACGGACCGGGTCGCCGCTGACCACGAGCGGCTCGCGGAAAAGCGTTCGGGCGCCGGCGAGGAAGTCGCGACGCTGGGAACGCGGCGGACCGCTCTCTCTACCGAGGAGAGCGAGCTGGAGCAGCGCGAGGAGCGCGTCGCGGAGTTCGAGGTCGGGCTCGGCAAGAAGGAATGGAGCGAGTCCGACTGGTGGGAGAAGCAGCTCGGCCGCCCGCTCTCGGCGTAGCCCCCGCACCAAAGCCGGACGACCGGATCACCGTCGTCGGCTACCCGCTCGGCGGCGAGCTCACGCTCTCATCCGAAACCGTGATCGACCGCACCGACGGCGGCAATTTCGGCGTCGAAGGCACGATCGCACGGATTACCGCGAATGTGCAGCCCGGTAACTCAGGGGGCCCGGTACTGAACGCGAAGGGCTTCGTCGCGATCCGTGCACCGCCGACTGCGGCCGGCGGCTACGAGTGACGCGGCTCGGAGCTATTCCGCAGTTGAAGTTGAATGAAACGGCGCACCCATGGCCTCCAGCAACTCGACGTGGGTGATCCAGCAGTCACTCAGCGAGGAGCATGAGGGTCATCGTTGCCCTTTCGCGTGGGCGGGTCGCTCCGCTTGGTTGGGCCGTCCGAGGTTCGGAGATGGCCCGATGCGGCAGCTCGGCCGATCCATCCGCTGGCCGCGGGTCGGCGCAGGTACCACCACAGGGCGAGCCAGCCGAGCAAGACGACCGGCACGAGACCGGCTAGATCCGAGGACGAGAATGATGCTGCGACAACCACCGCTGGCAGCGCCGCGGTGCAGAGCAGCAGCACGCCGCGCGGTAGTCGTCCGGACCAGAGGCCGATACCGGCTACCGACATCGCCGCGGCCACACCGATTCCGATCAGCGCCGCGGAAGGGTCGGCTGGATCGGGTGAGCCGCAGCAGTTCGAAACCGCCGACAAGGCGATCCCTCCGAGCGCCGACACTACTCCGACAAGGATCAACACAACCGCAACCCCTGTCACGCTCGGTGGGCGTCGAGCAGGCTCCGGCTGACCCGCCTGGCCAGGTTGGGCAGGTGGGCGAAGCGTCATGCGCGTCAGCCTCCCAGCGACGGCCGTCGACGTCAACGCGGCCTAGCTCGCGGGGTCCGACACCGGTCCGGTCTCGGCAGAATTCCTCGATGGCCTCCTACACCGTGAACGAGGCTGCAGTGGCCAAAGCTCGGAGCCTCATCCGCGGCCGCCAGTACGTCCTCGATAGCGACTGGGGCGACGTCCAGCCCAAGGCCAAGGACGAGAACGCCTTCCTCGCCTCACACCCCTGGAACGAGTACGCCGAATGGCATCTCGGCCTCACCGAGGGCGCTTCGGACGAGACGAAGGCGCGCTACGCATTCGTCTACGGCGACTTTCGCCGCCTGCACCGCACGGGCCTGATCGCCTGCCACTACCGCGCCGCCGAGTGGCGGCACAAGGAGATCGAGCTCGCAGCGCACGAGCTGCTGCAACTGCTGGACAAGGCGAGCGCGTAACTCCGAACTTAGGCTAGCCGCGTGCCCCGTTTACGCGACCTCGGCCTCAATCCCGGCCGACTGGCCGTTGGCCCACTCAACGCGATCACCGACGTGGCCGGGGTGAGCGTCGGGCACACGACGATCCTCGACGGCGCCGAAGGACGTTGCAACACCGGGGTAACGGCGATCCTCCAGCATGACGGCGATCTCTTCGCCGAGCGTGTCGCGGCCGCCTTCGCTGTCCTCAATGGCAGCGGCGAGGTCTACGGCCGGGAGTTCGTGGACGAGATGGGCGTGCTCGACGCTCCGACCATGCTGACCGGGTCGCTGAACGTCGCGCGCGTTGCCGACGCCGTGATCACCGAGACGATCCGGCGGCACCCCGAAGTGGGGGAGGGCAGGCGTTTCGTGCATCCCCTCGTAGCCGAGTGCTCCGACGCGTACTTCAGCGATCTCGGCGCACGCCCGATCGGCGAGCCCGAGACGGTCTCCGCGTGGCGCACGGCCGCCGGAGGTGCGGTGCGAGAGGGGTCGGTCGGAGCCGGAACGGGACTGGTCTCCTTCGAGCTCAAGGCCGGCATCGGAACCGCGTCTCGCCTCGCGCCCACAGCCGGGGAGGAGTACGTCGTCGGCGTCCTCGTGTCTTCGAACACCGGCGTCCGCGAGCAGCTCATGGTCGACGGCGTGCCGGTTGGCTCAGAGCTGGACGTCCCTCGGCCGAGCTGGGTCCAGCAGGGCTCGATCGTGATCGTCGTCGCCACGGATGCACCACTCGGTCCACGCCAGTTGGGACGGCTCGCGAAGCGTGGCTTCCTCGGCCTGGCCCGAACCGGTGCGACGGCTCACAATGGAAGCGGCGATTTCGCGATCGCGTTCTCGACGGCGAATCGCTTCGAGCTCGACCGGCAGCTCCATACGATCCGCGAGCTCGACAACGACGCCATCTCCCCGCTCTTCGACGCCGTGTGCGAGGCGACTGCCGAGGCGATCTGGAATGCCCTCTGCATGGCCGAGGACCTCACGGGCCGTGGGGGTAACTGGGCGCCGGCGCTTCCGCACGAGCAGCTGGTGAGCCTCTTGGCCCGCCATGGGCGCATCGAGGCTCTCTCGTGAGCGCGCTCTCCCCGACGCTGGCGATCAACGAGGCCGTCCGTCTTCGACGAGCGCAGGGCGAGAGGATCGTCCACTTCGGCTTTGGGGAGGCGGGGCTTCCCGTCCATCCCCTCCTGCGCGAGGCGCTCGAGCGCGCCAGCGGCGCCAATGCGTATGGGGCGGTCGCAGGAAGCGCCGCGCTTCGGTCGAGTGTCGCCGGTTACTACAGTCGGCGCGGGCTCGAGACCGAGCCCGCGCAGGTGCTCGTGGGGCCGGGGAGCAAGGCGCTCCTCTATGCGCTGTTCGCGAGTCTCGAAGGCGATCTCGTGCTGCCACAGCCAGCGTGGGTCAGCTACGCGCCGCAGGCGCGACTCGTGGGCAAGCATGTGCTCCGCGTCGACACCCCGGCGGAGGCCGGCGGCGTGCCCGACCCGGCCCTGCTGGCCGAGGCGGTCTCGGGCGAGCGCAAGCGCGGGTTCGATCCGCGGATCCTCCTGCTGACTCACCCCGACAACCCGACCGGGACGTATGCGCCGGCGCGCCTCCTCGAGTCCGTGCTCGAGCTCGCCCGCGAGTGCGAGCTGTTCGTCGTCGCCGACGAGATCTACGCCGAGCTGGCACATGCCCCCGAAGAGTTCGTCAGCGCCGCACGCCTCGACCCGGACAACGTGGTCGTGACGGGCGGACTGAGCAAGTCGCACGCGCTCGGCGGTTGGCGCGTTGGCGTGCTCCGAGCACCGCGAAATGAGGCAGGACGCCGCCTCGTCCAAGGTGTGGCATCGGTCGCGAGCGAGGTCTGGTCATGTCTCTCGGCGCCGATCGACGCGGCCGCCTCCGCCGCGTACGACGAGCCCAGGGAGCTGGTCGAGTTCGTCGGCGCGGCGAGGAATCTCCATGGGACCGTCAGCCGGGCTGCATTCGACGTCGTTGTCGGTGCCGGGCTCGACTGCCGCCCGCCTACTGCGGCCTTCTACCTCTATCCCGACTTCGCGCCGCTGCTTGACCGGCTCGCCGAACGCGGAGTCACCACGAGCCTGGGTGTGGCCGAGCACCTCCTGGACGAGTTCGCCGTCGCGGTCCTTCCAGGCTCCGCGTTCGGAGACGAGCAGGCTCTCCGAGTGCGGCTCGCGACCAGCCTCCTTTACGGCGAGACCGACGCCGAGAGGTGGGAGTCGCTCGCCGCAGGCTCGGAGGCTGCAGACCTCCCGCGTGTGCGCTTCGCCCTCGAGACACTGGGCGATGCATTGGGGACGCTCGGCGAGGGTCGCTAGCCATTGGCGTGGCGCACGGCCCAATCGAGGGCGTAGTCGGCGATCTCTTCCCAGCCGTCCTGGGCGGGGAGGAGGTGCGCCTTTCCCTCGTACTCCTTGATCTCGGTGACCGCGCTCGACTTGTAGTGCTTCGCGTTCGAGCGCTGCACGCTCGGCGGCATGAGGTGGTCTTCGCTGCCCGAGATGAACAGGAGCGGCGCCCGCTCCTCGTTCTTGTAGTCGACCCACGCGTCCTGACGCCCGGGCTTGAAGTTGGCGGTCACGATGTCGAACAGGATCGATCCTGAGGCGGGGATCGCATAGCGCTTGTAGAGCGCCTGCGACTCCTCCTCGCTGAAGGTGTTGGTGAAGGCGTACTTCCACTGGTCGTGCGTGAAGCCGACGGCGCGCTTGCGGTTGCCCGGGTTCTTGTAGACCGGAAGCGTTGACTTGATCTGCGACAGAGGCACGGTGCGCACGCCCTCGGTGGGGGCGGAGTTCATCGCTACCCCGGCGGCGCCGTAGCCGCGGTCGAGGAGGATCTGCACGAACGTCCCACCGGCCGAGTGGCCGATCAGGATCGGAGGTGACTCGAGCTCGCCGACCACCTTTGACAGGTGCTCGACGATCGCGGGGACCGTCACGTTCTCGATCGGCGAGGGATCCGCGTTCAGCGCCTCGACCTCGACCTCGAAGCCGGGGTAGGCAGGTGCGATGACCTTGTAGCCGGCGTGCTCGTAGTGCGCGATCCACTCCTCCCAGCTGCGCGGAGTAACCCAGAAGCCGTGGATCAGGACGATCGTGTCGGGCTTGGTCGAATCGGTACTCATGAACGTCTCCCGGGCTCGTAGGACTGAAGGCAGAAGGACTGTACGGACCACCTGCCGTCCCGCGTCGGTCGGGGTGCCCGGCGTAGGATCGCCGCGATGAAGGTCAGAGCCGCCGTGCTGGAGGAGTTCGGGCGGCCGCTCGTCGTCCAGGAGATCGAGCTCGCGGAGCCGAAGGCCGGCGAGGCGCTCGTCCGGCTCGAGGCCTGCGGCGTCTGCCACACCGATCTCTACTCGGCTTCGGGCGCCGACCCGACCGGGTACACGGCCTGCGTGCTCGGCCACGAGGGCGCGGGCGTGGTGGAGAAGGTCGGGCCCGACGTGAGGCTCGTCGCGCCGGGCGACCACGTCGTGACGCTCTTCGCGCCCGAGTGCGGCGAGTGCCTGCACTGCCTCGATCCGCGCACGAACCGCTGCGTCGCGATCCGCGACCAGCAGGGGGTCGGCTTCCTGCCGGACGGCACGACGCGCTTCTCGCGGAACGGCGAGGACATCCGGCACTTCATGGGGACGTCCACCTTCGCCGAGTACACGGTCGTCCCGGAGATCGCGCTCGCGAAGGTGAATCCCGAGGCGCCGCTCGCCGCCTGCGCGCCGTTCGCGTGCGGGCTCTCGACGGGAATCGGCGCCGCGCTCTACACGGCGCGCGTGACGCCCGGCTCGACCTGCGTCGTCTTCGGCTGCGGGCTCGTGGGCCTCGGAGCGGTGATCGGCTGCCGGCTGGCGGGCGCCGACCGGATCGTCGCCGTCGACCTGTCCGAGGGACGGCTCGAGGAAGCGCGCCGTCACGGAGCCACCGACACGCGCCTGGCGGCCGACGACACGGTGGACTGGATCCGCGCCGAGACGGGCGGCTACGGCGCCGACTTCACCTTCGAGGCGACGGGGAACGTCCGGGTGATGCAGCAGGCCGTCGAGGCGGCGCGGGAGGCCTGGGGCCTGGCGACGATGATCGGTGTCGCCGGCAAGGGGGAGACGCTCGACGTCGTCCCGAGGCTCCTGATCACCGGCCGGCGCGTCGCCGGCTCGTCGTTCGGAGGCGTCAAGGGCCGCTCGCAGGTGCCCGAGCTCGTCGACCGCTGGCTCGCGGGCGAGTTCGACGCCGAGGCGCTGGTCACGAACCGGATCCCGCTGGACGACGTCAACGAGGCGTTCGACGCGATGGAGCGTCAGGAGGGCATCCGGACCGTGATCACCTCCTTCGCCTGAGCGTTAAAGGTCGCTCAATGCGCCGCGGCGTACGCTGACCCCGTGGCAATCGCCGTGCGTCCGCTGGTCGTCGTCTCGGTGCTGCTCGCCGGGCTCCTGGCGCCCTCGGCTGCGGCGGTGACGGGCGAGATGCGCACGCTCTACGTGCTCGCCACCTGGGGGCCGGTGCCGTTCACGAACGACGACCTGCTTCGCGCCGGTGTCGAGAACGACGCGTTCTACCGCGCTTCCTCGTCCGGGCGATTCTCGATGCCGCCCGCGAGTGGCCGGCCCGGTGCAGCTGCCGCAAGCGGTCTTCGGCAACTGCGATGCCACCTCGCTGCGCACGGCGATGCCGGCGTCGATGTTCACGGGGTACGCGCGGATCACCTTCGTGACGCCGCTCGTGGACGGGTGTCCGTTCTTCGGCGAGGCGAATCCCACCGAGGTGCTCCTGAACGGCCGCCTCTTCAAGGCGCTCGTGGCGCACGAGCTCGGCCACACGCTCTCGCTCGGGCATGCAAGCCGATGGGACCTGCACCCGCCGATGCACGATCGACGAGTACGGCAACTCGTTCAGCGTCATGGGCGGAGGAAGCGGCGACCTCAACGCGTGGGAGAAGTCCGCGCTCGGCTGGCTGGGCGGCATCGCCCGTCCGCGCCGGAACGGCGACGCACGAGCTCGGCCCTGTCGAGGGGCCGACGATGCTGCCGCAGGCGCTGGTCGTCACGACCGCGGCGAGCGAGTTCTGGTTCGAGTCACGCGGGCTCGGCGACGCCCTCGTTCACCGGCGAGCCCGGGCAGCCGGCGGGGATCGCCGTGCTCGCGGGGCCCGCGCGCGGGCGGGGAGCTCTCCGCGTATCCGCGGGCGAACCTGTTGCTTCCGAACCCGGCAGGCGGGGGGCGCTACGCGTACGCGCCGGGCGAGGCCTTCGTCCGGCCCGGGATCTTCCGGGTCACCGTGGAGCGCCACGCGCTCGAGAGCGCAGCGCTTCGGTTCGAGTGGCTCGACCGGGTCGGACCGGGACGTCCGCGACTGCGCGTGCGCACGACGCGGGGCCGGGTCCGGCTCTCGTGGGACGCGGCGCGCGAGCGCGGGAGCGGCATCGACAGCTACACGGTGGTCATCGACGGCCGCGGCGGTGCGGAGGTTCCGCTCCGAGATCCAGCTCACGACCTGGACGGCTGCTTTCCGGCTGGCGCCGGGCTTCCATCGGGTCGGGGTCTATGCGACCGATCGGGCCGGGAACCGCGGACGACTGGCGTCGGCCCGCGTCCGGATCCGCTAGGACGTCAGGGCCGGATGTTCTGGTTGAGCCGGAAGACGTTGTCCGGATCCCACTCGCGCTTGAGCGCGACCAGCCGCTCGGCCTTGGCGTCGCCGTAGATCGACGCCATGCGCTCGTCGGTCTCGGAGACGTCGTTCACGTAGCGCCCGGTCGACTCGAACGGCGCCATGCCAGACATCGCCGCACGGCACCACTCGCGGCAGGCGTCGTCCAGCGCCGGGTCGTCCCATTGGATCTCGGCCGCCAGCCAGAAGCTCGCGTCTCGGCCCGTGAACGCGGTCGCGTCGTCGGGCACGCTCGCGATCGCACCGCCGCAGGCCCAGGTCGAGAAGCCGCCGTCGGCGCCCGGCGGCACCCGCGAAACCTGCTCCACGGCCAGGTCGACAAGCTCGTCCGGCAGCGCTGGGAGGAACGCGCTCTTCATGTAGAAGCGATGCCCCCACGCCTCCTCCTCGTCGTGGAGCTGCTGAATCCGTGAGGTGGCGAGTCCTCCCGATCGAGTCGTCGAGCGGAGCGCCGAAGGCTCGGAGCTCCGCGAGATCCTGTTCAGCCTGCTCGTCCGGGCCCGCAGTGGTGAACCGTGACCGTCGCGACTGGACGACCGTTTGCCGCGCCGAGGCCGAAGCTCATCCAGAGCTCGTCGGGCCCAGCATCGAGCGTGTCGCGATAGACGGCGGCCAGCTCCTGGGCGTGCTCTACCGGGTGGACGACGGTGCCGTGCGTGATCGTGCCGTCGAACGGGTGGAGGCGGAAGGTGAACGATGTCGCGATTCCGAAGTTCGCGCCCCGCGCCGCGCAGGCCCCAGAAGAGCTCCGGGTTCTCTTCCTCGCTCGCCCGGACCAGGCGGCCGTCCGCGGTGACGAGCTCGACCGAGAGCAAGGTTGTCGATCGAGAGGCCGTACTTTCGCTGGAGTCGGCCCATGCCACCGCCGAGGGTCAGTCCGGCGACGCCGGTGTGCGAGACCACGCCGACGGGGCAGACGAGTCCGGCGGCCTGCGCCTGCTCATCGAGCTCCGCGAGGAGCGCGCCGCCGGCGACGCGGGCGGTCCGCTGCTCGGGATCCACCTGTGCGCCTCGCATCCGGGACAGGTCGATCACGATGCCGTCATCGCACGTCGAGAACCCCGGAATGCTGTGGCCGCCGCACCGGACGGCGATCGAGCAGATCCTCCTCGCGGGCGAACCGAAGAGCCGTAAGGACGTCATCGACGTGGGTCGGCCGGACGATCAGCGCCGGGTTTCGGTCGACGAGCCCGTTCCACACGGCGCGCGCGGAGTCATACCCGGTATCGCCGGGACGGACGATCTCGCCGTCGAAGCTGCCGTCGAGGTCAGGCAGCGGCGAAGCGCTTCTCGGCCCGCGCGCGGCGGCGTGCCGCCTCGACCTCGCGGTCCTTCGGCGCGGCGTTCGTGACGAGCTCGTCGAGGAGCCGCATCGAGGCCACGGTCACCTCGTCGACGGCGCGCTCGAACGCCTGCTCGTTTGCCTGCGACGGCTTCGTGAACCCGCTGATCTTGCGGACGTACTGCAGCGACGCAGCGCGGACCTCATCCTCGGTCGCGGGCGGCTCGAAGTTGAAGAGCGTCTGGATGTTTCTGCACATGTGCCCGATGCTAGATCGTCTCGAGCGTCGCGCGTCGCCTGCCCTCGAACTCGAAGAACCGGAACAGCGCGTACGCGACGGTTGCGTACGCCACGCCGATCGCGAGCTCGGTCCAGACAAGGACGAGACGTCGCCGAGCGAGGCTCCGGCGGCGATCTCCCGCGCCGCCTCGATGCCGTGGGTCAGCGGCAGCGCCCGTCCCACGGCCTCCATCCAGTTCGGAAGGGTGTCGAGCGGGACGTTGACGCCGCAGAAGAGGAGTAGGGAGAAGACGACGAGGTTGGCGATGAAGAAGACGTCCCGCGCGCGCAGCCCGATCGCGCCGACGAGGAGCCCGAGCGAGGTACAGGAGAACGCGCTGGCCGCGACGACGACCGCCAGCGCCGGGAGCTGCGACCGTGAGAGCTCGAAATCGAGCAGGAGCCAGCTGATGAAGAACGCGAAGGCCGACGTGACGATGCCGTTCACGATCAGCGGCAGCGAGCGGCCGAGGAAGAGCGGCAGGCGGTTGGCGGGGCTCGCCATCAGCGGCGAGAGCGTTTGCGTCCAGCGCTCTCCGCCGATCGTCATGGCCATGCCGTACACGCCCGCCATCGCCGTCAGCTGCACCGCGTTCCCGGTGACGAAGAACGTGTCGTCCTTCAGCTCCGCGAAGCGGCCGACGTAGACGAAGAAGAGGACCTGGAAGACCGGCGCGCCCGAGCATCGTCGGGATGTAGTGCGACGGGTGCATCCAGTTGAAGAGCGCCTTGTACGACAAGTAGCCGCCGACGAAGAAGACGCGAAGATTGTAGTCTCATGCGATCGCCAGCGTCGCCCGCTCCCGCGCGAGCCGCTCGAAGTGCCGAAGCGCGTAGTGGCCGATCACGAGATAGACGGCGCTGAGGAGGAGGCACATCCCGATCTCCGGCCAGGCGTTGCCCGCGATCGCGGCCTCCCGGAGCGCGTTGATGCCCCACGTCGGTGCCAGCACCCAGGACAGCGGGGCCACCCAGCCCGGGAGCAGCGACAGCGAGACGAGCAGGCCGGTCACGAGCCAGACGGGGAACTCGAGCAGGTTCGAGAGTGCGTTTGCGTTCCGGTAGAGCACGAAGGTGGAGGCGAGCACGAGGCCGAGCAGTCCGAGCCCGAGCACGGCCGCAGGCAGCGCGACGAGGAACGCGACCGGGATGGGCGACGTCGAGCGGCACGTCGAAGAACAGCCAGCCCCAGAACAGCGTCGCGGTCAGCGAGTAGAGCCCGATCGAGGCGGTCGCGATCGTCAGCGGCACGATCACGAGCAGGAGCGGCGGCGGCACGGCGATCGAGTACTCGAGGACTCCCTGCCACCGCTGCCACTGGATCGCGCCGCCGGAGCCGAACAGCGTCGACGACCAGATCCCCATCATCCCGGCGCCGAGCGCGACGTAGAGGAGCGTTCCCTGCCGCGCGCCGGCCTCGAACATGAAGTAGGCGACCGACGCGAAGATGATCGGCTGCAGGACCGACGTGAGGATGTAGAAGCTCGACAGCGTCAGGTTCTTCACGTAGAAGCGCCAGCCGACCCAGAGGAGCCGGGGGACGTTCATGCGATCTGGATCGAGGCCCGCTTGCGGCTCTCGTGTTCCATGTAACGAAGTGCCCCGTAGCCCACGATCGTGTAAACGACGCCGATCGCGAATTCAGTCGCCAGCAGGCCCGAGACGTCGCCGAGCGACGCGCCGTTCGCGAGGTCGCGCGCCGCCTCGATCCCGTGGGTGAGCGGGATCCGGTTCGAGATCGCCTGCATCCAGCCGGGCAGCTCGTCGATCGGGACGTTCGCGCCGGTGAAGATCAGCAGCAGCCCGAAGATGATGTTGTTCAGGACCGCCGTCTCGCGGACGCGCAGGCCGGCCGCGGCGCAGATCAGCCCGAGCCCGGTGCACGAGAAGGCCGAGATGAAGATCACGAGGGCGATCGGGCCCCAGGCCGACACCGGGATGTCGATGCCCAGGATCAGCGCCGACACCACGAGCGAGAAGGCGGCGACGAGCATCGCGTTGCAGATCACCGGGCAGCGCCCGCCCGAGGAAGAGCGGCAGCCGGCCGGCCGGGCTGACGAGGATGTAGGCCAGCGTCTGCTGGTAGCGCTCGCCCGCGATCGCGTGGGTCATCGAGAAGAGGCACGGGATCGACGCGTACTGGACGGCGTTCCCGATCACGAAGAACTCGTCCGACTGCACGCCCGCGCTGCGCCCGATGTAGACGAAGAGCAGGATCTGGAAGATCGGCGCGACGATCATCGTGGGCACGTAGATCCAGGGCGAGAGCCAGTTGATCAGCCCGCGGTACGCCGTCAGGCCGCCGATGAAGAAGATCCTGAGCGACACGGTCATGTCAGCGAGAGGCTCGCCTTCGCGCGGGCCGCGCGAAGGACGCGGTCGGTGAGCAGGAAGCCGATCACGACGTAGGCGAGCCCGAGCACCGCGCACATCGCGATGTCGGGTAACGGCGATCCGCCGGTCGAGGACTCGCGGATCGCGTTCATCCCCCAGGTCGGCGCGAGCAGGTACGAGATCGGCGGCACCCACGCCGGGAGCAGCGTCAGCGGGATGAGGAACCCGCAGATCAGCCACATCGGGTACTCGGTCATCGATCCCAGCGCCCACGCGTAGCGGTAGCGGGCGAACGCGATCCCGATCAGGAAGCCGAGGGCGCCGATGGACAGGAGCGCGGCGAGAATCGCGAAGCCCATCAGCACCGGGTGCTCGAGCGGGAGGTTGATGCCGAAGACGACCCGGCCCCAGAGCAGCGTCGTCGCCATGCAGTAGACGCCGATCGTCGAGGTCGCGAGCCCGACCGGGAGGATGACGAGCGCGAAGTGGGAGGGAGCCGCGACGAGCAGCTCCAGCGTCCCCAGCCAGCGCTCCCGCTGGAGCGCCGTGCCGGCGGCGAGGCTCGTCGCGCTCCAGATGCCCATCACCGCCGCGCCGAGCGAGGCATAGATCAGCGAGTCGGGATCGCCGCCCTGGCGGAACATGAAGAAGGCGACGGTCGCGAAGAAGAGCGGCCAGAGGATCGCGAGGAAGCTGTCGAACGACGACCGCCGCAGCTGCTTGAACTGGTACAGCCAGCCGATCCCGATCAGGCGCAGCGCCCTCACGAGCGCTCCAGCGTCGCGTGGCGCCGGCCCTGGTTCTCGAAGAACCGGAGCAGCAGGTAGCCGGCGACGAGGTACGCGGCGCCGATGGCCAGCTCCGCGCCGACCAGGTCGAGCACCGAGGACGCCGAGGCTCCATCCACCAGCTCCCGCGCGGCCTGGATCGAGTGCGTGAACGGGATCCACTGCGAGACCGTCTCCATCCAGTCCGGCACTTCCGAGAGCGGGATGTTCGCGCCGGTGAAGATCAGCAGGAAGCCGAAGAGGACGTTCGAGAGCACCGCCGACTCGCGGATGCGGAGCGCGAGGGCAGCGTTGATCATGCCCAGCCCGGTGCACGAGAAGGCGGCGACGAGGATCACGAGCGCGAGCGGCGGGATCGCGGAGGCGGGGATCTCGACGTCGAGGAGCAGCGACCCGACCAGGAGCGAAAACGCCGCGACGAACGCGCCGTTCAGCACCACGGGCACCGCGCGGCCGAAGAAGAGCGGCAGCCGCGGAGCGGGACTGACGAGGATCGCCCCGAGCGTGTTCTGGAACTTCTCGCCGCCGACGAGCTGCATCATCGCGAACAGGCACGGGACCGCCGCGTACTGGATCGCGTTGCCGACGAGGAAGAACTCGTCCGAGGCGAGGCCTGCCGACCGTCCCATGTAGGCCATCAGCAGGATCTGGAAGATCGGCGCGACGACGAGGCTCGGGATGTAGATCATCGGCGTCAGCCAGTAGAAGAGCGCGCGGTAGCTCATCAGCCCGCCGACCGCGAAGATCCGCACCGCGGTCATGTCAGCGAGAGCGTCGCGCGCTTGCGGGCCGCGCCGAGGACGCGCTCCAGGGCCAGGATTCCGGCCGCGAGGTACACCGCGCCGAGGGCGAGGCAGAGCGCGAGGTCGGGCCAGGGAGTGCCGCCGAGCGCCGACTCGCGGATCGCGTTCATCCCCCAGGTCGGCGCGAGCACCCAGGAGATGGGGCGCACCCACTCGGGCAGGAGCACGAGCGGGACGAGGAAGCCGCCGATCAGCCAGACCGGGTACTCGAAGAGGTTGCCCAGCGCCCAGGCGGCGCGGAAGCGGACGAACGAGACCGCGAACAGGAAGCCGAGCGCGCCGAAGGAGAGCACCGTCCCGACGATCGAGAACGCGAACGCGACCCAGTGCTCGACCGTCAGGTCGATGCCGAAGACGAAGCGCCCGAAGGCGAGCGTCGCGACGAGGCAGTAGATCCCGATCGTGCTCATCGCGAGCGTGATCGGGAGCAGGATGAGGGAGAAGTGCGGCGGCGAGGCGACGAGCGCCTCGAGCGTCCCGTGCCAGCGCTCCCGCTGCATCGCGCCGCCTGCCGTCGTGCTCGTGGCCGACCACATGCCCATCACCGCCGCGCCGAGGGACGCGTACAGCAGCGTCTTCGGGTCGGTGCCGGCGCGGAACATCAGGAACGCGACCGTCGCGAAGAAGAGCGGCCAGATGATCTGGAAGAGGCCCTCGAAGGGCGAGCGGGCGATCGCCTTGAACTGGAAGTACCAGCCGAAGGCGAGGAGCCTGAGGATTTTCACTCGTCCGAGGAGACGAGCGCGACGTACGCGTCCTCGAGCGTCGGCTCGCGCCTGGACACCCGGCCGACGTTGGCGCCGTTCAGCCGCCCGAGGATCGCGTGCGTGAGCTCGACGTCGGCCGGTGTCTGGACGATCAGCACCTGCGCCTGCTCGCGCTCCTCGACCGAGACCGCGCTCACGCCGGGGAGCTCCCGGACGCCGGTCGACGGTTCCCTCGGGGATCCCGAAGATCTCCACCTCGACGACCGCTCCCTCGGCGACGTTCTGCTTCAGCTGCGCCGGCGTCCCGTGCGCGACGATCTCGCCCTTGTTGATGACGGCGATCCGGTCGCAGAGCGCGTCTGCCTCGAACATGTAGTGCGTCGTCAGCAGCACGGTCTTGCCGGCGTCGACGAGCGAGGCGATGGTGGCGCGCAGCTCGCGCGCGCCGACGGGATCGAGCCCGATCGTCGGCTCGTCCAGGAAGACGACCGGCGGATCGTGGAGGAGCCCTCGGGCGACGTGCAGCCGCTGCTTCATCCCGCGCGAGTAGCCCTCGGTCCGCTCCTGCTCTCGGCCCGTGAGGCCGACGAGCTCGAGCAGGCTCTCGATCCGCGGCTTCTGCTCCTTCGGCGGCACGCCGTACAGCTCGGCGAAGTAGCGGAGGTTGTCGTAGCCGGAGAGCCGCTCGTAGACGCCGCGCTCCCCGCCGAAGACGTACCCGATGCGCTTGCGCACCTCGCGCGCGTCCTTGACGACGTCGTAGCCGAGCACGCTCGCGGTTCCCGAGGTCGGGATCAGCAGCGTGATCAGCATCTTGATCGTCGTCGTCTTGCCGGCGCCGTTCGGGCCCAGAAGGCCGAAGAGCTCGCCCTTCTCGATCGCGAAGCTGACGCCGCGGACCGCCTCGACGTCCATCCACTTGCGGCGGATGGTCCCTGTCGACGTTCGGTACGTGCGGTGGAGGTCGAGTGCCTCGACGACGGCCATGCCGTTGAGACTAGTCATAGGCGTGGCCGCCGCTCCACCAGGATTTCCGATCGGGCTACTCGGCGGGGCTTCCCCAACCGCCTCCGCCGGGCGTCTCGATCCGGAGGACGTCTCCGGGCTCGAGGTCGACGGTCGCCTTGGCCGGCAGCTCCTGGCCGTTCAGGAGGTTGCGGCCCGGTGCTCCGGTGCCGCCGCCCTCGGCTCCGGCTGGCGCGACGGTTCGCCGCTCGCTCAGGATCGACGCCCGGCAGCCCTCGAGCGCCTCGACCTCGCGCACGACGCCGTCGCCGCCGCGGTGTCGTCCCGCGCCTCCCGAGCCGAGCCGCAGCTCGTGCCGCCGGACTCGCAGCGGATACGCGAGCTCGAGCGCCTCCGTGGGCGTCGTCAGCGTGTTGGACATCGTCACGTGGACGCCGCTCGGGCCGTCTTTGTCGGGGCAGGCGCCCTGGCCGCCGCCGATCGTCTCGTAGTAGGTGAAACGGTCGTTTCCCAGCGTGAGGTTGTTCATCGTCCCCTGACCCTGGGCCGGCACCGGAACGGCCTGGCCCAGCGCGGCGAAGAGCACGTCGACGATCCGGCACGAGGTCTCGACGTTGCCGCCCGCGACCGCGGCTCCCGGTTGGGCGTTGACGAGCGACCCCGGCGGCGCCGCGACCCGGACGGGCGAGAAGGCACCGGCCGAGGCGGGCACGTCCGGCCCGGTCAGGCAGCGCACGACGAAGTACGCCGCCGAGCGCGTGACGGAGATCGGGCAGTTGAGGTTTCCGTCGTGCTGTGGGTCCGTGCCGGCGAAGTCGACCTCGAGCTCGTCGCCGGAGACGGTGACCGCAGCGCGGATCGTGAGCGTTCCCTCGGGCGCCTCGAGGACGTCGGTGGCCTCGTAGCGTCCGTCGGGGAGACGGGCGATCCCGGCGCGGACGATCCGCTCGGAGTAGGCGAGGAGCTCGTCCATCGCGGCGCGGACGCCGTCGGCGCCCTGCCGCGCGCAGAGCTCGGCAATCCGTTCGTCGGCCAGGCGATGAGCCGCGAGCTGGGCGCGGAAGTCGCCCCTCCGCTCGTCCGGGTTCCGCATCCGCGCCGCGAGCTCGTCGAGCGTCTCGGCGCCGAGCCGTGTCGGCGGGATCACGACGCCTTCCTGGTCGAGCGTCCGCGAGGCGGCGGGCATGCTGCCCGGCTCGATGCCGCCGACGTCCGCGTGGTGCGCGCGCGTGACGGCGAACCCGACGTCCGTTCGCGAGACGAGCGTGATGTCGGGCAGGTGCGTGCCGCCGGCGAACGGGTCGTTGAGGATGAACACGTCTTCCCGGCCCGGGTCGTGCCGCATGACCGCCGCGACCGCGTCGGGCATCGCGCCGAGGTGGACGGGGATGTGCTCCGCCTGCGCCACCATGCGGCCCCGCTCGTCGAACAGGGCGGTGGAGCAGTCGCGCCGTTCCTTGATGTTCGCGGAGAACGCCGACCGGATCAGCGCCGCGCCCATCTCCTCGGCGATCCCCCGGAGCGCGTGTCCGAGAACTTGGAGCTGAATGTTCACGCTCTCGTCACTCCTTCGCGAGCCTCCAGATGCCACCATCCCTAACCCCCACCCACCCGGGGGGAACCCAGCACGTGGCGCCGTCGAGCTCGACCGTCGCCGGCCCGGCGACGGTCTCGCGTGGGGTGGCGGGCAGGACGAGTGGTGGCCCCGGGCGGATCTCCGCGGTCCGGACGGCCACGAGTTCGAGCGGCCTCTCGCGATCCGCGTAGCCGTACCGCTCTTCGTGCAGCGCGTGGAACCGGTCCGCGAGGCCGGCGCCGAGCGGCACGGCCAGCTCGAAGGACTGGCCGCGGTAGCGGAGGTCAGCCTCTCCCTCCGCCGGGAGATCGCGCACGTCGTCGAGCGGCCGAACCTCGCTCCGAACCTGGTCGCGCCGCTCGTCGCCGACGGCGAGCCCGAGCGCCGAGAGCACACCTGCCGCCTCGGGCACGAGCACCGTGGTGATCCCGAGACCGTCGGCGAGGTCGCACGCATGCAGCGGCCCCGCGCCGCCGAACGCGACGAGGGCGAGGCCGCGCGGGTCTCGCCCCCGCTCGACGGAGACCACCCGAAGCGCGCGCAGCATCTCGGCGTTCACGACCTCCACGACGCCTGCAGGGTCGAGGCCCTCGAATGCCCGCTCCGCCGCAGCACGGTCGGGCTCGAGGCCGTCGGCGAGCCGCGGAGGGATCCGACCGAGGAGCAGGTTCGCGTCGGTGACGGTCGGCCGGAGCCCGCCCGAGCCGTAGCACGCGGGCCCGGGCACGGCCCCCGCGCTCTCGGGCCCGACCCGGAGCGCGCCGCCCTCGTCCACCCAAGCGATCGACCCCCCGCCGGCACCGACCGTGTGGACGTCGACGCTCGGGAGCCGAATCGGAAAGCCGGCGACGGTGCGCTCCGCCGACCTTTCCGCCTGGCCGCCCGAGATCAGGCAGACGTCCGTGGACGTGCCGCCCATGTCGAAGGCGATCGCGTCCGGGAAGCCGGCCAGCTCCGCGATCCGCGCCGCGCCCACCACGCCGCCCGCCGGCCCCGACAGCAGCGCCCAGGAAGCATGCGCAGCAGCCTCGTCCAGCGAGGCGACGCCGCCCGACGAGCGCATCACGAGCGGCTGCGGAAGACCAGCCTCGCCGCAGCGGTTGCCGAGAGCGCGCAGGTAGCTCCCGAGCCGCGGGCCGAGGTACGCATCCGCAGCAGTCGTGGAAGCCCGCTCGTACTCGCGGAACTCGGGTGAGACCTGGTGGGAGGCGACGACGTGAGCCGCCGGGAGCCGGCGTGCGATCTCGGCGGCCACGGCGCGCTCGTGCCGCGGATCGCGGAACGAGAACAGCAGGCAGACGGCCACTGCCTCGGCGTCGAGCTCGGGGAGCGAGTCGAGGTCGAGCGGCTCGACGACGCCGTCCGGCCCGATCCGCTCGCGCACGCCGTGGCAGCGTTCGAGGGGGACGAGAGGCTCGGGATGCGCCTCGCAGAGGCGATAGAGGTGTGCCCGGTCCTGCCGCCGCAGGTGCAAGAGGTGCTCGAACCCGGCGGTCGCCACGAACGCCGTCCGTGCGCCCTTGCGCTCGAGCAGCGCGTTCGTGGCGACGGTCGTCCCGTGCGTGAAGCGCTCGGGCTCTCCGGCGCCGACCGCCGCCGCAGCGGCGAGCACCGACTCCTCCTGCCGCTCGGCGGTCCGCACCTTCGCGGTCCGGAGGTCGCCGTCCGCGATCAGCACCGCGTCGGTGAACGTGCCGCCGACATCCACGCCCAGGACTGCCATCCGTCGCCCGGCATCTAGTCTCGCGCCATGGCGACCTCCATGGAGATCGCACTGCGCGGCCCCTCCGGCGAGCCGGTCGACCTCTGGCGGACGATCGTCTCGCACGGCGTCGCGTCGCTGCCGCCGGCAGACCTGGACGAGGACGCCGAGGTGATGACCGTCACTCTCCCCGTCGCCGGAGCGAAGCCGCGAACGGTCCGGATCCGCCGGGGCCGGCAGGGCAAGGCCAAGGTCGACGTCCTCGGCCCGCCGCTCGGCGCGCGCACGCGCGGGGGGCTCCGCCAGTCGGTCCGCCGCATCCTCAACCTCGACGAGGACCTCTCACCGCTCTACGAGGTCGCGAAGACCGACCCTGAGCTCGCCTGGATCGCGGTCGGCGCGGGCCGGATGGCGCGAGGAGCCACCGTCTTCGAGGACGTCGTGAAGACGATCTGCACGACGAACACCACCTGGTCGGCGACCGTTCGCATGGTCACCGGGCTCGTGGAGAGCCTCGGCGAGCCCTCGGCCGGCGGGCACGGCCGCGCCTTCCCGACCCCGAATCGATGGCCGCCGCGCCCGAGGCGTTCTACCGCGACGTCGCACGGGCCGGCTACCGCGGCGCGTACCTCCAGGCGCTCGCCGCCTCCGTCGCCGACGGCTCCCTCGACCTGGAGGCGCTCGCGACCGCCACGCCCACAGAGCTGCCGGACGACGACCTGGCGAAACAGCTGCTCGACCTGCCCGGGGTCGGGCCCTACGCCGCGGCCCACATCATGATGTTGATCGGTCGCCACTCACGCCTGATCCTCGACTCCTGGACGCGGCCGACGTACGCCAGGCTCAACGGCGGGCGGAAGGCGGGCGACAGGACGATCGAGCGGCGCTTCCGCCGCTACGGGCCCTACGCAGGGCTCGCGTTCTGGCTGTACCTGACCCGCGATTGGGTGAAGGAGACGTAAAGCCGCCGACGAAATACAAACGTTTTCGCGCGACCTTGCGTATCGTTTGTCGGCGTGAAACTCCTGCTCGCCGTGATGTTCGTCGCAGCCGTCAGCCTCGGGGTCGCTGCACCCGACGCCGCGCGCAAGCCCGTGGTCATCGCCCCGGGCGTGACAATCGGCGGTGTCCCTGTCGGCGGCAAGATGTCCGAGGCGGCGAGAACACGCGTCGAGGCCGCATTCGGCCGCCCGCTCCGCCTCCAGTTCCGCGACAAGCGCTGGCGGATCAGCCCGCGCTACCTGGGCGCGAGCGCCGGCATCGACAACGCCGTCTCCCGCGCGCTCGGCGCACCGCCGAACACGCGCGTCCGCGTTCGGGTGTCCTCCGCGGCCCCGCGGATCCGCCGCTACGTCAACCGCCTCGACCGGCTCTTCTCGTACGACGCCGTGAACACCCAGGTCGTCGGCGCCTCTGGCGGACGCCCGCTGTTCACGGAGGCGAAGACGGGCCTCGCCGTCGAGAAGGACGGGATGGCGAAGGCCATTACGCGCGCCCTTCGCACCACGAACAGGCGCAGGCCGATCGAGCTGATCGTCAGCACCATCGAGCCGGAGGTCACCCCGGAGAACTACGGGCCGGTCGTGATCATCTTCCGCGAGTCGAAGCAGCTCGCGCTCTTCGACGGGCCGGCGAAGATTCGAACCTTCGGGATCGCCACCGGCAGCTCCGAGTACCCGACGCCGCTCGGGAACTACTCGATCGCGACCAAGCAGATGAACCCCTGGTGGATCCCGCCGCCCGACTCAGAGTGGGCGAAGGGGAAGAAGCCGGTGCCGCCCGGACCCGGAAACCCGCTCGGCACCCGCTGGATGGGTCTGACGGCGCCGCTCGTCGGCATCCACGGGACGCCGGATGCGGCATCGATCGGCTACTCGGCCTCCCACGGCTGCATCCGCATGCGCGTCCCGGAGGCGGAGGCGCTCTTCAGCCAGGTGAACGTCGGCACGCCGGTCATGATCGTCTCCGCCTAGCGCGAGAGCTGCATCCAGGACACCCGTGAGCGGCCGGGGCATGTCCTCGAGAGCCAGGCCGTTGACGAGGTACTCCGCGTAGCGGATCTTCCGGCGGCCGCCGCTGCCCAGCCAGCGGCGCAGCTGGTCTTCGACCGGCCGGCCGTTCCACGCCGGTTGCCTCTGGAGCGTGCGGAAGGCCTGCAGGTCGCCCTGCGCCTCGGCGATCCGTTCGACGGAAGCGGCGCCGTGGGCGCGGATCAGCTCATCCTCGAGGTCCTCGACGCAGACGAAGAACCCCAGCTGCTCCATGTCACCGCGGGTGAGGTTCGAGCCCAGGCCCGCGTGCTCGAGACCGCGCCTGAAGTCGTCTTCCTCCTGCACGTCGCAGAGGCCCGCCAGCTTGAGTTCCTGGCCGCGGGGGCCGTACAGCTCGAGGTAGCGCCCGATCGCCTGGGCGCCTCCCATCGCCACGACGGCAACTCCTTCCGCTTCGAGGTCGCGTCCCTGCCGCTCGGCGAGCGCCTCGACCGCGTGTCGGTCGCTGACTCCCTCGACGAGGACCACCGTTCTGGCCTCGAGTTCCATATGCTTCACTCCTAGCACCGGCGCCGACCAAGGAGCAGTCATGCGTCCAGCACTCATGTCCATCGCGAAGGGCTTTTCGACCTATTCGGAGGGTATGAGGCTTGCTGGAACGAACGCTCAACTTGGGAATCCTGGCGCATGTAGACGCCGGTAAGACAACGCTCACCGAGCGGCTGCTCTACGCCGCCGGCGTCATCGACGAGCCCGGGAGCGTCGATGACGGGACGACGCAGACCGACTCGCTCGCGCTGGAACAACAGCGCGGGATCACGATCAGATCCGCCGTCGTGTCGTTCGCGATCGACGACGTCACGGTCAACCTGATCGATACGCCCGGCCACCCCGACTTCATCGCGGAGGTCGACCGCGTGCTGGACGTCCTGGACGGCGTCGTGCTCGTGATCTCGGCCGTCGAGGGGGTGCAGTCGCAGACGCCCCTGCTGATGCGCGCGCTGCAGCGGTTGCGCGTCCCGACGCTGATCTTCGTGAACAAGACCGACCGCGCCGGAGCCGATCCCGATCGCGTTCTGAAGGAGATCTCCGATCGACTGACGCCGGCGGTCGTCCGGATGGGAGCCGAAGAGGCCGCGTTCCGGACGAGGCTGACCGAGGTGCTCGCCGAGCGCGACGAGGTGCTCTTGGCCGCGTACGTCGAGAATGACGGGATCCCGGATCGCCGGTTGCGCGAAGAGCTCGCGACCCAGGTCGGGCGTGCGCTCGTGCATCCCGTCTATGTCGGCTCGGCGAGGACGGGAGCAGGCGTGGAGCCGCTGATGGCCGGGATCGCCGAGCTGCTCCCCGCAGGTGTCGGCGACGCCGACGGCCCTGCCGCAGGCACCGTCTTCAAGATCGAGCGAGGCCCGTCCGGCGAGAAGATCGCGTATGTACGCATGTTCTCCGGGACCGTCCACGCGCGCGATCGGCTGGACGACGACAAGGTGACGGCGATCCACGTCTTCGACCGCGGGGGCGCGAGCCAGGCCGTGTCGGTCTCCGCGGGCCAGATCGCGAAGCTCTGGGGACTCGCGGGTATCCGGATCGGCGACACGATCGGCGATGGGGCGGGTCCCACGATGCATCGCGAGTTCGCGCCGCCGACGCTGGAATCGGTCGTCGTCCCGTCCGATCCGGACGACGGTGCGCGCCTTCGCGTCGCGCTCGGACAGCTCGCCGAGCAGGACCCGCTGATCGACGTCCGGCAGGATCGCCACGAGATCTCGGTCTCGCTCTACGGCGAGGTGCAGAAGGAGGTCATCCAGGCGACGCTCGCGGACGACTACGGCATCGCCGTCGAGTTCCGCGAGACGACGCCGATCCACGTCGAAAGGCCTCTCCGCACGGGCGAGGCGATCGAGATCCTCAACGCCGAGCCGAACCCGTACCGCGCAACGATCGGGCTGCGGGTGGAGCCGGCGCCCCACGGATCGGGCTTCGAGTTCCGGCTACAGGTCGACCACCGCCGGGTCCCGATCTACACCTACAAGCGGCTCGAGAACTTCGAGCAGGCCATGAGCGAGTACGTCCGCGAGGCGCTGCAGGAGGGGCTCCACGGCTGGCAGGTCCGCGACTGCGTCGTGACGATGACCGAGAGCAACTACAGCTCTCCCGACGGTCCGCAGTCCACGCGGGGACCTCTGAGCACCGCCGCCGATTTCCGCAAGCTGACGCCGATCGTCCTCATGCAGGCGCTTGCTGCCGCAGGAACCGTGGTCTGCGAGCCGACCGTCCGGGTCGAGCTCGAGGTCCCGACCGCCGCGATCGGAGCGCTGATACCCGCGTTGGTGCGGCTCGGCGCCGCCTTCGAAACGCCGGCACCGCACGGGGAGGTGTCGACGCTCACGGCAGTCCTGCCAGCCACGCGGGCGGACGACCTGCAGCGGCAGCTGCCGTCGCTGACCGGCGGCGAAGGCGTGCTCGAGTCCACCTTCGCGGGCTACCAGCCTGTGGCCGGCGATCCTCCGACTCGGCCACGGATCACGCCGAACCCGCTCAACCTCCGCGAGTACGAGGCGAGTCTCGCGGGCCGCCCGACCCTCGGCCGACTAGCCGATCGGCCCGCCCGAGCGGCGCCGAGCGGCGGCATCGATCGCTCGAGCAGCCGAACGCAGTCAACCCGCTCGGGGGAAGCTCATCGGCGCGGGAGCCGCTACTATCCACCCGCGCGGCGGCGTAGCTCAGTTGGTTAGAGCGTCGGACTCATAACCCGAAGGTCGGTGGTTCGAATCCACCCGCCGCTACCTTCCGCGTAAAAGGAAAGACGAGGACATGGCAACAGGCGTCAGAGTTGGAATCACGCTCGCGTGCACCGAGTGCAGGCGTCGCAACTATCAGACCGAGAAGTCGAAGCGGAACACCCCGGACCGCTTCGAGGCGAAGAAGTACTGCCGCTGGTGCGGCAGTCACACCATGCACCGCGAGACGAGGTAGGAAGGCTTGGCCAGGAGCACTCGCCAGCAGCGCCGCCGGAACCGGCAGCAGAAGCAGCAGCAGCCTCAGCAGGCCGACGGCCAGCAGCAGGCGAGCGTCTCCCAGCGAGCGCGCAGCCGTCAGGCGCAGGTGCGCCCGGCCGCGCAGCCGCCGAAGACGCAGACCGGCCGCCGCGGTGGGGGCGGAGGAAGCCGTCGCTTCATCGCCGAGTGCTGGGCCGAGCTGAAGAAGGTCGACTGGCCCGGCCAGCGCCAGGTCATGACCGGAACCGTCGTCGTGATCATCGCCTGCGCGATCGTCGGGACCTACCTGTGGCTTGCGGATCTCATGATTGAGCCGCTCGTCGAGAGACTGCTGCTCGGCCGCTAGGGGCTCACATGTTTCGCTGGTATGTGATCAACACCTACTCGGGTCACGAGAACAAGGTGAAGACGAACCTGGAGCACAGGATCGTCTCGATGAACCAAGGTCCGCGCTTCCGCCGCGTGGTCGTCCCGACCGAGCAGGTGATCGAGACCAAGGACGGCCAGAAGGTGCAGGCCGAGAAGCGCGTCCTCCCGGGCTACGTCCTCGTGAACATGGACCTCGACGACGATGCCTGGGGCGTCGTCAAGAACACGCCCGGGGTGACGGGGTTCGTCGGCGCCGCCGGCAAGCCGATCCCGCTCTCCCAGCCCGAGGTCGACCGCATCCTCCGGACCGGGGCTGCGCTCGGCGAGCGGCCGCGCGCCCAGGTGGAGTTCTCCCTCGGCGAGTCGGTGAAGGTAACCTCCGGCCCGCTCTCGGACTTCGACGGCGAGATCGTCGACGTCCAGCCGGACTCCCAGAAGCTCAAGGTCCTCGTGGACATCTTCGAGCGTCAGGTGCCGGTGGAGCTCGGTTTCGACCAGGTGAAGAAGATCGACTGATGGCCAAGAAGGTTCTGACACTCATCAAGCTGCAGATCCCGGGCGGGCAGGCGAACCCTGCGCCGCCGGTCGGCCCTGCGCTCGGTCAGCACGGCGTCAACATCATGGAGTTCTGCAAGGCGTTCAACGCCCAGACGCAGCAGGAGAACGGCCGGATCATCCCCGTCGAGATCACGGTCTACGAGGACCGCTCGTTCGACTTCATCACCAAGACGCCGCCGGCCGCCGTCCTGATCAAGGAGGCGCTGCGGCTCGACAAGGGCTCGGGCGAGCCGAACCGGGAGAAGGTCGGCCGGCTGACCCGGGACCAGGTCCGCCAGATCGCCGAGACGAAGATGCCCGACCTGAACGCGCGCGACCTGGACGCTGCGTCGGAGATCATCGCCGGCACAGCCCGCTCGATGGGCGTGGACGTGGCGCCGTCATGAGCCAGCACGGGAAGAACTACCGCAACGCCCGCGCGGAGATCGACCGCGAGGAGATCTACAGCCCGGCGCAGGCCGTCCGGATGCTGAAGGCCTGGCCGGAGCGCAAGTTCGACGAGACCGTCGAGGTGCACTTCCACCTCGGGCTCAACGTGCGCCACGCCGACCAGCAGCTCCGCGGAACGCTGATGCTCCCGCACGGAACGGGCCGCGACACGCGCGTCGCCGTCTTCGCCGAGGGCGACAAGGCGAAGGAGGCGCAGGAGGCAGGCGCCGACGTCGTCGGCAGCGCCGACCTCGCGAAGCAGATCGAGGAGGGCTTCGACGACTTCGACGTCGCAATCGCCACGCCGGACCAGATGGGGAACGTCGGCAAGCTCGGCCGCATCCTCGGCCCGCGCGGGAAGATGCCGAACCCGAAGACCGGCACGGTCACGTTCGACATCGCGAAGGCCGTCTCGGAGTCGAAGGCCGGCAAGCTCGAGTACCGCACCGACCGCGGCGCCAACGTCCATGTCGCGATCGGCAAGCGGAGCATGGACGAGAAAACGCTGCTCGAGAACTACGCCGCGCTGATCGAGGAGATCAACCGCGCGAAGCCGTCGGCGGCGAAGGGCCGGTACATCCACCGGATCACGCTGACGAGCACGATGGGCCCGGGGATCCATGTCGATCCCTCGCGCACCAGAGGAATCGTCGAAGAGTTGGAGGAGGAACAGCAGCCAGAGGCTGTAACCGCGTAGACCGCCCGTCGCCAAAGACAGTTGGCAGTCGCCTTCAGGCGGCAGAAGTCCAGCCGAGGCGCGGCCGAGAGAGTGGCAGTCACCTGCCTCTGCTCGGGCCCGCCTGTACGGCGGGCCTGATTCGTTCGAGGAGGTGATTCGATGCAGAAAGCCGACAAGGAACGCCTGGTCGCCGAGCTGAGCGACCGGCTCAAGAACACCGAGACCCTGATCGTGGCCGACTACCGCGGTCTGACGGTCACGGACATCGACAAGCTGCGGGGCGAGCTGCTCGAGCACGGCGCCCGCTTCCAGGTCGTCAAGAACACGCTCACCCGCCGCGCGGCCGAGGAGGCCGGGGCGGACGCGCTGCTCGCACTGCTGGACGGACCGACGGCAATCGCGTTCCTGGAGGCGGACGGCGATCCCGTCGCCGTCGCCAAGGCGCTGAGCAACGCCGCCCGCGACACCAAGGTCCTCCAGATCCGCGGCGGGATTCTCGACGGGTCGACGATCGGCGAGGACGAAGTCAAGAGCCTCGCGACGCTCCCGCCGGCCGACGTGCTGCAAGCGCAGCTCGTCAGCGCCGTCGCGGGCCCGCTCATCGCGGTCGTCGGACTGTTCACCGCGCCGCTCCGCGACCTGGTGAACGTCCTCGACGCGCGCATCAAGCAGCTCGAGGAGCAGGGCGAGACAGTGCCCGAGCCCCAGGCGGAGGCCAGCCGAGGCGGAGGCTCAGCCCGAGGCGGAGGCTCAGCCCGAGGCGGAAAGCAGAAGCCCAGCCCGAACCGGAAGCCGAGGCGGACGAAGCTCCAGCCGAGGAAGTGACACCGGAGGCGCCGGCGGCTGAGGCCGCTTCGCCCGAGGACGCACCCGCGGAAGAGACCGCAGAAACCACCGAAGAAGCACAGGAGGAGTAATGGCAACGAAGACCGACACCGACAAGGTCGTCGAGCAGCTGGGCGGGATGACCGTCCTCGAGCTCGTCGAGCTGAAGAACAAGCTGGAGGAGGAGTGGGGCGTCACCGCCGCGGCTCCGATGGCCGTTGCCGCCCCCGCGGCTGCGGGCGGAGGCGACGGCGCAGCGGCCGAGGAGAAGACGGACTTCGACGTCATCCTCACGAAGGCCGGCGGCCAGAAGATCCAGGTGATCAAGGTCGTCCGCGCCCTCACGGGCCTGGGCCTGAAGGAGGCCAAGGACCTCGTCGACGGTGCGCCGAACCCGGTCAAGGAGGGCGTGCCTCAGGAGGAGGCCGACACGGTCAAGGCGCAGCTCGAAGAGGTCGGCGCCGAGGTCGAGGTCAAGTAGCTCGAACTAGTGCGCTTGGGGCGCGTCGCCACGGCGGCGCGCCTCGTTGCGCAACAACATGTCGCGGAGCAGGTTGCCGCTCTTGCCGGGGGCGGGGGCGGGCCCTTCGACCTCTCCTCGGGCCCTCAGGTCCTCCCACGCTCGCTCGAGCAGCGTGTGGAGGCCGATAGTCGCATTTTGCGAGGAAACGCCGTTGCAGACGAGCCCTGCGCCACCCGTCCGCTCGTTGCTACACTGCCTCGACTTGCGCCAAGGGCTGCCGAGCCCTTGCGCAGGCTTGTCCTGTTTCGGTATGCTGGCCGGTTCCGGCCGTCGACCGTCCGCCTGCAGTTT
>CAVTEL010000002.1:0-38740 GCA_963733855.1 uncultured Actinomycetes bacterium
CTCTGATGCGGCCCGTAGAGCTTCGACCCGGAGGACATCGGTCGCCGCCAACGCTACTCGTCCGCCGGTCGGATTGAACCCTGGCGGGACATCGTGCGAACAGCCTCGTGACACGCTCATCGACCCTCGGAGGCTTTCATGCACCTCTCACGCTTCTTCAGCCGCGGCGTCCTTTTCGTCGCGCTCATGGCGCTCGCGATGCCGCTCGTCGCTCTGGCCGACGGCGGCAAGCGAGCAACCGCGACGACCGCACGTTCCTGGCGACCGACACCGCCGGCAACCTGCTCCGCTTCAGCTCCGACAACCCGCGCAGACTGAGCTCGAAGCCGATCACCGGCCTTCCGGCCATGGTCACGATCAAGGGGATCGACTTCCGGCCGGCTTCCGGCGACTTGTATGCGCTCGGCAGCGACCGGGTCGTCTATCGCCTGAACCCACGTACGGCGATCGCCGTGCCCGAGGGTAAGAGCTTCGACCTCAGCCCCTCGGTTCTCTCCGGCACCGTCAACGGGTTCGACTTCAACCCGACGGTGGACAAGATCCGCGTCACGAGCGACGCGGGCGACAACCTCCGGCTGAACCCCGATGACGGCACGCTGCTCTCCGTCGACACGAAGCTCAGCCCGGCCGGCGTCCAGGTCGTCGGGTCGGCCTACACGAACTCGTCCTTCACCGCTTTCGCAACCCGCCCCACGGTGACGGAGCTCTACGCCTTCGACATCGGCGCGAGCCCCGACAGGCTGTGGATCCAGCGGCCGGCGAACGCGGGCACGCTGATCATGCCGCTGTCGACCGGACTCGAGCTCGGCGCCAACGTCGGCTTCGACATCGCCGGTGTCGACAACGTCGGCTGGCTCGCCGGCACGCCGAAAGGCCGCTTCGGGGCTCGCCTGTACCGGCTCGATGTGAACACGGCGCGGGCGAAGTCCCTGGGACGGATCGGCGACGGCTCGCACACGATCACGGGCCTCGCGGCGATTCAGGACCAGTAGGCCACGACGCCGGGGAGGGTCGGATGCGGCAAGACCCTCCCCGGTGCGTCGCTGCGTTCAGCGCCCTGAGCGGCGGGCGACGACGAAGGTGCTCTGACCGAGCAGCTGCCCGTACCGACGCGCCGACGGAGCTCCGTATCCGGGCCAGACGTACCAGCGGTAGCTGCCGGGAAGCAGCATCTCCTTGCGGCCAAGGTTCTTCCATCGGGCCTGGAGCTGGAACCGAGTCTTCGTGGGCCACGCGGTCAGAACCTTCCGGCGGCCGCGATACAGCTGCACGTTGTAGTACCGCGCGCGGGTGACCCGTCGCCACACGAGGAGTGGCGGCCGCGTGACCTTCGCTCCGGCCTTCGGGGTGACTAGCGCAGACGCGAGCCTGACAACCGGCGCCTCGATCCTCCACGCGTGGAGCGACGGTGTGAGATCCGTGTTGCCCGCCGCATCGACTGCCCGCACCTCGAACTGGTGGCTCGCCCTGCTGAGACCCGTGTAGTGCTTCGGCGAGGCGCAGAGCGCGAACGGGGCGCCGTCGAGCCTGCACTCGAAGCTCCCGCCTTCGCTTGCCGAGAACGCAAAGGTCGCCGAGGTCGCCGTCCCGGTGGCCGGCGTCGAGACGAGGGTCGTCTCGGGAGCCGTGGTGTCGACCGTCCAAGCATGCGCGACCGGGGCGCTGAGGTTGCCAACCGCATCGCTGGCCCGAACGAGGAAGGCGTGCCCTCCGTCGGCGAGACCGTGATACGCCATGGGCGAGTTGCACGGCTCGAAGCCGCGGTCGTCGACCTTGCAATCGAACGCCGAGGGCTCGTCAGCCGCGAACGCGAAGCTGGCCGCGCTGCTGTTGCTGAGGCCCGGAGGGCCGGACATCAACGCCGCCGTCGGAGGACGTGTCTCGATCGTCCAGCTGTGGCTTGTGTCGGCCCCGGTGTTGCCGGCCGCATCGGTCGCCCGGACCGAGAACGCGTGCGGCCCGTCCTGCAATCCGCTGTAGCCCACCGGCGAGGTGCAGGGCGTCGCGCTGCCGTCGAGGAGGCAGACGAACGTGGCGTCTTCGTTCGAGGTGAACGAGAAGCTCGGCGAGGTGCTGTTGCTCGGGTTGCCCGGCTTGGCGGTGATTGCGGTCGTCGGCCCGACCGTGTCGATCGTCCAGGTGTAGGTGGCTGCAACGCCCTGGTTGCCGGCGGCATCGGTTGCCCGCACGGCGAAGTCGTGGCGACCGTCGGTCAGGACGCCGTAGCTCTTCGGGGAGACGCAGGGCGCGAACCCACCCTGCTCGAGGCGGCAGGCAAAGCTACTGCCGCCCTCGCTGGAAGCAAAGACGAACCTCGGGGACTTCTCGTTGCTCGGATCCTTGGGCCTCTCCACGATCGACGCCGTCGGCGCGATCGTGTCGACCCGCCAGCTGAAGCTCGCCGCCTGCCCGGTGTTGCCGAGCGCGTCGGTCGCCCTGACGGCGAAGGTATGGACTCCTTCACCGAGATTGCTGAAGCTCTTCGGCGAGACGCAGGCCGCGAATGCCGCGCCGTCGAGGCGGCAGGCGAAGGTGCTTCCAGTCTCGTTGGCGGAGAAGGAGAAGCTCCCCGATGTCTCGTTGCTGGGGTCGTTCGGCTTCGCGTTGATCGACGTCGTCGGGGCGGTGGTGTCGATCGTCCACGTGTAGGAGGTGGCGGCGCCGAGGTTGCCCGCTCGGTCGGTTGCCCGAACCGCGAAGGTATGCGAGCCGTCGCCGAGCCCGGAGTAGCTGAGCGGCGTCGCGCAGGCCGCGAAGACGCCACCGTCCAAGCGGCACGAGAAGAGGCTGCCGGTCTCGCTGGCCGTGAACGAGAAGCTCGCCGAGCTCGACCCGCTCGGGTCGGCCGGTTTGCCGCCGATCGTCGTCGTCGGCGCCGTCGTATCGATCGTCCACGTATGGCTCACCTGTGGCCCGGCGTTGCCGGCAGGATCGGTCGCCCGGACGCTGAAGGTGTGCTGCCCCGGCGCGAGCGCGGCGAGTGTCGTCGGCGAAACGCACGACGCAAACGCTCCGGTGTCGAGCTTGCAGGCGAAGGTGCTGCCTGCCTCGCCGGCCGAGAACGAGAAGGTCGGCGTGGTGTCGTTGCTCGGGTCGTTCGGCTTCGCGGCGAGCGCCGTCGCCGGCGGTGCCGTGTCGACCGTCCACGTGTAGCTCGTCTCCGCGCTCGTGTTGCCGGCCGGGTCGGTCGCCTTGACGACGAACGTGTGGGGGCCGTCGGCAACACCGGTGTAGTTCCTTCGGGGAGACGCAGGTAGCGAAGGCGGCGCCGTCCAGCCTGCAGGCGAAGGTGCTGCCGGCCTGACTCGCCGTGAACGAGAGGGTCGGCGAGTTGTCGTTACTCAGGGCGGCCGGCTTCTGGGTGATCTCGGCCGTCGGTGCCGCGGTGTCGATCGTCCAGGTGTAGACCGCCTCGGGGCCCGTGTTTCCGGCCTTGTCCGTGGCCTTGACGGCGAAGGTGTGCGCGCCAGGGGTGAGGCCGGCGTGCGGCTTCGGCGAGACGCATGGCGCGGGCGTCGGCCCGTCGAGGCGGCAGAGGAACGTGCTGCCACTCTCGTTGGCCGTGAACGAGAAGCTCGGGGAGGTGTTGTTGCTCGGGTCGCTTGGCTTGCCGATGATCGTCGCCGTCGGAGCGACGGTGTCGATCGTCCAGGTAGACGTCTCCTCCGCACTCGGGTTGCCGGCCGGATCGGTGGCCTTGACGACGAAGGTGTGCGACCCGTCGGCGAGGCCGGGGTAGTTCGCGGGCGATGCGCAAGGCGCAAACGCGGCGCCGTCGAGCTTGCAGAGGAAGCTGCTACCGAGCTGGCTCGCCGTGAAGGAGAAGCTCGGTGAGCTGTCGTTGCTCGGATCGCTCGGCTTCGCGGTAATCGCGGCTGTCGGAGCGACGGTGTCGACCACCCAGGTGTAGCTCGTCTCGACCCCGAGATTGCCGGCGGGGTCGCTGGCCCGGACTGCGAAGGTGTGCGAGCCGTCGGCAAGACCCGAGTAGCTCTTCGCGGAGACGCAGGGCGCGAAGCCGCCCGCGTCGAGACGACACGCAAACTGGCTCCCCGCCTCGCTGGCCGTGAAGGCGAAGCTCGGAGAGTTGTCGTTGCTCGGGTTGCTCGGCTTCTGCGTGATCGCGGCCGTCGGTGCGGTGGTGTCGATCGTCCAGGTGTAGGCCTCGGCGGCACCGGTGTTCGAGGCGGCATCCGTCGCTCGGACGGAGAACGTGTGCGAGCCGGCCGCGACCGCGTTGTACGTCTTCGGGGTGACGCAGGGCTCGAACGCACCGTTGTCCAGCTTGCAGGCGAAGCTGCTGCCGGCCTCGCTCGCGGTGAACGAGAAGCTCGGCGAGCTGTCGTTGCTCGGGTCAGGCGGCTTGACCGTGATCTCCGTCGTCGGCGCCGTCGTGTCGATCGTCCAGCCGTACGTGGCGGCGGCGCCGGTGTTGCCGGCGGCATCGCGTTGCCCTGACCGAGATCGTGTGCGGGCCGGCGGCGAGCCCGTTGTAGGTCTGCGGAGACGCGCAGGGCGCGAAGGCGGCGGCGTCGAGCTTGCACTGGAACTGCGCCGGCTCGCCGGCAGTGAAGGCGAAGCTCGGAGAGCTGTCGTTGCTCGGGTTCGCCGGCTTCTGCGTGATCGTGGTCGTGGGCGCGACCGTATCGACCGTCCAGCCGTGACTCGCCTCCGGTCCCACGTTTCCGGCCGCGTCGGTCGCCCTCACGACGAAGGTGTGAAGCCCGTCGCCGACACCCGAGTAGTTCTGCGGCGAGCCACACGAGGCGAATGCGGCGGCGTCGAGCTTGCACTGGAACTGCGCCGGCTCGCCGGCGGTGAACGCGAAGCTCGGAGAGCTGTCGTTGCTCGGATCGCTCGGCTTGCCCGTGATCGTCGCGGAGGGCGCGACCGTGTCGATCGTCCAGCCGTATGCGGCAGCGGCCCCGGTGTTGCCTGCGGCGTCCGTCGCGCGAACGGCGAACGTGTGGGGCCCGTCTGCGAGCCCGGTGTACGTCCTCGGCGAGCTGCACGACGCGAAACCCGTGCCGTCGAGGTTGCACTCGGCGTTCGCAGGCCCGTTGGTCGTGAACTCAAAGGTCGGGGAGTTGTCGTTGCTCGATGCCAGCGGCTTGTCCGTGATCGCTACGGTCGGAGCCGCGGTATCCACCGTCCAGGTGTGGCTCGACTGCCCGGCGTTGCCTGCCTGGTCGGTCGCCTTGGCGACGAAGGTGTGCGAGCCGTCGGCGAGTCCCGTGTAGCTCTTCGGCGAGGGGCACGGCGAGAAGGCTTCGTCGTCCACCTTGCACTCGAGCGTTGCCGGCTCATCGACGCCGAACTCGAAGGTCGCGGAGGCCTGGTTGCTCGGGCTGGGCGGCTTCTGCGTGATCGAGACGGCGGGTGCCGTGCCGTCCACCCGTACCGCGGGCTGGGCTCCGCCGAGAGCGAACGCGACCGTGCCTCGAAGGAGCTCGCTCGCCCACGTGAACGTGCCGTCCGTTTGCGGCGACATAGCGGTGAAGGCGACGGTCAGCGAGGCACCGGCGCACAGCTCGTCGCTCGGGCTCGATCCCGGCTGCCGGAGGTTGAGCTTCGCGTCCGCGAGCAACTCACCGTCCGGGACCCACGTCGATGCCTGGCACGCACCGGCAGCACTCGTGGTTGCCTGCACGGTCGGGATCTCCACGACGAAGCCGGGCGGGATCGCGATTTTCGTCCGGTCCGCGCCCTCGGGCGAGGCCGGGTCGTTCGTCAGGACGACGGTGTACGCCGACGCGGTCGAGGGCTTGACGTGCGAGGGCGTGGCGCCGGCGGTGAACGTGTTGATTGTGTCCGCCGAGGCCCCGGAGGCGACGAGCAGGCACGCCGCCGCAACGGCGGCGGTCAAGAGGTGGCGACGGTCAGGCATTGATCCCCCTAGAACAGGACGGCGGCGTTGAGCCCAAGAAGGGCGAGGACGATTGCTCCGAAACCGACGGCTACGAGGTCATGCCGGCGCGCGTACAGCGGTTCGGCGACCTCGGGCCAGGGCACGAGGCGGCGCGAGGCGACCGACGCTCCGAGCAAGAGAACGATTCCGATGCCGAGCAGCAGCGGCAGGATCGTCGGGACTGCGATCAGCGGCACCGGCTTACTCGCCGCGCCGAGGGCCACCGGCGGGACGGCGAAATCGAGCGCCTGTGAGGCGGGGACGACGGGCGTCTTCCGCTGAGACCTCGCAGGCCTCCCGCGGGTCACGCGCGAAGTGACTCGCTTGCCACGGCGCACCTTCCGGACCGGTCGGCGCGTCGGGGTCGCCACGGCTGGCGCAAGCGGTCTCGAAGCGGCCTTCGGCTTCCGACGCCGGGCCTCCGGAGGCGCCGTCGGAGCGAGCGCCGTTGTGGCGACCGGGCGACGAGCGGCGCGCTCGACAGTCGCCGGTGGCGGCGGCGGCGCCTTGGGACGGACAGCCTGCTTCGGACGGGCCGGCTTGGGGTCCGGCTTCGGAGCCGGCTTGGGATCAGGCGCCGGCGGAGGCGGCGCGGGCGCCGTCGCGACCGGCGTGGTGGTCGGCTCCGTCTGCTGGGGGAAGCCCTGCGCGACCGCCTGCGAGGTCGCGAGCCCGAGCAGGCAGAGCGCAGCAAGGAGTGTCGTCAATCCCACATATCGCGAGTGCGACGGGGCGGCGCCGGCTCCGCGACTCATTGCGTTCGCAGGCCCGCGTCCGGGCGCCTCGGCCCGAGACCGCTGTCGACAACTCGTGTGTGGTGGCTTTGAAACATGGCGGCGATAAGCGTTGGCCCGGACAGGGCCGGGTTGCTCCCCGCCGGCAAATCCACGCTAGAACCACGGCCGCCCCCCTCTCGACGGCCGGAAGGACAGCATGACCTAGCCCTTTGGCTAGCTAATGCTGGACGCTAGCCGCGCTCGATGAGCTCGATCCGGTACTGGTCCGGATCGCGCACGAAGCAGATCCTGGAGCCGCCCTCGCGCACCTGGTACGGCGGCCGCTCGGGCTCGATCCCCTGCGCGGCCAGCTTCTCGAGCGTCGAATCGAGATCCTCGACGGTCAGCGCCACATGGCCGTAGCCCGTGCCGACCTCATACGAGTCGACGCCGAAGTTGTGGGTCAGCTCGAGCTCCGGAATCTCCTGGCCCGGCACGCCGAGGAAGTAGTTGACGGCCTCGTCGCGGATCGGCAGCTCGCGGCGCTTCTCCAGGCCGAGCGCCTCGTAGAACGCGATCGACCGCTCCGGGTCGGTGACCCGATAGCAGGTGTGGATCAGCTCCACGATGCCGATCCTACGAGAGGCGGCGGAACCGCAGCGTCCACACGACCCGGAGGTTGCTCGACATCGAGCCGGACGGCGGCTCGAAGGGAAGCATCGCGGACCGCGTGACGTCCGCGCGAGCGACCACGGTCCGGCGGCTGCCCGAGAGCAGCAGCTCCTCGTCCACGCGGCCCGGGGCGATGCTCAGCCACGAGTCCGGAGAGCTGACCGTCCAGTCGAACCCACAGAGGCGAAGCTGCGGGCTGCCGGAACGCCGGCGAAAGGAGATCCGGTTCGCGCCGCTCCACGCGAACGCGGGCCGAACGCTCGCTCCCTGCGTTCTCGCGTCGCACGTTCCCCTGTCGCTCCGGAGCTCCTCGCCGAGGCACTGCCGCGTCTCCGTCCACGAGCCCTTCCCCGCCGAGGACGTGATCCGAACGCGGAAGAGCCGGCCGGGGCGATAGCGGGCACGGGAGCTCCAGCGCGTCACGGTCACGACAGTCGGCCGTGCACTGACCACACGCCACTCCCGCGACGTCATCCCGAAGCGGCGCACGATGCACTCGGGATCGCGGCTCGCGTTCCCATAGTCGTAGTCCTCGACGATGCGCCCGCTCAGCGTGACAGCCCAGCGGGCCGGAGGTTGTGCGGCGTTCGCGGCGAGAGGGATCGCGACCAGCGCAGCCAGGAAGACCACGACGGCGAGCCTCATACCCCGGATCTTCCCAGAATCGGCCGGAATCGAAACGCGGACGAAGAGGACAGGCGGGCGCCGACCGACGGGTCTTTCGGTTCACGCGAGATCCACGACCTCGTCGGCGACCTCCAACAGGACCGGGTCGTGCGTGCTGAAGACGACGGTCGTCTCGGAGTCGTCGACGACGCGCGCCAGAAGGTCGCCGACCGCGACGGCGTTCGCCTCGTCGAGGCGGGCGCTCGGCTCGTCGGCGAGCAGGAGCGCGGGGCGGGCTGCGAGGGCGCGCGCGATGGCAACGCGCTGCCGCTCGCCCATCGAGAGCCTGTCGACCCGCTGTTCTGCAAGCTCCGCCAGGCCGACGGCGGTGAGCGTCTTCAGCGCGTCGCCGCCGGAGCCGCGCAGCTGTACGCCGAGCTCCACGTTCTCCCGCGCGCTCAGGAACGGGACGAGCGGCGCGTCCTGTGCGATCACGGCGAGCTCGGTTCGGCGGAGCGCCGCCCTCTCCGAGCGCGACAGCTCCGAGAGACGGTGACCGAGGGCGATCACCTCGCCGTCGGTCGGGAGGTCGAGCCCTGCCAGGAGGTGGAGAACCGTCGTCTTCCCCGACCCCGAGGGCCCGGTGATCGCGGTCAGTCGGCCGGCCTGGAAGGCCGTGCTCAGCCCCTGGATCGCCGTCCCGGTGCTGAAGCGCCGTCCAACGCGGCGAAGCTCGGCCGCCGGCCCGTTGGCGGAACGTCGCGTCCTCTCGCGCGCCGGCCGTGCCTCGACCGGAGCTCGTCTTCTGCCCGACGGGGAGAGGGAGATCGAGGAACCCTCGAGCTCGGGCCGTGCCCGTGATCCGATCCCGGCACGGGCGAGCAGCTCCTCAGGGATCCGCACCCAGCCGGTCGACGCGACCACGAGCGCCTCCTCGCCCGGTGGTCCCTCGGCGCTCACCCGGCCGTCGCGGACCTGGACCACCCGGTCGGCGATCTCGGCCGAGCCGATGTCGTGGCTCACGATCAGCACGGTCGTTCCCTGCTCGCGCGCGAGCCGGCGGATGAGGGCGTAGACGTCCTGCGCCGTCTTCGCGTCGAGCTCTCCGGTCGGCTCGTCCGCCAGGAGCAGCCTGGGCCCGTGGACGAGTGCGGCGCAGAGCGCGACACGCTGCTGCTCGCCTCCTGAGAGCTCTGCCGGTCGCGCGTCGGCCCGCTCGGCGAGCCCGACACGCTCGAGCAGTTCGCGCGAGCGAGCCTCTCGGGCGGACGGTGTGTCTCCCCGCAGGGCGAGCGGGAGCTCGACGAGCTGCCGAGCCGTGAGCTCCGGGGCCAGGAGGCGCGAGTAGTGCTGGTCGGCGTAGCCGATCGCCTCGGCTCGGAAGCGATCACGAGCGCGGCCGCGGAGCCGCCGGAGGTCGACACCGTGGACGCGCACGAGCCCCGCGGAAGGGGCGTCGAGCGCGGCGACGATCCGCAGCAACGTCGTCTTCCCCGACCCGCTCGGGCCGAAGACGACCACGATCTCGCCCTCGTCGATCTCGAGGGAGAGGCCCTGAAGCGCAGCAGCCCTTCCCTCGCGGGTCGCGTAGACCCTGAAGAGGTCCCTGGCCTCGACCGCGAGGCTCACGCCGCCTCCGGCCGGGCGGGCGCGCCGCCGCGGAACGGCCGGCGTGAGAGGAGCGCGACGATCACGAGCGTGACGGCGCCGAGCGCGATGAGGCCGCCGAGCAGCAGCGGCCAGGGCAGCACCGGAACGAGCGGCGGCTCGGCCGGAGTCGCGTTGGCGGTGACCGCGACCAGGTCGGTGACGAGGAGCGAGGCAAGCACCCCGGTCACCAATCCGGCGAGGAGGCCTACGGCGAGAATCGCCGCCGATCGAAGCCAGAGGTGGCGAGCGAGCCGCTCGGGGTCGAAGCCCAGGCTCTCCAGGTCGAAGAGATCGGCGGAATCGTCCCGTGCGTCCACGGCAAGCGCGAGGACGAGGCCGGCCACGACGAGGAGCCCGGCAACGATCGCCGCGGCGAGGAGCGCGAGCGAGGCGGATCGCGAGACCGGATCGGCGCGCAGGCTTCGCTCGACCTCGGTGCGCGACGTCACTCGCACGGGAAACGGCGTTCGGCGGCCGAGCTCGGCCTCCGCGTCCGGCCCACCGGCGAGCCAGGCTTCGTCCGCGACCGCCACGCCGGGCGCGCCGGCGTTGGCCGCGATGGCGAGCGCCTCCCGGTCGGCTACGAGGAAGTCGCCGGAGAGCGTCGGGAACCGGCGCGCGGTCTCGACGATGCGGACGTCGACCGAGGCGCGGCCGATCCGAATCGGGAGCACGCGGGCCGATCCGGCCGAAGAGACGATGGAGTCGGAGGCGATCACGGGAATCGGCTCGTCGTCGGTCGGCTGGCTCGGCCGGATACGAAAGGTGCGGTCCAGGGTCAGGAAGTAGCGGATGCGCGCCTGCGACCGAGATCCACCGGTGCCGCCACCCTCCGACGAGACCCAGTCGCTGTAGTCGACGGCGAGCGCGCGGGTGCCGCTCGGCGTGCGCACGCGCGGCTGTTCGAGCGTCAGCAGTCCACGGAGGAAGACGTCCGGCGCGGCCCGGCTCCCTGTCGCCCGGTGCGCCGCCGTGAACTCCGCGATCGGCGGGAACGCAAGGGTGAGGCCGACCAGCGTCCCGCCGCGAGCCCCGGGCGGGATCGATGCGCTCACGGCGTCGCGCCGGCCCGCGAGGTCGAGCACCGAGAAGCCGCCGTCCGGTCGCCGAACCTGAGCCGAGATGCGGATCGGATCGCCGCGTACGGTCCGGGGCAGGATCAGCTCCCGGCCCTCGGGCGGCAGCTCGACACCGCGCAGGCCTCCACCCCGATACGCGACCGACTCGCCCAGCTCCTCGAGGGAGCTGGAGGCGTAGTCGCCGCGCCAGCGCATCCGTTCGAACGCGTCCGGGGGAAGCCCGAGCACCGTCAGCTCGGCGGAGCGGTTGAGCGTCGGCGCCTCGCCGTCTCGCCGGATGACACCGAGAGCCCGCGGTCCGTAGGTCGGGGCGAGGTCGACCGTCCGGCCGGCGAAGCGGCCGCGCGTGGGATCGGGCGAGACGACGAGGTCGAGCGGAGCGGCGTAGGACGCGGCATCGCGCTGGTTCGCCGCGAGCGTGGCACGGTAGGTCAACGCGAACACCGACATTGCGGCCGTCACGGTCAGGCACGCGACGGTGACGGCGGCGACGCCGGGGTTCCGCACGAGCGAGAGGAGCGCCACGCGGACAGAGACGCCGGCCGCCGCGGCGGGCCGCTCGCTCAGCCTCAGGAGAGCGGGGAAGGCGCGGGCGGCGAGCAGCGCGGCGGCGAGCGCAACGAGCATGGGCAGGAGCAGGAACGGCCCGCCGATCCGTCCCCCCTCCGTGAGCGACTCGACGTCGGTTTCGCCGAACAGGAAGGTCATGCCGATCGCTGCCAGGACCGCGACCGCCGCGACGTCGACGGAGGTGATCGCACGGCCGCGGATCTCGAGCGTCGCAGCATGCGCCGCCGCAACGACCGCCGCAACCGCGCCGATCGCGAGCAAGGCGAGCGTCCAGCCGAACCAGCCCGACGACAGAGCCCGCTCGACCGCGTCGCCGGCCGGCCGGTCGGCGACTGCGGCGACCAGCGCGCCGGCGACGAGTCCCGCTACGCAACCGACCAGCACGGCCGGCAGCGCCACCATCGCCGCAAAGGCACCGGTCTCGAGTCCGATCTGCCAGCGGAGCGCGCGCAGCCGCCGGAGCCTGAACCGCGTCTCTCCGGCATTTCGCCGGATCCTCGAAGCCGCAAGAACGGCGAACGCGAGGAAGACGACCACGAACTGGCCGCCGACGAGGAGCTGACGCCGGCTGGCGCTCGTCGCGCGGTCGCGCGCTTCCTCGAGCTCGTGGAGAGGCGCACGCACGGCGAACGCCGAATCCACCTGTCGCAGCCGAGTGTCCAGCTCGGCGATGCGCGTCGGAAGCTCGGCCGCCTTGGGAGAATCGAGCGCGTCGAGATCCAGCGGTACCGCCCAGGTGAGCGTGCGGAACAGGCCGGTCACCTCTGGTCTTCGTGCCAGCTCCTCGATCCCGACACCGACGAAGACGCGTTCTGCGGCGGTGGTCGAGCCGACGAGAGCAGCGAGCGGCGCGCCGGCCGCTGCCGTCGCCGAGCCGGTCACCGACAACCGAGACCCAGCGAGGGGCCGGCTGTCAGCGTCGAGCGCGACGAGCTCACAGCGGCCTCCACCGCACGGCGCGGGCAGGCGCCCGGACCGCAGCTGGAGGAGCCCTGTCGCGTCCTCCACGGCCGCGAGCCGAGCGATGTCCGTGCCGAACCTGGTCGACCGGAACCCGACGGCACGCAGGGGCTCGCCGACGTCGAGAGCCCGCAGCCCCTTCTGCGCTTCGCGGTCGAGCTGCGCCCACCCCGTCGTGCCGATTCCGACCCAGCTCACGGTGAGCATGCGCTCGTCGGCCGGCAGGCGGCCGACCGCGTCGGACACGGCACGGTCCTCCACGACGACCTGGCCGACGAGCAGCGCCGTCAACGCCGCTGTGGCGAGGGCGATCCCGAAGCCCGTGAGCAGCACGGAGCCGGGCCGGGCCGCGACCCGCCGAGCGGCGACCGCGAGAGGAGCAACGAGCCGCCGCGTCATGCCATAGAGCCTAGGGTTCGAGGTCCTCCCGGACGAGGCCGAAGAGGACGCCGTCGACCCACTCACCGTGGCGGTGGTAGGCCTTGCGCTTCACGCCTTCGCGGACGAAGCCCGAGCGCTCCGCGTGGCGGATTGCACGCTCGTTGAACCCGTAGCACTCGAGCTCGAGCCGATGGAAGCCGAGGTCGAAGATCAGATGGCGCTGGAAGAGGCGCGCCGCCTCGTCCGAGAGCCGGCGGCCGCGGAAGTCCGGATGGATCGCCAGGCCGCCCAGACGCGCGATCCTGCTCCGGCGGTTCGCGAGCGAGAACTCCAACATCCCGGCGCTGGCCCAGGCGTCCCCGTTCGCGACCTCGATGACGAAGAGGCCGGAGTCGGCCGGCTTTTCCGTCGAGGCCTTCACGTCCTCGAGCACGCCGACACGGTCGCGCGAGCGGGAGGCGGCGAGGAACGGCGCCGTGTCCTCCTCGTTCAGGAGCCCGACGATGAACTCGACGTCGTCATCGGTCGCCCGGCGCAGTCGGAGACCGTCGCCTTCGACGATCAAGGAGTCGGCGCGGGCACGGGCTGCTGGCGGCGGAGCGGCCGGACGAGCCCGGAGGCGATCGCGACCCCGGCGAGGATCAGCGCCAGGCCGACGAGCGCCGTGATCCGCAGGGGCTCGTCGAGGAAGACGGCTCCGTAGAAGAGCGCCACCACCGGCAAGAGGTAGACGACCAGGCTTCCCCTCGATGACCCGTAGTCCTCGAGAAGACGGAGATACATCATCAGCCCAAGCGCCGTCCCGAGCAGGCCGAGCACCGCAACGGACACGATCGCCTCCCAGCTGGGAACGCCGCCGGGCCCCTGCGCGATCCCGAGCGGCAGGATGGCCACGGTTCCCCAGAGCACGGACGCAGTCGAGACGAGCAGCCCCGACGAGTCTCCGAGCTTGTGCTGGCTGTAGAGCGAGCCGACGGCGTAGGAGATCGAGGCCAGGATGACGGCGAGCGTCCCGACCGCGCCGGCCCAGCCGCCCTGGGGGTCGACGCCGACGAGCACGCCGACTCCGAGGATGCCGAGGACGAGCCCGAACGCCCGCAGGCCGGTGACGCGCTCGTGCCGCGCGAACCTCATTGCGAGGAGCGCGACGAAGATCGGCATCGACGCGTTCCCGATCGCGGCGATCCCGGAGTCGATCCGGGTCTGGCCCCAGGCGATGAGCCAGAAGGGCAGGGCGGTGCTGATCACGCCGAGCACGACTCCGGCCCAGCCGAAGTCGCGGACGCAGCGCACCGCCTGCCGGAAGCCGCGCTTCGCGACGAGGACGGCTCCGAGCGCCGCCGACGCGAAGAGCAGACGGCCCGTCATGGTCGCGGCGGGCGAGAGATCGTCGATCGCGATCTCGATGAACATGAACGACGAGCCCCAGATCAGGGCGAGGGCCAGCAGGAGAGGGACGTATCCGCGGCTCACTGCTTCAAGGTAACGCGTCCGCTCGAACGACTATTCTCAACTCCCTGACGCGGGTCGCCGAACAGCCTCTCCACCGCGCCCTCGGGCTCACGGACGGCGAGTTCGAGCGAATCCGCGAACTGCTGGAGCGCGATCCGAACGACTTCGAGCTCGCACTGTTCTCGCTGCTCTGGTCGGAGCACTGCGGCTACAAGCACTCGGCGCTGCTGCTGAAGCGGCTGCCGTCCGCCGGCGAGCGCGTCCTCCAGGGGCCTGGGGAGAACGCGGGCGTGCTCGACCTCGGCGCCGGGCTGGCGGTCGCCTTCAAGGTCGAGAGTCACAACCACCCGTCCGCGGTCGAGCCGTTCCAGGGCGCCGCGACCGGCGTCGGCGGGATCCTGCGCGACGTGATCGCGATGGGCGCGCGGCCGGTCGCGCTGCTGGACGGGCTCAGGTTCGGCGAGCCGGGCTGGATGTTCGAGCGCGCGGTCGAGGGGATCGGCCACTACGGGAACTGCGTCGGAGTTCCGACGGTCGGGGGCGAAGCGGTCTTCGACGAGGCCTACGCCGGGAACTGCCTCGTGAACGCGATGTGCGTCGGGCTGCTGCCGGTCGACCGCCTGACCCGCGCGAAGGCGACCCTGACCGGCGGCCTGGTCGTCCTCTACGGGGCGACGACGGGCCGGGACGGGATCGGCGGCGCGAGCGTCCTTGCGAGCGCCGAGCTTGGCGAGGAAGACGCGGACAAGCGGCCGACCGTCCAGATCGGCGATCCGTTCACCGGCAAGAAGCTGATCGAGTCGAGCCTCGAGCTCGTGGAGCGCGGGCTCGTGGAGTCGCTGCAGGACTGCGGCGCGGCCGGGCTCGCGTCGTCGCTGGCCGAGATGGCGCGCGACGGCGCCGGCGTCGACGTCGACCTCGACCGGGTTCCGCTTCGCGAGGAGGAGATGGAGGCCTGGGAGATCATGGTCTCCGAGAGCCAGGAGCGGATGGTCGCCGTCGTCCGCCCGGAGCGGCTCGAGGACGTCCTCGGCGTGTGTCGTCGCTGGGAGCTGGCCCATGCCGTGATCGGCGAGGTGACGGACACCGGCGAGCTGCGTGCGTTCCACGGCGGCGAGCTCGTCGGCGAGATCCCCGCCTCGCTGCTGACCGACGAGTGTCCCCGCTACGCCGTCGAGACCCGTCCGAAGGAGACGAGGCCGGCGCCGGTCGCCGACTCGAACCTGACGAGCCGCCGCTGGATCTACGAGCGGTACGACCAGCTCGTCGGCTCGCGGACCGTTCGGCGTCCCGGGCTGGACGCCGCCGTGCTCAGGCTGGACGGGAACCGCGGTCTCGCCGTCTCCCTCGACGGGCCGCCCGTCGGCGAGCGGGATCCTTGGCGCGCCGGCGCGCTGGCCGTCCTGGACGCGGCGCGCAACGTCGCGTGCGTCGGCGGCGAGCCCATCGGCCTCACGGACTGCCTGAACTTCGGCAACCCCGAGAAGCCCGAGATCGGCTGGGAGCTCGAGCAGGCGATCGAGGGCATCGCACAAGCCGCGGAGGCGCTCGGCATCCCGGTTGTCAGCGGCAACGTGTCCCTCTATAACGACACCGACGGGCGCTCGATCCCACCCACCCCGGTCGTCGGCTGCGTCGGCCTTGTCCCAGACGTTCGCCGCGTCCCGCAGCGGCTGGCGCCGAGGGGACACAGTCAGCGTGGTTCGGGGAGCAAGTAACACTGTGTTACTTGGGGAGATCGACCTGGCGCGCGAGGCCGAGCTGATCGGGCTCGTTTGGCGTGCGGCTGCAGGGCTTTCGCTCGTCCACGACGTCTCGGACGGCGGGCTCGCAGTCGCCCTTCGGGAGATGGCCGAATGGTCGGGTGTCGAGGCAGATCTGGACATCGCCGACCCGGACACGGTGCGGTTCGTCCTCGCCGGCGACCACGCCCCCGATTTCGCGGAGGAGGTCGGCCGGGTCTAGATGTGCGGGCTGTTCGGGATCCGGGCGCCTGAGCGCGACGTCGCGCGCGTCTCCTACTTCGGGCTCTTCGCACTCCAGCACCGCGGCCAGGAGTCGGCGGGGATCGCGGTGTCCGACCAGGGCCGTCTGACCGTCGTCCGCGACATGGGGCTGGTCGCGCAGGTCTTCTCCGAGCAGACCCTCCACGGTCTCGACGGCCAGCTCGCGATCGGCCACACCCGCTACTCGACGACGGGCTCGACGCGCTGGGCGAACGCGCAGCCGCTCGTCCACCACGGACGGGCGCGAACGGTCGCCCTCGGCCACAACGGCAACCTGACCAACGCCGAGGAGCTCCGCGAGGAGCTCGAGGCGGAGGGCGTGCGGCTCGGCTCGAGCTCCGACTCCGAGGTGATCGCCGCGCTGATCGGGAACGATCCTGCCCCGCTCCCCGAGGCGATCGCCCACACGCTCGAGCGCGTGGACGGCGCGACGACCGTCGTCGCCCTCACCGAAGGGAAGCTCGTCGGCTTCCGCGACCCGTACGGGTTCCGGCCGCTCGTCGTGGGCAGCCTCGGAGACGACTGGGTGCTCGCGTCGGAGAGCTGCGCCCTCGACCTCGTCGGCGCCGAGCCAGTCCGCGAGCTGCGCGCCCGGCGAGCTGGTGGTCATGGACGAGGACATCCGGACGGAGCAGGTCGCCCATCCCCCCAGAGCCTGTGCCTCTTCGAGTTCATCTACCTGGCGCGGCCGGACTCCCGGCTCGAGGGCGTCGAGGTCCACCGGGCGCGGGTGCGGATGGGCGAGCGGCTCGCGGCGGAAGCTCCCGTCGAAGCCGATCTCGTCATGCCGGTGCCCGATTCGGGCACACCGGCGGCGATCGGCTTCGCCCGCGCCTCCGGCATCCCCTTCAACGAAGGGCTGATCAAGAACCGCTACGTCGGCCGCACGTTCATCCAGCCGGACCAGGGGCTTCGCGAGCAGGGCATCAAGCTGAAGTTCAACCCGCTGGAGGAGGTGGACGGCAAGCGCGTGGTGGTCGTCGACGACTCGATCGTCCGAGGGACGACGATGCGCCAGCTCGTGGCCATCCTCTTCGACGGGCGGCGCGAGGGAGGTGCACGTCCGCGTCTCGTCGCCGCCGATCGTCTCGCCGTGTTTCTACGGGATCGACTTCGGGGACGACGACCAGCTCGTCGCGTCCGGCCGGACGATCGAGGAAACCCGGGCGGAGATCGGCGCGACCTCGCTCGCCCACCTGTCGCTCGAGGCCGTCCAGGCGGCGACGCGGCGGCCGGACAACGAGTTCTGCCGCGCCTGCTTCACGCGCAAGTACCCGACCCGCGTCCCCACGGGCCGGACACTCGCGAAGCTCCGGTTCGAGCCGGCTTCCGTCTAAGTCCTTATTGCTCGAGCACGCGGCTCGCCTTGGCGATCCCGCGCGAGAGGATGTACGCGATCGTCGTGAAGAGGAAGAACTGGAACCACGACCCGGTGTCGAGCACGTCGGAGATCCAGACGACGAGCCAGGCAACGATCAGCGCGAGGAGGTAGAGCGCGAATTCGGCGTTGCCGGGAATCGGCAGCCGCGCCACGTCGATCGTCATCCCCTGCGAACTGTGGTGGTGGTGGCGGCGCATGCTGCTCCGTCGGCTGGTCTGGCGTGGACATACAGGTGCTCCTTTCGGGCGAGTTTCCCCGCATGTTCAGCGGGCGGATTCCAGCTCCTCCCCGCGCCCGTACCGGACTGCCCGCCGCACTGCGCGCGGGTCGAGCCCCTCCTCGAGCAGCCGCTGCCGCAGCTCGCCCTCGTGCGCCAGCTTGAGAAAGAGCCACGCGAGGGCGCCGATCGTCACGAATGAGCCTTCGACCATCATGATCGTGCCCGCCAGACCCTGATCCTGGATCCCCCCGATCCCGAAGTGCTCTTCGCCGTGGTCGTAGACGTCGTAGATCACATCGCCCGACCAGATGAACACGTTGCCGAGCGCGGTCTCCAGCAGCCGGACGACGGCGACGTAGCCGAACTTCCACCCCGTGCCGAACCACTCCGGCCCGGGCAGCACCTCGACGACGGCGGCCCACATCAGCACTCCCGTCGTGAAGAAGGACAGGTGCTCGAGCGCGTGGACGGCGCTGTGCTCGACCGCGGCTTCGTAGAGCGGCGGCAGGTGCCAGACGTACAGGCTGACCGCCCACAGCGGCAGGGCTACGAGCGGGTGCGCGAGGTGACGGAGCGGCGCGAGCCACGGCACGGCGAGGATCGGTCTGAGCAGCGGCCCGGTCAACCCGAGCACGAACGCGAGCGCAGCGAGGTCGCCGAGCAGGACATGCTGCAGCATGTGGACGAAGAAGAGCTCGTCCTCGAGCGGCATCAGCTGCGCGGTCGCCGCGAGCGTGATCCCCAGCGCGAAGCTGGCCTGCCGCCACCCGGAAACCGGCGCGCCGCGGGCGGAGAGCGTCCGCGCCCGGCGCCAGTACATGACCGCGACGACCGCGAGCGGCAGGAGTGCGGTGAGAGCCGTCATCGCTCCCTATTAGACTCGCCCACAGGTGGAGGAACAGACGTACGCGGCCGCCGGAGTGTCCCTCGCGACCGCCGATTCGGTCGTCGAGCGGCTGCGGGCGGCCGTCGAGTCCACCGGGGCCGCCGGCTTCGGAGCCTTCGCCGGGCTCTTCCCGCTGGAAGACGGGCGACTGCTCGCCGCGTCGACCGACGGCGTCGGGACGAAGCTGATCCTGGCGCGCGAGCGGGGAGCGCTTCGGGCGTGCGGCGCCGACCTCGCTGCGCACTGCATCAACGACGTGCTGACCACCGGCGCCGCCCCGCTCTTCCTCCTCGACTACGTGGCCGCGAACCGGATCGAGCTGGACGAGGTGGCGGAGCTGGTCGACGGCGCCGCCGAGGTCTGCCGGAATGCAGGCGTCGCGCTGCTCGGCGGCGAGACGGCGGAGCTGCCCGGCATCTACCGGGACTCAGAGCTCGACTTCGCCGGGACTTGTGTGGGGATCGTCGAGCGAGACCGGCTCGTGGACGGCTCGGCGATCCGTGAGGGCGACGTGGTGCTCGGCTTCCCCTCCGCCGGCGTGCACGCGAACGGCTTCACTCTGGTTCGGCGGGTGCTCGAGGATGAGGACTACGACGGCGACGACCTGCTCGCGCCGACTCGCCTCTACCTCGACGCCGTCCGCGCATTGGACGGCCCCCACGGCCTCGCGCACATCACCGGCGGCGGGGTCGAGGGCAACCTGGGCCGCGTCGTGCCCGACGCGCTCCGTGCGGAGATCGACTGGGAGAGCTGGGAGCGCCAACCCGTCTTCCAGTGGCTCGCGAGGCACGTCGAGGAGGACGAGCTGCGGCGCGTCTTCAACCTCGGCATCGGCTTCTGTGCCGTCGTGCCGGAGCCGGCGGACGGCCAGGTGATCGGGCGGATCGTGGCGGCGTGATCGGCGTCCTGGTCTCCGGCGAAGGGACGAACCTCCAGGCACTGCTCGACGCCGGCCTCCCGGTTGCTTGTGTTGCATGCAACAAGCCCGGCGCGCGAGCACTGGAGCGGGCTCGGGCGGCCGGGATCCCCGCAAAGGTGTTCGATCTGGACGGGTACGAGAATCGTGAGGAGCGGGACGACGCGATGGGCCGCTGGCTCGAGGAGCAGGGCGCGACCTTCGTCGTCTGCGCCGGCTACATGCACCTTCTGCGTAAGTCGTTCCTCGACCGCTTCGAGGGCCGGATCGTGAACACCCATTCGGCGCCGCTCCCGGAGTTTCCCGGCGCGCATCCGATCGAGGACGTACTCGCTGCGGGAGTCCGTCAGACCGCGGCGACGGTCCACTACGTCGACGAGGGCGTCGACACCGGCGCAGTGATCGTCGCCGAGCCGGTGCCGGTGCGCGAGGATGACACGGTCGAGAGCCTGCGCGCCCGCGTCCAGGCGGTCGAGCACCGGCTGCTGCCCGAGACCGTCCGCGGCCTGATCGAGTGATCCGGCGCGCTCTCCTGTCCGCCTGGGACAAGACCGGGCTGGTCGAGTTCGCGCAGGGTCTCCAGGATCTCGGCGTCGACCTGGTCGCGAGCGGCGGCACGGCCGAGCATCTCGCCGAGAGCGGCATCCACGCGACGCCCGTCGAGGAGCTGACCGAGATCCCCGAGATGCTCGGCGGCCGCGTCAAGACGCTCCACCCGCGGATCCACGCGGCGATCCTGGCCCGGCGCGACCATCCGGACGACCTGGCGGCACTCGACGACCATGGGATCGAGCCGTTCGACCTGGTTTGTGTCGGCTTCTACCCCTTCACGCAGATCGTGGCGCGCCACGGAGTGACGGAAGTGGACGCGGTCGAGATGATCGACATCGGCGGGCCGTCGATGCTCCGGGCGGCCGCGAAGAACTTCGCCCACGTCGCGCCGGTCTGCTCGCCCAAGCGCTACCCGGAGATCATCGAGGAGTTGCGCACAACCGGTCGGCTCTCCGCGGACACACGGCGCCGCCTCGCTGCGGAGGCCTTTGCGACCACCGCCGCGTACGAGACGGCGATCGCGAGCTGGTTCATGGGGCGCGAGGCGTTCCCCGACCGGTTCATCCCGAGCTTCGCGAAGGTCGCCGACCTCTCGTACGGCGAGAACCCGCACCAGCGCGCCGCCTACTACGCGGAGGAAGGCGCGCGGCGGCATCTCCTCTCCCGGGTCGAGCAGCTGCACGGGAAGCAGCTCTCCTTCAACAACCTGAACGACCTCTCCGCCGCCCGGCGGCTGCTCGGCGAGTTTCAGCTGCCTGCCGCGGTGGTGGTCAAGCACGCGAACCCGGCCGGAGTCGCTGTCTCGCGCTCCATCGAGGAGGCGTTCCAGCCGCGCGCACGACGCGGACCCGGTCTCCGCATACGGGATGGTGCTGGCGCTCAACCGGCCGGTGACGCCGGAGCTGGCGGGCGAGCTCGCGGAGCGCTTCATCGAGCTCGTGATCGCTCCCGAGTACGAGGACGGTGCGCTGGAGACGCTACGCGCGAAGCCGGCGATCCGCATCCTCCGCGACCGTGAGCGGCGGCGCGCCGACCTCGGCGAGCGTGACTACAAGCGCGTGATCGGCGGGCTGCTCGTGCAGGACGGAGACAGCGAGGTCGACGACCGCAGCGGCATGGAGCTGGTGTGCGGCGAGGCGAGCGAGGCGGTCTGGGGCGACCTGATCTTTGCCTGGCGCGTCGCGAAGCACGTCTCGTCGAACGCGATCGTCATCGCAAAGGACATCCAGACACTCGGGATCGGCGGCGGCCAGACGAGCCGCGTCGACTCGGTGCGGATCGCGGTCGAGAAGGCGCGGGAGCACGGCCACGACCTGACGGGCGCGGTGCTGGCGTCGGACGGGTTCATCCCATTCGCGGACGGCGCCGAGGCGGCACTGGGCGCCGGCATCGCGGCGATCATCCAGCCGGGCGGCGCCAAGCGTGACGATGAGGTCGTCGCCGCGGTCGAAGCAGCCGGCGGCGCGATGGTCTTCACCCACCGGCGCCATTTCCGCCACTGACGCGCACGTAATCGTGCGGGGGTCAGACCCCGAAGCGGGACCGCGCAGGAGACGATCACAATCGACCGACGTCCGTCCACGGTTCCGGGATGGTTGTGCCGACGGGCGCGTCCGATCCGTTGACGGAACGTCAGACATCCTAGAACGGGGTCTGACCCGCAGCTCGTGAACGGGGTGCTAAGCACCGCGCGTCGCTCGCTCTAAGCTTCGATCAGATGCCCCGCGAGTACCCGACCGCGCTCGAGCTCGTCGGCCGGACGCCGATCGTGCGGCTCCAGAAGCTCGCGACCGCCCGGCGGGCCCGAGCTGCTCGCCAAGCTCGAGTACCTGAACCCGGGCGGGTCGGTGAAGGACCGGATCGGCCTCCCGCTGATCGAGGCCGCCGAGCGCGACGGCCACCTGAAGCCGGGCGGCACGATCGTCGAGCCGACCTCTGGCAACACCGGCGTCGGGCTCGCCATCGCCGCCGCAATCAAGGGCTACCGGTGCATCTTCGTCATGCCCGACAAGATGAGCCAGGAGAAGATCGCGCTCCTCCGCGCCTACGGCGCCGAGGTCGTGATCTGCCCCACCGCCGTCGACGCCGACTCGCCCGAGAGCTACTACTCGGTCTCCGACCGACTCGCCGAGGAGATCCCGGGCGCCTTCAAGCCCGACCAGTACTCGAACATGGCCAATCCGGACGCCCACTACGAGGTGACCGGGCCGGAGATCTGGGAGCAGACCGGCGGCGAGATCGACGCGTTCGTCGTCTCCGTCGGAACCGGTGGGACGATCTCCGGCGCCGGCCGGTACCTGAAGGAGCGGAACCCCGACATCCTCATCGTCGGCGCCGATCCCGAAGGCTCCGTCTATACCGCGCTCGAGGACGAGGACATCCACCCGTACCTCGTCGAGGGGATCGGCAAGGACACCTGGCCGCGGACGATGGCGAAGGACGTCGTCGACGAGTGGATCCGCGTGTCCGACCGGGACTCGTTCGTCGTCGCCAGGCGGCTCGCGCGCGAGGAAGGGCTGCTCGTCGGCGGCTCGGGCGGCACGTCGGTCTGGGCGATGCTCGAGATCGCCGAGCGTTTCGGGCCCGAGGCGAAGATCCTCACGATGATCCCCGACAGCGGCCGGAACTACCTCTCGAAGTTCTACGACGACAACTGGATGCTCGACCACGGCTTCCTCGAGCGCCGGGCGCCCGCGGCCACCGTCGAGCAGGTGCTCCGCTCGAAGCAGACGGAGGAGCCGGACATCCCCGACCTGGTCACGATCGCCGCGAACCAGAAGGTCGGCGCCGCGATCGACCTGATGCAGCGCTATTCGATCTCGCAGCTGCCGGTGATCCGCGACGGCGAGGTCGAGTCGCTCGCGGATGTCATCGGGTCGCTCCAGGACCGGGATCTCCTCGACCGCGTCTTCAAGAACCCCGACGCACTGCACGAGGACGTCGTCGCCGCGATGCAGCCGCCCCTAGCCGCGATCGACGCCGGCGAGCCGCTCGACGAGGTCTTCTCCACCCTCACGGGCCGCACAAATGCCGTCGTCGTAGCTCAGCAGGGCCGGCCCGTCGGGGTCCTGACCCGAACGGACCTGCTCGAGTACCTAGCGCACAACCGGTAGGCCGACGTACCGGAATCCGAGCCCGGGGACGTCGACGCCTTCCACCGAATAGGGCCGCCACTCGAAGAAGCGCTCCTCGAAGCGGGCGTCGAGCTCCGCCCGCATCGCGCCGTAGCCGTGCAGGCCCTCGTGCTCCTCCTCCCACTCCGGCGTCATCGGCTCCCGCCGGTCCCACGCGAACTCGTTGAGGATCAGCGGGCCGCGCAGCAGCCGGACGAGCTTGTCGAGCGCGGCGCCGAGGTCGTGGACGTGGTGCAGGGAGAGGCTCGCAACCACGGCGTCGAACGGTCCCGGCTCGTCGAGCTCCTCGATGGTCGTTCGGCGGAAGATCTCGCCGTCGGGCGCCTCGGGGTCGATCGCAAGCACGTCGTAGCCGGAATCGGCGAGCGCCCGGGCGAGCTCGCCGTCGCCGCAGCCCACCTCCAGCACCCGGCGCGGAGGCTGCGGGAGTTGCGAGAGTACGAAGTCGATGAGCGGCGCCACAGGGGTCGAGGTTACGCGGGAGGAGGCGCGCAGGATTGCGGTTCGGGCGCAGCTCCTCGACGGCTCGGCGTCGGGCGTCCTCGACACGGTGCGACGCCTCGGCTTCCTCCAGATCGACCCGATCGCGACGGTTGCCCCGCCGCAGTACCTCGTCCTCTGGAGCCGGCTCGGGCCGTACGACCGTTCCGAGCTCGACCGCCTGCTCCAGCAGCGGAAGCTCTACGAATGGGACGCGTTCATCTGGCCGAGAGAGGATCTCCCGTTGCTTCGGGCACGGATGCGGGAGCGCTGGGGCCCCACAAAGCGTGACCAATGGGCCAAGGGGTTCTTGCGCGACCAGTCGGGGCTCCGGCGGTATGTCCTGCGTGAGCTGAAGCAGCGCGGCCCGCTGCCCTCGCGTGAGCTCGCGCACACGGACGCGCGGTTGCACGAGCGGACCGTCTGGTGGGGGACACGCGCCCAGCTGATGTGGATGCTCGAGCTTCTGCACCAGCGCGGGGTCATCGCGGTCGCCGGCCGGGACGGGACCCACCGGTTATGGGACCTCGCCGAGCGCGTGTATCCGAAGTCGGAGACGGTTCCCGCCGCAGCCGCACGACGCGCCCGCGCGGAGAAGCGGTTCCGCTCCCTGGGCGTGAAACTCGAGCGAGGGCGCCTCCTCGCACACCCGGACGCCGACGCACGGCCGGTCGGCAACCGGGTCACGTTCGTCTCGCCCTTCGACCGCCTGGTCCACGACCGTGCCCGAGCCGAGGCGATCTGGGGCTTCTACTACCGGCTGGAGATGTACGTCCCCAAGGCGAAGCGCGAGTACGGGTACTACGTCCTGCCGATCCTTCATGGCGACGACATCGTCGGTCGGATCGAGCCGTTCTTCGACCGCAAGAGCGGCGCGCTGAACGTGCTCAACGTGTGGTGGGAGCAGGGCAAGAAAGAGGTCCCGCTCGACAAGCCGCTCCGCTCCCTCGCCGCCTTCCTGGGCGCGGATAGCATCACGACCTAGCCATGGACTTCGAGACGAGAGCGATCCACGACGGCCAGCAACCGGATCCGGCGACCGGCTCGATCACCGTCCCGATCTACCAGACGTCCACGTTCGAGCAGGAGGCCGTCGGCGTCAACAAGGGCTACGACTACGCGCGGGTCTCGAACCCGACCCGGACGGCGCTCCAGACCTGCCTCGCCTCCCTCGAGAACGCCGAGTTCGGAGCCGCGTTCAGCTCCGGGATCGGGGCGACGACGACGCTGATGCACCTCGTGCACCCGAGCGAGAAGGTCGTCTGCGTCAACGACGTCTACGGCGGCGTCTACCGGATGTTCACGCAGATCTACGAGCCGAAGGGCTACTCGTTCGAGTTCCTCGACGTGGACACGATCAACTCGTCGCTCGCCGACCACATCGACGAGCAGACGCGGATCGTCTGGCTCGAGACGCCGACGAACCCACTGCTGAACATCGTCGACATCGCCGCGGCGGCGAAGGCGGCCCACGAGGTCGGCGCGATGGTCGTCGTGGACAACACGTTCGCGACGCCGTACCTCCAGCGCCCGCTCGACCTCGGCGCCGACGTCGTCCTCCACTCGCTCACGAAATACCTCGGCGGCCACTCGGACATGGTCGGCGGCTTCGTCGCGACGAACGACCCCACCGTCGCCGAGCGGCTCTACTTCCTCCAGAAGTCGCTCGGCGCCATCCCCGGCCCGATGGACTGCTGGCTCGTCCTCCGCGGCGTCAAGACGCTCGCGATCCGGATGGAGAAGCACTCGGAGAACGCACGCCGGATCGCGGAGTACCTGTCGGAGCACGAGGCAGTCGAGTCGGTGCTCTACCCCGGCCTGCCCGGCCATCGCGGCCACGAGATCGCCGCGCGCCAGATGGACGACTTCGGCGGGATGATCTCGTTCCTCGTCGAGTCCGAGGAGGAGGCCGTAGAGCTCGTGGGGCGGACGAAGATCATCAAGCTGGCCGAGAGCCTCGGCGGCGTCGAGAGCCTGATCGAGCACCCTGCGCGGATGACGCACGCTTCGACCGCCGACGCCCCGTTCGCGGCGCCGAAGAACCTGATCCGGCTCTCGGTCGGGATCGAATCCGCGGGTGACCTGATCGAGGATCTCGAGCAGGCGCTCGTGCGGTCGCCAAGTGCCTCGGTTTCGGGCTGAGCTCGAACGCGTCGGGCCGGGCCACTTCGTCGACATCCCGTTCGATCCGCGCGAGGTCTTCGGCCAGGCCCGGCCGCCGGTGCGAGGCACGGTCAACGGCTTCCCGTTCCGCGGCCGGATCGCGAAGTACGGCGGCCGGTACCTGCTCGGCTTCAGGCGTGAGCTCCGCGAGGGTGCCGGCATCGCGGAGGGCGACACGGTCGAGCTCGACCTCGAGCTGGACACCGAGCCCCGCGAGGTCGAAGTCCCGCCGGACCTGGCGTCGGCCTTCGACGACGAGGCAAGGGCAGCATTCGAGCGGATGTCCTACTCGCACCGTAAGGACTACGTCGACTGGATCGAGGAGGCCAAGCGGCAGGAGACTCGCGAGCGCCGGGTCGCGAAGGCGGTCGAGCAGATCCGCATGGGCAAGCCCCAGAGGTAACGAAGCGGTTCCCTTGGTGGTACCGTGGATCGATCCACTATCGGTTCCGGTGTGTTCCCGCTCTGTCTTTCCGGAGCGCACGGGAAGCGGGGAAAGAGCGTGTAGTTGGCCCGAGAGGTCTTGATGAACGGGCGCGAGCTGGTGGCTCAGGGCTGGTCCCAGGGCGCCGACGCCCGTGACTCGGATCAGAGCCCGGTGCATCCGTGGAGCGCCGAGGCCCGATCCTGGTCGGTCTTCGGCGCGATCATCTGCGGCGACGAGACGCGCAAGGGACGGGTCCCGATCGACCGGCTGGCGCGCGCCGCCGTCGTGCTCGCGGGCGCTCTCGACACGCCCTCCCTCACGAAGTGGAACGATCAGCCTGGGCGCACCCAGGCAGAAGCAGTTGCCGCATTCGACGCAGCACTTGCCTCAGCCGCTGAGCGGCCCGAGAGCCTGGTGCAAGATTCCAGCGGCTGACCCACACGATCGCGCCGAGCTCATACGGACTGAGACGCTCTTTCGCGACGTCAACGAGGTCGTCCAGGTCTACTACCGCGTCGGCCAGCACATCGAAGGCCCAGTTCGTGTGCGAGTGCAGCGACCCGGCCTGCGTCGACAAGGTCCGCCTGACGCGGGCCGAATACGGGGACGTGCGAAGCCATCCGACGAGGTTCTTCCTCGTCCCGGGACACGAAGAAGAGGTCGTGGACCGAATCGTCGAGAAGATGGCCGGCTTCACCGTCGTCGAGAAGCCGCTCGTTCCCTAGTTACGGAACGTCCCGCGCCCGCGCGGTGTAGAGGCTGCGACGTAGAAAGGAGCCCGCGATGAGACGTCTGATCCTGCTGCTCGCACTGGCCGCCCTGGCTGTGCCCTCTGCCGCGCTCGGCAAGGGCCCGACGGCCGCCACCATGGAGGGTCCCGGCGTCGGCGGCGGAATCTCGTTCTCCGGCGACGAGGGAAGCGGCCCGCTGGGCAACCTGACCCAGCAGTCCGGCTGGTTCGCCGCAGCCTTCGAGCAGGAGCCGAACCCACTGCTCGCCGGACGGCCAAAGGGTGACCTCGGCCCGAAGTACACCGTGACCTACACGGTGCCCCAGGACATGAACAGGACGGTCACGATCCGTCAGGACATCTACCCGTACGCAAGTGAGGGGCCGGTGACCTACATGGCGCCGGGCCAGCCGATCTTCGACATGCAGACACGCGGTGGCTGGTTCCAGGCCGGCCCGAGACCTGAAGGAGACCCTCGTCGCCGCGGGCCTCCCGGAGACCACCGCCTTGCGCTCGTCCGACGGCACGTCGTTCCCGACCGCGACCGTGAGCCTGCTCGCATTCGCGCTGGTGTTCGTCACCGCGACCGCGCTCCTGGTGCGCCGCCGCACCCGCCCCGCAGCTGCCTGACCCCCCGCGTAGGATCGGGCCGAGTGGACGAGCTCGGCCCGATCGACTTGCACCACCAGGGCGCCGAGCGCGTGATCGGCTGCTACCTGCTCGAGACCTCCGACGGCCTCGCGCTGAACGACTGCGGCCCCTCTGTTTGTGTTCCAAGCCTCGAAGAAGGACTCGGCCGCTTCGGCGTGGCCGTTTCGGACATCGACCACCTGCTTCTCAGCCACATCCACCTCGACCATGCCGGGGCTGCAGGGGTCCTCGCCCGGCGGAACCCGCGCCTTCAGGTCCATGTCTCCGAGATCGGCGCGCCGCACTTGGTTGATCCCTCGCGGCTCGAGCGAAGCGCCCGGCGCCTTTATGGCGAGGCGTTCGACGAGCTCTGGGGAGAGCTCGCACCCGTGCCGGAGGAGCGAGTGCGTATCTTGGAACACAAGCTCTTGGGGCTCGAGACGTTCCCGACCCCCGGCCACGCGAGCCACCACGCGTGCTACCTCGCCCCCGACGGGACGCTCTACGCCGGTGACGCCGCCGGGGTGCGGATCCAGCCGGACCGGTACGCCTGCCCGCCGACGCCCCCACCGGAGTTCGACCTGGACACCTGGCTGCACACGATCGACGAGATCGAAGCGCGCGACCCTGCACGCCTCGCGCTCATCCACTTCGGCGTCGTCGACGATCCCCGCCCGCATCTCGAGCAGCTCCGCGGGCGGCTCCGAGAGTGGGCGGCCGACGACGTGCCCGAAGACGAGTGGTTACGTCGTCGGGAAGCCGAACGTGACACCGAGAGCTCCGACCCAGCCATCTACGAGCGGGCGATGCCGCTCTGGCAGTCGTACGCCGGCCTCCGCCGCTACTGGGACAAGCTGGCCGAGACCGGCGATCCCACGATCGCCTCTCGGAACGCATCGACGTAGTCCTCGACCATCCGCTCGGGGGAGAACCGCTCCTCCGCGAAGCGCCGGCACTCGAGCGGGTCGAGGGCGTCGGCTTGCTCGAGCGCGGCCGCCATCTCGCGGTAGTTGTCGACGATGATCCCCGAGCGGCCGTGCTCGATCACCTCGGGCACCGCTCCGCGGCGGGTCGCGATCACCGGCGTCCCGCAGGCCATCGACTCGATCATGACGAGGCCGAACGGCTCTTCCCACTCGATCGGGAAGAGCGTCGCCCGGGCGTCCTGCAGCAGCTCGACCTTCGTCCCGTGCGAGACCTCGCCGAGGTACTCGATCCCGTGGATCCCGAGGTGTGGCTCGACGAACTCGGCGAAGTAGCGCTCCTCCTTCGGCTCCTGCTTCTTGCCGGCGATCTTCAACGGGAGCTCGAGCTCCATCGCGACGGCGATGGCGCGGTGGCAGCCCTTGTCATGGCTCATGCGGCCGAGGAAGAGCAGGTAGTCGCCAGGGTGAGGCTTGCAGGGGTAGACCGAGAGGTCGAGAGCGTTCGGGGCGTTCGCCAGCCACGGCAGCTCGGGCTTCGGCTTGCGCTGGTTGAGCGAGATCGAGATCAGGTGGAGGTCCGGCAGCAGCCCCGAGAGCGCCTCGTACATCTCCCCCGGCTCGCCGGTCAGCGGGCCGTGCACGGTGTGGACGACGGGCGTGTCCACGAGCCCCGACATGACGATTCCGGTCATGCCCGTGTGCTCGCTGATCACGTCGAACTCGTCGGAGTACCTGTAGCACGGCAGCGCGTGGAGCAACTCGAAGTACGACCGCCCGATCGACTCGCTCGGCGCCGTCTCGAAGACGGACGACAGCTTCGCCTTGGTCCGCGAGTCGCCCGACGCGAAGAGCGTCACGTCGTGTCCCGCGTCCACGAGCCCGTCCGCGAGCAGCGCGACGATCCACTCGATCCCGCCGTAGCCGCTCGGCGGCACTGGGAACCACGGCGGGCTGATGATCGCGATCCGGAGCTGTTCGCTCGTTCATCCCGGGTGCACCTCCGCCTCTCCGTTTTCCAGCCGAACTTCCCAGAGCCTGTCGAATGCTCTCACGCCGGACAGTCTGAGGGAGCCGGCCCACGCCGGCAGCTCGGGCGGCGCGACCGTCTCCAGCGTGTTCTGCCGCCGATCGGGCTGGAGCCCGAGCAGGAGCTGGAGCAAGAGCACCGGCGTCCCGGCGGCCCACGCTTGCGGTCGAGCGGCCGTCGGATAGGCGATCGGGAAGCGCGTCTCGGTGCGCGGCATGCCCGCGAACACCTCCGGGAGCTGGTAGTCGAAGTGCCGTGCGGCCGTCAGCATCTGCCGGACGATCCGGTGCGCCTCCGGCCAGCGGTCGTAGCGCGCGAGCCCCCACGCGCAGAGCGAGTTGTCATGGGGCCAGACCGTCCCGTTGTGGTACGCGAGCGGGTTGTAGGCGCGGTCGAGCGTCGACATCGTCCGGATGCCCCACCCCGACCACAGTGCGTCGCCCATCATCAGGTCGACGATCGTGTCGACCCGCTCCGGCGGGACGATCCCGCTCCAGAGAAGGTGCCCGAAGTTGGAGCAGAGCGAGTCCACCTGGTTCTTCTCGCCGTCGAGCGCGAGGACGTAGTAGCCGCCGCGCTCGTCCGTCCAGAAGGCCTCGTTGAAACGGTCGCGGAGCTCCGCCGCCTCCCGCTCGAGGCGTTCGGCGAGCTCGCGGTTCCGCCAGACCTCACGTGCGAGCTCCGCGGTCCTGAGCTTGGCGTCGTAGACGTAGCCCTGCACCTCGCAGGGCGCGATCGGCGGCTCTGCAGTCCGCCCGTCGGCGAACCGCTGGGAGTCGTGCGAGTCCTTCCACGACTGGTTGTCGAGCCCCCGGCGGCTGCGCTTCAGGTACTCGACGAAACCGTCGCCGTCGAGGTCGCCGCGCTTGTCGATCCAGTCGAGCGCCCGCATCGCCGGCTCCTTCAGCCTCTCGACGAGCGTCGCGTCGTCGGTCCAGCGCCACACCTCCGAGAGGAGGACGAGGTAGAGCGGCGTCGCGTCGACGGTCCCGTAGTAGGTCCCGTGCCACGTGCGGGCGGCCTTTCCGCGCCGGAGCTCGTGCACGATCTTCCCCGGCTCGGCGTCCCGCATCGGGTCGTCCGTCGTCGCCTGAAGGTCGCCGAGCACCTCGAGCGCAGTCACGGCCAGCTCCGGCCCGAACAGCAGCGTCTGGAGGCACGTGATGATCGTGTCCCGGCCGAAGACGGTCATGAACCAGGGCATCCCGGCCGCGGGCAGCTTCCCGACGCCGTTCTCGCGGCCGTGCATCCGAAGGGAGGCCAGGTCGGAAACCGAGCGGCCGAACGAGTGCGAGAGGTCGTCCCAGGTCGCGCGCAGCTGGGGGACGCGGAGCTGCCACGCGGCGAGCGACTCGCGGACCCGCGCGAGCTCGTCGCCGAAGCGCCGCTCGGCCAGGCGCGGGAGGACCTGCGGGCCGTCGAGCAGCGGGACGATGTCGAGCCGCAGGTCCCAGCGCTCGCGCGGCTCGAGCTCCAGGCGGTAGCAGACCGTCCCCCCGTCCACCTCACCCCGGCGCGACAGGATCACCTGCGTCTGCGCGGGGACGCCTGTCTCGTCCTCGAGCACGAACTGGTTGTTGTCCTCGTCGTATTGGGGCTGGACGAGCGGCGGCAGCGGCTCGGCGTTCTGCGGGTCGCCCAGGGCGAAGTCGTAGTCCTTGACCGCGAAGATGTCCGCGAAGTCGCAGGCCACCTCGATTCCGAGCTCGAGCGTCACCGGCCGCATCGCCTGGTTCTGGACGACCAGCCGGTCCTGCATCGCCTCGCCGATGAAGCGCTCGCGGAAGATCGAGACCTCGTCCGCGTTGAGCTCGTCGGTCGGTGGGTTGCGGAGGTAGAACGCCGCCGAGAAGTAGTCCACCTTGTCCGAGGTGAGCAGTAGGGGACGCTTGCCGTTGATCGTCAGCTTCAGACACGAGAGGAAGCGGGTGTCCTCGGCGAAGAGCCCGCTGGTCGCCCAGGTGCCGACGTCGCCGATGTCGTCGCAGATGCAGAAGGTCGAGCCCTCGAGGATCGTGATCGCCATGCGCTACGAGCGGATGATCCGGTCTGGGAGACTCTGTGCGCGGACCTTGACGACGAGCTCATCGACGTTGACGTGCGGCGGCCGCGTCACGGCGAAAGCGACACACTCGGCGATGTCGTCGGGCGTGAGCGGGTCGACGTTCGCATAGACCTGCGCGGCGGCATCCTCGTCGCCCCGGAAGCGCACAATCGAGAAGTCGGTCTCGACGAGGCCGGGGTCGACGAGCGTGATCCGGATCGGCCGGCCGAGAAGATCCTCGCGCAACGCGTAGGTGAAGCCGCGGACCGCGAACTTCGAGGTCACGTACAGCGCCGCCTTGGCGTACGCCTGTCGGCCGGCGACGGAGCCGATGTTGACAATGTGGCTGTCGTCGCCCAGGTGCGGCAGGCAGAGCCGCGTCATCCGGACGAGCCCGTGGACGTTCGTCTCGAGCACCGCCTCTTCGTCCTCCTCGGTGCTCTCGTCGAACAGGTCCCGCCCGAGGGCGAGCCCGGCGTTGTTGACGAGGATGTCGAGGCCGCCGAGGCGCTGCGTTGCGCTCGCCACGAAGCCGGCGCTGCTCTCCGGGTCGGTCACGTCCAGCTCGAGCGCGACGAAGCCGTCGCCGAGCTCGGCGAGTCGGTCGAGCCTCCGCGGCTCCGACGGCAACCTGTGCACCCTCGAGGGCGAGCGCGCGGGCCGTCGCCGCACCGATCCCGCTGGACGCGCCGGTCACGATCGCCCTCTTGCCGTCGAGCGCCCCCACGGGCGCGGACTCTACGGATTTGAGACGATCCATCGTGCCAACGCCGTCGGCGCCGAGGAGGCCAGGAGATGTTTGCACGTGTCGCCCGCTACCAGATCCCCGAAGAGAACCTCGACGACGCCGTCGAGGCGTTTCGCGAGGCCGTGGAGCAGCTGCGTGAGCTCCAGGGAAACGCCGGCGGCTACCTGCTCGTCGACCGCGACAACTCCACCGCGCTGACGGTGACGTTCTGGGAGAACCGCGCCGCGATGGAGTCCAGCGAGGTCCAGGCGAGCCGGCTCCGGTCACAGGCCGTCGCCCCGCACGGCGGTGAGATCCAGGCAGTCGACCGCTGCGAGGTCGCGCTCGACTTCACCGAGCTCTCGAGAGCGTAGAAACGGCCCACTTCGATCTGCTCGCAAGCGCCTAAGGCACGAGCCCGAGCCACGTCATCGCGCCGGGAAGCTGGAGCTGCTCGTAGGTCTTGAAGGAGTGGCTCCAAGACCCGGTGACGGCCTCGACGCGGCCGCGCGGCCGCCGTTTCCTCAGCTCCCGATAGAAGACTCCGGACTGGTGTGCCTGGTCGATCACGATCTTGTCCGCGTCGCTCCACCAAATCTGGAGCGGCACACCCGGAGCGAGCGACTGCGGGTAGCCAGTGCGTGGGACTGCGGAGGACGTATCCGCGCGGATTGGTGCGCGGTGTGCCCCCGACCTCCTCCCGCGCCAGCGCCTGCGCACGTCGGCCGCCGGGGCTGCGCGCAAAATCTGAGTACCTGCGGTAGAAGTTGGTCACTGAGTCGAACGCGGCCGCACCGGCTAGGAGCTTCGGGTACTGGCCGAGCAGCAGCAGCGTCTCCTGGCCGCCCATGCTCCCCCCGACCGCGTAAATCCTCCGCCGGTCCACGCGAAGCCACGGCAGCGCGGCGCGGACGATTTCCGGCATGCGCGCGAGATCGGCGATCTGCCCCCGCCAACCCCACGAGGCAAGCGGCAACTGCCGCCCCTGGCCACCAGGGCAGACAAGCGCGAAGGCCCCCGCGCCGGCAGGTCGCCCCACTTGCTGGCGTTGATCGGCGGCACGCACGTTGCGGCCATGCGGCGAGATCACGAGCGGCAGCGCCGGGGTCGGGCGGCGCGGGCCCGAAGCGCGCGGGCACGAGGACGACCGCTGGACGAACCCGCCGGTTGTGCGCGCGGTAGCGGATGTCCCAGCGTTTGACCCCGTCGCTCACAGATCCGTTCCGGATCGTGACCTGGCGGTCGCCCTTGCGCCATGTTGCCGGCGATGTCCCAGACGCGGACGCGGAGGAAGTAGCGCCCGTCCGGTAGCCGCGTCGTGTCCCAGTACGGCCGCGGGAAGAGCTCGAAACCAGTAGGTGCCGTCGCAGGGCAGGCGTGCGGTGGTAGAGGACGCAGCCGCTCGCGGGCAGGTTCTGCTCCGTGCCCGGCGCGAAGTGCTGGCCGGCGGGCATGTCGAGCAGCTGCTCCGACCAGAAGACGTCGCGGCGATGAACGACCCGGCGGGTCGCCATCCGCACGATCGTGACCGCCATCCGAAACGGGTGGTGCGGCGCTGCGAGGTGCGGGACCTGGCTGAAACCAGCCGATGAACGACTGCGGGATCGCTCGCGCGCACGCGGATATCGACGCGGCCCGAGAGGTTCGTGCGGTTCAGTCGTCGCCCTGCCTGCGGGAGGCGGGCGACATTCGTCGGCCGCCGGCCCCAGCGCGGCGTCGCGGGCGAGTAGAAGCGGATCTCGTGAACCACCGGCTTCGCGCGATCCACGTACGGGCGGAGCTTCCCGCCGCGCCGAAGCGGGTTGACGACGAGCCGCCCGCCGTCCCCGGTGAAGATGAACTCACTGAGGTGGACGTGCCAGTCGCCCTGCCACGTCCAGCCGATGTGCTGGCCTGCACGAACGGTCTCGCCGGGCTCGACGAGCGAGTCGATATGGCCGTAACCGAAATGCCCGATGCGGGCGAACCCGCGGACGCCGCGGGCTGTCGCCTCGTGTACGCGGCCCCCCTCGACCGCGTAGACGCGATGCGTCCGCCCGGGCGGCGCGCCCCGCTCCGGCCGGTCGTCGCGCACCGCCACGTCGACGCCCTCGTGGTAGATCGCGCCGCGCCGGCGGTCGGGCCGCGGATCGAGGAACGAGCCGCGGATCGGATGCTGCCGCTTGAGCGGCAGCACCGGCCAGCCGCTCCACGCGTCGTTGTAGCTCTGGAACGCCTCAAGCCGGCCTGGAATCCGTTGCGCCACCACCTGGGAGATATCACGAACGGCCGCGGACGAACCGCGTGCTCCGGGATGGGCGGTGCCGGGCTCGAACCAGCGACCTCCTGGGTGTAAACCAGGCGCTCTCCCAACTGAGCTAACCGCCCTGCAGGAAGCGTATCGGCCGCGGCTGCCGCGACCTCCCGCCATGCGGGTCACGCTCGCGGTCGTGTTAGGCCGGTTCGTCAGCCACGACGCGTACGTCGGGACCATGACCGGATGTCGATCCCGCCCCGACACGTTCGTCGTCCTTGAGCAACGCTTCAACCCGACGAGAGGAGCGAGATGAGATTTCTGCTGCTGGTCTGCTGGGACGCAGAGAAGATGGACGCCCAAACCGAACCGGACCCGTCCGACACCGCGGACAAGGAGAGCTTCCCCTGGCTGGACGACCTCCAGGCGCGGGGCATGTGGGTCACCGGCGATCAGGTGGCTCCGCCGCGCCGAGCCCGATCGGTCCGGATCCGCGACGGCAAAACGCTCGTCACCGACGGTCCCTTCGCCGAGACGAAGGAGGTCGTCGGCGGATTCGACATCATCGACTGCGGCAGCCTTGACGATGCCGTCGAGATCGCAGCGGCTCACCCGATCGCCCAGATGGGAACGATCGAGGTGCGGCCGTTCTGGGGGAACTGACCTCCGCCGCGCCGCGGGCACGGAGTACCCTGCTTGCGGGCCCCCATCGACTAGCGGCCCAGGTCACAGCCCTTTCAAGGCTGTAGCGCGGGTTCGAATCCCGCTGGGGGCATCTCGACCCACCCAGCCATGCCGATTCCGCATGGTTGAGCCAGACAGGTGTGTCGCTCAGGGCAGGAATGCGCAGATGGTCCTGTCCCCGGTCCTGTCCTGGCGCGTTGGACGTTCTGCAAACGAGGAGGCCAGCCTGCCCGCCATGCCTGCTCACCGGGGCGCACCTCGCAGCCTGGGCCCGCAATGCAGCGTTTCTTTTCAACGCATGAACGGATTGGCGACTCGTTACGGTCGCCGTTCGAGAGAGAGGGCCCGACGACGTTCGCAGCGTCTCGGCCGGGGCACCGGAGCGGAGGTCGATGCACGACGACCAGGGTACGACGAGCGGTCGCTGGCGGTTGCGCCGAGCGCGAGTTCGGCCCGCCCAAGTGACGCATTCCCCCGGACGAACGCTGCGATGATTGAGTGCGCTGCCGGTGGCGAACATCTTTGAACCCGAGTGGACGTTTGAAGGCGATCAGCCTCCTTGGCTCGGGCGCGGGGCGCGGGTTGGCGCTCAGGCCGGAGCCGAGCGTCTGGGCGCGACGCTTTATGAGATCGCTCCCGGTGGGCGTGCCTCCCCGCTCCATGTTCACCGTGCGAATGAGGAATTGATCATCGTCCTATCGGGAGGGCCGACGTTGCGAACGCCCGAGGGTATTCGGGAGCTTGACCCCGGCGAAGTCGTGGCCTGTCCACCAGGGCGACGCGGCGCTCATCGCGTCGAAAACAACAGCGAGCGTCCCGTCCGGGTACTTATCGTGAGCACGATGGTCTTCCCGGATGTCGTGGAGCGCCTCGACAGCGAAAAGACCTGGTTCTAACTGCGCCTCCCGACCGGGCTGGTACTGAGGACTTACTGCTCGCATTTCGTCGTGACGATGCCGTGCCGCCGTCAAGCGGCGAGACAGAGAAGTAGTCGTCGCCTCAACGAGAGCACGGCTTCCGGGATCGTGGCGATGCCACTCACCGACTACCTCGGCGAGCGGCGGGGCTGGGGCGAGTAGCGTTGCGTGACCCGTGTCGCTCGGTGTGGCAACGCGAGCAGAGCGAGCGCAGGTTCCCCGGAAGGCGTGACCGCCCGGTCCTGTCCCCGGTCATGTCCTGGCCGCGTCCGAGCGCACGTTTTCCCTGCTCAGAGCGTTTAGTCCGAATCCCGCTGGGGGCATCACGTTTCCGGGGCGGCAGTAGCCGCGAAGCCTCCGGACGCGCGAGAGATGCCCTAGTCGATGCAGGCAGGTCTCGTCCCCAGGCGCCGGTGCGGCTCAGCCGCCGAGGGCATCCTTGATCTTGTCGATCGCGCCGGTCTCGCCCGGCTTGACTCCGCCCTTCGCGTCGGCGACCAACTCGGCCACCTCCAAGACGAGCTCCCGGTAGGCGTCCATCTCGTCCGGGGCCTTGGCGGCGAGGATCGCGGTTGCCGAGCGCAAAGCTTCGAGCGTCCCCGCCTCGACCTCCTCGGGCGAGGCAGTCATGCCGAATCCGCTCGGCCGGCCGGCGGCGAGCTCGCCCGTGAGCTGGCTTTTCTTGCGCTCCTCGCCCAGGCGCTTTGCCAGTGCCGCGACCTCCCCAAATGTGTCGGTGAAGTCGCGGTCGCCGATCGAGACGAGCATTCCGGCGCCCGTCACACCTTTCCCTCATCGTCTCCCACTCGTCCTCGGTGAAATCAGCCCTCGTTGCCATCGATCGTCCTCCCTAGTCGAGTTCGTCGATTATGCAGCGCTGCAGCGCCACCGGCCCTATTCAAGGATCTCTGCGCCTTAGGCTCGATCCCCGAATCCCACTGGCGCCACGCTACGAGGAGCGGGCGGACGATCGGATGCGCCGATTTGCATCTGCGCTCTCGACGACGGACACTTTCGTAGCGATGCGTGACCTTCTCATGGGTTTTGCGCTCGGAGCGTGGTTCGTCCTTCCGTGGATGGCGCAGCGGTGTGGATCCGCTGGCGAGTCGGCTGGAGAGAGACCTCGTCCGAGAACGGAAGACCTTTCCGACGCAGGCCACAAGTCTCCGCAGCTTCAGTCCTCGCTGATTCCGCCCTGATGTTGTGCACCTCGTCGCGCAAGGCGGCGGGCGCCGCGCTGATGCGCGGCGCCCGCTGATGGTGCTTGCTACGGCACGATCCGCCAGACCGCCCCGTTGCCCGAAGAGGCTCCGTTGACGGAAACGTAGAGCGCGCCGTCATGTCCGACCGCCAGGCCGGTCGCGCGCGGCAGGCCGCCCGCCACGAGCGTCGAGGCTGCACCGCCGCCCGGCGGCACCTGCCTGATCGCTCCTGGCCCCGCGAACGGGAACGGGACGCCGGGAATCCCCGATGCGTGCTGGAGCGTGTAGAGCGATCCGTCGGAGCCGAACGCCAGATCCGTGACCATGGTCAACCCGGTTGCGTACACCGTCGGCGCCTGACCGGGAACAACCCGATACACGCTCGCTGTTCCCGCGGTGAACGGGAAGCCCGTCAGTGAAGACACGTAGTAGGCGCCGTCAGGCCCGACGACCACGTCAGTCGGGACGACGTCGCGTGGGCCGAAGGGGCCGGGGATCTTGGGGAACGTCGCCACGGTCGAGATCGAACCGTTCGCAGCGACATCGAGAAGCGAGTTACCGCCGGCATCCGCGACCACGCGGTGGCCCGGCAGTGCGAGCAAGCCGAAGGGATTGCTGTCGATCTGGGCGCCGTCGGGGTTCGCAGACGCCTCGTAGCCGGCAATGTCCTCCAGCTGCTTCGCATGTCCCGAGGCCGAAACCTTCATGAGATAGCCGAAGCCGAGCCCATCGAGGAGCGCGCCTGTCGCGGCGTTCCCTCGGTCGCAACTGCATCCAATCGTGACGAAGAGCCCTCCACGACCCTGGAACGAGACGTCCTGCGGGCCCGCCGCCGTATCCCCCGCCGGCTGTGCGGCGAGAGACGGCAATCCGGTTGCGATCCGCTCCTGACTACCCCGCCAAAGGCGGGAAACCGCCCGGTGGCGCCGTAGCAACGCGTCCCTGGTCCATCCGGCTGCGGAACGCAGACTCCTCGACATCCCTTTCCTGCCTCGGCCACATACAGGCCGCCTTCGGGGCCAAACGCAAGCCCTCGAGGGTTGTCGAGCCCTGTCATGACGGGCTCGGGCACAGCCGCCTGTGCGGCGGCCGGTATCGCGAACGCCGCAGCGACGAAGGCGACAAGCATCAATCTCCGCATGTTCTCTCCCCTTTGCCGTGCCCGGGAGAACCCCGGACAGCCACGGGACCCTACGTCAGCCTGTGCAAACCTTCAATAACCCAGATGCGCTAGGTCCGTACGCGGCGTCAACGACCAGTCCGAGGCCTCCCCGTATCCTCCTCCGCCGTGGAGGCAAGACGACGACGCGTAGCGATCATCGGGGCCGAGTTCGACCTCGGCGTGGACCGCCGCGGCGTCGACATGGGCCCGTCCGCGATCCGGTACGCCGGCCTGGGCGAGCGGCTCGTCGAGCTCGGGATCGCGTCGGAGGATCGGGGCAACGTCTACACCCGCGTCCG
>CAVTEL010000003.1:0-82832 GCA_963733855.1 uncultured Actinomycetes bacterium
CGGCCACGGCGAGCGTCCCGAGAGCAGTAGCGGCCGCCACGATCGCCGCGAGAGCCAGATAGCCAATGATCACGATCGCCTCGAGGAGACGGCCGTTAGCTCGGGCCCCTGGCTCAGCGCCTCCCGGAGACGTGCCAGAGCGTTGAACGTCCGGCTCTTCACCGTCCCGGGCGGGATGCCGAGCGCGGTCGCGATCTCCGACTGGGTCAGGCCGCCCCAGTAGGCGAGGTCGAGGACTTCGCGCTCGGCGCTCGACAGCGTTGCCAGCGCTGCCCGAACCTCGCGTCGCGCCTCTCGAAGTGCGACGTCGTCGTCGGCGCTCTCGGCGACGACGGCCTGAGGTGCCATCACCTCGAGCTGGTCGGGAAGCGCGTTGAAGCGGGCCTGGCTGCGCACGAGGTCGACAGCCCGTCGGTGCACGAGCGTGAGAATCCAGGTCGACGGCTTTCCGCGAGAGCGGTCGAAACTCGCCGCCTGCCGCCACACGGCGAGGAACGCCTCCTGCACCGCGTCCTCCGCAAGGGCGGCGTCGCGCACGATGCGCAGCGCGAGACGGTAGGCGACCTTCCCGAACCGGTCGTAGAGCGAACCCAGCGCCTGCTCGTCACCCTCTGCGCAAGCGGCGAGCAGATCGTGATCGTCACGGATGGAGCGGGCCATACCAACGGTAGAGACGCGACCGGTTCGGGTGTTACGCGCGTACGGTTCGGTCCGTGGTCGGGACGCGGACCGTCGCGACCGAACGCACGGAGGAGCAAGTCCTCGCCCAGCTGCGGGACGGAGACGAGGAGGCCTTCTGCGCGCTCGTTCGCAGGCACACGCCGTCGATGACGCGGGTCGCGATGGCGTTCGTCTCGCGCCGCGCCGTGGCCGAAGAGGTGGTTCAGGAGACGTGGCTGAACGTCGTTCGGGGCCTCGACGGGTTCGAGGCGAAATCGTCGCTTCGGACGTGGATCTACGCGATTCTCTGCAACTGTGCGAAAAGGCGGGCGGAGCAGGAGCAACGGCTCGTGCCGCTGTCCGAGCTCGCGGCCGACGAGGCGTCGGGCGACGACCTCGGCGTGAGTCGCGACCGGTTCTTCGACGGAGGCCGGTGGGCCGGCATGTGGTCGAGCGCAGTGCCGCGCTGGGACGATCTTCCCGAGGAGCGCCTGCTGTCGAGCGAGCTGCGCACCGCGCTGCTCGAAGCGATCGATGCGCTGCCACGAATGCAGAGAGCAGTGATCACGCTTCGCGATGTCGAGGGCTGGCCCCCGGAAGAGGTGTGCGAGTATCTTGGCGTCGCGGACGGCAACCAGCGAGTTCTCTTGCACCGCGCGCGAGCCGCCGCACGCGCAGCGATCGAGCGGTACCTCGAAGAAGGAACGGAGCGATGCTGACCTGCGCCGACATCGTCAAGCTCGTCACCGACTACAACGAAGGGCGTCTCACCCCGGCCGAGCGTCGCCGCTTCGAGGAGCACGTTTCGATCTGCCCGCCGTGTCGTTCGTTCCTCGCCCAGATGAGGACGACGGTCGAGCTTGTCGGAGAGCTGCGTGAGGAGGATGTCCCGCCGGCCATGGAGCAGCACCTCCTCGCCGCGTTCCGTGACTGGAAGCGGGACGAGTGATCGCGTACAAGTTCCTCTCGTCCGATCGCGTGGGGCTCTTCAGCGGGGTCAGATGGCCGGAGCCGGGAACCTGGCTCGAGGCAGACGCGGAGGTCGAGCGGTGCGTGTCGGGGATCCACGCGCTGCACGCCGAGGGGCTCCTCGGTTGGATCGACGACGAGCTGTGGACCTGCGAGCTCGCCGGCATCGTGGAGGACGACGGTCAGCGTGCTCGTCGCCGAGCGCGGCCGGCTCCTGGAGCGCGTGGCGGCCTGGGACGAGACCGCGGCCCGCGACTTCGCCCGCGCGTGCGCGGCGAGAGGGCGCGAGCATGTGGTCGAGGCGCTGCGCCTGGAGGGTCACGACGACGAGGCGCGGGAGCTCGGGGGTCTCGACGCCGAGGGCTTCGTGACGACCGCACCCGGTCTTGCAGCACGGCTGCCGGCCGAGATCGCGGGTCTCGTGCTCATGGCCGCCGACACGACGGCGCTCGCCGAGGGTCGTCGGCCTCGAGGCCCGCGAGCCGCAGCTGCGCTCGCACCTCGAGGCGGTCGCCGCCGGTGGCGCTACGCATGGCGCAGTCGCTGCGAACGTGGCCTTCGTCGTCGCCCACTCGACGGCGGGCCTCCACCCGGAGGGATACGAGGCCGGGTTCGCCGCGGAGCGCGCGTGGCAGCTCGAGCGTCTGGTCGAGCGACTCGGTCTCGCCGTCTCCGCCTCCTAGGTCAGCGGACGCCAGACCCGCTCCGGAGAGGCGTCGTCCAGCTTGCAACACGAATCACAAACTGAGGTGTATGATCGTCTGCGCTGGCCCTGCAGCCAGAATTCCGGCCGAAGCCCCAAAGTACGCCGACGCGCCTTCTGGCACGCGAGGCATCTGAGCTGAGGCAAACAGAGTTCGAGTCCGTGGGGCCAGTTTTCTGCGCGCGGTGACCGTCGAAAGAGTGGTCAACAAACCGCCTCGCGGCAGGGCTGACGTCGACCAATCGGAGCTGGGGCAAGGATTTGAAAGCGGGACCGGCCGCCTAGCCGGCGGCCTGCTCGTTCTCGTCGAGCTCCGGGGTCTTGACGAGCGTCGGTCGAGGCATCGTGCTCGGGAGCTCGACGAAGAACGCCGAGCCCTTGCCCTCCTCCGACTCGAGCCAGATCCGGCCGCCCATCCGCTCGACGAGCTCCCTGCAGATGTAGAGCCCGAGACCGGTTCCTCCGATGCCGGAGGTCATGTTCGGGTCGAGGCGGTAGAACTTCTCGAAGATCCGGGCTTGCTCGTCGCTGGGGATGCCCATCCCCTCGTCGACGACACTGAACCGCACCGCGCGGTCCGCGGCTTCCAGGCCGAGCTCGATCCTCCCGCCGCCCGGCGAGTACTTGACGGCGTTCTCGACCAGGTTGACCAGCACCTGCCGTGCCTGGTCCTTGTCCGCGGCAACCGGCGGGACGCCCTCCGCGACCTGGACGTCGAATGTGATGTGCGACGGCGCATGGGTCCTCGCCGACTCGACCACCCGTTCGACCATGTCCACGCCGTCGAACGGCTCCGTGTCCAGGTCGACCCGCCCGACCTCGAGCTGGTTGGCGAGCAGGATCTGGTTCACGATCGTGGCCAGCCGGTCGGACTCGTCGACGATGAGCGAGATGAAGCGCTCGCGCCCGGCGTCGTCGAGTGCGAAATCGTGGCGGCGCAGCGTCTGAGCTGCGCCGTACACGGCCGCCAGAGGCGTGCGCAACTCGTGTGACGCAACGGCGATGAACTCAGCCTTGAGCTCGTCGAGCCGGTGCTCTTCGGTGATGTCCCGCACCGCGTAGACCGTGCCGCCGAAGAACTCCACGCCCGAGATCGAGATCCAGCGCTCGCCGTGCCCTGTATCCAGCGGCAGCGTCGTGGGGCGCACGGGCTCCCCAGCGGTGCCGAGGGGAACCCGGGCGGAGAGCTCGTGCCAGTCCGGGATCGCGTCCGTCACCGGCGTGCCAACCGCCGCCTCTGCCGAGATGCCGGTGATCGCGGCCGACGCAGGGTTCCAGAGGCGGATGGCGCCGGCCCGGTCGACCAGGAAGACGCCCTCGCCCACGTGGGTGAGCACCTGGTTCGCGTCCGAGCGCGCCTCGACCTCGACGTGCAAACGCGAGTTGTCGATCGCGAGCGCGATCATTCCCGCAACCGCACGGCCCCAGGGGAGATCGGTGCCCTCGTACGGAGCGGCGCGCTCGCCGGCCACGAGCGTCAGCACCCCGAGCGCCCGCCGGCCGCCAGAGGCAAGCGGAAGCCGCATGTGGGTCGCGGAGAGCTCAGGCCGGCGATTTCGGATCACCTCGCGGACGGCAGGGTCCGGCTCGGAATCGGGCTCGGTCGCCGCCGACGGGGGATCGCCGCCGGCCACTGCGTACCGGGCGACGCTGCCGTCTTCGGCTAGCACGTCCACCACACACCATTCGGCAAGGGCACGGGTCGCGAGCACGGCAACCTCTCCCACCGTCGAGCTGACGTCGAGCGAGGAGGCCAGCACCGACGCGGCCTCGGCGACGAACTCGATCTTCCGCTGGCGGTCCCGCGCTTCCTCGGCGGTCACGGCCTCTGCGGTTCGAAGCTCCTTCGCCTGCTCCTCCGCCGCCTGCCGCTCGCCGACGTCGAGCAGATACCCCTGGATGGAGAGCGGCCGGCCCGACTCGTCCAGCACCGCGACAGCCTCCTCCCGCACCCAGACGACCCGCCCGTCGCGCGCGAGCATGCGGTAGCTCAGGCGGACGGGCTTGGCCGCGTCCACGGCGTCCCGCTCGGCGAGGACCTCGTCCCGGTCGTCCGGGTGGACGAGCCGGGCGAAGAGGCCGGGATCCGCAAGCAACTCGTCGGCGGTGTAGCCGACGAGCCGGTCGATCTGCGGGCTGACGAACGTCGTCTCCCGGCTCTCGAAGGACCGGACGTAGGTGACGAGCGGCAGGTGCTCCCTGAGCGAGCGGTCGGTTGTCTCGGCGTTGCGAAGCTCTCGGGTGAGCCTCCGGGCCTCGTCGACATCTCGGGCGACGACGATCGCCTCGGGCGGGTCCGGGCTCGGAATCGCCCTGACCGCGGCGTTGAAGACGTCGCCGTCCCGGCTCCGCTGCTCCATGACCTCTTCCAGCCGCTTCCCTGCGCGGATGGCTTCGGCGACGCGGTCTGCCTCACCATCCCCGAACAGGTCGGCGAGTGGGCGCCCGACGATCTCGTCGGCGTCGTAGCCGTACAGCGCCTCCGCGCCCGGGCTCCAGCCCGCGACGACGCCGTCGGCGTCGACGCGCAGGATCGCGTCCGTCGAGGCGGCCCGGATCCCGTCGAGCCGGCTCTCGGCGAGCCGCTGGTCTCTCGACCGCTCGCGCCAGCGGATCGCCAGCCATCCGAGCGCTGCGCCCGCGACGAGCCAGACGGGAAGGGCGACCAGTCCGGCGCGGGACTGGTCCGCGACGAAGAGGTAGTTCAGCAGCCAGGCCACAGCGGCTGCGGCAACCGCAGCGGCGAGGACGAGAATCTGGGGCCGAGTCAAGTGTGAGGGACGCTTTCTGGGCTGGGCAATGCGGCTCACAGAGTGAAGCACGTCGGGTGGGTTGCTTTCTAGGGCACACCGCGAATCCCTCGCTAGTCTGCGTCTCGACCCCAACCACAGGAGGTAGGCACATGCCGCAGCCTGTCCCCGAGGGCTACAGCACCCTCATGCCGTATCTCGCCGTCGAGGACGCCTCGGCCGCGATCGACTTCTACCAGCGCGCGTTCGGCGCCAAGGAGCGCGCCCGTATGGCGGGCCCCGGCGGCTCGGTCATGCACGCGGAGCTCGAGATCGGCGACTCGGTCGTCATGCTCTCCGATCCGTTTCCGCAGTCGAGCACGAAGCCGCCGAAGGAGCTCGGCGGGACGAGCGTCAGCATCATGACCTACGTCGAGGACACCGACGCCGTCTACAAGCAGGCGATCGACGCCGGCGCGACGTCGCTGATGGAGCCGGACGACATGTTCTGGGGCGACCGCTTCAGCCTGGTCGAGGACCCCTTCGGCCACCAGTGGACGATCGCCACGCACATCGAGGACGTTTCGCCCGAGGAGATGCAGAAGCGCTCCGAAGAGTGGGCGGCGCAGATGGCCGCCGGCGCCCAGGCGTAACACGGCTGACGAGCCGGCGGGCCTCGCGGTCCGCCGGCTTCTGGCTCGAGACGGCACGCGGACGCTTCGCGGCCTGGATCGCCGAGTGCGACCGCCTCGCCGGCGAGCCCTCCGCCTAGCCCGCACCGTCTCGCCCTTCGGGCAAGCTGCGGCGGGTGAACCAGCTCCGACGACTCGTCGACTCGCCCGCGTTCACCGGCGCGGTCATCGCCGTGATCCTGCTGAACGCGCTCGTGCTCGGGCTGCAGACCTACCCGCGCCTCGAGAGTGAGTACGGCGACCTGCTCGACGCGCTGAACGCGCTCTGCCTCGCGTTCTTCGTCGTCGAGATCAGCCTTCGCGTCGCCTCCTACTTCCCGCGGCCGTGGAACTACTTCCGCGAGGGCTGGAACGTCTTCGACTTCTTCGCCGTCGGGCTCGCGTTCGTCCCCGGCCTGCGCGAGAACACGACCATCCTCCGCCTCGCGCGCCTGGCCCGGATCGTGCGGGTCGTCCACCTCCTGCCCGACGTCCGGATCCTGATCACCGCGGTCATCCGCAGCCTGCCGCCGCTCGCGTCGATGGCGATCCTGACGACGCTGATCCTCTTCGTCTACGGGATGGTCGGCTGGCAGCTCTTCGGCGAGGAGCTGCCGGAGAACTGGGGGACGATCGGCGAAGCGATGCTGACTCTCTTCGTGATGCTGACGCTCGAGGACTTCCCGCAGTACATGGACGCCGGCATGGAGATCCACCCGTGGTCCTGGATCTTCTTCGTCAGCTTCATCCTGGTCGCGGCGTTCATCGTCATCAACGTGTTCATCGGGATCGTGCTGAACTCGCTCGAGGAGGCACGGGAGCTCGAGCGGCGCGAGTCACTCCGGCCCGGCGAGGCGGTCCCGGTGCTGGAGCGGATCCAGATCCTGCGCTCGGCGATGGACGAGCTGGAGCAGGAGTTGCAGGAGCAGCCCCACAAGTAGTCTCAACCGGCTTCATCCGTCCGGCGCGACACCTAGCCTCGACCGAGTGCGCAGCTGGGAGCGCTATGCGCCGCTGACGGGCGTCGTCGCCGTCGTCCTCTGGATCGTCGGCACGTTTCTGCTCGAGAAGGACGACCGGCCGGACGGGAAGGACACCGCGGCGTTCGTCGCCTGGGTGCAGGAGAACGACACGTCGATCCTCGCCGGCGCGATCGTGTTCGGCTTCGGCGTCGTCTTCTTCGTCTGGATGCTCGGCAGCCTTCGCTCGGCGCTGTTCGCGGCCGAGGGAGGCACCGGGCGGCTGGCGACGATCGCGTTCGGGAGCGGCGTGGCCGTGTCCGTCTCGCTGATGTTCACCTACCTGCCGCACGCGCAGGCGGCGTTCGACCACGCGAATACCTCGGACACGGCGATCGAGGCGCTCGTGCGCGTGGGAGACGCGTTCTTCGGCGGCGCCGCGCTCTTCTCGATCCCGCTGCTCGTCGCGACGGCGCTCGCGATTCTCCGCTTCGGCGCGTTGCCGCGCTGGCTCGCATGGGTCAGCCTCGCGGTTGCGCTGATCATGGCCATCCCGCCGGTGGCGTTCTTCGGACTGGTCCTCGGGCTGCCGCTCTGGACGCTGCTGACCTCGGTGCTGGTCTACAGGGCAGGGGGCGAGCCGGCGGTTGCCGGCCCGCCCGCCGAACAGCTCTAGTCGACCCGGTCGCCCTCGGCGACCTTGCCGCGCCACTCGCCGGACTCGGCGCCGCGGCTCTCGATCATCTCCTTGAAGCGCTCGAGGTCGGTCTCGACCGCACTCTCGTCTCGCCCGATCCTCTCGGCCGCCGCCTCGACGATGCCCTCGGTCTCCCAGTTCATGACGACCTGGATCCGTGTGCGGTCGTCGCCGAGGCTGTCGAACCGGACGTCGCCCGCGTTCTCCCTGCCCTCGGTGGACCGCCAGGCGATGTGGCTGTCGGGCTCCTGGTGCGTGATCTCCGCCGTCCACTCCTCCCGCCGGCCGCCGATGTCGGCGACCCAGCGCAGGTGGGTGTCGTCGATCTGCTTGACCGACTCGACGCTCTCCATGAACTGCGGGAACTCCTCGAACTGTGTCCACTGGTTGTACGCGGTCGAGACCGGAACCTCGACCTCGATCGACTTCTTGACTTCGCCCATGGGCTCTCCTCTCGTTAGCGGAACTTCTTCAGCGCGCTCGCGGCGATACCGGCCACGGCGCCCTTGATTGCCGGGTTGCTCATCAGGTCCTTGAGCATGTCCGGGTTCTCCTTGCGGGCCCGGTTGGTTGCCTTCGCGAGCTCGTCCGGATCGTCCGTCTCACCGGCGTCGAGCTGGCGCGCGGCCTCTCGCCGCTGCTCAGGGTCGAGTCGTTCGAACGACTCGCGGGCCGATGCCTCGTACTCGTTGTCGTCGAGCTGTGAGGCGACCTCGTCGTGGCATTGCCGAGCCTCGTCGTCGGAGATGCCCTCCCAGGGCTTGCCCTGGTCGTAGCGCTGCGTGAAGTCCTGGAGCTTCTCTTTCGTCGCTGCGTCCTGCAGCATGTCGGTAAGACCCATCTCTTCCTCCTCCAATGGGGGTCGAGTTGGCCTCGTACCCGCTTCAAGCTGTCCTAACACCGACCAGATACGTTCTCCTGTGATGCGTCGCATGACATTCGTCGCGGTGCTTGCTGCCTGTGTGGTGGCGGCGCCGGCGAGCGCGTCGAACTGGCTCCAGATCGGGTTTGTCGACACAACCGAGGCGATCGGGAACACGCCTCGCTTCTCCCAGACGCTCCAGACGCTGCGGCCGCAGATCGTCCGCGTGACGCTGTCCTGGGGCGGCGTGCTCGGCGTCGCCCGCGAGCGGCCGGACAACGGGACGAACCCCGAGGACAAGGCGTACGAGTGGGAGCGCTACGACGCCGCCGTGATCGCAGCCTCGCAGCGCGGCGTCCGCGTCGCCTTCACGATCTTCGGCACGCCCTGGTGGGCAAACGGCGGTGAGCCGCAGAACAAGGCGCCGCAGAACATGAAGCGGCTCCGCGAGTTCGCGTACGCGGCAGCGTTCCGCTACAGCGGGCACTACCGGCGGCCGGACGGCGTCGTCCTCCCTCGCGTCTCGCTCTGGACAGCCTGGAACGAGCCCAACCTGCCGCTCGGGCTGAAGCCGCAGTGGCGGAAGATCCAGGGGCGCTGGGTGATCCAGTCCGCGCGCGACTACGCACGGATCTGCAACGCGATCTACGAGGGCGTCCACCTCACGCTGCTCCGCGGCCAGAAGGTCGCGTGCGGCGTCACGGCGGCGCGCGGGAACAACGCGCCGGCCACGAAGCGGCCGTCCACCTCGCCGATCGGCTTCCTCCGCGCCGCGCACGCAGCGGGCATGCGGAACTTCGACGCCTACGCGCACCACCCGTACGCGGGCGACCCGAACTTCCGGCCCACCGCCAAGCCGCGCAACCCGCGGGCGATCACCTTCGCCAACATCGGCAAGCTGATCGACGAGGTCACGATCCTCTACGGCGAGAAGCCGATCTGGATCACCGAGTACGGGTACGAGACGAGCCCGCCGGACAGGATCTTCGGCGTCACCTGGGACCGGCAGGCGACGTACATGCACGAGGCGTACACGATCGCGAGGCGGAACCCGCGGATCGACATGCTGCTGTGGTTCCTCGTGCGGGACGAAGGACGGATGACCGGCTGGCAGTCGGGGCTGGTCTCCGCGGCCGGCCTACGGAAGCCGGCGTTCTTCAAGTTCCAGCGGCTCGCGGAGGGCGTGCGCCGCCATCAGCTCTCGATCCTGAAGCGGAAGCCGCAGTTCGTGCGTGAACACCTTCATCCGCGAGCTTCTCGAGGACTCGAAGGCGAAGGTCTCGATGCGCGACTGGATCGCGCTCGCGCCTCACCTCGGCGGCTCCCGAAGCCTCCAACCTCTAGTCGACAACCTGCTGGGCCATGCCGCCGTCCAGCAGGAAGCTCGCGCCCGTTGCGTACTCCGCTTCGGGCGAGACGAGCCAGGAGACGAGCGACGCGACCCCTTCCGGTCTGCCGGCCCGCTGCAGCGGGATCTCCGCCCGGAGCCGCTCGGAGTCGAACTCGTTTCGCTCGACCTTGATCGCGCCCGGCGCGACCGAGACGACGCGGATCGACGGCGCCAGCTCGATCGAGAGGGACCGCGTCAGCATGCCGAGCGCCGCCTTCGCGGGCGCGTAGAGCGCAAAGCCCGGACGCGGAACGTGCTCGTGGATGCTGGTGATATTCACGATCACGCCGCCTTGCTCGCCCATCACGCGTGCCGCCGCCTGTGACGCGAGGAAGGCGGCACGGACGTCGACGGAGAAGACGGCGTCGAAGTCGTCCGCCGTCAGCTCGAGCGCCGGCTTCGAGATCGTGATCCCGGCGTTGTTGACGAGGACGTCCAGCCGGCCGAGCTGCTCCGCGACCTCGGCGACGAGCTGAGCCGGCACGGCGGGATCGGACAGGTCGCCTGCCACCCAGTGCACCGGCCCGCGGGCCGCCAGCTCCTCGTAGACCTCCCGTTCCTCGTCGCCCCGCTTGTGCGTCGCGAACCCCAGGGCGAAGCCGTCCGCCGCGAGCCGCTCCGCGATCGCCCGGCCGATCCCGCTGCCGGCGCCGGTGACGAGCGCTACCCGCTCTACGACATCTCCCTCCGGTGGCTCGACGCGAGGGCCGCGATCTCGCCCGTATCGAGGGCGCTCGCCGGAATCTCGACGGCACGCACCTTGGTCGCGGCGCGGAGCGTCGAGCTCCGCATCCCGCCCTCGATCGACGCCCGCTCGCCGACGATCGCGCCGGGGCCGACCTCGGCCACGACGTCGCCGTCCACTTCCACGTCAAGCATCCCGTCGAGGATCAGGAACAGGCTCGTACCCGGCTGGTCCTGCTCGACGAGCGTCTTGCCCTCGTCCAGCTCGTGCCGGGGCAAGGCCTGGGCGTCGGCCATGACGATCCGCGAGAGCTCCCGCTCGAGCTCCGACTCCACGGCCGCGACGAGCGTCGGCGAGTCGTCTCCGCCCCACGGCGTGTTCGGGCCGTACGACTCGCGCCACCACCGCTCGAAGTCGATCTCGCCGCTCTTCTCGACGAGGGCGCCGCTGTCGTCGTAGATCCAGTGCCGCGGGAAGGGCGAGGCGCCGACCAGCCGGTGCTTGGAGGTCCCGTCGGCGTAGATGATCAGCTGGAGCGTCGTCCATGCCGAGGCGGACGCGATCTGGAAGTACGGCTTGCCGCTGACCCTGCGCGGCGCCGGAAGCCCCATCCGGCCGCCGGCGCTCTGCACGAACCTGACCCAGTCCGGGCCCACCTCGGGCTCGGCCTGGATGAGCGGATACCCGACGCCGGGGAACGAGAGCGTCTTCGGGCCGACCTTCACGTGCGTCGTCCCGATGACTGCGCCGCCGGAGTAGCCCGAGTCGACGATCTTGCCGTCGTCGACCTCGATCCACGCGCGCAGCTCGTTCGCCTCGCGAAAGCCGTCGCGGTCGCGGAGCGCCTCCAGCTCGCCATGCCCCAGCCGCTCGGGCGGCGGGTCGTCGTACGACGTCATCCCCAGCTCGAACGGAAGCTTCGGCATCCCCTCGATCGCCTCCGACGGGATCCAGGTCACTGCTGTGACGGCCTTCTCGACTTTCATCCCCACCCTCCTCATCAGCGTGTTCAGACAATCCTTACCGACTCCTGGGATTCACCTCAAACCGGTCGGGTATCCCTCACACACATCGGATACCGATGCAAGTGAAGGGGGTTACAAGCAGATGAAGAAGCTTCAGCTCCTTGGGGCTGCCGCGGCCGCCTCCGCGCTGACCGCACTGGCCGCCCTTGCCGGGTTCGCCGACGCCCAGGCGAACATCGCCCCGGCCAACACGACGCCTCCGTCCATCTCGGGAACGCCGAGGGACGGGGAGACGCTCACCGCGAGCGAGGGTGTGTGGACGGGCGACGACCCGATCACGTACACGTACCAGTGGCAGCGGTGCGACGGGAACGGCCTCAACTGCGCCAATCTCGCCGGCGCCACGGGCCGGACGTACGCCGTCCAGACCTCGGACGTGAACAACCGGCTCCGTGTCGCCGTAACCGCGAGGAACGCGACCGGCTCGACGACTGCGAACTCGCTGCCGACCGCCGTCGTGACGCCGCCGGAAGGCGCGACGCGCCTGTCCGACGGCCGCTACTCGATCCCGGCCTCGAGCATGCGGCTCCCGCACCGCCTCATCATCTCGGGCGTCGAGTTCGTGCCCAGCGTCATCCGCTCGCGGGCTCCCTACACGGGCCGCTTCCGTGTGACGGACACGCGCGGCTACATCGTCCGTGACGCGATCGTGCTCGTCACCGGCGTCCCGCTCGGGTGGATCCAGGCTCCGCAGGAAGTGCGGACGAACGTCGACGGCCTGGCCACCATCCAGATCCAGCCGACCACGCGCCTCCGCCTCGTGCGCGGCGGCTCGATGGTCAAGTTCATCCGGGCCCGGAAGGAAGGCGACAGCTCCTCGCCGGCGTCTCCACGCGGCGCCTCGTCCGCGTGCGGACGGCGCGGCCCTCCTAGCGCAACGGCTGCCGCGCGGCGGCGGCGGGGGCTACTCGCTCTCGTCGTCGTCGCCGCGGCGGCTGCGCCAGAACCAGACCGCTCCGCCCACGGCGGCGAGCGCTCCGACGATCGCACCCTTCCCGGGACGGCGGTTGCCGGGCTTCACCGACTGCTTCGCCTTGTGCTTCGCGGCGGTCTTCCCGATCTGCCACGCCGCCCAGCCGAGGACGGCATTTCTCCTGTTGATGATGCTCATCGGTCCGAGACTAGCGGCCCGGCGGTCGCCGTGGAGGCTCCCGTCAGCAGGCTGTCCGGCACCGGCGCAAACGCGAAGGCGCGAAGAGCGGCTCGGCAGTGAAGGTGCAGCCGTTCGAATCGGACGCAGTCCGTGCAGGACCGAAGGTGTACGCCCAGGAGCTCGTGCTCGGACGGCGGCAGCTCTCCGTCAAGCCGGCGGGAGACGGCGCGCTCGGCCTGGTCACAGGTCAGAGAGCTCCCGCGCTGCCCGGACAGCAGCCGCCGCCGGTACAGCCACTCGCAGGCCGCGAGCAGGAGGCTCATGCCCAGGTAGATGCCGCGAGACCCCGTTTCTTGCGATTCCCCCGAAGACGACGTACAACCGGCACTCCTGCGGTGCCGGGGGTATCAGCCTCCTGTCCCCGGAAAACCGGCGGCGGCGGCGGCGGCGGTGGCAGTGGCGGCGGCGGTGGCAGTGGCGGCGGCGGTGGCAGCGGTGGCGGCGGCGGAGGTGGCAGCGGGGGTGGCGGAGGTAGCGGCGGAGGTGGAGGCAGCGGGGGGACGGGCGGTGGCGGCGGGATCGGGACCGGCGGCGGCGGTAGCGGTGGCGGAGGAGGCAGCGGCGGCAGCGGCGGTTTCGGGACCTCCTTGACGACCGTCTTCGCCGTCTCCACGACGTCGCGGACGGGCTCCGGCGCGTTCGCGGACGGTGACGCGGCCGACGCTGGTTGACCGGCGCCCTCGGCCCGACGCGCCTGCGGACGGCTGTGACGTCGAAGCGCCTGCACCACCGCGTGCCAACGCCTTGCCGACGGCGTTTCGGACGGCGGAGGGATCGACGGGACCGAACGAGGCTACGGCGTCGAGGTCGGCCTGCCTCGAGTCGCGCGCGGTCCCGCCGGCCGCGGTCGAGACGTAGACCTTCGGATAGGTGCGCGGGACCTCCTGGAGCTTCGGAAGCCCCGTCCGGTTCGGCTCGCTCGCGGCCACCGCCTGAACTGCCTCGTGGCCGACACCGCCGGCGATCACGCCTGCGGCCACCATCGCGGCCGCCTTGGCCGCGATGCCGGAGCCGGCGACGATCCCCCCGACCGTCGTTCCGGCGCCACCGCCGAAGAAGCTCAGCAGCGACGGCGGGAGCTGGACGACGCCGAGCCGCTTCAGCGCCGCGCGCTGAGCCCGCTGCTTGCGCTCGAGCGCGGCGCACTCGCTGCACTCGCGCAGGTGGGCGCGGAGGGTGCGCTGTTCGCCGGCCGAGAGCGTCCCGTCGAGGCGCTTGGAGAGGACAGCCTCGGCCTCGCCGCACGTGAGGCCTCCCTCCAGCTGCTCGCGCAGCGCACGCCGCGCGCGGAAGATCAGGGTCTCCACCGCCGACACCGAGACGTCGAGGATCTCGCCGATCTCGCCGTAGGAGCGGCCCTCGAGCTCGCGCATGACGAGCGCCGAGCGCTGGTTGAAGTTGAGCTGGCCGAGCGCGTGACGGATCTCGTCGGCGGTCGGAACCGCCTCGTCGACAGGCGGCGCGGCGACACGCTCGTCCCAGACGACCTCCTTGGGCCGCCGGGCCAGCGTGCGGAACCGCTGCCGGCACTCGTTGTGCGCGATCTTCAGCAGCCAGTTGCGCGGGAGCTCGGGCCGGTCCCCGCGCTGGAACGCCCGGTAGGCGTTGAGAAAGGTCGCCTGCGTGACGTCCTCGGCGTCGGCCGGGTTCCGCAGGACGGCAAGGACGTACCGGTAGACGTCGTGGACATGGCCCTTGTAGAGGCGCTCGAACGCACGGTCGGTCTTCGGCCGGGTGAGGAGTGCGGCGTCGCTCACGGTTCCTGTCTCATAGATGCCACAGTCACAAGTTCCTTGCGGTCGTGTTCCCGCTGAAGGTCAGAACGAACCTCCGAGCCTCATGGATACGCGTCTAGGCTCGAAAGGTGAGCCGGCTGGGGGCACTCCAGGAGCGGCAATTCCGCCTCTTGTGGCTGGGGCAGACGGCTTCCTCTTTCGGCGACTCGCTGATCTACGTGGCACTGCCGTTCGCAGTGATCGAGGCCGGCGGTGGAGCCGCCGAACTGGGCCTCGTCCTTGCCTCGTTCACGCTTGCACGCGCAGCATTCATCGTGGTCGGGGGAGTGTGGGCCGACCGGCTTCCTCGCCGGCTCGTGATGCTCGCCTGCGACGCGATCCGCACCGTCGTCCAGGGTGCCGTCGCCGTGGCACTGCTCATGGGCTCGATGGAGATCTGGATGTTCGTGGTGGCGTCGGCGCTGGTCGGTGCCGCACAGGCGTTCTTCGGGCCGGCGTCGACGGGCCTCGTCCCGGAGACGATCAGCGACGCGCGGCTTCAGCAGGCAAACGCACTGTTAAAGGTCTCCGAGGGCACCGCGAACGTCGCCGGCCCTGCCGTCGCCGGCGTCCTGGTGGCCGCGTTCGAGCCCGGAGTGGCCTACGCGGTCGATGCACTGACGTTTGCCGTCAGCGCTCTCTTCCTGGCGCGTCTGCGGTTGAAGCCCCGGCAGCCCGCGCCCCGCCAGCGCTTCCTCGCCGATCTGCTCGAGGGAGCCCGGGAGGCGTGGTCGCACGTCTGGCTCAGGGCCGGCTTCCTGGCCGCCGCGCTCGCGAACCTCGGGATCGGAGTCATGGCCGTGCTGGGTCCGATCATCGCGGCCGAGGAGCTCGGAGGCGCGGCCGCGTGGGGAGTGATCCTGACCGGCGGGGCGATCGGCGGCCTCCTCGGCGGGGTGTTGGCGCTGCGTCTCAGGCCGAGCCGGCCCGTGCCACTTGCGCTCGTGGCTTGGTCGTTCGGGTCGCTGCCGCTCTTGGCGCTCGTCCCACCTCTCCCGGCACTCGCGATCGCAGCGGCAAGCGGGATCTTCGCGCTCGGAATCGTCGCCGGCAACACGATCTGGGAGACCCTCCAGCAGCGCGAGATCCCGGCGGACAGGCTCTCGCGCGTGAACTCCTTCGACTGGATGGTCTCGCTGATCTTCATGCCGGTCGGCCAGGCGCTCGCCGGCCCGCTGGCCGAAGTCGTCGGCGTCGACACCGTGCTCGTCGGGGCGGCCCTCCTGATCGCCGTCCCCTGCTTCGCGGTCCTGCCCCTACGCGGGATCAGGCACGGCCCTACGCTGTTGCCTTCTGTCGCTTCCGGTTCGGCAGGTGGATCGCCCGTCCCAGCGCCACCAAGCCCGCTTCCTTGATCCCCTCCGAGAGGGTCGGGTGGGCGGTCATGCCGTCCGCGACCGTCTCGACCGTCGCCTCGGCGTCGATCGCGACGACGCCCGCCTCGATCAGGTCGGTGACGTGCGGGCCGACCATCACGACGCCGAGCAGCTCGCCGTACCGGCTCTCGTGGATCGACTTCACCCAGCCGGTCGTCTCGTTCTGCATGACGGCCCGCGCGTTGGCGACCCAGGGGAACACGCCGGTCTCGACGTCGTCGCCGTACTGCTCCCGCGCCTCCTGCTCCGTGAGCCCGACGGCGGCGATCTCCGGATCCGTGTAGATCGGACGCGGGATCGCGCGGTTGTCGACGACGGCCTCGTGGCCCATCGCGTTCTCCGCGGCGACCTCGCCCTCGCGGAACGCGGTGTGTGCGAGCTGCCAGTAGCCGGCGCAGTCGCCGACGGCGTAGATGTGGTCGACGGTGGTTCGTCGGTGCTCGTCGGCGGCGATCCCCTTGCGGCGGTCGAGCTCGACGCCGATCTCCTCGAGGCCGAGGTTCTCGACCTGCGGCGCGCGGCCGACGGAGACGAGCATGAGGTCGGCCTCGACGGTCTCGCCGTCCCCGAAGTGGACGGTGAGCGCGGAGCCCGAGTCCTCGACCTTCGTGCACTGCTTCTCGAGGTGGAGCGTGATGTTGCGCTTGCCGAACTGCTTCGCGAGCTCCTTGGCGGCGTCCGCGTCCTCCTGCGGGATGAGGCTCGGGAGCATCTCGATGATCGTGACCTCGGAGCCGAAGCGGGCGAAGATCGACGCGAACTCGCAGCCGATGATCCCGCCGCCGAGGACGACGAGGCGCTTCGGGAGCTCCTGTTGCGCGAGGAGTCCGGTCGAGTCGACGCATCGTGGCGAGTCGAGACCTTCGATCGGCGGGAGGATGGGGAAGCTGCCGGTCGCGACGATGGCGCTGCGGAAGGTGACGTCCTCCCCACCCTCGACGGCGATCGTGTTCGCGTCCGTGAAACGGCCGGCGCCCTTGACCCACTCGACGCCGTTCGCCTTGAAGAGCTGCGCGATGCCGCCGGTCATCTGCTTGACGACGCCGTCCTTCCACTGGTTCGCGGTCGAGAAGTCGAGCTGCGGCTCGCCGACCTGGACGCCGAGCTTGCCGAAGGTCTCCTCGGCCTCCTTGATCGCGAAGGCGGTCTGCACCCAGGCCTTGGTCGGGATGCAGCCGACGCGGAGGCAGGTGCCGCCGAGCTCGGGCTCCTTCTCGATGCAGACGGCCTTGGCGCCGAGCTGCGCGGCGCGGATCGCGGCCGTGTAGCCGCCCGGGCCGCCTCCCAGGACGGCAACGTCACATTCCATCGGTTTCTGCTCCTCGGTTGATTTCCGGCTCGATCCTACTGGCGCCGCGTGGCCTGTCCGACCGAGCCCCGGCCGGGACATGTCCGGTGCCAGACCCTCGCCACGTCTCGAGAGGCCCGGTGCGAAACAGCGAAACGTCCGCACGTAGCGAGATTCGGCCTGCCCCCCGCAGCCATGACGAGTGTCTGACACTCTTGATGGCTCCAAGGACGCGGTCCGAATCGGGACCGACTTGTCCTGGTCGGACGACCCTTCTATGCCGCCGGAAGATCGAGCCGCATCGTCGACGAGCCGTCGGTCTGCTCGACCTTCTCGAAACCCTGCTTCTCGAAGACGTGCATCGCGGGGCTGTCGTCCGCGACGGAGAGGCTCAGCGAGCCGTAGCCCTGCTCCTTCGCTGCGTCGATCAGCGCGTCGAGCAATTCGGAGCCGATGCCCCTGCCGCGGCGGCTCGGAACGACGGCAATCGAGACCTCGGGCGTCTGCTCGTCCACGAAGCCGAAGCCGGGCTCGTCGCGCGCGAAGAGCCGGAACCAGGCGGCGCCTACCGGGAAGCCCTCCTCCAGCGCGATCACCGCCGTGTCCCCGCTCCGCCCCCAGCCGGACACGTACTGCCAGAGCGACGCGTCCTCGACCGTGCCGCCCGACCGCCAGTAGAAGGCGTGGCGCAGCATGTCCTTCAGGAACCGGACGTCCTGCCGGTTTCCGCGGCGGATCAGCGGCGGAGCTCCTGGACGAGCTGCAGGCGGTTCCCGTCCGGGTCGTACACGTCCAGCAGCCGCACCTCCTCGTGCAGCTCGAGCACGGTGCCGACCTCGATGTCGTCCTTCCGGAGGCGCTCGGCCTCGGCCTTGACGTCCGTGACGTCGATCGTGGCGACTCCGCCGTCCTCTGGCTCACCCTCCGCGAGCGCGATCTGCATCGCGCCACGCTCGAGCTTCGCCCAGCGGCCGGGATCGTCGTAGTAGGTCTCCTCGAAGCCGAGCTTCGTCGAGTACCACCGGCGCGCAGCGTCGAGGTCGCGGACGCGGTACCAGACGCGCATGACTCGAAACTCTAGAGCGCCAGGCCCGGTTCTTCGAGCATGGAACGAACCGTGCGGAGGAAATCGGCGGCGTCTGCGCCGTCGACGGCGCGGTGGTCGCAGGTCAGCGTCAGGCTCATCAGCGGTCGCGCGGTGAGCTCGCCGTCGCGCACCACGGGCTTCTCCTCGACGGCACCGACCGCGAGGATCGCGACCTGCGGCGGATTCAGGACGGCGACGAACTGGTCGACGCCGAACATGCCGAGGTTGGAGATCGTGAACGTGCCGCCGTCGAGATCGGCCTGCTGCAGCTTCCCGCCGCGCGCGCGGTCGACGAGCTCGACGCGGGCCGCGGCGATCTCTTGAATCGTCAGCCGGTCTGCCCCACGAATCACCGGAACGACGAGCCCGCGGTCGGTCGCCACCGCCATGCCGACGTGGGCCGACGGGTGGATTCGTACCTCCTCGCCTGCGAACTCCGCGTTCAGACGCCGGTGCCGCATGAGCGCCGAGGCGGCGATCTTCGTGAGGACGTCGGAGATCGTCGGCTTCGGGCCGTCCTTGGCGAGCTCGACCAGCTGTTTCCGCAGCTCGAGCGCCCTCGCCATGTCGGCGGACATCGAGATCTGGAAGACGGGCGCCTGCCACGCCTCGGTGAGGCGGCGCGCGATCGTCTTGCGAATCGAGGTCAGCGGCACGACCTCGACCTCGCCTGAGGGCGGCGCTGCCGCCGGCGCCGCCTCCGGGGCGGGCGCCTCGGCCGGCGCCATCTCTGCCCGCTCGACGTCCTCGGCGACGATTCGCCCTTCCGGCCCGGTGCCGCGGAGCTGTGCGAGGTCGATCCCGCGCTCGCGGGCGATCCGGCGGGCGAGCGGTGACGCCTTGACGCGCCCGTCTCGCTCGGGCTCCTGGACCTCGGTGACCTGCTCGGACGGCTCGCGCGTGGTGGGCTCGCGCGAGGTGGAGGCCTCGGCGCCTTCCTCGCGCTCCTCGTCCCGCTCAGGCCCGCGCGAGCCCTCTTCCTGCGGGGTCTCGTCGACCTCGGTCTCGTCCTCCTTCGGGGTCTCGTCGACCTCGGTGTCCTCCGAGGCCTGTTCTGCCTGCGGAACGTCCTCGCCCTCCTCGCCGATGACGGCGACGGTCTGCCCGACCGGAACCTCGCCCTCCTGGACGGCGATCTTCAGCAGGACGCCGGCGGCCTCGGCCTCGACCTCCTGCGTCACCTTCTCCGTGTCGAGCTCGTAGAGCGGCTCGCCCTTCTCGACCCGGTCACCCTCCTGCTTCAGCCAGCGAACGACAGTCCCCGACTCCATGCCCTGGCCGAGGCGCGGGAGCTTGACCTCAGTCGCCATCGCGTTGCACCGTCCGCTGGATCGCCTCCACGACGTCCTTGGCGTGGGGCACGACGAACTCCTCCATGACCGGCGCGAACGGGATCGGCGTGAACTTCGCGCCCACGCGCTCGATCGGCGCGTCGAGCCAGTCGAATGCCTGGTGCTGCACGATCGCGGCGACCTCGGCTCCGAAGCCCATCTTCGTGACCGCCTCGTGCGCGACGACGCAGCGGTTGGTCTTCTTGACGGACTCGACGATCGTCTCCTCGTCGAGCGGCTGGAGCGTCCGCGGGTCGACGACCTCGACGGAGACTCCCTGCTCCTCGAGCTGATTCGCCGCGTCCAGTGACTCGTGGACGAGCCGCCCGGTCGCGACGACGGTGACGTCCTCGCCCTCCCGCAGGACCCGCGCTTGCCCGATCGGGATCGGCTCGAGCTCCTCGGGCACCTCCTCCTTCAGGCCGTACAGCGTCCTGTGCTCGAAGAAGATCACGGGGTTGTCCTCGTAGATCGCGCTGTAGAGGAGCCCGCGCACGTCGGTCGGCGTGGACGCGAAGACGACCTTGAGGCCCGGGATGTGGACGAACCACGACTCGAGCTGCTGGGCGTGCTGGGCTCCGGGCGACCAGCCCGCGCCGCCCTGCGTCCGGACGGTCAGCGGCACCTTCAGCTGCCCGCCGGACATGTAGCGGTGCTTGGCCGCCTGGTTGACGATCTGCTCGGCCGAGAGCGTCAGGAAGTCCTCGTACATGATCTCGACGACCGGGCGCATGCCCTGCATCGCGGCTCCGATCCCGGCCCCGACGATGCCGATCTCGGAGATCGGGGTGTTGCGGACGCGCTCCGGGCCGAACTCGTCCAGCAGGCCCTGCGTGACGCCCATCGACCCGCCCATCTCGGCGATGTCCTCGCCCATGATGAAGACGTCGTCGTCCTTGCGCATCGCGGTCGCGAGCGCATCGCGGACTGCTTCGCGGTAGGAGAGCTCAGGCATAGATGTTCTTCAGCGCGTCTTCGGGCTTGGGGTCGGTGCCGCTCTTCGCGAACTCGACGCTCGCCTCGACCAGCTCGGTGACCTCCTTGTCGAGCTCCTCGAACTCCTCGTCCGAGAGCTCCAGCTCGGTGCGCAGCTTGTCGATCGGGTCCTCCGTCTCGCGGAGACGCTGCAGGTCCTCCTTCGGGCGGTAGACCTGCGGGTCGCCGATGTAGTGGCCGGAGAGGCGGTACGTCTGGGCGACGAGGAACACCGGACCGCGGCCGGACCGCGCATGCTCGACCGCCTTCGCGGCGGCCTCGTGGACCTTGCCGACGTCCTGCCCGTCGACCTCCATCGACTCCATCCCGTACGCCTCGGCGCGCTTGGTCATGTCCTCGATCGGCATGTGCTGCTTGGCAGGCGTCGACTCGGCCCAGTGGTTGTGCTCGCAGACGAACACGGCCGGGACATTCCAGAGCTGCGCGAGGTTGAGCGACTCGTGGAAGGTGCCGATGTTCGTCGCCCCGTCGCCGAAGAACGCGACCGCGACGCGCGGCTCGTCACGGAACTTGAACGCGAGTGCGGCGCCGACGATCGCGGGCAGCCCACCGCCGACGACGGCGTTCGCTCCGAGATTCCCGCGCTCGACGTCGTAGAGGTGCATCGATCCGCCGTAGCCGTGCGAGCAGCCCTCGAGCTTCCCGTACAGCTCCGCCATCAGCTCGTTCGGGTGCGTGCCCTTCGCGAGGGTGTGCCCGTGCGCGCGGTGAGTGGAGGCGATGACGTCGCCTTCCTCGAGCGCTCGACAGACGCCGACAGCGACTGCTTCCTGGCCGATCGCCACATGGAGGAATCCCGGCAGCTCGCCTGCTCGGAAGCGCTCTTCGACCTTTTCCTCGAAGCGCCGGATGAGCAGCATCTCGTGGAAGAACTCGCGCAGCAGCTCGGGTGAGACCGCCCCCTTCCTCTCCACCTTGGCCACGGGCGCCAGTGTAGTGGCGGGCACTAAGATCGGCGCGTGTCCCTCGTCGAGCAGTACCGGGAGCTCGAGTCGCGTCTGCCCGCGGACTGGGCGGACGCCCGATTCGTCCTGAACGTCGAGGACCACGAGTCACGCCGACCGCGTGGCGTCGGTGCTCACGGCCTTCCAGCCTGGACGGGTCGGAAATCAGGTTCGCTTCACGGTCCCACGCCGCGGCGGGCGCCGCGAGCAGGCACGGCGAATGCTGGAGCGGCTCGACCGCGAGGGCATCGGAGGCAACCTCGAGCTCGTCACCGCCTCGGAGGCGCCGCCGGAGCGCGACGAGGTTCGAGCCGATTGGGCCCCGGCCGCAGAGCAGTGGGATACAGCCGCCGCGACGCTGCCGGAGGACTGGACGGACGTCTACGCGCAGGTCGAGCTCGCGTCGAGCGACTTTCTCGACCGCGGGGCGCTGCTGATGGCGCCGCTCAACCCGGCCCGGTACGGCGCAACCGCCGGCTTTCGCTTCCGCGTCGGCCGCTACGGCTACGGCGCCGCGCCGGGGATGGCCAGGCGCTGCCTGGAGCGCCTCGACTCGGAGGGGATCGGCGCTCGCGTGGAGATCCTCCACGCCCTTGCCGACACGAAGCCCGTGATGACCCAGGGCCCGGTCTGGTACCTCGACGGCGGGCCCGTCTGATGTCCGGCGACCCAGTGTCCTGGCTCATGATCGAGCCGGGCTGGACCGTCGTCGCGAAGGACGGAACCGAGGCCGGCAAGGTCGAGGAGATCGTCGGCGACACGGGCAAGGACATCTTCAACGGGCTCTCGATCTCGACCGGCCTGCTGGCCAGGCCCAAGTACGTCCCGTCGGAGCGGGTGCGGGCGATCACCGAGGGCCGTGTCGAGCTCGACCTGCCGACGGAGGACGTGGAGGCGCTGGGCGACCACGATCCCCAGCCCCCCTCCGAGCAGTTCCGCGCGGACTAGGGAAGTCACAGACTCGGCACGGACCCGCGCGCCACGCGTGCGCCGAAGCTCGTTACGATCGCCGCGGGGAGGAGGCTGGGTGCGCCTTAGTTCATGGGCGCCGCAGGATGCACACGCCGCAGGCGCAGCATCGCCAGGATCCCGAGTGCCGGCCCGGGAGCAAGGAACGCGAACGCCCACCGCCAGCTGACCTCGCTTTCGAGATACGGGATGAGCCAGATCGTGACGACGGTCAGCGCGAAGCCGGCAGCCATCTGGAGACCAAGCGCAGTCCCGACGTAGGCCTGGTCGGCGTGCTCCGTGACGAGCGTCGAGAACTGGGCGGAGTCAGCCACCACCGTGAAGCCCCACGCGAGCGCGACGATCAGGACGAGCCACTTCGGCGCATCGAAGAGCAGCCCGATCGTCAGCGCCAGCGTGCCGGAGCAGGCCAGCATCAGCGCCGCACTCTCGGCGCGTCCGATGCGGTCGCCGACCACTCCACCGACGTAGCAGCCGATCGCGCCGACACCGATGACGGCGAACGTCGCGTACGCGGCGCCTGAACCGCTGCTCTCCCCCGTCGACACGAAGAAGACGAGGAACCACGCCCACATGGCGTAGAGCTCCCACATGTGTCCGAAGTAGCCGAGCGCGGCGAGGCGCACGCCTCGATTGCGGAACACCAGTCGGATCTGCCGGACGTCGAAGCGGGCGCGCGGGAACGAGTACGGGCCCTCGGGAACCGTCAACGCGATCGCGCCGCCGATCAGCGTCAAGACAGAGGTGGCGACGATCACCACCTGCCAATCCAGGCCGCCGAGCCCGTTCACGAGATGAGGCGCCGCCGAGCCGAGCGTCACCGCGCCGACCGCGATCCCAAGCGCAGTCCCGCGACGCGCCTGGTACCAGGTCGAGATCAGCTTCGCCGCCGGCGGATAGACGCCGGCGAGGAAGAACCCAGTCGCCATGCGGAGGGGAATCGCGGTTTCCGGGCCGTCCGCAAACACCACCAGGAGATTCACGGCGGCCGCGCCGATGCATGCGCCCAGGATGAGCAGTCGCGGCGAAACGACGTCGGGGAGCGTCAGCGCGCTGGAGATGATCGCGCCGATGACAAAGCCGACCTGGACGGCGATCGTCAGCCACGCCGCCGCGGTGTTGCCGAGATCCCACTCGGCGCGAAGCTGCGGAACGACTGCCGTCGCCGAGAACCACGTCGTCATCGAGAGCACGAGCGCCGCCGCCAGCAGCGCCAGCGCCCTCAGAGAGGCTCGGTCCACACGAGCGCCGTTCCGTCCAGGACGACGGTCCCCTCCTGGTTCACGATCGTCGTCCGGAGCCGCGTGAGCGGCTTGTCCTCCCTGACCTCGACCACCTCGACCTCTGCGGTGATCTCGTCGCCGGGCCGCACCGGCGCCTTGAAGCTCCAGTCGACGTGCAGGAAGACGCTGCCGGGCCCTGGCAGATCTTCCGCTACGACCGCGTTCAGCAACCCCGACGTCACGCCGCCCTGGACGATCAGCCCGCCGAAGCGTGACCGGGACGCCGCCTCCTCGTCGTAGTGCAGCGGATTCCGGTCGCCCGTGAGCTCGGTGAAGAGCTCGATGTCCCGCTCCGTCACCCGCCTCGTGCGGCGGGCGACCTCTCCAACCTCAGCCAATGACGTCTCCAAGCTCGCGGGCCAGCGCCGAGGCGCCTGTTTGATCCTCCGCAATCACGAGGCAGGTGTCGTCGCCCGCCAGCGTGCCGACGATCAACGGGTGCTCGATCCGGTCGAGGGCACGCGCGATCGCCGGTGCCGAGCCCAGCTCGGACCGGACGACGACGATGTTCTGGGCCGCCACCGCGCGGAGCCCGAACGTCGACAGCACCGCCGCGAGCGCCTCGCGCGGGTCCGTGCGCCGCCCGTCCTGGGGCAGCACGTACCGCGGCCGGCCGAGCTGGTCGCGCGTCTTCTCGAGGCCGAGCTCCCGAATGTCGCGTGACACCGTCGCCTGCGTCGCGCGGCACCCTGCGGCAGACAGCGCCGCAAGGAGGTCGTGCTGCGTTCCGACCCGCCGCCGCGACACGAGGCTCGCGATCAGCCGCTGGCGCTCCGCCTTCCCGAACGGACGGGCGTCCGGCTGCATACGGCGAGCATAGTTATCGAACAGGGCGGAGGTTTCCGCTTGCCCAGGCGCGGTAAGTTTCCCCGACGATGCTGCGCAAGCTGACCTGGACCCTGATCTACAGCCTCTTCGGTGCGCTCGCCGCGCTCGCGGCCAGGCGCGCCGCCTCCCGCGTCTATCGGATCGTCACCGGCGAAGAGCCGCCGGCGAAGAAATGACGAGCAAGGCGGATCAGGTCATCGACAAAGCGGCCGACCGACTGCGGGGCTTCGCCGACCGCGCCGCCACCGAGGGAGGCGTCGCTGCGAAGCTGGCCGAGCCGCTTGCCGAGGACGCCGCGTTCATCCGCAAGCTGAAGCCGAGCCTGATCATCGCCCGCGCAAAGGGACAGGCTCCGACCAACCAGCCTCCAGGCACCGGCACACCCGCCGCACCGACCTCGCCGCAGCTCGGTTCCCGGCCGAAGCCGAAGCGGAAAGGCAACGGCCCGAACCCGCTTCTCATCGTCGGCGCCGCGTTCGTCGCAGGAATCGTCATCGCCAAAGTCATCGACTGGAGAGGCCATGCACACCCGCGCGACTGACACCGAGAACCAGACTCTCGGCGGGGCCGCGAAGGAGGTCGCCGAGCACGCGAGCACGATCGCGCGGCTCGAGGTCGAGCTCGCGACGCTCGAGATCAAGAAGAAGATCGCGGCGCTCGGCCTCGGTCTGGCGCTGCTCGCCGGTGCCGTCGCAATCGGTCTCTACGGAATCGGCTTCCTGTTCGCCACGATCACCGCCGGACTCGCGACGTTCCTGCCCGTCTGGCTGTCCCTCCTCATCGTCACTCTCGTCCTGCTCGCGACAGCCGGGCTGCTCGCGTTCCTCGGACTCAGGAGCGTCGACCGCGGGACACCGCCACTGCCGCAGCAGGCAATCGACGAGGCGAAGCTCACGACCCAGGCCCTGAAGAGCAATGGCCGCAGCTGACTCGCGCACACCCGAGCAGGTTCGAAGCGAGCTCGAGGCCGAGCGCGAGCGACTTGCCAATGCAGTGGACACGCTCCGCGCCGAGGTCAAGGAGGCCACCGACATCGGATCGAAGGTTCGGGCGAACCTGCCCGTGGTCGTCGCAGGCGCCGTCGGAGCCGGGTTCTTCCTGGCCGGAGGGATCGGCGCGACGATGAGGCTGTTCGCACGGAAAGGTCGCGAGGGGAAGGAAAAGGCCCGCTTCGGCCGCTTCTCCTTTGTCGACCGCGACTGACAGCCCCCGACAGAAGTCGGCCATGTTCCGCCAAGCCCGCGCAAGCTCGCGTTCGGCGACTGGAGGCAGGCGTTCAAGCGCGCGGTCAAGGAGTTCGTCGCGGACGACTGTATGGGCCTCGCCCAGCAAGTCGCGTTCGGCTCGCTGCTCGCCTTCTTCCCAGCGCTGATCCTCCTGATCGGCCTCTTGGGCCTCTTCGGCGAGGACACCTACAACGCGATCGGGGACCTGATCGGACGTGTCGCGCCGACCCAGGTCAACGACGCGATCGAGATCGCGAAGGAGAGCTCGGCGCAGAACAAGAACGCCTCCGCCGTCGCGTTCCTTGTTGGCGCCTCGGTCGCGATCTGGGCGGCAAGCGGCGCGATGGGCACCGTGATGAAGGCCGTCAACCGCGCGTACGACCGGGTCGAGACGCGGCCGTTCTGGAAGCTCCGGCTGCTTGCCATCCTCCTCGTCGTCGTCACCGGGCTCGTCCTCGCCGGCATGTTCATCTTCATCGTCTTTGGAGGCCCACTCGGCGAGGCGATCGCGGACAAGGCGGGACTGGGCGGAGCATTCACCGCGCTCTGGAACGTCCTCCGCTGGCCGCTCGCATTCGCCGTCCTGCTCTTCTTCTTCGCGCTCGTCTACTACGCGGCGCCGAACGTCGACCAGCGGGACTGGAAGTGGGTCACGCCCGGGTCGGTCGTCGGCGCGATCGCGTGGCTCACGCTGTCCGGCCTCTTCGCGCTGTACACGTCGTTTGCGGGCACGTACGACAAGACGTACGGCTCGCTCGCCGGTGCGATCGTCTTGCTGCTGTGGTTGTACTACTCCGCGATGGCGCTCCTCTTCGGTGCGGAGCTGAACGCGGAGCTCGATCGCCAGGCCGACATTCGGGCCGCCGGTGGGGAGAACGCGGGCCTGGTGAAGCCGGCCCGGCGATCGAACTAGGGCTATGTCGCCCTGAAGCTTCCTTTCATGCGCTTGGCGTGCGGGTCGCAGACGTAGCGGTACGTCTTGCCCTTGCGGAAGGTCACCGTCCAGGTGGTCGTGCCGCGGAAGCGCACTGTCGTGCGCTTGTTCACGCCGGGCCCGGACAGGTGGAAGTTGTGCATCGTCGACGAACGGTCGCGGACGACGATCCGGTAGCGGCCTGCCTTCAGCTGCGTGACCCGGGCGCCGCGGCTTGTTGCGGAGCGAGATCGTCGCTCCCGGGCCGACGGTCGCCGTCAGTGTCGGTGGCTCGGTCGGGGGCGGCGGAGGCGGCGTCGGCGGCGGCCCTCCTCCGGTCGTGAACGAGCCTCGCATGACGGTGTTGTGCGGATCGCAGACGAACGTATAGCGCGCGCGATCCTGGAGCGTGACCGTCCATGTCTGTGTCTCGACGGCCTCGACGTCGGTGCGCTGGTCGACCCCGGGACCGCTCAGGTGGAAGTTGTGGTTGATGGACTGGTCGCGGACTTCGATCGTGTAGGTGCCCGCCGGAAGATCGGTGACCGCCGCGCCGGCTTCCGTCTGGAGCGTGATCGTGCCGGGATCGGCAACCGACCCGATCAGCTTCGTCTGGGCAAGTGCAACGGTGGGTGAAGCGAGCGCTGCCAAAGCCGTGCAGGCGGCGAGTACGAAGAGTCGAATGCGGTGCGTCATGTCCCTCCTACGTTCCTCGTGCGCCTGACGGTTTTAGACTGGCACCATGCGTTTGCGCAAGAACGCGAAGGTGGAGCTCATCAAGGGCGTCCCGCTCTTCTCCGAACTGGGCCACAAAGAGCTCGACGAGGTCGCTGCGATCGCCGACGAGATCGATCTTCCGGGAGGCAAGGAGCTGACCGTCGAGGGCAATCCGGGCCGTGAGTTCATGGTCATCGTCGAAGGCGAGGCGACGGTGCGGCGTGGGGACCAGGAGATCAATCGACTCGGCGCTGGCGACTTCTTCGGCGAGATCGCCCTCCTCGAGGACCGGCCCCGGACGGCGACGGTGACCGCGGAAGGCCCGATCCGCGCGCTCGTGATCACCGACCGGAGCTTCCGGTCGTTGCTCGAGCACTCTCCGCAGATCGAGGAGAAGGTCCAGAGCGCCCGAGCCGCACGGCTTTCGCCCGACGACACCCTTTAGGCCCGCAGCTCGGCGCCGAAGCGCTCGCGGAGCGCGGCGACGATCTTCTCGCGGAGCACTGCCGCCTCCTCGTCGGTGAGCGTGCGCTCGGGCGACCGAAACTCGACGCGGAACGCGATCGACTTGCGGCCGTCGCCGACCTGCTCGCCCCGGTAGACGTCGAACGGCGTCATCTCGCGCAACTCCGCGCCGGCCGCCTCGCGTGCCGCTGAGATGAGTGCAGCTGCCGGAACCTCCTCGTCGACTTCGAACGCGAGGTCCTGCTTGACCGCCGGATAGGTGATGACGTCCTCGTAGAGCGGGAGCTCCGGCACGCGCTCGAACAGTGAGTCGAGGTCGAGCTCGAAGTACCCCCAGCCGCCGGCGAGCTCACGCACGATCCCATCCGGGGTCTTCGCCGACCTCCCCTCGCCCGGTTCGAGCTCGAGCTCGACCCCAAGCGTGCGGTAGAGGGTCTCGACGGCGCCCTTCGCGCGGAAGAAGCCGCCCTCCGCGACGCCTGCGACATGCCACGGCTCGTGCGGCAGCTCGTCTCCTGACGGCAGGAACACGCGGGCGACCTCGAAGAGCGCGATCCGCTCGACGCCCGCGTTCCGGTTGCGCTCGGCCGACTCGACGAGCCCGAGCTCCAAGTCGGTTCGAAGGGCGGCCATCTCGCGGGAGTACGGCTCCTCCAGCGAGATCCTCCCCTCCGCGGAGGGCACGAGCGTCCACGTGTACGCCTCGTAGAAGCCGGCCCCGACGAGCACGTCCTCGACTTGCCGGCGAAGGCGCTGCTCCCGTGAGAGCTGGGCTGAGACTGCGGCCCGAGTGGGCAACGTCGCCGGCACGTCCTCCATTCGGAAGCGAGCGACCTCCTCGACCAGGTCGACCGTCCTGGTGACGTCGCGTGCTCGCCAGGTCGGGACGGTCACCGTCCCGTCGTCGGTGACCTCGAAACCCAGGCCGGTGAGCGTCTCGCGCTGCTCCTCGACCGCGAATTCGAGGCCGACGAGCCGATCGGCAAGCTCGGGCCGCAGCCGCACGGTCGGACGCTCGGGAAGGACTGCATGCTCGTCGATGTGTCCGGTCCAGCGCGCGCCCAGCTCGACGAAGAGCTCGGTCGCGTACGCAGCCGCTTGCTCGGCGGCATGCGGATCCACGCCTTTCTCCCACCGCGTCGAGGCCTCCGTCCGAAGCCGCAACCGGCGGGAGGAGCGCAGCACGGTCAGCGGGTCGAAGTTCGCCGCCTCGAGGAGCACGTCGGTGGTCTCCGGCCGAACCTCGCTGTCCTCGCCGCCCATGATCCCGGCGATCGCAACCGCTCGGGTCGCATCGGCGATCACCAGGTCCTCGCCCGTGAGGTTGCGCTCCTCTCCGTCGAGGGTCGTGATCTTCTCGCCGGCCTGCGCGCGCCGCACGACGATCCGTCCTTCGTCGAGCCGCGTCACGTCGAACGCGTGGAGCGGCGAGCCGAGAGCGAGCATGACGTAATTCGTCACGTCGACGATGTTCGAGATCGGCCGCATGCCCGCGGCGAGGAGGCGCGCCTTCATCCAGATCGGAGCCTGGCCGACCGTCGCACCGCGGAAGAGCCGGCCGACGTACCGGGGACAGCCGTCGAAGTCCTCCACCCGGACGTCCACCACCTCGTCCGCTGCGCGTTCCGGGTCACGACCGGGCGGCGGCGTGAGCTCTCCCCCTGAAACGACCGCCACCTCCCGCGCGATGCCGTAGATCGAGGTGAGGTCGGGGCGGTTGAAGGTCGTCTCGACCTCGAGCACATCACTCGGCGAGCGGCAGCACCTCGCCGAGCGGTGTCCCGGGCTCGGGGCCGTCCTCGAGCACGATGATCCCGGAGTGGTCGTCGCCGAGCTCGAGCTCGCGCTCGGAGAGGATCATCCCGCGCGAGACCTCGCCGCGGAGCTTGGCCTCGCCGAGCGGCTCGCCTGCTCCCGGCAGCTGGGCGCCGGGCAAGGCGACCGCGACAGTCGCGCCGGCTCCGAAGTTCCACGCCCCACAGACGATCTGGCGCGCATCGCCTTCACCGACGTCGACCTGGCAGAGCTGAAGGCGGTCCGCATTCGGATGCTTGCCCGCTTCGAGCACCTTGCCGACTCGGAACAGCCCGAGATTCCCGTCGAGATCGGGCACGCCGCGCTGGACGATCCGATCGACCTCGACGCTCGTCAAGACCAGCTTGGCCGCCAGCTCATCGAGCGGGACGTCGAAGCTGACGTACTCGCGGAGCCAGGAAACGGGGACTTTCATCTCAGAACTGCTCCAGGAAGCGGATGTCGTTCTCCCAGAAGAGGCGGAGGTCCGGTAGCCCGTGCCGCAGGAACGCGATCCGGTCGATCCCGAGGCCGAACGCGAAGCCCTGCCACTCCTCGGGGTCGTATCCGACTGCCTCGAACACCGCGGGATCCACCTCGCCGGCGCCGCCCATCTCGATCCAGCCCGACTGCTTGCAGACCGCACAGCCCTGGCCGTCGCAGAGGTAGCAGGTCAGGTCGAACTCGGCGGACGGCTCCGTGAACGGGAAGAAGCTTGTCCGCATGCGGACCTTGCGGTCGCCGCCGAAGATCGCTGATGCGAAGTTCTCGATCGTCCCGCGCAGGTCGGCCAGCGTGATGTCGCGGTCGACCGCGAGCGCCTCCACCTGGAAGAAGACGGGCGTGTGCGTCGGGTCGAGGGTGTCCCGCCGGTAGACGCGGCCCAGCGACACGATGTAGACCGGCGGCTCTCTCGACTCCATCGCTCGGATCTGCGACGGCGACGTATGGGTGCGGAGAACGGCATTCGGGCCCACGTAGAACGTGTCCCGCGGGTCGCGTGAGGGGTGCGCCTCGGGGGTGTTGAGCGCCTCGAAGTTGTAGTAGACGCTCTCGACTTCCCGGCCGTCGAAGACCTCGTAGCCCATGCCGATGAAGATGTCCTCGATCCGTCGGCGCACCTGCGTGATCAGGTGGTACGCGCCTCTCGGCACCGCGTCGCCGGGCAGCGTCGGGTCGAACGGCCGGCCGTCGGCGGCCGCGTCGGCCTCGAGGGCGGCCTGCCGCTCGGCGACGGCCTCTTCGATCCGCTCGCGGGCGGCGTTCAGCGCCATCCCGGTCTCGCGGCTGCGAACCGCACGCAGCGCCTGCTTCAGCTCGCTCTTTCGCCCCAGGTAACGGACGCGCGCCTCGTCCAGCTGCTCGGGGGTGTCCGAGCCGGCGACGGCGTCCAGCGCCTCGCTGACGAGCTCGTCGGTGTTCAAGCGGGGCCCCGGGTCGAGAGTCGTCGGGCCGGCAGCTCTGGCGTCAGCGCCGGTCCCCGGACTCGAGCCGGGGCCGGGTAAACGGGGAATCCAGGCGCCTCTCCACCATGGGAACACGATAACGGAGAATGCGGCCGTGGACACCTACGCCCCGTTCGCGGAGATCTACGAGGAGTGGTCTGCGCCGATGACCGAGGACGTCCCGTTCTACATCGGCCTCGCGCAGGAGGCGGACGGGCCGGTGGTCGAGCTCGCCGTCGGAACCGGGCCGGGTTGCGGTTCCGGTGGCGAAGGCGATCGGTCGGCGGATGCTCGGCATCGACCGCTCTCCCGCGATGCTGGCCAAGGCGCGAAGGGCGGCGGACGCGGCCGGCGTCGAGCTCGAGTTGCGCGAGGGAGACATGCGCGAGCTCTCGCTGGACGAGCCTGCTGCGCTCATCTACTGCCCCTACCGGTCGCTCCTCCACCTGCCCACCTGGGCCGATCGGCGGCGGGTCTTCGAACGCGTCGCGGAGTCGCTGAAGCCGGGCGGCAGGTTCGCGTGGAACGCGTTCGTGTTCGACCCGCACATCGCCGTCCGGATGGACGGCGTCGCGCGGCCGCATCTCGACTCCGAGACCCTCTGGGAGTACGTCGCCCACCGGCCCGAGGACAACCGCATCGATATCACCGCGTACGTCGGCGAGCCCGGCCAGGGACGCCGCGACCTGCAGCTGTGGTGGCTGACCCGGTCCGAGTGGGAAGGCCTGATCGACGTGTCCGGGCTGGAGGTGGAGGCGCTCTACGGCTGGTTCGACAAGCGCCCGTTCGACGATGAGAGCAGGGAGTTCGTATGGGTCGCCCGGAAGCCATAGGCGCGAGCGTCTACGACGCGATCGCGGAGCTCTACGATCCGTGGTCGCTGAGCGTGACGGAGGATGTCCCGTTCTACGTCGCCGAGGCGCGCAAGGCGGGCGGGCCGGTGGTCGAGCTCGGTATCGGAACCGGGCGGATCGCGGTGCCAACGGCAGCCGCCGGGATCCCGGTCATCGGCGTCGACTCCTCGGCCGGGATGCTGGAGGTCTGTCGCCGTCATGCAGAGGAAGCCGGTGTCGCCGAGCTGCTCGACCTTCGCCTGGGAGACATCGCCGACCCGCCAGTCAGGGAGCGCGTCGCTCTTGTGACGTGTCCGTTCCGGTCGTACCTGCACCTGCCCGACGCGGCGGCGCGTCTCGGCGCGCTCCGGGCCGCTCGTGAGCTCCTGGTGCCGGAAGGCCGGTTCGTCTTCGACGTCTTCGCGCCGAAACGCGACGACATCGAGGAGACGCACGCTCGCTGGATCGAGCGCGAGCCGGGCATCTTCGAGCGCGCGGACTGGAACGAGCAGGACCGCACGCTGACGCTTTCCGTCCGGGGCCAGAACGGGGAGTCGACGATGAAGCTCGCCTGGATCAGCGCCGACGAGTGGCGCGAAGCGCTCGAAGAGGCCGGATTCGAGGTCGAGCGCGTCTATGGCTGGTTCGACTACCGCCCGTACCGGCGCGGCCACGAGGACTTCGTCTTCGTCGCCCGCAGGGCCCGGTGAACGTCGAGGGGCCGAACGGATCAAGCTCGTTCGGCGGCGATGACTTACAGCAGCTCGACCTCGTCGCCGGCGGCGACTTCGCCGCTCTGCACGACTCGAGCGAGCATGCCGCGCCTGCCGTCCAGCTCCTGCTGAAGGCCCGGACGGATCTCGTCCATCCGCGAGCACGGGTCGCAGACCATCGAGATCTCGAACTCGGCCGCCCCGATCCGGACCCGCTGCCCGACCGGCCAGGTGTGGACGTCGTCGCCCTCGATCGTGAAGTTCTCGCGGATGCGGCCGTACTCGACACCGACGGCATCCAGGTGCTCGGCCGACGCGAACAGGACCTGCCGCTTGGTTCCGGCTCGGGCATGCGCGCAGCCCTCGAGACCATGCTCCTCGACCGCCTGAACGCGGTCGCGTGCATCCATCCGGCCGCTGCCCTTGGCCGGCGACGTCCACAAACCGGCAACGCGCACCATCGCTGAGAGCCTAGCTGCGGCGTCGGCGCCACTCGTAGAGCGCGAGAGCGCCGGCGACGCCGACGTTGAGCGACTCCGCGCCGGGCTCGAGCGGAATCGTTGCACTTTCGTCACAGTCGGCCACGACGTCGTCCGGGAGGCCTTCCCGCTCGGCGCCGAGCACGAAGGTCGTCTCTCTGTCGAAAACCAGCTCGTGGAGCGGCTTGCCGCCGTGCGCGACGAGCGCCACGCGCCGGCCCGGAGCCTCGTCGAACGCCCCAGTCGGCACTCGGAAGACCGACCCGGACGACGCACGAAGCGCCTTCGGTCCGGTCGGATCCGCGCATCCCGGGGAGAGCGCGAGGAAGGCGGGGCCGAGTCCGTCCGCCGCCCGCAGTAGCGTGCCGATGTTGCCGGGATCGGCAACCTTCCAGAGCGCGAGACCGACAGGAGGTGGAGTGCGTGTATCCAGACGAGGAAGATCTTCACGGCGAAAGACGCCGATCACCCTTGGCGGGTGGCCCAGCGTCGAGACTTCGGCGAGGAGGCGCGACTCGACGAGCTCCCCGCCGGGCAGTCCCTCGACCGGCCGCTCGGCATCGACCAGGAGATGAACAGGCTCGATCCCGGCCGCGAGCGCCGCCTGGACGAGATCTTCGCCCTCACAACTGAACAGTCCCGTGCGGTCGCGCTGCGCCCGGGACGCCAGTCGGCGGACGAGCCGGAGCCGGGGGTTCGACGGCGAGGTGATCACTCGGGTGCACCAAGCCACTCGAGCCACTGCCCGTGGAAGCCTGCGTGGGCCAGCAAGAGATCCTCGCCGTCGGGAAGGAGGCGCGCCCAGATCCCCCAGTAGCCGTGCTCGTCCTCTCTCGGCCGGGCGGTCCAGAGGTAGGCGAGCGGAAACTGGCGGCCGGCGTCTTCGAGCGCGGCGACGATCCGGTCGTGGCCCTCCTTGCCGAGATAGCCGATGATCGCCGTCGCGAAGACGACCGTCAGGGCGCCGAGCTGCCTAGCCGCGAGCAGCGCCGGCAGGCGCTCCACGACGTCGCCGCGCTCGAGGTCGGGCGGGTCCGAGCGCAGCGTCTCGACGGCATGGTCGAGCCGCTCGAGCCTGGCGGTTTGATCCGCCCAGACGAACGACTTCAGCAGGAGCGTGTCGTCGGGTCGAGTCAGGTCGATCGGTGAGATGTCGACGCCCCGCCGGTGCCGAACGCGTGGCTGCCGGCGGAGCAGGTCGCGGGGCACTGGGCTGCGCTCATCGCCGGACAACATGAGCGCTGAGTCTTCGGGGCCCCATGTCCCCTGGGCGTACCGGTAGCGGTACCGGTCCCAGAGGAGGTTCAGGCCGGCGCTCGAGCCGAGCTCGAGCAGATCGATCGTCTCGACGTCCGCCAGCCGCGTGATCTCGAGGAAGCTCGGAAGCAGCACCCAACTGCGCTGGACCTCGTTCGTCTGGACGCGTCGCTCGCGGAGGAAGCGCCGAAGCCAGTCCCGCCGCTCCTCGAGCACCGCGACCGGGTCAGCCCAGGGATCGAGCCCTTCGCTGAGCGCGAGATAGTGCAGGCCGCCGAGGAGCTGGAGCGGACGGTCCCAGCGGCTGTCCTCGACGATCTCGCGCACCGCGGGCTCCTCGGCGAGACGGCGGCACATCCCGGCGTAGAGCGGCGAGCCGCTGCGCTCGCACTGCTCCGCCTGGTGGAGAAACGCCTGCTCGAGCCCGGCGGTCAGCTCTTTTCGAGCGCGGTCTTCGCCTGCTCGGCGATCTTCCCGAACGCCTCGGGGTCGACCACGGCGATCTCGGCGAGAACCTTGCGGTCGAGCTCGATACCCGCCTGCCGGCAGCCCGCGATGAACTGGTTGTACGAGAGCCCGTGGCCCCGCGCGGCGGCGTTGATCCGGATGATCCAGAGGCGCCGCATGTCGCGCTTGCGCGCCTTCCGATCCCGGTAGGCGTACTTGAGCGAGTGCTCGACCTGCTCCTTCGCGGCGCGGTAGGTCGAGTGCTTGATCCCGACGTAGCCCTTGGCCTGCTCCAGCACCTTGCGCCGCTTCTTGCGCCCGGCAACTGACCGCTTGACGCGCGGCATTCAGCCCCTCCCTAGCAGCTTCTTCACGGCCTTCAGGTCGCTAGACGCGACCAGCTTGCCCTGCCGCCCGCGCTTCCGCTTCCCCGGGCGGCTCTTGACCAGGTGGCCCGGAGGCGTGGTCCGGTGGCGCCGGCGGCGCAGGATCTTGCCGGTTCCGGTCACCTTGAACTTCTTCTTCGCGAGTCTGTGTGTCTTCTGCTTTGGCATCTTTGGAAACTCCTGCGTTCTTCGTCGGCCCGAGCACCATGACCATGTTCCGCCCGTCGAGGAGCGGCGGCGACTCCACCAGTCCGATCTCCTTGACGTCCTCCGCCAACCGCATCAGCAGGTCACGGCCCCGCTCCGGATGGGTGGTCTCCCGCCCGCGGAACATGATCGTGACCTTGACCTTGGCGCGCTGGTTGAGAAACCGGACGACATGGCCCTTCTTGGTCTCGTAGTCCTGGACAGCGATCTTCGGCCTGAGCTTGATCTCCTTGACGTGAACCTGGGACTGGTGCTTGCGAGCTTGCTTGGCTTTCTGCTCCTCCTGGTACCGGTACTTCCCGTAGTCCATGACCCGGACGACCGGAGGCTGGGCCTGCGGCGCCACCTCGACGAGGTCGAGGTTCTTGCCGTAGGCGTAGTCGAGCGCCTCGTTCGTGTCCTTGATCCCGACCTGGGCGCCGTCCTCGTCGATCAGCCGAACCTGGGGGACGCGGATCCGCTCGTTGATCCTCGTCTGGGGTTCGGGCGGTGGCTGCTCCGGTCTGGCGAACCGCCGTGGCCTCAAAGGCTCTTCACCAAGCTCTTCTGCTCCTCCCTCTCAACGACAAAACCGCTGCACGCAGCGGCTTCGCTTCCATCCTCGCCTCGCTTGAACCTCCCGCTTCGCGTCTCCGCGCCGCTGAAGGTGAGGGAAAGTAGCTGCGCCCCTGCTTGCAGGCTCACAGACTAGCAGCCAGCTCTTTCACCAAATCGTCGAGACTTCGTGTCGATTGCTCCCCGCCCCGCTCTCGCACCGCGAGCGAATCATCCGACTCGCGGTCGCCGTAGACGATCGTGTACGGGATCTTCTCGACCTCGGCGTTCCGGATCCGCTTGCCGACGGTCTCGTCCGAGTCGTCGACCTCGACACGGAACTGCGACAGCTTCTCCGCCAGCGCCCGGGCCGCCTCCCGGTGATCCTCGCCCACCGGGATGATCCGGATCTGGACCGGGGCGAGCCAGAGCGGGAACGCGCCGCCGAAGTGCTCGATGACGATCCCGAGGAAGCGCTCGAACGACCCGTAGAGCGCCCGGTGGACGACGTAGAGGTCGTGCTCCGCGTTGTCTGAGCCCACGTACTTGAGCCCGAAGCGCGACGGCATCTGCGAGTCGAGCTGGATCGTCCCCATCTGCCATTTGCGGCCGAGCGCGTCGTCCATGAAGAGGTCGATCTTGGGCCCGTAGAACGCGCCTTCGCCCTCGGAGACCGTGTACGGGATCTCGTTCAGCTTCAGCGCCTCCTCGAGGGCTGCCTCCGTCATGTCCCACTGCTCGTCGCTGCCGATCTTGTTCGCCGGGCGGGTCGCGAGCTCCGCCGACGCGGACATCCCGAACAGTTCGTAGAGGGTGCGCGCGTAGTCGACGACGCCGGCGATCTCGTCCTGGATCTGCTCCTCGGTGCAGAAGATGTGGGCGTCGTCCTGCGTGACATGCCGGACGCGAAGGAGCCCGTGGAGCGTGCCGGTGATCTCGTTGCGATGGAGCGGCGCCGGCTCGGCGTACCGGAGCGGCAGCTCGCGATACGACCGCAGCCGGCTGCCGAAGAGGAGCATGTGCCCGGGACAGTTCATCGCCTTCATCGCCCAGCGGTGGCCGTCCACCTCGAGCTTGAACATCAGGTCCTCGTACTTGGGAAAGTGGCCCGAGGTGAGGAAGGTCTCCTCGTTGTAGATCAGCGGCGTCTTGACCTCGAGGTACCCCCGTTTCGCGTTCTCGCGCTGCCGGATCTTCTCGAGCTCCTGCCACAGGACCATCCCCTTCGGGTGCCAGAGCGGCGAGCCGGGCGAGTGCTCGTCGAAGTGGACGAGATCGAGCTGGACGCCGAGCCGCCTGTGGTCTCGCTGCCGCGCCTGCTCCAGCCGCTCCAGGTGCGCCTGGAGGTCCTCCTCGGAGTAGAACGCGGTCCCGTAGATCCGCGTCAGCTGCGTGTTCTTCTCGTCGCCGCGCCAGTAGGCGCCCGCAAGGCCGGTCAGCTTCAACGCCTTGATCGGCTTCGAGTCCTGGAGGTGCGGCCCGCGGCAGAGGTCGGTGAAGTCGCCTTGCGTGTAGAGCGAGATGTCGCCCTCGGCAGTGTCCACGAGCTCGACCTTGTAGGGCTCGCCCTCCTGCTCGAAGCGCTTCCGCGCCTCGTCGCGGGAGATCTCCTCCCGCTCCCAGGAACGGCCCTCGGAGAGCTCGCGGCGGATCTCCTCCTCGATCCGCTCGAGGGCGTCCTCGCCGATCGGCTCAGGGAACTCGAAGTCGTAGTAGAAGCCGCTCTCGATCGGCGGGCCGATCGCGATCTTGACGCCGGGGTAGAGCCGGCGGACCGCCTCGGCGAGCAGGTGCGCCGCCGAGTGGCGCAACACTGCGAGGGCGTCAGGATCGGACGTATCCCGGGTCGTCAGGATCTGGATGGGCTGCCCGTCCTCGAGCGGCGCTCGCAGGTCCTGCACGCGCCCGTTCGAGCGGACGAGCACCGCCTGCTCGGCCAGTTTCGGCCCGATCGCAGCGGCAGCGTCGAGCCCCGTCGCGCCCTCGGGAAGTTCAAGCTCGGACGAATCGGGAAGGACCACGCGCATGGAAGAAACGCTACCGGAGCACCCCAGAGAGGACGACCGAAACGACGAGGCCGAAGGCACCCCGGTCCCGGACCCCGAAGAGGAGACCGGGACGGCGGAGGACGTGCCGCAGGCCGACTGAGGAAAGGAGTTTCATGGGACAGAAACATCAGATCCGCGACTTGATGACGGACAATCCCTGCGCGATCGACGCCGAGAAGCCCGTCGCCTACGCGGCGAAGATGATGCGCGACGAGGACGTCGGCCTGGCGCCGATCGTCCAGGGCGACCGGCTCGTCGGCACCCTCACCGACCGTGACATCGCGGTCCGCGTCGTCGCCGAAGGGCGCGACCCCGAGTCGACGACGGTCCGCGAGGTCGCTTCGACCGACCTCGTCACGATCGACCCGGCCCAGAGCCTCGACGAGGCGCTTCGGCTGATGGCGCAGCACCAGGTCCGGCGTCTGCCGGTCGTCGAGGAGGACGGCCGCCTCGTCGGCGTTCTCGCGCAGGCGGATGTCGCGCGGCACGGCGACGACAGCGAGACCGGCCAGGTGGTCGAGCAGATCTCGAAGTAGCGCACCTCTCCCGAGGACGTCGCGAACCCCGCCCCGGGCGGGGTTCGCCGCGCTTGGAGCCGCGCCAGCGTCCCGTAAGGAATCGCCTGCTGAGGGGCTATTCCAGATGTGACTTGGCACGATGAGAAGCTTGCGGCACGAATTAAGTCGGGGAGCCACCCTCGTCGCGCTGGCTGCCTCGATCGGCGCTGCGGGTTCCTCCGCGTCGGCCGCGCGGCCCTCAGGAAAAGTTCCGCGTCTACAAGCCAGTCGCAGACACCTACGTGACGGCGGCTCGCGCCCGCACGAACTTCGGGACGTGTCCGAACGCTGCGGGTCGACGCGTCGCCCGAGACGACCGCTTTCGTCCGCTTCCGACTGCCGCGAACGGGCATCGCCGGCCGCGAGCGTCACCCTGCTCCTGCATTCCCGAAGCGCGGTCGAGCGAGCTATGCGGTGCGTCGCGTCGAGGACAACGAGTGGCGGGAACGGCGCCTGACGTACTCGACTGCGCCGGATCCGTCCTCCGCGTTCGCCTCTTCGCGACCATGCGAGGACGGGGAGTGGAGTGCGGTAGACGTCACATCGTTCGTCGACCCGCAGGAGGTAAGGAATGAGCCTGGCGATCACGACGCGTGGCGGCGGGAGATCTCCTTCGGGAGCCGCGAGTCCCGTTCCGGTCCCCGCCTCGTCGTGAGAGACCGGCGGAGCGGAGAGCTGAGCGACCACGTCCTCGAGACGCTGCTCCGACACTAAGAGTCGTTCTAAATCGGCCGTGCGACCCAGGCCGGCGAGACTCGACCGGCTTCCGCCGCAGTACTTCACGCAGCTCCTGGCGAGCGTCGTCCCGAGCGGCGGCTGCCGACGGCCCGCCGCTGATCGACCTCGGCCGCGGGAACCCCGAGGTCGGACCGCCGCCGCACGTCGATCGAGCGCTTGGCGGAGGTCGTCGGCGAGGATCGCGCCCACGGCTACCCGCCGTTCCGCGGCCTGCCGGCACTGCGCGAGGCGATCGCCGAGCGGTACAGGACGCTGTACGGCGTGGACTCTCGACCCAGACACCGAGGTCGCGGTCGTCCCCGGGACAAAGACCGCGCTCGTGGAGCTTGCGGTCGTCCTTGCAGAGCGCGGAGAGCGCCGTGCTCCTCCCCGACCCCGGCTACCCCGACTATCCGTCCGGGCTGGCGCTCGCCGCGGCGAGACTCGTCCCTCTCCCGACTCGATCCGGCCGCGGGCTGGGCGCCGGCGTGGGACGGCGTTCCTCGCGAGGACGTCGCGGCCGTGTACCTCAACTACCCGTCGAATCCTTGCGCCGCCGCCGCGCCGCAAGGCGTCTTCGAAGCAGCCGTTTCGACTTCGCGCGAGAGACGGGCGCCGCCGATCGTGCACGACTTCGCCTACGGCGACCTGGTCTTCGACGGGCGCCAGCCCGCAGAGCTTTCTCGCGACAGCCGGTGCGAAAGAGGTGGGCGTCGAGATGTTCTCGATGTCGAAGACCTACGGGATGGCCGGGTGGCGGCTCGGCTTCGTGCTCGGCAACGCCGAGATCGTGGAGCGGATCAATCTGCTCCAGGATCACGCCCGCGCCGGGATCTTCGCCGCCGTCCAGGAAGCGGGAATCGCTGCGCTCACCGGCCCTCAGGACTCCGTCACGGAACGGGTCGCGCGGTACGAGGCGCGTCGTGACCGCGTCGTCGACGCGTTGCGGGCCACCCGCGTGCGGCCGCCGGTCTCGGAAGGAAGCTTCTACGTCTGGCTCGAGCTCCCGGAAGGGGTCACGGTGGACAAGCTCCTGACCGAGGCGCGGATCGCGCTTGCGCCCGGCGAGGGCTTCGGGCCCAGCGGGGCCGGGTTGGGCCCGCCTCTCGCTCGCGGTAGCGGACGAGCCGCTCGAGCAAGGGCTCCAGCGGCTCGTCCCTGCGCTTTCCTAGACGCTTACGACGCCGCGGCAAACGCGCCCGCCGGCGACGGACCGGGCAGTCGCGACGATGCGATCGCGGCCGGCAACGTTGGCGATCCGCCGGTTGATCGAGAACGAACCGCTCGGGGGCCGCGTGATGCGTGCCCCGCGGAAGACAACGACGCCGTTCCGTCTGATGACGACGTTCCAGCGGCGGCCATTGACGTTCTGGTCGACTTCGAACTCCGTCTCGACACGGCCGTCGTCGTGCTTGGCCTTGAGCTCCCAGGTCGCTCCGCCGGAGCAGGCGCCGACGCGCGTCACGCCCGGATTGTTCTTGGCCGGGGCAACGGCGGGAAGCGCCACGAGGGCGGCGAGGAGCGCTGTGAGGACTGTGAGCTTGCGCATTTCCAACCTCCTTCGACAATGCGAAGGACGCTAGCTCGGTGCCCTGAAAGCACGGGCAAGGGCTTGGTTAAGGGTTGTCCAACCCTCGCGGGCCGGCTACCGGTAGCGGTAGACGATGCGGCCGCGGTCGAGGTCGTACGGCGACAGTTCGACCTTCACGCGGTCGCCGAGGAAGAGGCGGATCCGGTACCGCTTCATCTTTCCGGCCGAGTAGCCGAGCGTCTCGTGGCCGTTGTCGAGGCGGATTCTGAACATGCTGTTGCGCAGCGCCTCGATCACCTCGCCCTCCATCTCGACCTTCTCTTCCTTGCCCAATCCCTCGTCCTTTCGGGTGGAGAGGTCGTGACCGCCGCACGGCCACGACCCGCTCAAAACCTGCGCTAGACGGCGCTGATGAGGGCGACGTTCGTCGCCTCGGGGCCCTTCTGGCCCTCGCGCTCCTCGAACTCGACGCGCGCGCCTTCGGTGAGGCTCTTGAAGCCGTCACCGGCGATGTTGCTGAAGTGGACGAAGAGATCCTTCGAGCCCTCGTCCGGGGTGATGAAGCCGAACCCCTTGCTGTCGTTGAACCACTTCACGGTTCCGCTAGCCATGAAAACACCTCCCTTGAAAACTGCACGAACAAGCAGGAAGGCGCCTCGCGCGAACCGGACTCGCTCTAGATTTACGCTTCGAGCCTAGCAAGCCTTGGCCCAAGAATCCCTTGCTCCGATCCTGCATGAGCGCTTTCTGCGCTGTTCCGCGACACATGCGTTCCAGGTCTACAGCGGGCGCATCGGCGAGTGGTGGGATCCAACCTACTCCGCGAACCCGGCGACGCTGCGGGACGTCGCGATCGAGCCGCGCATCGGCGGTCGGGTGTTCGCGACCCACGACGACATCGGCGAGCACGACTGGGGCGAGGTGACCGCCTGGGAGCCCGACCACCGGCTCGCGCACACCTTCACGCTCGCGCAGGATCCGAATGCCCCGAGCGAGGTCTCGGTCGAGGTCGTCGACGGCGAGGGTGGCTGCACGTTCAACTTCGCCCACGGTGGCTGGACGGATGCGAACGCCGGCGACCGTCCGAAGTTCGGAGACTGGCCGCATCTGCTGGACCGGTTCGCTCAACTGGCCGAGCCGCCGAGCTAGGCGAAGGCGACGCGCGACCGATCGGCCTCGTCGGAGATCCGGACGTACTGACGACCAGCGACACGCACCGCGATGATGCTGTCCCGCCCGCAGTCGCGGCAGACATGAACGACGAGTCTTTTACCGACTCGAGCGCTGTCACGATGCACCCTCATGCGCGGAAGGACTCGAGTTGCTCCCAGCCTGGTGCTCCTCTTCGCGGCGGGAGGGCTCATCAGCTCGGTTCCCGAAGCAAGAGCCCACGGGACGATTACTCCCGCGGAAGCCCCGACGGGAACAACGCAGCGATTCGAGATCCAGGTTCCCAACACGTCCACGAACGTCCCGATTACCGGGTTTCGGCTCACCCCACCGGCGGGTGTCGATGTTCGCGTCGTCGACGCCCAGGACTGGTCGACGACGATGGAGGGCTCGACGCTCGTATGGCGGGATGGATTGGTCGCTGCGGGGGCAACCGGCGTCTTCGCGTTCGAGGCGGATCTGCCCAACGAAGGGACGACGATCACCTTCCAGGGCGAGGAGGTGTACCCGAGCGTGCCGCGAAGCGGTCTCTTCCCACTCCAGGTGAGCCTCGTTTCCCGGTTCGCCGACACCTGGAGACGAAGAACGCTCGCTGGCGCCGCTCATCGCTGCCGGCGTCCTCGCAATCACCACGCTGGCCGCGATCGCCGCGACGGGGTTCCTTCGTCGGCGCGACCGCCAACGGGCGGATCGCGGCTAGGGCCTAGGACGACTCTCGCTTGACCGGGAACAGGAACGCATGGCGGTCCCAGCGTGCTATCTCGCAGCCGTTTGTGCGCGTGAACCTCGCGTCGACGGTCTCGCCGCGATACAGGCCTTCCACCTCGGCGACGGCCGGGCCGCCGTAAATCTCGGTGCAGACGGCGTTGGCAGGAGTGGGCGCAAAGGGATCGGCCAGGTCGAAGAGTTGCTCGCAAGCTTTCTCGGGCGCCGGATGCGTTCCACCTGCCAGATCGCAGTGGAGCCTCCATTCCCGAGGCGCTCCTCGGTCGTTGCCATGCGGCCAAGCCTTGATATGGAGGACGGTCTGGGTCCCAGGCGTCTGGCCGCCCTCCCAGCCGCCGCAGCCGGCCAGGACGAACGCCACAGCCACCAGACTCGCGGCGTGCTTACAGCCGGTCGTCAGTCCTCCGCCGCCTCGGCCATCGACCGCGGCGCGGCGACGTTCTCGAAGCGGACGTTGCCCGCGGGAACCATCCAGGTCATCACCTCGACCGCGAGCCGGCCCGCCCGCACCGCCGGGTCCTCGTTGTTGAGCCGGCGCGCCGTCTCGGGGTCGCACATCATGATCGAGATGCCGCGCAGGCGCTCGTCGTCCTGGTCGACGAGCGGCCCTCCGCCGACGAGGTAGCCGCGGTCGCGCAGATCGGCTCGGTAGGCGAGATGCCGATCCTGCAGCTCGGCCGCCTCCTCGTCCGTGAGCTCCGGTGCATCGGGCCGACGCACGAGCAGCACGAGCGTGTGCCGGTCGAACTGCATGCGGCGAATTAGACCAGGCCTCTCGTAGAGCGCGACCGTTGCTCCGCCCGCACTAGCGCAGCTTCTTAGGGCACGTCCGAGTGCCTGGCCGCCCGCGAGCACGGGCTCGAACAGGTCGCCGTGCTGGTCGACCCGCTCGAGCGCCTCGCGCATCCCGAAGCGGCGCGGCGTCACGTCCTCTGTCAGCTCGTCCCAGCGAAGCGGCGTCGAGACCGGCGCGCCCGGCTTCGGCCGCACCGAGTAGACCGAGGCGATCGTCTTCCCCCGCGCGTTCTGACGGTGGTCGACGAGCACGCCCTCGCGCTTGCGCTTCAGCCATTCGGTCGTGGCCAGCCCTGGATGGCGCTCCTCGAGCCCGCGCGCCACGCGCTCCGCGAACGCGTAGGTCTGCTCGTAGGTCGCTCGCCGCACAATCGGGACGAGCACGTGAATGCCGTCGGCGCCGCTCGTCTTGACGTAGGACTGGAGCTCGAGCCGCTCGAGCTCCTCGCGGATCAGGTGAGCGACGCGGATCGCGAGCGCGAAGCCGCCGTCGGGCGGGTCGAGGTCGAAGAGCACGAAGTCCGGGCGGTCCGGCTTGTCGACGCGCGAATACCAGGCGTTCATGTCGATGCAGTTCATCTGCACCATCCAGAGCACCGCCTCCGGCGAGTTGACGAGCGGGAAGTCGACGAGCCGCGACTCGCCCTCGCGCGGGTAGGTGCGGTAGGTGCGTGTCCGGATCCAGGAGGGCATCCCCTTCGGCGCCTGCTTCTGGAAGTACGCGTCCCCGCCCACTCCGTAGGGCGAGCGCTTCATCGTGAACGGCCGATTGCGAAGGTGCGGGACGAGCACCGGCGCGATCGCGCGGTAGTACTCGAACAGGTCCTGCTTCGTGATCCCTTCGTCGGGGAACAGGACGCGTTCCGGGCTCGTGAGGCGGACCGACCGCGGCGCCACGCAGCGGGTTGTATCTGTCCGACGGTGTCAGGCGTCGCACTGCTGCTCTTCGGCAGTCTTACGACAGCGACGACGAACAGGAGGCAGCCGCGATGACGAACCACAGGATCGGCAGCCGCGAGGAATGGCAGGCGGCTCGCGAGGCGCTGTTGGAGCGCGAGAAGGAACACACACGGATGGGCGACGAGCTCGCGCGCCAGCGCCGCGAGCTGCCCTGGGTCCCGGTCGAGAAGGAGTACCGGTTCGAGACCGATCAGGGCACGCGAGCTCTGCCGGAGCTCTTCCAGGGCCGCTCCCAGCTGCTCGTCTACCACTTCATGTTCGGCCCGAGCTACGAGGCAGGTTGCCCGACGTGCTCGTCGATGGCCGACACCGTCGACGGCTCCCTTCCGCACCTGCACGCGCGCAACGTCACGATGACGTACGTCTCGCAGGCGCCGCTCGAGAAGCTGCAGGCGTACAAGCGTCGGATGGGCTGGAGCATGCCGTGGGTCTCGTCGGCGGGCAGCGACTTCAACTTCGACCTCGGCTACTCACGCACCGAGGAGCAGACGCGCGAGGCGTTCGCGCCGATGCTCGAGGCGGGTACCGCCGCCGGTCGTCGAGCAGCAACGCAAGCGTCGAGCGGCACCGATGTCACGGGCTACCTCACCGAGGGCCAGGGTTCAGCGCATTCGTCCTCGACGACGGCACCGTGTACCAGACCTACGCGACCGGCGCTCGCGGCGTCGAGTTCCTGATGGGGTACTACGGGATCCTCGATCGGGCGCCGAAGGGGCGGGACGAAGGCGACGCATCCAGCTCTGGATCCGGCGACACGACGAGTACGAGCAAGGCGCTCACGGCCGACCAATGTAGGAACGGGACGCCGCCCGGCGATATCAAGATCGTGCTCGCGCCGGCCGCAGTGGAGAAGTCGCCACGCCGCGCCGCGATTACCTCTTGACGAGATTTGGCGTCTGACTGCTCGCCAAGCCTCAGGTTAGGAAGTCACCCGTGGGTTGATGCGGCAGGACGTTCCCTCCGAGGGAACACGCGGGCAAACGGAGTTCTGGTTTGCGCACCAGCATTGACAAGCATCTCGGCGTTCGTTTCGAAGCTCCTGGCCGTTTCCTGTGGGGTTCTTCGCTGCCATGTGAGGCCTCCTTCGCGTCGGGATCGTCTGGCCGCTGACGCTACGAGAAGGCCGCGTGCATGTCGTTCGCGGGCGCGACAGCCTGGAGTGTCTCGTTCGCGACAGAGGACGGTCTGCGCATGACCGATAGAGCGGTTCCGGTCGTCCCGTCGATGACATGATCGCGTGCGACAAGGAGGAGAGATGAGCGGGACCATCGAGGTCTTTGCGGACGTCGATCGCATGGACGCGAAGGCGTTCGCCTCACATCTGGCGCAGGATTGCGTGCTTCGCTTCGGCAATGCCGACGAGGTCGTTGGCCGGGGAGCGATCGAAGAGGCGATCGCCGGCTTCTTCACGACGATCAATGGAATCAGCCATGAGATCGTCGACCAATGGGACGTCGACAACACGACGATCACTCAACTCGAGGCCACCTACACGCGAAAGGACGATCGTCAGGTGACGCTTCCGGGCGTCGCCGTGTGGCGCCGCGGCGGTGAGCTGATCGACGACTACCGGATCTACGTCGATCTCGCGCCCGTCTACGCCTAGCGCGCAGCTAAACCATGCGGCGTATTTCAAGGCGCGAGATCGCGATCGGTGCGTGCTGTCTCCTTCTCACCGGATGCGGTGGTAAGGCGAGCAGCGCCGACACCTCGTCGAGCGGCTCATCCACTCGTGCTGCGCCCGAGGAGGATCTCGACAGCGTCGTCAGCGTCGACGGCAAGCGCGGCCTCTATGTGAGGTGCACCGGCAGCGGCTCGCCGACCGTCGTGATGGAGGGAGGCGACGGAGACACGAGCGATTCGTACGCGTTTGCGGAGCCCAGCATCTCCGAGGTCGCGCGGACCTGCGTCTACGACCGCGCGAACCTGGGCCGGAGCGACCCTGCCGCCGGTCCACGCGGGCTGTCAGATCTCGTCGGCGACCTCGAGGCGCTTCTCCAAGCGGCCAAGATCCCTGGCCCGTACGTTCTCGTCGGCACCTCGGGCGGTGGCTACATCACCGCCGGCTATGCGTACGAGCACCCCGACGAGGTCGCCGGCATGGTCTTCGTCGATGTCGGCGCCCCATTCCGCAATCCGCCCCGGGCGATCGTCGAGGAGACCGACCCGAACCACCCTTCGAACATCGAACGCCGTGACTACCTTCAGGTCGAGAAGGACGCCTGGGCTCCTCGCAAGAGGATCGGCGACATCCCGGTCACGATCATCAGCAACGAGTACTCGACCGCGGAGATCAACGCTTCACCGTTCCCCTCGGAGGCGAGAGGGATGCGGCGCAACGTCTCGGATCAGAAGGGGTGGCTGGTACTCAGCCCGCGCGCGAAGCAGATGGTGGTCCATACGGGTCACGCGGTCGAGGAGGCAGACCCGCAGCTTGTGATCGACGCGATCCTGGAGGTCGCAAAGGCTGCCCGGTAGGCAAGGCCGATCCCCGCCTCCTCGTCACCTGGAAAAATGCGGGCTCCCTGCATGTCTCCGGTAAAAACCTCGCGGCTTGAACGAGACCGAGGAGAGAATCGTGCCAGAGGATTTCTTTCGACCGTCGCTGGAGGGAGCGCACCACTACGCCTACGTCGTCGAGAACATCGAGGCGACCGTTCGGCGCTTGGCGGAGCAGCTCGGAGCCGGGCCGTTCTTTCTCGTCGAAAACGTCCCGCTCGAAAACATCACCTCGAGAGGTGAGCCGGCGGAGTTCGTCCATCACTCGGCGTTCGGCTACTGCGGCGGCGACCCAATTGAGCTGATGGAGATAGTCCGCCTCGTTCCAGAGCGGATCGAGGGCCGCTTCTCAGGCGCCCGACCGGGGGTTCATCACGTCGCCTGGGCGGTACCGGCGGCATCAGTACAGGACCTTCGGCGCGAGCTCGAGGACCGCGGGCTACCGGAGTACCTCAGCGCCCAGCTCGGCGAACTTGACATCACCTTCCACGACGCGTCCGCCTCGCTGGGCCACGACCTCGAGATCCACGTCGACAGCCAGGGACTGCGCGACTTTTTCCAGATGGTGCGCGAGGGCGCCGAGAGCTGGGACGGGTCGGAACCGCTTCGTCCCGCCGCCACCTGACTCACGCCGCCGCTCGAATCCGAGGGGGAACGATTCAGGCCGTCTCGTCTTACCGGGCAGCCTGCCCCGCATAGCTATGCGGGGCGGTACTGGCTCGACCAGTGATCCCAGCATCAACGCCGACAATTATCGTCTCCCCGTGGCCGAGCTCGAGGCGATCGGGATCACGACCGCCAACCAGGCGGCGTCGCTCCGCTTTTACGGCCTGCTCGGCGTCGAGGTCCCGGATCCCGGCGAGGACCACGTGGAGGCCCAAGTGGGCGGCCCACTGGACCTGATGTGGGACACGGAGGAACTGATCAGGCAGATCGAGCCCGACTTGCCGAGCCCGGTGCGCCAGAGGATCGTGCTGGCCTTCCGCTGTGCGGGCCCCGCCGACGTAGACGCGACATACGCGCGCGTTGTCGACGCCGGGTTCGAGGGCAAGACAGAGCCGTGGGATGCGTTCTGGGGTCAACGCTTCGCATACCTGCGCGACCCGGACGGGAACACGGTCGCCCTCTTCGCGCCACTCGGATAGGAGCCGCCCGGCGAATGGTGTTGCCCGCAGCGTCCTTCATGACGCTGCGCATCGGGTGTTCCCATTTGGTGCCAAGCGCCGCGCTGCTGCTGGTCGTTCGTGGGGGTGGCGCATGATCTGCGCAGTCGCCGGAGTGCGCTTGCCGCGCTCCGGCGGAAGCTGTGTCGCCAACTACTTACGAATTGCGAACCCCGGCGTAACGGGAGCGTCGTAGGGTCTGGCGATGCGGACACTGCTCGCCGCCGCTGCAATTGGCACGATGCTCGTCGCGTCGGTCGCGGCGGCGGCCCCCGGCACGCCGACGCAATACGTGCGCAAGACGAGCGGGCCGGTGCTCGCGCTCGCCGCCGATGGCGACCGCCTAGCCCTCGCCGTCGGCGGACGCCGAACAGGGGTGGGGAGGCGTTTCATCGGTTGCGCGAACGTCGACCTGTGGGAGCCGACGCGTCGCCGGGTTGTTCGCTTCGAAGCTGCCGCAGGGTGTGTGCCGGGCTACCGTACAACCACACTCGCCGTCGCCGTTGCTGGCACGCGGGTGGCGTGGTTGCGCGTTGGTGGCGACTCCGAAAGGACGAAGACGACCGTGATCACCGCAACGCTCGGGCGGCGAACTCTTGTCCCCCTGGCCCGAGCGATATCTCCGGACTCAATAATGGGGTTCTTCGCGATGCCTCCGGCTGGCGACGGCGCACTCCTCGCCTTTACGCAAGAGCAGCGCTGCACGGAGCCGCAATTCGATCCCTGTCCGCCCGGCCACAAGCACTTCACGCTCTCGTCTGTCTGGAGGGTTGGCGGCGGCGGTCGCTGCCCTTGGAACAGTCTTGCCGGCAATCGCCGTGGGCCGGTGGGATGCTCCCGGGTTGCCAACGCCGACGGCGAGTTGACCGTGCTCGCCGTTGACGCCGGGCGCATCGTTGTGAGAACCGAGGACGGGATCAGCCTGCTCACCAAGGCAGGCAAGGTCGTGCGGGATATCCCCCTCCGGGGGGTGCGGAAGGCGGCACTCTCAGGAGACCGGCTCGCGGCAAAGACCGCGGCCGCCATCCACATCTATGACGCTGGCAGCGGTCACCTTTCCGACCGCTTGCCGGCCCCGAGCCCCGTCACCCTCGAAGATCTCGACCGCGACATCCTGGTCACGGCCTCGGGCGGGACGGTCACGCTGAGGAGACTCGGCGACGGCCGGACGATCACTTTTCACACCGGCGGAGTTGCCCACGCGCAGCTCGAGCCGCCCGGTCTCTTCGCCGCAGGCGCCCGCCGCGTGACCTTCACGCCGATGCGCGACGTCCTTCGCCGGCTCGGCGGCTAAGGCGTCCCCAAGATGCGGGGCCGGCGACGAGCCGAACGCCTAGGACGCTTCCCACGACCCGGCCCCTCACGAACCTACGGAGTCTCAGCCGGCCGCGCTAGTGGCCCGAACCGGGCAGGTCCTCTACTTCGGTAGCCACAGGCCGCTCCCTCACGTCCGGCCTGACACGAAAAAACACCGCCGTAGCGGGGCTTTCGCGAGGTGGGCGGTACTGGGCTCGAACCAGTGTACCCCCAGCTTGTCGAGTGAGCCGGTCAGTTCGCCGCTGTTCGCCTCACTCGCCGGATCGCTTTAACTAGCGCCATCGGCGGGCTGGCGGTGGCCGCAGGTTTGCCGCCGTTTGCCTCCGTTCCTTTCCACGAGCTTTCCACTCGTTCGGGAGGGCCGGTCGGCGATCCGAACGCCCGGACGCTAGTGGCCCGCTTTGCCCAACTCGACCGCCACGGCGTAGGCAATGTAATAGATCATCAGGAACGCGGTCACGCCCCAGATGACCCAGAGGAGCTTTCTGATCTTCCGGTCTTTCGGGAGGTACCGGGCGGCGATCCGAACGCCCTGCCGCTAAGAGCGCAGTAGCGCGAACGATGGTGGGCCGGTGGCAGCCCTCGCCGCGCTAACGCCCGGTGTCGCGGCGAGTGCCGGGGACCGAGTCTGGCCCGTGCCCACCGAGCGCCCGATACGTATCCCGGTCTTCTTGAAGCCGCCGACCTTCCTCGCGGGCTTCAAGCTCCTCGGCCGTATCAAGATCGTCTGGCGGTTCATCGCGCCTGCGTCGGAGCCACGCGGTAAGGCGAGCGAACACCCGCCGATTCTAGTCCGAACGCGGGCTAGATCCCCGCCTTCGCGCCGCCAAAAACGGCGGTTAGCTGCTCATGTATGTCTGACTGGAGAGGTAGACGAGGATCACGATGATCGCGAGCAGGAGCCAGACCAGCTTCGCGAGGGTCGTAGTCACGGAGGGAGCATGACAGCCTGCGAACCGTACGAGATAGGGCCGGGCACCGTTTCACGCAAAAACGGCGTCGCGTCTGGCGTTTCGATCTAGCATCAGGGTCATGCGTGAGGCTGAGCTCGGCCTTGTGACGGACGGATTTTTCGAGGACTACGCTGCCGTCGTTCAAGTTCTCGAAGAACCAGCGTCCCTAACGGAACGCGTGGAGTGCGGCGGCGGTCGATCCCTGGAGATTCAGCTCCTTCCTAACTGGAACGGCCATCTCCGAACATGGCGGTATCCGGACCAACGCGACATCCGCCTTGTCCTGCGCGTCACGACGGATGGCGAGACCCTTGGCTTTGACCCACTCCTACGTCGCCTCTCTGTCGTCGGGGAGTGGCGCGTACTGACGGAGCATTAAGGGAGCTGCCGGGAGGACCGGACGCCCGCAAGACCTTTCCACGCACATTCCATCGCGACCATTCGGCGCGGATCGCGTGCTGTGACTGTCAACAGAAAAGGCGCTGTTTCCAGCGCCTCTCCGAGGTGGGCGGTACTGGGCTCGAACCAGTGACCCCCAGCTTGTCGAGCTGGTGCTCTCCCAACTGAGCTAACCGCCCTGGGACGCCCAGTTTAGCCAGGCTCAGTAGCGGCTGTAGCCGTCTTCCTCGGTCGTCGTGCCGTTCGTCGTCGTCCCCCCTCCGCCTCCGCCGCTGCCGTCGTCCGAGCCGCAGCCGCCCAGGGCGAGCGCGAGGCCGGCCGCGAAGACTGCGAGCACTTTCAGCAGGTTCATCGATCGGTCCTACCGCGAACGGTGCGGTTCGGATTCAGTTCTTGCCGACGCTCGGTTCTTGAATTGGAGTCCGAGCGTCGGCTTGAACCTAGGAGCGGCGCTGGCCCGCCTCGGCTATGCGCTTGCCTTGGTCTTCCGGCGCCGTTGAGTTTGGCCAGAAGCACTTCGTCGAGTCTGCTTCCGTCTTGCGCTCTGGGTTCGCCCACTGCTGCTTGAGGCGGTCTGCTCCGCGCCGGTGACCTCTTTCACCCGGCCGAACAGATCAGCATCCGGTAGATCAGTAGCGCGGTCCTTGGCCTGGCTCATCAGCTTCCTCGTTCGACGCGCAAACGCTGAGCTACTAGTCGCCAAGGCATACAGACCGGCCCCGGCCGCCGGGAGGATCAACCACTTCGCGCCGCCACTGGCCTTCCTTGCGCCTCGTCCCTGGGCGGCGTCCACGACGTCGGCGAATCGCTCCGCCAGGTCGATCAGACCCTCAGACATCTTGTTGACCTCTGCCATCTCACTCCTCCTCTACAAAGTTCCCATTTTGCGAATACGTTCCCGGCGACAGAGACCGCGAAACACTGCCGATCTTGCAGCCCACCCGCGAGGTTTAATCACGCTCCGGAAGGGAATCCAGCTTTTTGGGAATTTGCATGTTTTCGTCCGAAGGGAGCTGTCGATGTTTGAGCGAACGCGAACTGGTTTACGGGAGATGCCATCGAATGCCGCCTGGCTCCTTTCCCAGGCGCTGAAGCCGGCTGAGGCACTTGGAGACGCTGCGGGCGGCGCACGCGACCAGGGGCGGAGGGTGACGGCGGCCGTGGTCGACGCCGCGCCGGTCGGCGACTCCGTCGAGATCCGCGCGAGGCGCGCGCGCGACGCCGCGGAGCGTGCCCGGGAGGCCGAGGAGCGGGCAGTCGAGGCCGCGCGGGAGTCCAAGGCACGCGCCGATCGCGCGCGCGAGGTGAGCGAGCGCGGTCAGGCTCGCATCAAGGACGTGGAGCGCGAGACGAGCCGGGAGGTCAAACAGCGTGTCTCCGAGGCGGAGAAGACCGCCGCGGAGTTCGTCAGGCGCGAGCGCCAGGAAGCCGAGGCGGACGCCGAAGACCAGCGACAGGAGGTCGAGGAAGAGGTCGACGACGAGATCGCGGAAGCCGAAGCCGAAGCCGAGGCGTCCCAGCAGCGAGCGGAGGAGCTCGTCGAGGACGCAGCCGAGGCGCTGGCGGAGTCAAGGCGGATGGCCGACGAGGCCGCCAAGGCCGCGCGCTCAGCCGCGCAGGAAGCGAACCGCCAGGCCCAGCAGCTCCAAGACGAGGCGAAGCAGAGAGCGAGCGACGCCGAGGCCCGCGTGAAGGAGGCCGAAGATCTGCGCCAACGTGCAGCGGCAATCGCGAAGGACACCGCGCGCGAGCTCGATCGGGAGACGACGAACGGCGGTCTGGATGCCTATAAGAAGCCCGAGCTCGTCGAGCTCGCGGCCACCATCGGGATCGAAAACCGGTCGAGCATGACGAAGGAGGAGCTCGTCGACGCAATTACGAAGGCCGCTGGTCGGCGGGCGAGACAAGGAGCGAGGTCATGAGACTTCTTCACACGAAGAGCGAACCTGACCGGATTCTCGACTCGGTCGGAGATTCGTTTGCGGCTCTGGGCAGCGGCGTGAATAGGAGCAAGCTCCTGAAGGCGGGCTTGATTGCCGGCGGGGTGGCCGCAGTCACGGCAGTGAGCGCCGCCATCTCCTCGATCCGGCGCCGAACGGAGGGAAGCGAATCGTGAGGCAGCGTCGTGCCACCAGGGGCGTCATAACGCCGACTCCGGTGGCACTGACCGCGGCGGTTGATCCTCGCAGACGCCTCTCTGAAGGAGCACTTGTTCAGGCCTCCGTCCGCGCACGCCTGCTGGGGATCCCGCTCTTGCGGCTGGAAGCCACCATCGCGCTCATGCCGGCAGCGATCACCGCTCCGTCCTCGGCAATCGGCGCGGGAAATGGCCTGGCTGAGGCAGTGCGCAGCATCAACGATGGAGCGGAAGTGCTCGCTCAGGTGCGCCGGAACGGCCGGCGCTGACCTGTTCTGCAAGTAGCTCGACAGCTGCTCGCGGATTTCAGCGGCGCGTGATAACCACGAGGGAGAGTGCGCCACCCACGAACGCGAGTGCAGCCGGCGCCTCGCCCAGCATCGCCCAGCCGATCAGGATCGCGATCGGCGGGACGAGATACGTCGTGGCGCCCATCCGGCCGGCGGTCGTCCTCGACAGCGCGTAGGCCCAGGTCAGGAAGCCGATCGCGGTCGGAAAGATGCCGAGATAGACCATCCAGGCGATCGAGCTCGCATCTGCGTCGTCGACCTCGTCGATGAGCGTCGGCGCGAACGGAGGCAGACCAGAAGCCCGACGGTGCGGCGAGCCAGGTCACGTGGAGCCCGAAGCGCGCGCGGGGAGCGGTTTCTGGGCGATGACCCCGCCCGCATAGAAGGCTGCCGCGGCGACACAAAGCACGGCGCCCCAACCCGCAGCCATTCCCCTTTCCGTGGTGGCGAGACCGATCACGATAGCGCCGGCGAAGGCGACCGCACAGCCGATGACGAGCATCGCGGGGATAGCCCTCGCCTCAAGAGGCACCCGGCGAGGAGTGCGATCAGGATCGGCCCGACGGCGACGAGCATGGCCGCCGTGCCGGCATCGATTCGTTGTTCGGCCTCGTTCAGCGCCAGGTTGTAGAGACCGAACCAGAGCACGCCGCAGACGGCGATGCGCGGCGAGTCGCGGCGTCCCGGCAGCCTGCCGCGCTGGATGAGAACGAAGACGCCGAGCAGCAGCGCTCCCGACCGCGAGCCGCCCGAGGCTCAGCGCACCCGGTGAGAGATCCTCGCCCGCCGCACGGATCCCCACGAAGGCCGAGCGCCCAGAGGACCACGGTGGCGAGCGCTGCGAGGAGGGCCACATGAGGGTTAACGCGCGAGGGGCGCGTTTTCGTCAGGTCAGCTCAGAAGATCTCCGGGCACCACGGATAACGGTCGGCGCGGAAGAGCGTGTCCGCCCGGTCGAGCGCTCCATCCACCAGCTCTTCGACCTGGCCGGCCCGCGCGAGCTCACCGAAGCCGAAGCCGCCAAGGTAGACGGAGCCCAGCGCCTGGATCGGCAGCGACAGCTCGGCCTCCGCGTCCGTTCGCTCCGCACCGTCGGGACCGACGCGGTAGCGACCGGCGTTCTCCGCGAAGAGGTCGTCGCGCACCTCGATCACCACCGGCTCGCCGGCCTTGTACGAGCGGGCTGCGAGCGCCGCTTGGACGTCCACCAACCGCACCCAGAGGCCATCGCGGTACTCGAAGCGCAGCATGCGCGGCTCACGTAGCAGGAGGAAGAGCTCGTGGTCCCGCGGCAGCAGGCTTGCCTTCACGCGGGCCATCCAGTCGATGTCGAGCAGGTAGCGCCAGATCCCGCGGGTCGCCTCCGGCGAGACGCCGACCGCCTCGATCACGTTCGTAAACCCGGCCGCGATCCCGCGGTCGGCCGAGAAGTGGAGCCGATAGAGCGCGTACGCCGCCGGCCTGCCGTCGAGCTCGAGCAGCGCACAGACCTGCTCGCTGCCGCCCTCGGCGGCGCGCACCCAATCCGGGTCGGCGAGCCGCCGGACCGTCCACCACTCCTTCGTCCGCACGAACATGCCCGGGTGCTGCGTCGCGGCCGCGCGCTGGATCTCCGAGAAGGGCTCGACGGCCTCGTCCGGCTCGACGAGCCGCACCTCGCCCGTGGGCTCGAACCGGTCGGCGTACGCGATGCGGTCCCGCGGGAGGTCGATGCTGCCGGAGAACGACGCGATGCCGTAGCCGAACCGGCCGTAGAGCGTGTCCTCCGACGCCCAGAGGTACGCCATCGGCTCGCCGCGCTCGCGCACGTCCTCGAGCTGTGCTCGCATCAGGTCGCCGAAGATGCCCCGGCGGCGGTGCGTCGGCATGACGCCTACGAGCGTCACGCCGGCCGCCCGGATCAGGCCGCCCGGAATTCCGGTCTCGAAGGGGAAGACGCCGCCGCTGCCCACAACGCGGCCGTCTTCCCACGCGCCGTGGATCCGGTCCGGCCGGGATCAGCGGCCCGAAGCGCGCCGCGAACTCTTCGCTGGGCGTCCGCCCGAAGTAGTGCATGATCGGCCGGATCACCTCGGGGAACTCGTCCGCGGTCGCGGTGCGGATCTCGACGCTCATCCGATCCTCTCCAGCGGCGCGTAGTCGAGCACGAGCCTCCGGTCCGTGTCCTCTCCGGCGAAGCGGACGCTGACGACGCCGCCCGGCTCGACCGCGGTGACGATCCCCTCGCCGAGCGTGCCGTGGCGAACCGTGTCGCCTGTCGAGAGGTCAGGACTGTCTCCGCGCGGCTGGATCCGCGCGACCGGCGCGCCGTAGCCCGACCACGAGGACGGGCGAAGCCGCTCACGGTGGATCTCCTCCTGCGGCAGCTCGTCGAGGAAGCGGGACGGGAGGTTGTAGTTCCGCGACCCGTAGAGCGACCGGCCGGCAGCGTGGGTGAGCGTGAGGCGCTCGCGCGCCCGCGTCATGCCGACGTAGGCGAGGCGCCGCTCCTCCTCGAGCGAGTTCTCCTCGAGCGAGCGCGAGTGCGGGAAGATCCCCTCCTCCATCCCGATCATGAACACGGCCCTGAACTCGAGGCCCTTCGCGTTGTGGAGCGTCATCAGCGTGACGAGGCTCTGCTGCTCGCGGAGGCTGTCCTGGTCGGAGAAGAGCGAGATCTCCTGGAGGAACGTCGAGAGGGTCGGGCTCTCCGCGCTCGCCTGGTACTCCTGCGCGACGCCGATGAGCTCGTGGAGGTTCTCGATGCGCCCTTGCGCCTCGATCGTCCGCTCGGCCTCGAGCGAGTCCATGTAGCCGCTGCGCTCCAGCGTCCGCTCCACGAGCTCGTCCACCGGCATGTCGAGCGCGCCGGCCTGGAGAGACAGGAGCAGGTTGCGGAGCCCTGTCGCGGCGCGCGCCTGCGCTGGGCCAAGCCCTGCCTCCTCGGGAAACTCGAGCGCCTCCCAGAGCGAGAAGCCGTGCGCGTCGGCGTAGGTCTGGAGCCGGGCGAGCGACGCGTCGCCGATCCCGCGCCGCGGGCGGTTGGCGATCCGCTGGAGGCTGACGGCGTCGTACGGGTTGTCGATCACCTGGAGGTAGGCGATCGCGTCCTTGACCTCGGCGCGCTCGTAGAAGCGCGGGCCGCCGATCACCTGGTAGGGGATCTCGCTGCGGACGAGCACGTCCTCCAGCACCCGCGACTGCGCGTTCGTCCGGTAGAAGACCGCGATCTCGTCGCCGTTCACGCCCTCGTCGACGAGCCCGGCGATCTCGGACGCGACCCAGCGGGCCTCGGCGTGCTCGTCCTCGACCTCGAGGACGCGGACGGGCTCGCCGTCGCCGAGGTCGGACCAGAGGTTCTTCGGCTTCCGCTCGGTGTTGTGGGAGATCACGTTGTTGGCCGCGCGGAGGATCGTGTTCGTCGAGCGGTAGTTCTGCTCGAGGGGGACGACGCGGGTCTCGCCGAAGTCGCGCTCGAACTCGAGGATGTTGCGGATGTCGGCTCCGCGGAAGGCGTAGATCGACTGGTCCGGGTCGCCGACGACGCAGACGTTCCGGTGCTTCTCGGCCAGGAGCTGGAGCAGGCGGTACTGCGCGTGGTTCGTGTCCTGGTACTCGTCGACGAGGACGTAGCGGAACGCCTTCTGCCAGCGCTCCTTCGCCTCGGGGAAGCGCTCGAGCACCTGGACGGTGAGCATCAGGAGGTCGTCGAAGTCGACCGCGTTCGCGGCGAAGAGCCGGCGCTGGTAGAGCTCGTACGCGTCGGCGACCGTCTGGTCGTAGAAGGACTCGACGCGCTTCCGGTACTCGGCGGGGTCGACCAGCTGGTTCTTGGCGGTCGAGATCTGCTCGTGGATCCCGCGCGGGACGAACCGTTTTGGGTCTCTTTCGAGCTCCTCCAGGCACTGCTTGACCAGGCGAACCTGGTCGGCCTGGTCGTAGATCGTGAAGTTCGTCCGGTAGCCGAGCCTGGGCGCCTCGCGGCGGAGGATGCGGCCGCAGGCGGCGTGGAAGGTGAGGATCCAGATGCGGCGCGCGACCTCCGGGAGGAGATCCTCCAGGCGCGAGCGCATCTCGCCCGCGGCCTTGTTCGTGAACGTGATCGCGAGGATCTCGTTCGGCTGGACGCCGACCGCGGAGATCAGGTGCGCGACCCGGTAGGTGAGCACGCGGGTCTTGCCCGAGCCCGCGCCGGCGACGACCAGCAGCGGGCCCTCCGTGTGCAGCACGGCGTCGCGCTGGGCGGCGTTCAGGTCGGCGAGATAGGCGTCCGGGGAGGCGACGGCCATTGCCGGTCGATGCTAGCGAGGCGCCGACCCGGCTCGAATCGACGTGTCTGCCCCGGGGCCGGCCGCGAGCCTCCCTCCGTGCGTGACGCTAGCGGCGATCGGCGCACGCATGGGAAACGAGACTGTGCCGGCTTCGGGTCGAAATCCCGGTGGTAGCGTCAAGCGATGGGCTGGGCAGCCTCCTCGGTCGACGAGCTCGGCAACGAGACCTTCCGCAAGGTCCGCCGAGAGCTCGGGATCACCGCGTTCGGCGCGAACGTGCTCGTGCTTCAGCCCGGCGTCACCGGACGCCCGCACTACCACGACGAGCAGGACGAGCTCTACTTCGTCCACAAGGGCCGTGCGATCTTCGACCTGCCGGACGACCGGATCGAGCTCGGGCCGGGCGGCATGCTGCACGTGGAGTCGACGACTGCCCGCCGGGTGACGAACCCGGGGCCGGACGAGCTCGTGATGCTCGTCATCGGTGCGAAGGAAGGCTACGTCGGGCGGGACGGCCGCCCGCCCCGCCGAAAGCGTTCCTTCGCGACCTCGACGCGGACTGATGGAGACGCTCGGCGACCTCCTCGAGCGCCGGGCCTACGAGCTGCGGCTGACGCCGGACCGCGCGCTCCAGACGCTGGACGAGGCGGAGGACTTCCTCCACGACCGCGGGATGCTCACCCGCACCGAGCAGTCGGCGCTGCCGAGCCTCTACGAGGCCTGCCACGAGGATCCGTACATGCCGGCGAGCCGCGGCTTCGGGCAGTGGCCGGAGACGAAGTGGCCGTGGTTCGGCGAGCTCGCCGACGGGACGGCGCGTACGCGCTCAAGATCCACCGCGGGAAGCACATCCTCGTCACGGAGGAGGTCGCCGCGCTGCTCGACCCGATCCTTCGCAGCGAGCTCGAGCGGATGCACTCCGAGGCGGACGACTGGGCGCTGCTGCTCGACCACCTCGACACGGCCGGGCCCTCCGAGGTCGAGGACCTCCGCGAGGAGCTGGGGCTGTCGTCGAAGGCGCTCAAGGCCATCACGAGCCCGCTTGAGCGGTGCGGCGTCGCTCGTCAGCCGCTCGCTCGCCGTGTCGGCGACGGCCCAAGGGCCCCATCCGCACACGACGGAGCTCGCCCGCTGGGACCAGGTCTACACCGAGCCCTCGGACGCGCGGAGGCCTCGAGGATCTGACCGTTGCGGCGGTTCGAGCCGCCGTCGTGACCCCCGAGCGCCAGGTCTCTCGCTGGTTCAGCTGGAGCTGGCTGTACCGCAAGACGCTCGTCGACGAGCTCGTCGCCGAAGGACGGCTGTGGCGGCCCGAGCCGGACTGGGTCAGCGCAGCGGAAACGGCTTCCGGCTGAGGGCCGGGAGCACCTGCGCGGTGACGATCGCCGGCGTGACCGCGTAACGCCTGCTGTAGCGGTAGCTCCCGTCCGGCCGGCGGAGCGACGCGAGAAACCCGAAGGCGGCTGCCGGAGGCTTCACGCCGGCCGCGAGGTACGCCTGGATCGCCCACGCCGTCGACTGGGCGTCCGGCTCCCGCCCGGCGACCAGCCGAACGCCGCCGTTTCGAGCCGTGAGGCTGCGGATGAACGCCAGTCCACGCCGGATCGGCCGGCCGCGGACGCCGCTCCAGCGGAGGGCCTGGATCGCCGCGGCGGTGTCGTTCGAGTCCGGCGCGCCGTTCGGAGCCCACGACCAGCCGCCGGATCGGCGCTGGCGCCGGAGCAGGTAGCGGACGGCCCGCGGCTTCGCCTCGCGGGAGCGCGAGGACGCCCCAGATCGTCGAGTTGACGAGCGAGCCGATGCGACCGTCCTTGCGACGCTGGCGACCGAGCCGGGTGAGGAACGGCTCCGGGCTCTCCCCGAGGGCGCGCAGGGCCATGACGCGCAACGCGACGTCCGTCGTGTCCGCGACCGGCGCGTCCCGGAGGTACGCGGCAGCGCGCTCCGGAGTGCGTCCGGCTGTCTTCAAGCCGAGGACGGCCCAAGCCGTCAAGGCCGGATCCGAGCGCGCGCCGGGCTCGGCGAAGCCGCCGTCCGGCTGCTGCCGCGACGCGACGTAGTCGGGCGGCGCGCGCCGCGGCGAGTGCGAGCGCCGAGGAGGCGATCGCAGCGAGCTTCAGGCCCACGCGACCTCCACGCGCAGCCGTCGGCCGTACCGCTCGAGGAGCCGGCGCAGCTCGGGCCCGATGATCAGCGCGAAGACGACGTTGCCGAGCGCGTGCGCCGCGCTGAACCAGACGCCCCGCGCGTAGACGAGCGTCAGGGCCTCCCAGGTGTGAGGCCAGAACGTGTACCAGTACCAGAGGTCCATCGCGGCGCTGAACGCGAAGCCGAGCGCGAAGCAGAGCGTTGCGAACGCCCAGCGGTTCCGGATCAGGCGGGAGGCGAGCGCGCCGGCGACGCCGCAGCCGCCCCAGGCGAGCATCTGCCACGGCGTCCAGACGCCCTGGCCGAGATAGAAGTTCGAGACGAGCGCGCCGACGGCGCCGACCGCGAACCCGATCCGGGCGCCCAGGGCGGCGCCAGACGCGACGGCCACGACCGTGAGCGGCTGGACGCCCGGCACGGCGACGAAGAGCACCCGCCCGGCCGCGCCGGCACCGGCGAGGACGGCGACGAGCGCGATCTCCTTCGCCGAGCCGGTCCCGGACTCCAGCCAGACGAACCCGAGGAGGATGAGAGCGCCTGCGACGAGCAGGAGGGCCAGGCCGGCGTCGCCCGGCGACAGCGTGGCCCATGCTCCGGCGGCGAAGGCCAGCGCGGCGATCCCCACGAAGACGGGCCTATGCAGGGACGGCCTCCCGCGCGGGCTCAGTGCTGACGACCCTGTCGGCGACGTCCGCCGCGAAGGCGAGGTCGTGAGTGACGACGAGCGTCGCGCGACCGGCGGCCTGCGCGCGCAGGAGCGCAGCGAGCTCGAGCTTCCGCTCCGGGTCCATCCCGCGGGTCGGCTCGTCGAGGACGAGCAGGTCGGGCTCGGTGACGAGCACCGCCGCGAGCCCGAGCCGCTCGCGCTCGCCGCTCGAGAGGTCGCGCGGATGCCGGGCATCGAAGCCGGCCAGGTCGACGAGCGCGAGCGCGCGACGCGTCCGCTCGAGATCCCCGCCGACTCCGAGCGCGACCTCCTCGTCCACCCGCTCGGCGACGACGTAGCGGCCCGGATCCTGGCTGAGGTAGGACGCGCGGCCCAGGCGGCGGACGGTGCCGCTCGACGGCTCGAGCAGGCCGGATGCGAGCTTGGCGACGCGTGGTCTTTCCGGAGCCGTTCGGGCCCAGCAGCGCGACGACCTCGCCGCGGCCCAGCCGGAGATCCGGCACCGGCACGATCCGGTCGCCGTAGGCATAGGCGGCGCCTCGGATCTCGCACACGACCTCGCCGGCGCCGGCCTGTTCGGCGACGCCCGGCTCGTGCGCCAGAAAGGCCGGATGCTCGCGCGCCAGCCAGCGCAACGCCTCGGCTCGTGTTGCATCGATCACGATCCTCCCGTCCTCGACGAAGACGACCCGGTCGCAGCGCTCCAGCGGAAGCGCCGGCCGCTGCTCGGAGATCACCACCGCACAACCAAGCGTCGTAGCGAGGTCGAGCAGCGCCTCCGCGGCCTCGGGATCGAGCTGCGACGTCGGCTCGTCGAGGAGCAGCAACCGAGGACGGAGAGCAAGTGACGATGCAACACAAACTCGCTGGAGCTCGCCCGCCGAGAGCTCGTGCGTCCTCCGGCCCGCGAGGTGATCCGCGCCCAGCGACCGAAGCGCCTCCAGGACGCGGACAGAGATCTCCAGCGGCGGCACGCCGAGGTTCTCGAGCCCGAACTGCGACCTCGTGCTCGACGCCGGTCATCACGACCTGGTCCTCGGGATCCTGGAAGACGCTCGCGACCGTTCCGGCCAGGTCGCTGGGCCGGGTCCCCCGCGTGTCCCGGCCGTCGATCTCGACCCGGCCGGTGAACCGGCCGCCGTGGAAGTGCGGCACCAGGCCGGCGAGCGCGCGCAGCAGCGTCGACTTCCCCGAGCCGGACCGCCCGAGCAGGCACACGAGCTCGCCCGGCTGCACCTCCATCGAGACGTCGGCGAAGCGCGGGCCGGTCGTCGCCCGGGTAGTGGTAGGTCAGCCGCTCGACTCGCGCTAGAGCCACAGCGCTCCCGCGACGACGACCAGAACGGCCCCCACGATCGCCAGCCGGTCGAGCGTGCTCCACGCCGGAGAAGGCGCGCGCGTGCGGCCGGGTCGCCCGAAGCCCCGCGCCTCCATCGACTCGGCGAGGTTCAGCGACCGCTCGAGCGAGCCGGCGACGAGCGGCGAGAGCAGCCGAGCGCGGCCGCGGATCCCCTCCACCGCCAGGCCACGGCCCCGAAGGGCTTCCACGTAGCCGGCGGCGTCGCGCTCGAGCGTGGGCATCAGGCGGGTCGCGAGGGCGACGGCGAGCACCGATCGGCGCAGTCTTCCGCCGGCGAGCAACAGCCGGTCGAGGTCGAGGAGCAGCACGTACGCGGCGAACGCAAGCCCGACGGCGACGAGCCGCAGGCTCTGGAAGAGCGCCTCGGAGAGCTCCTCGCTCGTGACGTCCAGCTGCCCGATCACGGGAACCTCCGGGCCCTCCCAGTAGACGACGCCGCCGTACCGGGCGACGAGCGGGCTGAAGAGGAAGAGCACCAGGCCGGAGCCGAGCGTCCCGACGAGATACGGCCAGCGGCGGCTACGCGGCGCGCGAAGGCAGAGGAGCAGGAGAACGGCGGCGATGACCGCGACCGAGATCGTCCGGTCGGCGAGCAGCGCCGCGGCCGCGAGGGCGGCGAGCAGCGCGGCAGCGGGGACCGGGCTCACGGCAGGCCCTCGTACCGGTAGCGCGCGATCGTTGGGTCTTCGAGCAGACGCTCCGCGTCCTTCAGCCCGAGCTCGAACACGACAGGATCTCCAGGCGAGCCCTCGAGCCGGGCGCGGAACCCCGACCCCGGCACCAGCACGAGCTCGTTCGCGCCTTCGCCCGAGTGGTTGACCACGCCGCCGACGAGCTCCGCGATCCGCTCGGACACCTCTCCCGGAGGGCCGAGAACCACCGCGGGCCTCTGCTTGCCCTCCCACCCGTGCAGGAACGGCTCGGGGAAGGCGCCGACGACGACCGGCTCGCGCAGCTGTCCCTCCCACGAGCGGTGGTCCCACCAGAGGACGTCGCCGTCGTGGAGCTCGTAGTCCGCGGCGCTGAGGTCGGCCTCGTAGCCGTTCACGAAGTAGAACCAGTCGCGCTGCCGGCCGATGTCGCCCTCGATCCCGTCGATCGACTGGACGAACCTGCCGCCGTAGCGCGTCTCGACGTCGGCCTTGCGCCGCAAGGCCTCGAGCGCGGAGATCCCCGCGGGGACCGATGTCGAGAGAACGACGTCGGAGCCGCGGTCACGGGTGATCCAGAGCTGCGCCGAGCCCTCGCCGGCCGCCTCCTCCCCGCACCCTGCGAGCAGGCATGCAGCGGCGAGGAGGAGTGCGAGCCGGCGCGAGCATCTACCTCAGCGCGTTCGAGCGGACGGCGCCTGCGAGCGTCGCCCGCACGGTGCCGGTGTGCTTGCCGACGCAGGCGCGGCCCGCGCGCGTGCGAACCCGCCGGCCGTTCACGTGCAGCAGGGCTCCCGCCGCGGCCCGGTCGGTGCCCTGGTCGTTCTCCGAGACGACGCGGTAGCAGTTGCGGCCCGTGCGGGTCAGGTGCAGCGTCGGCGGCCCGCCCGTCGGCCCGAACGTCGCCCAGTACCAGAGGACGCGGTCACCGTCGTTGAGCTGGACCTGGTCGGCTCCGACGGGCGGCGAGGCGCCGTTGACCTTGAACACCCACCCGTTGGTGCCGCCGGCCGGGTGACGGCCGATCTGGTCGACGTACGGCCCGAACGACGTCGTGCTGACGTGGTAGTAGAACTCGCCGCGCAGGCTGGCGACGTCCAGCGCCTGCATGGCGTTCGCACCGGCCTCGAACCGGGTCTCGAGCGAGCCGAAGATCGAGAGGGTCCTGCCTTCGACCCGGACCGAGACCGAGGCCGCGAGGGCCGAGGGGACGAGGAGCGCGGCGAGCGTGACGAGCGCCGCGAGGGCAATGAGGGTCTTACGCACGAATCCTCCTTCCGCGAGGGGTTCTGAGTGCCGGCGAGCGGCAGGTCTTCTGACTCGGGGCGCCCTCCCTCGCCGCCTTCCCGGCCCGCGGGCCAGTGGCAGTTCGGCGCGGGAGCGTCTCCCCTCACAGCGGCGGGACCGTCCCGGACTCGCACCGGGTTCCCTCTCCGCTCGCCTTTGGTTGTCGGCCCTAGTATGACGCGCCGTGCGGCGGCTGCTCTCCCTCTGGCTTCCGGTCGTCGCCTGGGCGGCGCTGATCTTCAGCCTCTCGTCGGTTTCCGACCTCGGGACCGGCCTCGGGGGCGCGGATCTCGTCCTGCGGAAGATCGCGCACGCGGCCGAGTTCGCGATCCTCGCCGCGCTGTTGGTCCGCGCCCTCGGCCGGCCGGGCTGGGCCGCCGTGCTCGGCATCGCCTACGCGATCTCGGACGAGATCCACCAGTCGTTCGTCGAGGGACGCCTGGGCTCTCCCGTGGACGTGGCAATCGACGCGGTCGGGGTCCTGGTCGGTGTGCTCCTCGCATCCAGGCGCTGGACCCGCGATCCATCCGGTCGTCCTGGGTAGATTTCGGGTCGTGGACGCACCCAAGGACGTCGGCGACCGCCAGCTGGACGCGCTGCTCGAGCGCCTCGACCGGCTGACCGCCGAGGTGCACGGGCTGAACCGCCGCCTCGACAGCGGCGACAACCTCGCGCCGGTCGTCCGCGAGCTCGCGCTGCTCAACGAGTCGCTGCAGACGCTCGCGTACGCGGCGTTGGGCCAGTCGGGGCCGCAGGTTCAGCGGCGCCGTCGCGCCGGCTAGCTCGAGCGCAGCTGGTAGAGGCGGCCGTTGAGCGTGACGGCGTAGAGCTCGCCCGCGGCGTCCTCGCCGAACGACGAGAGCGCCGCCGAGGGTGAACGGCTCGCGCCTGACGCTCCGCGCGCGCCCCGCCGGGAAGCTCCACACGGTCCCTGAGCAGTTGTCGCCGTAGAAGTACCGGCCGGCCGCCGAGGGCACTGCCGACCCGCGATAGACGAAGCCGCCGCTGACCGCGCAGTGGCCGCCGCCAAGCGGATAGACGACGACGGGGAAGACCAGCCGCCCGTTCCCGCTCGGCTGCTTGTTCTCGAAGCGCGCGCGGCCCTCGTAGACGTCCCAGCCGTAGTTCTCGACCCCGGGGCTGCGGCGGCGAGTGAAGTTCACTTCCTCCCACGAGTTCTGGCCGACGTCGCCGATGTAGAGGTCGCCGGTCCGCCGGTCGAACGAGAAGCGCCAGGGGTTCCGCAGGCCGTAGCCGACGATCTGCGGCCGCGGTGCGCGGCGGTCGACGTTGACCGCGAGCAGTCTTGCCGAGTCGCGAGCCGAGGTTCTGGGCGCGGTTCTCGGGATCGCCGCCCGCGCCGCCGTCGCCGGATGCCGACGTAGAGGCAGCCCGTCGGGGCCGAACGCGCTCTGGCCGCCGTTGTGGTTCGAGTACGGCTGCGCGACGAAGAAGACGCTGGCGGAGCCGCCGCTTTCCGCGGTACTCGACGACCCGCGTGTCGCCGCGATTGTCCGTGTAGTTGACGTAGTACTTGCCGTTTCTCGCGTAGCGCGGGTGGAAGGCGACGGAGAGGAGGCCCTGCTCGCCGCAGCACTGGACCTGTGAGCGGATGTCGAGCAGCGTGCCGGTGATCCGGCCGTTCTGGACGATCCGGATCCGGCCCTCCTGCTCGACGACGTAGAGGCGGCCGCGCTGGTTTCGGGGCGCGGTCACGTGCACGGGCGACTCGAAGCCGGATGCGACCTGCACGAACCGGTACCCGGCCGGCGCCGCCGGCTCCTCGGCCTCGGAGGATCCACCGCCGCACCCAGCGAGTGCCAGGGCAGCCAGCACCCCAAGTGTCCAGAAACCCCTCATCAACCCCCCTTACGCAGCAAGACCTTGCGCAGTTCTTCCTCCTTGCCGGGTTCGAGCACGGCCAGGACCTGGTCGCCCGCCCGGAGCTCGGTCTCGCCCTCGGCCATCTGGGCGTGCCCGTCCCGCATGACCGTGATCAGCCGCGAGCCTGCGGGCAGCTGGATCCGCGACACCTGCTTGCCGACGGACGGGGAGTCGGCGTCGAGCTGCACCTCGACGATCTCGAGGTTCTCCTTGCGGAGCTCGAGCAGGTGGATCAGCCCGTGCTCGGGCACCTCGTGCTCGATCATCGCGAGGATGATCGAGGTCGCCGAGACGGTCGGCGAGATCCCGGTCAGCTCGAAGAGCGGCTGGTTGCGCGGGTCGTTGACGCGCGCGATGACCTTCTCGACGCCGTAGTGCTCGCGCGCCATCTGGCAGATGACGATGTTGTCCTCGTCGTCGCCGGTGACCGCGACCACGAGGTCGGGCGGCCGTGCGATTCCGGCCCGCTCCAGCACGAAGAGCTCGGTGGCGTCACCGAGCTGTGCACGATGCTCGAACTCCTCCTCGAGGCGCTCGAAGCGGTCGCGCCGCTGCTCGATCAGCGTCACCTCGTGCCCGAGGTCGAGGACGCTCTTCGTCAGGTTGGCGCCGACCTTGCCGCCGCCGGCGATGAGGATGTACACCTAGCCCGGAGCCTCCACCGGCTCAGCCGACTCGGCGGACTTCCGCACCGCCTCGGTCAGGAAGTCGATCGCGGTCGAGGTCGGGCAGATCGTCCGCAGCCCGAGCGAGGCGTAGACCTTCGCCCGCGCTGGGTCGAGCACCCGGACGATCGTCGTCTGGATGTCGAACTGCTTCTGCGCGATCTGGCCGACGACGAGGTTCGTGTTGTCGCCGTTCGTTGCGACGACGACGGCGTCGGCGTCCTCGATCCCCGCCTCACGGAGGACGTCCACGTCCATGCCGTGGCCGACGACGAACCCGCCGGACCAGTGCTCTCCGAGGCGCTGGAGCGCGTCCTCGTTCTCGTCGATCGCCGTGACCTCCCAACCGGTCCGGTCGAGCTCCAGTGCCACCGCCGATCCCACACGGCCGCAGCCGACGACGATCACTTTCACGGTCGGAGGTTAGCCGAGGAGTGCGCCCGCCTCCTCCTCCTCGAGCACGCCCTGCGGGTACGCGATCACCATCACCTCGCAGGGCGCGTGGCGCAGGACGTAGTCGACGGTCGGGCTGAAGAACCGGGACTGGCGCCGCCAGCGGGGCGCCGAGCCCATGACGATGAGATCGACCGCGTGGGTCGTCGCCCTCTCGACGATCGCCTCGCCGATCGCGCGCGAGCGGACGACCTCGGTCTCGACCTCGACGTCGTGCTCGGAGGCGAGCAGCTTGGCCTCGGCGAGCGACGCCTCCGCGCGCTCCTCCGCGTCGTGCATCGGCGCGTCGATCGGCTTGTCCATCGGGACCCAGACGACGTGGATCGCGTAGAGCGCAGCGCCGCGTTCCTCCGCGAGCCGGATCGCGGTCGCGAGCACCTCCTCGCCGATGAGGCCGAGCTTCATCGGGACGAGGATCCGCTCGTAGACGCCCTCGACCTCCGGGACGAGGTCGGGATCGGCCGGCAGGACGCGGCCGAGGATCGTCTTGTGGCGCGACCACCGGGTCCCGACGTAGACGAGGGCGCCGACGAGCAGCCAGGCAGGCCCGGCGATGCGCGTCGCGTCGTGCGTCGCCATCGAGAAGATCCAGATCGCGAACGTGAGCGGCGCTCCGACGAGGGCCGCGATGGGCACGTCCGCTCCGCGGATCCGGACGTTGCCGGGAGCCCGGAAGGGCCGGTCGAGGTCCGGCTCGGTGAAGCGAAGCCGGATGACGGCGAGCTGGGCGGCCGTGAACGCCAGCAGGACGCCGAAGCTGAAGAGGCCGGCGAGGAACCGCACCGCCTCGGTCGGGATGAAGTGCCCGATCACGAGCAGCGTCGCCGCGATCAGCGTCGAGCTCACGATCGAGACCGGCGCGATCAGCGTCCGGCGGTTCAGCTTCCCGAACGCATGCGGGAGCATCTGCCGCTGGCCCATCGAGTACGCGAGCCGCCCGGCGCCGGAGATGGACGTCGTGACGGCGACGAGCAGGACGAGCACGCCGGTCAGGCCGACCATGATCCGGACGGCGTCGCCGAGCGCGGCCGGGAGCTCCGCGTCGAGCGCGGCGGTGATCCCCATCAGCGGCGCGCGGAGCCATTCCGTCCCGAGGCCGGTCCCGCCCGGGAACGCCGAGATGCCGACAAGGCCGATCGCGACGGAGACGGCGACGACGAGGCCGATCCCGACGAAGAGGCTGCGCGGCAGCGTCCGTCCCGGGCTCGCGCGTCTCCGCCGCGAGGTTGGCCACCGTCTCGAGGCCGGTGTACGCGAGCATCGCGAGCGGCAGCGCGAACGCGATGTCGCTCCAGGTGGGCGCGGTTCCGAGGTCGACGCCGACGGACAGCGCATCCGTCGAGAAGAGGAAGGCGAACCCGAGGCCGACGAGCAGCAGGTGCGAGGCGAGCGCGACGCCCGGCGACCAGGATCGCCGTGCGGTAGAGGCTCGTGCGGCGGAGCGAGCCGGAGCGCGCCGACCGTCAGGATCACGAGCACGCCGACGACGGTGTCCCAGGGCTCGTCCGTCAGGCCCTCCCAGCCGATCGCGTGGCCCAGGTAGTGCGGGACGAAGAGCCCGGCCAGCGCCATCACGATCAGGTAGTCGAGGATCAGCGCCCACCCGGTGAGGAATCCCGCCGGGTCGTTGAAGGCGCGGCGGACGAAGGTGGCGGCGCCTCCCGGCTCCGGGATCGCGGTCGTCCCCTCTGCGTAGGAGAGGGCGACGACGAGGAAGAGCAGGCCGACGGCGAGCAGCACCCACGGCGTGAAGCCGAGCGCGTAGAGCGCGATCACGCCGAGCGCGAAGTAGAGCGAGGAGGCGATCTCGCCGTAGGCCACGGCGGCGAGCGACGGGACGTCGAGGACACGCTGCAGCCCGGGGAGCTTCTTCGCCACTACAGGCCTCTCGCCCGGTGAAGGTACAGCCGCAGGCCTCCCGCGAGGACGAGGAGCACGCCGAGGACGAGCCCGAGCCCTCCGCCGACGCCCGCCGCGAGCGTCCGGACGACGACGGCCACACCCAGCGCGATCATCACCCAGGCGAGCGCGACGGTCATGCGGCCCGGCGGCCCGCGGCGATCAGCACTCGCGAGGGGCTGTGCTTGAGCACGTAGTCGACGGTGCGGCCGAAGATCCGGCCGCGCGCGACCCTGCGGTCGCGGCGCGCCGAGAATGACGAGCTCCGCGTTCCGGCGGTCCGCCTCGGCGACGATCTCCGGCCCCGCGGCGCGCGCTCGGAGCAGACGGCCGACGGCGCGGATGCCGTAGCTCTCGACGAGCGCCGTCGACTGGTCGAGGATCTCGTCCGCCTCCGCCTCCGCGTCCGGCAGCTGCACGTCGAGCGGCAGGTCGAGCGGCACCTCGATGACGTGGACGACGGCGACGCGGGAGCCTCGCTCGGCCGCGAGCCGGGCGGCCGCGACGAGCGCCTCCTCGGACTCGGCGGTGCGCACGACCGGCACGACGATCGTCCGGTACTCGACCGTCAGTGACGGGCCGAGCACCATCACCGGGGCGCGCACGGTCGCTGTCAGCGGCACCTTCAGCAACTGCCGGCGGTAGATCGCATAGCCGACGAATCCAAGCGCGAGCCAGCCGATCCCGGCCCAGCGCGTGCTTCCTCCTGGACGACGATGACCAGCCAGGCGGCAGCGTGCCGAGCCCGCCGACGATCGCGAAGAGCGGCCAGTCGACGCCGCGCAGGCGCAGGTTGGGCCGGGCGCGGTACACGAGCTCCTCGTCCCGCCGCCGGTAGCGGAGGGCGACGATCGAGGCGTGCGCGACCGTGAACGAGAGCGTCGCGCCGAACGAGTACATCGTCCCGAGGAAGTCCGTCTCGCCCGGGAGCAGCGTCAGGATCGGGATCAACGCCGGCGAAGACGAGCGAGCGCGATCCACGGCGTCTTGAACCGCGGGTGCAGGCGCCGGAAGACCGAGCGGCAGCTGCCGGTACGTCGACATCGAGTACGTGATCCGCGACGCGCCGATCACGCCGGCATTCGTCGCGATGAACAGGATCGTCGCGGCGAGGATGCCGACGTAGATCTCCAGCCCGTCGAGCAGCGCGCCCTGTTCGAGCCCGAGGTTCTCGACGACGCCGAGCACCGGGTCGTTCGTGGTAGCCCCCCTCCTCCGGGGCAGGCCGAGCAGCGTCAGGAACTCCGCCGTCCTGCTCGAAACCGGAAGCGCCGAGAGCGCGATCACCGGGCAGCGTGAAGTAGATGGCGAAGACGGCGAGCGGCGATCAGCTTGTACGCGTTCGGGACGTTGCGCGGCGGGTCGCGCACCTCCTCCGCCAGGTTGGAGACCGTCTCGACGCCGGTGTACGCGAGCATCGCGATCGGGATCGCGATGAAGAACTGGTCCCAGGTCGGGGCGACGCCCAGCTCGACGTTCGACGTGAGCGTGTCCGACGTCGAAGACGAGGAAGAAGCCAGATGCCGACGAGCAGCGCCTGCGTCGCGAAGTCGACGACGGCGAGGAGCACGTTCAGGCTCGCGGCCTCGCTGAACGCCGACGATGTTGATCCCGACCAGGAGGGCGACGACGATCGCGCCGACGACGATGTCCCACGGGTTCTCGCGCAGCGGCTCCCAGAAGACGGACAGGTAGTGCGGGACGAAGAACGCCGAGATCGCGACGGTCGCGACGTAGACGAGCATCTGCGCCCAGGCGGCGCCGAAGCTGGCGAGCTCGTTGAACGCGTGGCGGGCGAAGCTCGACGAGCCGCCGGCCTCCGGGTAGCGGACGGTTCCCTCCGCGTAGGTCGCCGAGGTCGCGGCGAAGATCAGCCCGGCGACGACGAAGACGAGCGGCGTCAGCCCGAGCGCGAACGCCGCCGTGACGCCGAGCGCGTAGTAGATCGAGGAGCCGACGTTGCCGTAGGCGGTTGCGAAGAGCGCCGGCGTGCCGAGCACCCGCTCGAGACCCTGCTGCCGTCGCCTCCGCCGCGGCACCGGCGCACCCTACGCCTGCGATCCGGCTGGCGGCGGCGTTAGCCTCGGCCTGGCGATGAGGATCTTCATCATCGGCGCGGGGCAGGTGGGCTCCACGATCGTGGAGGCGCTCCACGACGAGCACGAGCTGACGGTGATCGACATGGACGCGGGCCGGCTCGAGGCGCTCGGCAGCCGGTACGACGTGGGGACCGTCGAGGCGGACGGCGCCAGCCGGAGAGTGCTCGAGGAGGCGGGGCTCGAAAGACGCGGCGCTCGTGATCGCGTGCACCTCGCGCGACGAGGTCAACGTCATCGTCTCGATGTTCGCGCGGAGGCTCGCGCCGGACGCGCGCACGATCGTCCGGACCGGGAACGAGGAGTACCTCGACGTCTGGCGGGAGCGCCAGCTCGACGTGGACTGGGTCGTCTCGTCGGAGCGCGAGACGGCGCTCGCGGTGTCGCAGACGATCGGCGTTCCGGCGGCGCGCCAGACCGACGTCTTCGCGGACGGACAGGTGCAGATCGTCGAGTTCGACGTCGAGAAGCCGGTCGCCGCCGACGAGCGCTTCGAACAGGTCGTCGGCCCCGCGCTGAAGGACGCCGTGCTCCCGGCCGACTCGAAGGTCGCGAGCATCATCCGGGACGAGGAGATCGCCATGCCCCGCGGAGAGGAGACGATCCGGCCCGGCGACAGGATCGTCGTGATCGGCTCTCCGGAGGCTGCCAAGGAGTGGAGCCGGCTGCTCACGCCGGCGCGAAGGACGATCGACGACATCGTCATCTTCGGCTGCGGCCGGATCGGGACGGCGACCGCCCGCGCACTGATCCACCAGGGGATCCGGGTTCGCCTGATCGAGAGCGACCTCCGTCGCGCGCAGGTCGTCTCGGAGCTCCTGCCGGAGGCGCGCGTTTTCCACGCGGCTGGGATCGATCCTGAGTTCCTGGAGCGCGAGCACATCGGCAGGTCGGGGGCGGCCGTCTTCGCGATGCGGGACGACGCGAAGAACTACTACGCGGCCACGCTCGCGAAGCTCCACGGAGTCGGCCTCACGATCGCCGTCGTCCACGACAACGTCTCCATGGAGGTCTTCGAGCGGGCCGGCGTGGACGTCGCGATCAACCCCCGGCTCCTGACTGCGGAGGAGATCGTCCGGTTCGCGCGCGACCCGAGGACGATGCAGGTCGCGATGCTCGACCAGGACCGCTTCGAGGTGCTCGACATCACCGTGCGAAGCGAGAGCAAGCTCGCAGGCAAGCGGTTCCGCGACCTGCCCATGACCGGCTCGCTGATCGGCGCAGTCGTGCGTGACGGCCAGGCGCTGTTCCCGCACGGCGACGACGTGCTGGAGGCAGGCGACCGCGCGATCCTCTTCACGCCGTCGAGCCGCGTGTCCGAGGTCGAGCGGACGCTTTGAGCCCCGCGGCGGCCGGCCGGGGTGCGCTCGGCGTCGACGTTCTCGCCAGCCTGAACCTCGTCGGGGCGCTGCTCAAGTACCTGAGCCTCGCGACGCTCTTCCCGGTCCCGTTCGCGCTCGCCTACTCCGAGCCCGTCTGGCCGTTCCTCGTCGCCGGCCTGGTCGGCGGCGTGTCCGGTTGGGCCGTCGAGCGGCTGACCGTCGGGAAGGACTCCGTCGGCGTCCGGGAGGGATTCCTCGTCGTCTCGCTGACCTGGCTCGTAGCCGCCGCCCTGGGCGCTCTCCCGTACGTCCTCTCAGGCGAGGATCAGATCTCGAGCCCGATCGACGCGTACTTCGAGGCGATGTCCGGGTTCACGACGACCGGCGCCACGGTCCTCACCGACATCGAGGCGATGCCCGACTCGCTGCTGATCTGGCGGCAGCTGACGCAGTGGCTCGGCGGCATGGGGATCATCGTGCTCGCGCTCGCCGTGCTCCCGCGCCTGCGGGTCGGCGGGCGGCAGCTCCTCGAGCACGAGCTCCCGGGGCCCGAGTTCGAGCAGATGACGGCCCGGATCCGCGGAACCGCGCGGCGGCTCTGGGCGCTCTACGTCGGGCTGACGGTCGCGATGGTGCTGATCCTCAGCGTGTTCGGCTGGACGGGGATCGACGACGCGATGAGCCTCTTCGAGGCGCCTCGCCCACGCCTTCTCGACGCTCCCGACCGGCGGCTTCTCCACCGAGGCCCGGGGAGTCGAGACCTTCGCCCCGGCGTCCCAATGGGTCATCGCCGGGTTCATGGCGATCGCCGGCGCGAACTTCGCGCTGCTCTACCGCCTGTTCGTCCGGGCGGATCCGAGGCCGCTCGTGCGCGACGAGGAGTTCCGTCTCTACGTCACGCTGCTTCTGCTCGGCTCGCTCGTCCTCACCCTCGAGCTCTGGACCGAGGGAATCGCCAAGGGCGAGGAGGCGATCAGAGCCTCGGTCTTCCAGTTCGTCTCGATGATGACGACGACCGGCGCCGCGAGCGCCGATTTCAACCTCTGGACGACCTTCGCCGCCGTGACGCTCGTCGCGGCCATGTTCTTCGGAGGCTCGGCAGGGCTCGACCGCCGGCTCGGTCAAGGTCGTCCGCCACCTGCTGATCGGTCGGATCCTGCGCCGCGAGCTCGACCAGACCGTCCACCCGGAGATCGTGAGCCGCGTGCGGCTGAACGGCACACCGGTCGACGAGCGGATCCTGCGGGCGATCCTGAGCTTCGTCCTGCTCTACATCGGCGTCTTCGCGCTCGGGACGTTCTTCCTCGTCGGAGATGCCGCGCGCATCGACCTCGATCTGCGGCTTCTCGACGCGGTCGCGGCGTCGGCGACGACGCTCGGAAACGTCGGGCCGGGGTTCGGCTTCGCCGGGCCGATGGGGTCGTTCGACCCGTTCAGCGACTTCTCCAAGCTGGCGATGATCCTCCTCATGTGGCTCGGCCGGCTGGAGATCATCCCCGTCGCCGTGCTCCTCAGCCGCCACTACTGGCGGATCTGACCCGTCCCGCGCGGACATGACGAGTGTCTGACACTCGTGGTGTCTCGAAGGGACTAGGCCTTAGCCGTGAATGCGAGACGATCAGCGGGATGATCAGGATCGCGACGATGTTCGTGATCTTGATCATCGGGTTGATCGCGGGGCCGGCGGTGTCCTTGTAGGGGTCGCCGACGGTGTCGCCGGTGACCGCGGCGGCGTGGGCGTCGGAGCCCTTGCCGCCGTACTGGCCGTCCTCGATCAGCTTCTTCGCGTTGTCCCACGCGCCGCCGCCGGAGGTCATCGCGATCGCGAGGAAGATGCCAGTGACGATCGTCCCGATCAGGAGGCCGCCGAGCATCTCGACGCTGATGATCCCGACGACGATCGGGAAGGCGACCGGGATCAGGCTCGGGAGCATCATGTTCTTGATCGCCGAGCCGGTGACGATGTTGACGGCGCGGCTGTAGTCCGGCCGGCCGGTGCCCTCGAGGATCCCCGGGATCTCGCGGAACTGGCGGCGCACCTCCTCCACGACCTGGCCGCCCACGCGGCCCACCGCCTGCATCGCGAGCGACGAGAAGAGGAACGGCATCAGGCCGCCGATGAAGAGGCCGGCGATCACCCAGGCGTCGCCGAGCTCGAAGCGGATGTCCGTCAGGCCCTCGTCGCTGAGCTCGGTCGTGAACCCGTCGAAGAGGATCAGCGCGGCGAGGCCGGCGGACCCGATCGCGTAGCCCTTCGTGACCGCCTTGGTCGTGTTGCCGACGGCGTCGAGCGGGTCGGTGACGGCACGGACGGACTCGTCCAGCTCGGCCATCTCGGCGATGCCGCCGGCGTTGTCCGTGACCGGGCCGTAGGCGTCGAGCGCGACGATCAGGCCGGTCATCGAGAGCTGCGCCATGACGGCGATCCCGATGTAGAAGAGGCCCTCGGTCGAGGTGTCGCCGATCGAGAAGGCGCCCACGATCCCGGCAGCGATCACGATCACCGGCAGGGCCGTCGCCTGCATCCCGATCGCGAGCCCTTCGATGATGTTCGTCGCGTGGCCGGTCAGCGAGGCGCGCGAGATCCCCTTGACGGGGCCCCAGCGGGTGCCCGTGTAGAACTCGGTGATCGCCACGAGCAGGAAGGTGATGGCGAGGCCGATCAGCGTGGCGCCGTAGAGCTCCCAGAAGGTGAAGGCGTCGCCGTCGAAGGCGGCGGTGACCGGGATGAAGAGCAGCGCCGAGATCACCGTCGACGCGATGACCGCCTTGTAGAGCGCCGCCATGATCGAGCCGCCGCGGCCGATGCGCGCGAAGAACGTCCCGGCGACGGAGGCGAGGATCGCGACGGCGCCGATGACGAGCGGATAGTGGACGATCTCGGTGGCCGGGAAGTTGACGGCGCCGAGGAACATGACGGCGACGAGCGTGACCGCGTAGGTCTCGAAGAGGTCGGCGGCCATGCCGGCGCAGTCGCCGACGTTGTCGCCCACGTTGTCCGCGATCACAGCCGGGTTGCGCGGGTCGTCCTCGGGGATCCCGGCCTCGACCTTGCCGACGAGGTCGGCGCCGACGTCGGCGGCCTTCGTGTAGATCCCGCCGCCGAGGCGGGCGAAAACCGAGATCAGCGAGCCTCCGAAGGCAAGACCGATGAGGTGCTGGGTCGCGCCGTCCTGGCCCTGGTCGAACCACTCGATGAGGACTCCGTAGTAGCCGGCGACGCCGAGCAGGCCGAGCCCGACGACGAGCAGGCCGGTGACCGATCCCGCGGAGAATGCGACACGCAGCGCCGGCGCGACACCCTGCTTCGCTGCCTCGGCGGTCCGGACGTTCGCGCGGACCGCGACGTTCATCCCGATGAAGCCGGCGGCCGCCGAGAAGACGGCGCCGATCAGGAAGCCGAACGCCGTCCCCCAGCCGAGGTCGTTCCAGAAGCCGATGATCAGGAAGAGGACGATCGCGACGAACCCGATCGTCGTGTACTGGCGGCGAAGGTAGGCGGACGCGCCCTCCTGGATGGCCTTGGCGATCGCCTGCATCCGCTCGGTTCCGGCCGGGAGCCGGAGGAGCCAGAGCGTCTGGAGAACGCCGTAGACGATCGCGACGCCCGAACAGACGAGCGCGATCAGGACGGGATGGTCAGTGATGAAGTCGGTCATGGAGAAAGGCGCGCGGGCTCCCCGCCGCGACGCGAGCTTTCTACCACACGCGAGCGGTTTTAGCGGCGGCCGCGGCTGACGACGACGTTCACGCGCGTGCCACGCGGGTGACGTGAGCCGGCCCGCCTGCTCTGGCTGATGATCCTGCTCCTCCTGACGCGGCCCGAGTAGGCACGGTTTACCCGGCCTAGACCGCAGCGGGCGCGCGCGAGCGCGATGCGTGCCGCAGGAACCGTCTTTCCCCTGACGTTCGGCACAACGCAGCGGGTTACCGGGGGACGCGCGAGAGGCGGCGGTGGTGGCGGGGGCGGCGGAGCAGGTGGCATCGGCGGCGGAGGCTCAACCGGCGGCGGAGGCGGTTCGACCGGCGGCGGAGGCGGCGGCGTCGGCGAACTGGGAACGCATCCGACAAGCGCCCGGCACGCGTTCAACCGCCCACCAGTCGAAACCGATCCAGCGAGCTGCGGCAACGGGTCTACAGCCGAAAGCAACCGGCTCTTGAGCTCCGCCGTCGTCAGCGCAGGGTTCTGCGCCAATGCGAGCGCGGCGACCCCGGCCACATGAGGCGAAGCCATCGAGGTACCGCTGATTGCCTCGTACGCGGAGTTGGGGTGGTCGAGGCATGCGACTGAGAGATCATCGATGTAGACGCCGTCGAAATTGACTTCGGAATCGCTTTCCAGTGCGAGGCGGAGATAGACCACGCCTTGCCCATCGATCAGCGACAGATCCGTGGACAGCGGGATGAACTCACCGCCCGAAGAGCCCGACCAGCCGCCCGCAATCGTGGCCGCCTCAGTCGTCGCCCCGGTGAGGACAAGGAAAGGATCGAACCCGAGCTCTGTATCCAGAAGGATGTCGTAGGACACGCGACAGCCGACCTGAAGCGCGAGGCTGAACGGGGGAAGCCGGCGGATCGTCGTCTCGGAGTCGTTCGCGTAGTTCCCGGACGGAGAGTCCGTCAAGCTGTGCGTGCCAGAGTCCTTCTGCGCGGTGGTGCGCCCCCAGAGAGGAGCGCCCGTCGTGAACGACCGGTCAGCTCCAGCGCGAGTCGAAGATTGACTCGACCGGATCATCGAAGCCGTCCGGGGCGAAGATGGTCTGGTACGCGGGCCATGTGCTGAGGATGTCCGCGCCAGGTGCGGCCAGGTGGACGGAAAACTCGCCGAAGTTGGAGAAGTCGGTCAGCTCATCGTCGTCGTCGGTGGCGGCGACGCAGACGACGTTCGGGGCCCCGGGCCCGTAGCTGTCGGGAAGGTGGTAGTTGCAGGGATACTGCGGGAGGAATCGTTGTCCTCGCCATCATTCCGGCGGCGAAGACGAAAGCGTGTTCCGGCAGGCAGGCGAGACGATGGCGTCGTACATGGCCTGGGGGCCGCCGGACCGCCGAAGCTTCCGTTATAACACGCGCCCTTCGGCGCACGCGTAGGCGAACGCTTCGACGATGTCGGCGTCCTCGAGACTCCCTTCGCGTCGCCGGCCCGCACCGACATCAACTGGAGATCCCAGTTCACGCCAGTGACGCCCGTAGCCGTTGTTGCCCGAGCGCCGATCGTCCCGGCCACGTGCGTGCCGTGGCCGTTGTAGTCATACGGCGTGTTGTCCTCCTGCACGAAATCCCAGCCGAACGTGTCGTCGGGCATACCGTTGTTGTCGTCGTCGCCGTTCCCGGGCGGGTCGTCGTTCGTCCACCGATTCGGGAGCGATGTCCGGGTGGTCGTAGGCGACACCGGAGTCGACGACAGCGACGATCACGCTCGGGTCGCCGGTCTCGTAATCCCAGGCGTCCGTCGCGTCGATGTCGGCATCGTCGGCTGGCTCAGGCCCAGAGGCTCGTCGAAGCGCCCATCGTTCGGCGTCGCGGAGAGGTGGTAGATCCAGTTCGGCTCGGCGTAGAGCACCTCCCGGTGCCGCTCGAATCCGTCGGCCGCTGCGGTCGGGATTCACCCGGTGACAGGCGCACGAGCACAGTGCCGGGCAACGGAAGCGGCTGATCAGCGTTCCGCCCTCGTCGCCGATCACCGTCGTCCCGCGCGGCGGCCGTGACCCCCGGCCTGAAGCGCACGATCAGCTCGCCGGGAACGAACTGCTGCTCTGCGAAGATCGATGCGAGCGCCGCGGGCCGCTTCGGCGCGGCTCCCGTCGCCCCGGCTGCGGACACGAAACACGCCGCGAGGACGGCCAGGCTCACCAAGAGGGACCTGGGCGTCGCATGCACGAACAGGGTGGCATGTTTCTGGCCGGCTGCCTAGCGGTCCGCCGTCCGAGTTTCAGCCGGCCGTCTTGCCTTCCTCTGGCTCCCGCTCTGCAGCCTCCGCATAGGCGATCTGGAGGTTCGCCACGACCTGGCTGAAGTCGCGCTGCACCTCGGCCGGGACCGCGCCCTCGAGGGCTCCCAGCAGCGCCTTCATCCCCTCGATCGCGAGCCGTGCCTGCTCCAGGTCCCTCGTCGACTCGTCGAGCTTCGCGAAGCCGAGCTGCGCGAGCGTCGCCGCCGTCGAGAGCAGGAGGTCGGAGACCTTCATCTTGCGGATGGCGTCCAGCAGCTCGTCGGGCGACGGCTGCTCCGGCTCAGACAACCGGTTCCTTCGGCCGCACCTGCTCGGCGTAGATCTCCTCGAGCGTCGCGCCCTCCTCGTAGCGCGCGATCTGGCGCTCAGCGGCGTTCGCGGCCGGCACTCCCAGAAACGGCGCGGCGCCGATCTCGTCCGCGACGGGCCCGACCCACTCGATCAGCTGCTCGATCCGCTCGCGCGTGTTCACGTTCGCCAGCCGATCGAGGTCGAGGAACTCGCCTGTGAGGCCGTAGCGCGTCGCGCGCCAGAAGTTCTCCTCGATGAAGCGGCGCGGCGGAAGCGGCACCGGCTCGCCCTCGTCCAGTGCCCGCGCGATCCGGACGGTCAGCGCGTAGACGAACGCGGCGAGGGAGCGCGCCTCCCCCAGTTCGGGCTGCGCGTCGGCGATCCGCATCTCGATCGTCGGAAAAGCGAGGTGCGGGCGAACGCTCCACCAGAGCTGCGTGTGCTCGGTGATCGAGCCGGTGCGGAACAGCGCGCGAACGTAGTCCTCGAACGTCTGCCAGTCGCCGAACGCGTCGGGGATCCCGCACCGCGGGAAAAACTTGGTGAAGATCTCGGTGCGCGTCGAGTGCAGATGCGTGAAGACGCTCTCGTGGAACGGTGAGCTGCCCGAGAGCGCGAGGATCTCCGGGAGCAGGTGCCGCAGCCAGTCGTGCACCCGCATCGCGCGGTCGGGCCCGTTGATGGCGACGTGGACGTGGAGGCCGAAGCTGTTGTTGCGCCAGACGACGTAGCGAAGAACCTCGTCGTTCCTGCGGTAGTGCGGCGTGTCGATGATCCGCTGCTCCTGCCACGGGCTCCAGGGGTGCGTGCCCGTCCCGCCGAGCACGACGCCGAGCTGGTCGGCGAGCGCGAGGAGCTGGTCGCGCCGCTCGCCCATGCGCGCCGCGGCTTCCGTGAAGTTGTCGCAGCGGCCCGTGCGGATCTCGACCTCGGAGGCGATCAGCTCGCCGACGAGGTGGTCCTCGAGCTCGGTTCCCCTGACGGCGGCCTGCAGCTCCTCGAACCGGTTCGTCAACGACAGGGTCTCCGGATCGAGGATCGCGAACTCCTCTTCCACGGCGACCGTGAAGTCCTCGGCCTGCTCGAAGGCTTCGCGTGCCGACCGGATCTGCTCCTCCGGCGTGAGCTTCTGCTCGTCTCCCATGGGCGCTGAACGTTATAGGCGGCCACACCGGCAAAGCCGCTGCGGCCTCTGGGCGCTACGCGAGGTGGAAGTAGAGCGCGTAGAGGAGCTCGACCGCGGGGTTCGACGTGTGGACCGCGACGTCCTGCGGCGTGTCGAGCAGCGCCTCGGAGTAGTTGAAGATGATCCGCACGCCCGCGTCGATCAGGTCGTCCGACGCCGACTGGGCGCTGTCGGCGGGAACGGCGAGCACGCCGACGACGATGTTCTTCTCCCGGACGGCGTCGGCGAGCAGCGAATACTCGCTGACCTCCACGTTGCCGACGCTGCGGCCGACCTTGTCCGGATCCTTGTCGAAGATCGCCGCGATGTTGATGCCGTGCTCCGCGAAGATGGGCGAGCTCGCGATCGCCTCGCCCAGCCGTCCCGCGCCGACGAGCGCGATGTTGTGCTGGCCCTGGGTCCGGAGAATGCGGCGGATCTCGCCGAGCAGGCCCTCGACGCTGTAGCCGACCCCGCGCTTACCGAACTTCCCGAAGGTCGAGAGGTCGCGTCGGATCTGGGTCGCGTTGATGTTCGTGTAGTCAGCGATCTCCTGCGAGGAGATCCGCTCCTTCCCCATCTTGCGCGCCTGCGTCAGAACCTGGAGATAGCGGCTGAGCCTGGCGGCGACGCCGACGGTGAGACGATCAGGAACCGACGCCTGCGGTGACGCTTGTAACACGACACAAGGATTGTGCCAGTGCTGATCGTTCCTTGCGTCGCGTAGTCACAAAGTCCCCTCTGGGCGCTGAGCTTGTGCGACCTTCCGGCGGAGCGCTTCCGGCTCGACGAAGTACGTGAAGGCACGCTCGCCGTCGATCTCCACGACCGGGATCCACTCGCGGTAGCTGCTTTCGAGCTCAGGGTCGCCGCCGATGTCCACCTCCTCCAGCTCGAAGCCGAGCTCGTCCCGCGCGGCCTGGACGACACGCTTCGCCGCCGCGCAGAGGTGGCATTCCTCGGCCTGGTAGAGGGTGACGCGGGTTACGGGTAGAGGCCGCGGGTCATCGTGGCTTCCGAGACCCGCTGGACGGCGAGGCCGTACGCCGCCGTCCGCATGGTCGAGTTCCGGCTCTCGTAGCTCGCCCAGGTCTCGTGGAACGCGCGGGAGGTGATCTCGTTCAAGCGCCGGTTCACCTCGTCCTCCTTCCAGAAGTACTCCTGGAGGCCCTGCACCCACTCGAAGTACGAGACGACGACACCGCCGGCATTGGCGAGCACGTCGGGCAGCACCATCACACCTCGCTCGTCGAGGATCTCGTCAGCGGTCGGCGTCGTGGGGCCGTTCGCGCCCTCGACGACGATGCTCGCCTTGATCCTGTCGGCGTTCTCGGAGGTGATCACCTGTTCGAGCGCGCACGGGGCGAGCACGTCTGTGTCGAGCTCGAGTAGCTCCTCGTTCGTGATCGCCTCGGTGTCCTTCAGGCCCTCGAGGCTGCCTGTCTCCTGCTTGTGCGCGAGCGCGAGCTGCACGTCGATGCCGTCGGGCTTGTAGACGCCGCCCACCGAGTCCGACAGAGCGATCACCGTCGCACCGTCCTCCTGCACGAACCGCGCGAGGTAGCTGCCGACGTTGCCGAACCCCTGGACCGCGACCCGCATCCCGTCGAATGACTTCCCCTGCTTCTTGGCCGCCTCGCGCAGGATGTACAGCGCGCCATGCGCCGTCGCCTCCAGTCGGCCCAGCGAGCCGCCGACGTTCAGCGGCTTGCCGGTGACGACGCCGAGGACCGAGTGGCCCTTGTTCATCGAGTAGGTGTCGAAGATCCAGGCCATGACGGCCGGTGTCGTGCCGACGTCGGGCGCCGGGATGTCCTTCTCGGGGCCGATCTCGTTGATGATCTCCGACGTGTAGCGCCGGGTCATCTTCTGGAGCTCGCCGGGGGACATCTTCTTCGGGTTGCAGATACGCCGCCCTTTGCGCCGCCGAACGGGATCCCCATCAGCGCGCACTTCCAGGTCATCCACATCGCGAGCGACTTCACCTCGTCGAGGGTGACATCCGGGTGGTAGCGGATCCCGCCCTTCGAGGGGCCGCGCGCGATGTTGTGCGTGACACGGAAGCCCTCGAACGTGTGGATCTCGCCGTCGTCCATCACGACCGGGATCGAGACGGCCACGGTCTTCTTGCACTGTTCGAGCACGCGGACGAGGTTCTCGTCGATCTGGAATTCTTTGGCGACGCGCCGAAGCTGGTGCTGCGCGATCTCGAACGGGTTCTCGCGAAGGTGCGAAGGTGCCTCGACGGTGGTCACGCCGGGCGAGTATACGACTCCGCTACTGGATCGTGAACTGTACGAATTGCCTGCTTGGAGGCGCATCTCCGGGCGGATAGCCAGCAGGCGGAGCGGGTCGCGGCCCGGCTGCAGGCACGGCCGGCCGGCCCCCGGCCGGTCAGACCGAACGTGTAGCGGCCCGGCAGGAGGTTCCGGAGCCGGGCGAGCCGCCCGACCCATTCCCTGCCGCGCCACAGCTCGAGGTCGAGGTACGACAGCGGGAGCACGTCGCTGCCGGTCCTCCCTTCGTCCAGGCGGCCGGCTCGGAGCTCGAGCAGCGCCGGCGCAGAGTCGGACGCCTTGAACCGGTTCGTCGAAAGCTGGACGGAGCCCAGGGGTACCGTTCGTAGCGCCCAGGGTCAGCGTCGACGAACCCGCGTCGGCGCGCCGCCACCAGCCCGGAGCTCGAAGTTGGCCGAGAGCAGTCGAAGCCCGGCGGCATGTACGCCATCCTGGCGACGACGAAGACCTTGCGCGTCCCCCGTGGCCGGAGCCGGAAGCGCGCCGGGAAACTGTGAGCGCAGCGCCGCCAACCTCGCCGAGCTCTCCCGTGGAGACGGCGATGCCAGCGGTCGCTGGGAGACGTTCCGCAGCGTGACCGGGCCGTTCCCTCCAGCCGCGGCGTTCGCGTGGCCGAGCGGGACCGATGCGGGCTCGGCGATCGCCTCGACCGCGGCCGCGGCGCCGAGGTCGAGCCGGCGGGCGCCGTCGACGGGGGCGGCGGTGCCGAGAGCGCGCCTCGCAGCCCCCTCGCGTCCAGGTCCGGCCGGGCCTCGGCCAGGAGCGCGGCGCCGGAAGCGACTACCGCCGCGGCCGCGCTCGAGCCGCTGACGGTGCCGAACGCCGGCTGGCCGTCGGCGCCGCGTCCCGGCTCGGAGCTCTGGAGCGCGACGCCCGGTGCGCAGACCTTCGGTTTCGCGCCGCCGTCGAAGGCAAGCCCGCGCGAGGAGAACGACGCCGGGCCGCCCGAGAACGGGTTCTCGCGCTCGCGTGGCGCGCCGATTTCGATCGTGGCGGGCTCGCCCGCGCGAAGCAGGCGTTGCGCCTCGTCGCAGGTCCAGCGGGGACACTGACGATCGGGACACCGATTCGCTCGTCTTGCCGAGCGAGCCGGCCGGGATTCGCGAGTCCGTGCAGGACAACCGCGGCGGCGCCTGCTCGCGCGGCTGCAGCGGCCGCCGTGTCGGGCGAGTCGCCTGCAGGCGCGAGGCGGCCCTGCCCGCCACGCGGCTTTAGCCGTTTCGGTCGAAGAAGTCTGCGATCGAGAGCGGCCGCGCACCCTGGGCGAGGTCCGACGGAAGCAGTGACTCGGCGGCGCGGCGCCGCGAGGTCGAGGGTGAGGGAGTCGCCTGGACCGCGCGCTCCTCCGAGCGGCACCTCGCCGTCGAAGACCATGCGAAGGCCCGAGCGG
>CAVTEL010000004.1:0-39823 GCA_963733855.1 uncultured Actinomycetes bacterium
TCGCCGCCGCGGGTCAGGCGCTGCTGCTGGCCATCGAGAACGGTCGTTTGACGGCCGAGCTCCAGTCGACGAACGAAGAGCTCCGCGCGACGCGTGCACGCATCGTGGCAACGGGCGACAACGAGCGCCGCAAGATCGAGCGCGACCTCCATGACGGGGCGCAGCAACACTTGGTCGCACTGAGCATCAGAGTCGGCCTGGCCCGCGAGCTCGCGGATCCAGAGGCCGCGCAGCGACTCGACGACGTCGGCAAGGAGCTCGAGGAGATTCTGGAGGAGCTCCGCGACCTCGCCCATGGCCTCTACCCGCCTCTGCTTCGCGAGTTCGGACTCCGGGAGGCTCTGGCCAGCGTCGTGCGGCGTTCGGCTTCACCGGCGAAGCTCGAGGCAGCAGCGATCGGCCGCTACCCCGAAGACGTGGAGGCCGCCGTCTACTTCTGCTGCGTGGAAGGCCTCCAGAACGTCGACAAGCACGCCGGTTTGGGTGCGACCGCTGTCATTCGGCTCTGGGAGCGCGATGGCCGGCTCTCCTTCGAGATCGTCGACGACGGCGTCGGCTACGACGTCGAATCGGCCCGGCACGCGGGTCAAGGGCTGGCGAACATGTCAGACCGGATCGCCGCGCTCGGAGGGACCCTCGTGGTCGAGTCGACGCCGGGACGGGGTACCACGGTCCGGGCGAACATCCCGGTCGCCGACGCCGCCACGCAGCGAGTTGGTCCCGTCGCACACTCCGGCTCCGACGGTCGCAGCGGCTGACATCTAGTCGGTCCGATCAGGGGCGAGCGGACGTCGGCCGTGGTCGACCCACAAGCGTCGGAGCAGGGCGGGTCCGAAGTCCCCCTTCCGGACGAACGCCGCCGCGCCGAACAACTCGTCCCCGGACGGATGCTCCTCGAGGGACTCGGTCGAGATCAGCACGACAGTGGAAGCGGGATGTGCGGCGCTGAGGCGGCGCGCCGTCTCGAATCCGTCGATCCCGGGCATGCGGACGTCGACCAGCACGAGGTCGGGATCGAGCTCGCCCGCGAGCGCGAGCGCCTCCTCCCCGGAGCCGGCCTCGCCCAAGTACTCGAAGCCGTCGGTTGCTTCGATCACCTCCCGTGCGGCCTGGCGGAACACGGCCTGGTCGTCGACCGTCATCACGCCGACGCCGATCCGTGCTCGCCGTCCAACTAGTGACTCTCGTGTGTCCATCTGGTGTCTGATTGGTGTCGATTCGGGTGCCAGGACGGACGGCCGTTGTCGTAGTACCCCACCTTCGTCCGCATAAACAGGGACTGCAATGACGCCTGCCTGCCTTCGCATGGGGTGCGTGCATGACGACCGCGCATCGCCGCCTAGTTATCGTGCGCCCGTGCCCATCCGCGTCGTCATCGCGGACGACAATCTGCTGGTGCGGGAGGGTCTCGCGCAGGTGCTTGCCGGACAGCAGAACATCAAGCTCGTAGGCGCGTACGCAGACCTCCCCTTGCTGCTCGAGGCAATCGAGGCCGATCCACCGGACGTGGTGTTGACGGACATCCGGATGCCCCCGTCGCTAAGCGACGAGGGGATCCGCTTCGCGGCGCTCATGCGGGAGACCAACCCGGACGTGGGAGTGGTGGTGCTCAGCCAGTACTCCGAGCCGGCCTACGCGCTTGCCCTGCTCGAGTCGGGCTCGGACGGCCGCGGGTACCTGCTCAAGGAGCGCGTGCACGACGGCGCAGAGCTCGTCTCCGCCCTCGAGACCGTCGCAGACGGTGGCACGGTCGTGGACTCGAAGATCGTGGACCTGCTCGTCGCGTCGAAGGCTCACGCCGAGCACTCGTCCCTGGCGGCTCTCACTCCGCGGGAGCGCGAGGTCCTCGCGCAGATGGCTCAGGGGAAGAGCAACAGCGCAATCGCGGAGTCGCTGGTGCTCACGAAGCGAGCCGTTGAAAAGCACATCAACCACATCTTCTCCAAGCTGGATCTCTCCGAGGCGGAGGACGCCAGCAAGCGGGTCAAGGCCACCCTTGCGTTCCTGTCGGAGGAGCGGGAAGCCGAGGACGCGCGCTCGACCAGCGCTTGGCCCGGGGGCGGCGCGGGCCTAGTCGCCGTCTGCCCGCAGCTGCTTCGAGAAGTACTGGAGCGCCTTCTTCGTCTTGGTCTCCTGCTCACCGGTGAGCTCGACGCCGTTTTGCGTCAGGAATGCTTTCGATTCGGCGACGACCTGGAACGTCTCCGAGGGCGCGCATTTCGTCGACAGCTCGAGGATCATGGAGTTGTCCGGGTAGAGCCAAAGCTCGGAAACGAGTTTGCGGTCGAAGCCCTCAGGCGCGAACTTCAGCTTGAGCACGGAGAGCGGGCCGAGGATCGAGAGGTCGTCCAGCTCGAGCCCCGCGGGTGCGTGCGCCGCGTAGAGGGCCCGCTGCTCCTTGGAGTAGAGCTTGCTGAGCGGCCGCTTCCCGAACACCGCATCCCTGACGCGGGGTGTCTTCAGCGCGCGCTTCATCGATCCCGAGCAGACGAACCCGCCCGGCATGGCATCGACCTCGACGCCGAAGTTCGGCGAGCGGCGTAGCGCGGCCGGAAGCTTCTTCGGGACAACCGGGCGCAACTTCACGACCGTGTCGTCCCCCTTCCCCTGGACGCGGCGGGCACGGACGACGACGCCGCTCTTGTTGAGCGCGAGCTCCGGCGTGTCGAAGAAGTAGACCTGCCGAATCTGAGCGTCGAGGGGATCCACCCCGAGCGCCTCCGCTCCGCGACTCCGGTCTGACACCGGCACGGTCAACTTGAGCTCCACGCTGTCGGCGCCTTTCGTCAAGGCGACCAGCTCGGCGAGGTCCTGATCGGAGAGCGTGGGGGTCTCTGTTGTGGCCATTGTCGATCCTCCTCGGTCGGGGCCGGCCGGTCGACGCCCACCTTTCCACAAGCAGCGCGTGGGTGTCTCTAGGCCTGGATCAGTGCCTCAGCGGCAACCATCGCCGCAGTCCCCGTCGGCGGGACGGCAAGCGCGTCGAAATCCGATGGATCGCGCCGCTCGAGTCGCCCGTAGCTATGCCCGCGGCGAAGACCGCGGTTTCTTGGCGCGGCAGGACCGCCGCGACCGCGCTACGCCCCTTAAGGTAAGCCTTCATGACTGCCTCCGGCCCGCTAGGTCGTCAGCTCTTCTGCTGACGAAACCGACCGCGTCAAGGCCCAGATCACCCAGATGTCCAGCGCGATGATCAGGATCGACCAGAACGGGTAGTACGGGATGAAGAAGAAGTTCACGATCGCGCTCAGCGCTGCGAGAGTCACGCCGACCACGCGCGCCCACGTCTTGGCCGCGAAGAGCGAGTAGCCCGCGAAGGCGAGGACCACGCCCAGAATCAGATGGATCCAACCCCACGTTGTGGTGTCGACCTCGAAGACGTAGTTCGGCGACACGACGAAGAACTCGTCCTCGAAGATCGCGGCCAGGCCGGCGATGGCCTGAAAGCAGCCGACGATGATCAGGATGACGCCGGCGAAGACGTAGCCCGCGCCGGCGGATTCGCTGACTTCCGCGGATTGCGTCTGGGGGTAGTCGGTCATCTCAGCTCCTTCTCTCGTGCGTGGACAACGTCGTTCCTTCCCTCCGCCATTCTCCGGCCGGTCTGCGCCTCAGACTTCACCCGCCGATGCCGTTCACCCAGGTGAAACGCGACACGAGAGACAGGTTGGGGGTGCAGGCACCCCGGCGTTGGCACGACCGAGGTTCCCGTGCAGGCCCCATTGCCAGCGACGCTCTCGTGAGCGACGCTGGTCGCGTACGGAAAAGGGCACCGCCAATCGAGAGGCAACGTGACCAAGGCGCTCGTCCCCACACTGGCGAGTCAGGCTCTCATCGACGTGACCGCCACGTCGACAGCGGCCCATCGACTCATAGGTGCTCCCACCGACGATTGGGCCTTCTTCGAGTGGAAGTTTGATCGGGTTCGCGCCCCACGCGACGCTCTCCCCCGCCCGCGCTGCACCGACGTGCTGCGCGATTCGGCGCCGAAGACTCGTCCTGTTTGCTGCGCCGCCGGGGTTCGGAAAGACGACCCTCCTCGCGCAGTGGCGCGAGGTCGATGCCCGCCCCTTTGCCTGCGTCTCGCTCGACTCGGGGGACAACGACCCCGTCGCGTTCTGGAGCTACATCGTTCACGCAATCCGGCAGGTAGCGCCTGAATGCGGCGCCGCCGCGTTGACTGCACTGAGCGAGCCGCGCGCGGATGTTGTGGATGCGGTCGTCCCGGCTGTGCTCCACGAGCTGGAAGGGCTCAGCGAGAACCTCGTCCTCGTGCTCGACGACTACCAGGAGATCACGAATCGCAGCTGTCACGACTCGCTCGATTTCTTCCTCGAACGGTCGCCGCGCAACGTCACAGTGGCCCTCTCGACACGTTCGGATCCACCGATCCCGATGGGGAGGCTGCGCGCCCTCGAGGAGCTGCTCGAGCTTCGTGCCGTAGACCTCAGCTTCACCGAGGCCGAGTCAGCCACGTTCCTCAACGAGATCCTGCACCTCGGCCTCGCGACTGAGAGCCTGGGCGTGCTGCATGGGCGCACTGAAGGCTGGCCGGTCGGCGTTCACCTGGCGGCGATGTCGCTTTCTCAAGCGGATGATCGGGCCGGTTTCGTCGCGCACTTTGGCGGCGCCAGCCGTCACATCGTCGACTACTTGACCGAGGTCGTGCTGAATACGCTTGATGAGGAGCGCCACCAGTTCTTGCTCGAGACGTCAGTTCTCGACACGATGTGTGGGCTGCTCTGCGACGCGGCCATCGGGCGGCAGGGGTCAGCCGAGGTGTTGGTCGAGCTCGAGCGAGCCAACCTCTTCCTGATCCCGCTCGACGACCGCCGGGAGTGGTACCGCTACCACGAGTTGTTCGCGGACGTGCTCCGGAACCGACTGCTCCAGAGCGATCCCGAACTCGCCCGTGCCGTGCACCAGCGGGCCTCCGAGTGGCTCGGTCCGGAGGGCTACCGGTACGAGGCCGTGCGTCACGCCGTTGCCGCCAACGCGCCCGAGAGCGCGATCACGTTGGTCTTGGAAGACTGGCGCCCCTCGCTCGAGCAGGACGACGCCGCGGCAATCCTCCGCGAGCTCGACGAACTTCCCGGGGCGAACGTCGAGCTAGATCCGCGACTCGCAGTCGTTAAGCGCCTGGGCGCTGAGCGTGCTCAATCGCCGCGAAGACTCGCTCGCCGCGCTCGAGTCAGCGGAGTTGGCGCGATTCGAGCGGCCGATGCCGTGCGGCATCCCGTTCGAGGCCGCGACCGCCCTGACCCGTGCCTACTTCCCCTGGGGCGACTCGGCCCGGATGCTGGGCGCCGCCGCACGGGCCTCCGAGCTGCTGGGCGACACGTTCTCGGTCGGAAGACCTGTCTCTCTCCTCGCGCTTGGATGGGCGCGGCGTCTTGACGGGCGAGGGCGAGGCGGCCCGCGCGCCTCTCGAGCAGGCCGCCTTCCTCGCCGCGCGCTCGAACGAGTGGCTCGTCGCCGGCATCGCGAGGGCGATGCTCGCGCGGATCTCGCTCGAGGCCGGCGACGTCGACATCGCCGTGACGGCGGCTCGGCGGGCGCTGAGCACGCTCGAGGTTCACGGCGTTGCCGACGAGCCCGGCGCAGGCCTCGCGCATGTGGCCCTTGGCGCCGCCCTCGCCCGCAGTAGCGAGCTCGAGGAGGCAGGGAAACTGCTCGATCGAGGCCTGGCGAACCTTCGGGCCCGAGGCCAGCCGCTGGACATCGCGGATGCGCTGCTCGTGTCAGCCCCGGTGCGCTGCGCTCTCGAGGCACCCGCTCCCGCGCGGGCGATGCTCGAGGAGGCGAGGAAACTCCTTGCGAGCTGCCCGGATCCAGGAGTCCTGAGCGCACGCCTCGTCGAAGTCGCGCGCACGCTGACGCCGGCCCACCGTCGAATCGACGGTGACAGCGACCTGACAGAGCGCGAGCTCGAGGTTCTCCGCTACCTCGCGGAGGGCCTGACCAAGCGAGAGATCGGCAAGGAGCTCTTTCTTTCCTTCAACACGATCCACTCACACACGAAGTCGATCTACCAGAAGCTTCGGGTCTCGTCGCGGGAGGATGCGATCGCTCGTGCGCGAGAGCTCGGGGCGTTGTCGACCGCGCAGAGGCCCCATTAGGGCTCGCCTCCGGCGCAACCCGCCTGGTTCCCGGCCCTGAGCGGAGCCCCGAGAGCCCGCTCCATCATCCGGCCCGGGCAGGACGGCATCATCATCCCGATTGGGCGATGCAAGCGCCTGCACCGACCGGAAGGCTGGCCGAGCAAGCCGCCAAACGAGGAGACCCCATGCCAGACCTTCAGCGCGACGTCCTGCCGATCCCGGACCCGCAGCACGTCGGCGTGACGACGCGTCGACGCGAGAGGACCCGGACACGTCACGTTCCCACCGATCGAGCCGCTCCGACCGCCTGAGGGCGCGCCGAACGTGCTCGTGATCCTGATCGACGACGCCGGCTTCGGCTCCTCGTCGGCCTTCGGCGGGCCCTGCCAGACGCCGAACTTCGACCGTCTCGCGGAGAAGGGCCTCCGCTACAACCGCTTCCACACGACCGCGCTCTGCTCCCCCACGCGGCAGGCTCTTCTCACCGGACGCAACCACCACGCCGTCGGCATGGGCGGCATCACCGAGATCGCGACGTCGGCGCCCGGGCTACAACTCGATCAGGCCGAAGTCAGCAGCTCCGCTCGCGGAGACGCTGAAGCTGAACGGCTACTCGACTGCGCAGTTCGGCAAGTGCCACGAGGTGCCGGTCTGGGAGACCAGCCCGATGGGGCCGTTCCACGGCTGGCCGACCGGCGAGCGGCTTCGAGCACTTCTACGGCTTCATCGGCGGCGAGACGAACCAGTACGCGCCCGCGATCTACCAGGACACCGTGCCCGATCGAGCCCGACCGCACGCCCGAGGAGGGCTACCACTTCACGGAGGACATGACCGATCACACGATCGACTGGATCCGCCAGCAGAAGGCGCTGATGCCGGACAAGCCGTTCTTCATCTACTACGCGCCCGGCGCCACGCACGCACCGCACCACGTCCCGACCGAATGGTCGGACAAGTACAAGGGCAAGTTCGACCAGGGCTGGGACAAGCTGCGCGAGGAGACGTTCGAGCGCCAGAAGGAGCTCGGCGTGATCCCGGAGGACGCGGAGCTCACGGCGCGGCCCGCCGAGATCCCGGGCTGGGACGACATGCCGGACGAGATGAAGCCGATCCTTGCCCGGCAGATGGAGGTCTACGCCGGGTTCATGGAGCACACCGACCACCACGTCGGCCGGCTCATCGACTCGCTCGAAGACCTCGAGATCCTCGACGACACGCTCGTGTACGTGATCGTCGGCGACAACGGCGCCTCGGCCGAGGGCACGCCCAACGGCTGCTTCAACGAGCTCATCATCCTCAACGGCGCCTTCGGGCTCGAGACGGTCGACTTCATGACGTCACGCATCAACGAGTTCGGCACCCCGACGGCGTACAACCACTACGCGGTCGGCTGGGCCCACGCAATGGACACGCCGTTCCAGTGGACGAAGCAGATCGCCTCGCACTGGGGCGGGACCCGGAACGGCACGATCGTCCATTGGCCGAACGGGATCAAGGCCAAGGGCGAGGTGCGCACGCAGTTCCACCACGTGATCGACGTCGCCGCCACGGTCCTCGACGTCGCCGGTCTGCCCGAGCCGACCTCGTCAACGGCATCCAGCAGATGCCGCTGCACGGCGTCTCGATGGCGACGTCGTTCGACGACGCGGGCGCCGCCGAGAGGCGGAGACGCAGTACTTCGAGATGTTCTGCAACCGCGGCATCTACCACAAGGGCTGGACTGCGGTCACACGGCACAGCATCCCCTGGGTCTGGCGAGCGAGTCGCCCGCCCTCGACGACGACGTCTGGGAGCTCTACGGCCCGGACGACTGGACGCAGGCCCACGATCTCGCGGCCGAGCAGCCCGAGAAGCTGGCACGAGCTCCAGCGGCTGTTCCTCGATCGAGGCCGGGAAGTACAACGTGCTGCCGCTCGACGACCGCCGGTTCAGAACGTTTCAACCCCGATCTCGCCGGACGGCCGCAGCTGATCAAGGGAAATCGACAGCTGCTCTTCGGCGGGATGGGCAGGCTGTCGGAGAACTCCGTCGTCGCCGCTCAAGAACAAGTCCCACGCGGTCACGGCCGAGATCGAGGTGCCGGAGAGCGGCGCCGAGGGCGTGATCATCGCGCAGGGCGGCGCGTTCGGCGGTTGGGCGCTCTACGCCCAGGAGGGCAAGCCGGCGTACTGCTACAACCTCTTCGGGCTCCAGCAGTTCAAGGTCTACGGCGAATCGGCGATCTCCGCGGGCGACCATCAGGTCCGCGTCGAGTTCTCGTACGACGGCGGTGGGCTCGGAAAGGGCGGTGACGTCAGCCCTCTTCCTCGACGGCGAGAAAGTCGGCGAGGGTCGTGTCGACGGCGACGGTGCCGATGGCCTTCTCGGCCGACGAGACGACCGACATCGGGTCGGACAGCGCCACGCCGGTCAGCGACGACGTCACTGCCGGCGCGACCGAGTTCACAGGGCGGGTCAAGTGGGTGGAGATCGACCTCGGCGACGATGCCGCGGACGCCGACCACTTGATCACGCCGGAGGAGCGTCTCCGGGTGGCGATGGCGAGGCAGTAGCCGGGCGCGTCAGCCGAACACGTGCTCGCGGATGTCGCCGCCGGCGGCGGCGATCTCACCGAGCTCGTAGAGGAAGTCGAGCGTCTCGAGATCGGGCCGAGCCTCGCTGCAGACCCTTGAAGCCGCTCGACCGGAACGGCGAGCACCTGGCCGAGCAGGCGGCCGAATCAGGTCGTCCGCGGCGTCCTGAAGCGACGCGCCTTCGCCGCGGGCGATGGCGCCGAGCTGAAGCCTCACCTGTCCTGCGCTCTCCGTGACCGTTAGCGACGGCATCCACGTTGCTTTCGGCACGAACCGCGTGGTTCCCGACTCTGACCCGGGGCAAACCGGGATGCGCTACGTCTCGGCCGCCGCCCCTATCGGTCTCGTCGGGATGGTCTGCGCCAGGAACAGGGCGAGCACCGCGAGTACCGCGAGGATCGCGAGGGCAGAGCGGAGGCCATCGAGGCGCGCATCGCTGTAGGCGTCGAGAGCCGCCTCGGTTGTCTCGGGAGCGGCGCCGGCTTCCTCGAGGGCGGTCTCGAGGTCGGCGTCGGAGACGAACGGCACGCCGCCCGCGAGCTCGACCTGCGCCTGTTGCTTCGCGCTCGCAGGGATCGCTTCGCTCTGCTGCACGTTCAGGAGGAACGCCGACGTGAGCGAGGCGATCAGCAGCGACCCGGCCAGCGCCGTGCCGAGCGAGGCGCCGAGGTTCGTCATCGTGTTCTGGACGCCGCCGACCTCCGGGCTGTCCTCGTCCGGCACCGCCGAGACCGTGACAGCGCCGAGCTGCGACGCGAGCGCGCCGATCCCGAGCCCGACCAGCAGCATCGGCACGAAGACGACCTCTGGGCCGACGCCCGGGTCAAGTCCGCCGAGCAGCACGACCGTCCCCGCCAGGAGCGAGAGCAGACCGAGACGGACGACCAGGCGCGGCGAGACTTGAGGGAACAGCTTCGGGATTCCGATCGCCGCCGCAAGCAGCGTCACTGAGAGCGGCAGCAGCCGGACACCGGTCTCGATCGCGGAGAGCCCGAGCGCGACCGAGAGGAAGAGCGGCACGACGAAGAAGAACCCGGCCTGGACGAGGAACTGGAAGAAGAACATCGTCAGGCCGCCCGTCAGCTGCCTGTTGCGGAGCATCGCCGCACGGACGAGCGGCTCCTGGCCGTGCGACTCCCGGCGGGCCTGCCAGCGGAAGAAGACCCAGATCACGAAGAGCCCGCCGAGGACGAGCCAGATCGTCGGCGACAGCCCGGCCCACGACGGGCCGCCGGTCTTGGGCTGGATCCAGCCCCACTCGCCCGAGCGGAGGACGCCGAAGACGAGGAGCCCCAGGCCGAGCGCCGAGAGCACGGCGCCGACGACGTCGAGCTGCGGCCGTTCCTCGACCGGCGCGTCCGCGATCCGGCGCGTCAGGAGCAGGATCACCAGCACGACCAGCGACTTCGCCGGCGAACACCCAACGCCACGAGAAGTAGGTCGTGCAGAAGCCTCCGATCAGCGGGCCGACGGCGACGGCGACCGCGCCGGCGGCGGCCACGAGCCCGTACGCGGCCGGCCGGCGCTCCGCCGGAAAGTTCCCCGCGACCAGGGCCACGATCGCCGGCATGATCAGCGCCGCGCCGACGCCCTCGAGGAACGACCAGCCGAAGAGCAGCACAGGAAGGCTCTGGGCGATCGACGTGGTGAACGACCCGCAGCCGTAGATCACGCAGCCGATCGCGAACGCGCGCTTCCGCCCGATGATCGCGCCGATCTTGGCGCCGGTGATCATCAGCGCCGCCATCACGAGCGTGTAGGCGGTGATCGCGCCCTGGATCCCGGTCACTGTCGTGCCGACGTCCTCGGCGACCTCCTCGATCGAGACGTTCATCACCGAGCTGTCCAGCGTCATCAGGAACTGGCCCGACGCCAGCGTGAACAGGACGAGCGTCGCGGCCGCCGCGGGCGCCGGGGAGCCGGAGTCGGCGGCCGCCGTCATGGCCGTGATCCTCTCAGAGCGCCAAGGCTCAAGCGGGAGCCTGACGCGGCGTCCGGTGGACGAAGCACGGCCTGGAGCTGCTCGATCTGATGGTGGACGAGCGCCGTCGAGTAGGCGAGCTGCTCCTCGCTGGGCGGTGTCGAGCCGAGCCTGAGCTTCCTGTCCGCCTCGAGAGCCGTCGCGAGGTCGTCGAGGCGCATGCGTAGCCCGGCTGCCTCTGCTCTCGATGGGTCGTCGGGCGCGCTCGCTTCGAGCGACCGCGCTTCGTCGGCCAGCGCCTGGACCTGGCCGGTCACGACCGAGCCCTCGGCGACGACGTCGTCCAGAGCGAGGAGGCTGCGCCGGGAGAGATCGGCCAGGCCGCGAGACCAGGCGCCGCCTTCGTGCGTCGCCGCCTCCAGAGCAGGAGCCCGAGCACCGCTGCGGCCGCCAGAGCCAGGGCCAGCGCGATCCAGCCCCAGGGCGTGTCGCTCTCCTGCTCGGCCGTCGTGGCGGTCGTCGTTGGCGCGGAGCCGTAGTGGGCGGGATCGACGGTCGTCTCCGTCTCGACGGCGGTCTCCGTCTCGACGGTCGTGACGGTCTCGGCCTCCTCGGTGGTCGCCGGCTCGGTGACCGTCTCTGCCGGCTCCGTCACCGTCTCTGAGGTCCTGGTCGGTGCGGTCATCTGTCCGTGTCGTGCGAGTTGGTGCGGCCGGGCGAGTCGCGGTCACATCTGGCCTCGTGGCCGTCAGGCCCGTCGCCGTCGTGAGCGCACTCTCGCCGCCGCCGCAGGATCCCAGCAGGAAGCCCGCGACGCCGATGGCGGCGAGCGGCGCGAGGCGTGCAAGCCAGTCGCAGCGCCGTCACGGGGCAGACCCTCTCGCGCCGAGGCGCCCAGGGAGGATCACCGCGGAGACCATCAGGCCGTACGCGATCGACGTTGCCGTGACGAACGTGTCGAATGCGGCCGTGATCCCGCTGACGGTCTCGTTCGCCAGCAGCTGGAGGATGCTGTCGAAGCCCGCGCTGCCCGGGACGAGCATGAGGACGCCGGGGACGATGAAGACCAGCGGTGAGCGGCGGAGCCTGGCTGCGACCAGGCCGCCGGCGAGACCGACGGCGAGCGTCGCGACGAAGACGCCGGCCTGGGCGCCGAAGAGCTCCGCGCCGGCCGCATTCGCTGCAAGGGCGAGGACGGTCGCGGCGCACATCATCCAGGCGTCCCTGAACTGCGCGCGCAGCGTGAGCGTGAACGCCAGGCCGGCTGCGACGGCGGCGAGCAGGTGCGTGCCCGCGAAGGCGGCCTCGTGCGCGACCGGGTCCGGCACGCCGAACCAGCTCGCTGCGATCGAGCGCCCGATCTCGACGCCGAAGACGAGCCCGAGCAGCTGGACGAGAGCGTTCGCCGTGTTCGCGACGCCCGACTGGAGGTGCTCGCTCGAGAGCTCCCGCATGCCGATCGTCAGTCGCATGCCCGGCAGGAAGGTCACCAGCGCGGCAAGCGTCACGACGTCGGGCGACGCGTTCAGGCCGAGCTCCACGAGCCGTGGCCGCGAAGAAGCTCGCAGCGATCGCGGCGATGGGCGCCGCGATCGGCTCGGTGCGGGCCTTGCGGGCGGCGGGGAGCGCGACTGCGCCGACGATGAGCCCCACGACGGCCGCGGCGGCGGCTTCCCGCGAGCCGCCGCCGAGGACCGGCGTCAGGGCGGCGCCGGCGATCCCGTACGCGGCCAGCAGCAGTGGCCAGGGACGTTCGAGCGGGTGGGACTTGATCTCGGCGAGCTGCCTGAGCGCCTCGCTCGTGTCGGCTCGCCCCGCGATCACGTCGTGGACGAGGTCGTCCAGGCGGGCGATCGCGTCCAGGTCGACCGCGGTTGGACGCACGCGAAGCGTGAACGTCCGCTGGTGCGGGAGCGATCCGAGCGAGACCTCGACGAGCGTTGGGGTCGCCGAGACCTGAACGCCTTCGAGCTCGAGCGACCGGGCAAGCGCCACGACGCGGTCCTCGAGATCGGCGGTCGGGTAGCCGGCCTCGTGGCCGGCGCGCGCGAAGCGGATCAGGAACTCGACGGCCCTGTCGGACGGCGTTCGAGGCGGAACGCACCTCTGCGCCGGCAACCTCGTCCGGCTGGGGCTCGGCCGCCCTAGGCGCCACCGGACTGGACCGGCGCTGGCGGTCGCCGCCGGCGGGGGCTCCGGCCGCACTCGCTTCCAGATGATGTCGAGGATCACGGCCAGCGCGGCGATCGCGACGATGGCGACGAACGTCTGCGGAGCATTCCGCAGGGTGTCCACCGCGAAGAAGGCGAGCACGATGCCCGTCGCCGCTATTCCCACCAGCACGATCGCGCCGAGCGCGCCGGTCTCCGAGCGCAGGCGGTAGCCGGCGACCCCGACGAGGAGGAAGATCATCAGCGAGCAGGCGCTCCCAACCGAGGCGATCGCCGAGAGGTCGACGAGGTTGGAGACGACGAGGACGATCGCCGACGTGATCAGCAGCCCGGCGTTCTTGCCGAGCGGCGAGCCTCGCCCGAAGAAGGACGGAAACTGGCCGACCTCGGCCAGCATCGTCGTCAACCCGCCCGAGGCGTAGAGCGTCGCGTTGACGGACGACGCGGTCGCCAGCAGGGCGGCGATCGCCATGATCGTGAAGCCCGCGTCGCCGAGCGCCGGCCGTGCCGCCTCCGCGATCGCCGTCTCGCCGTAGCCGACGACCTCGTCGACGGTCAGCGTGCCGAAGACGCCCAGCGAGATCAGGACGTACGTGAGGGACGTGACGCCGAGTGCGACGTACATCGCCTTCGGCAGCTCGCGAGCCGGGTCGCGGAGGTCGCCGACCGCGAAGGTGATCACGCTGAAGCCGAGGTAGGCGAAGAAGGTGAGCGCGACGCTGGCGATGATGTCCGAGAACGCCGGATAGCCGTCGAACGCGAGCAGATCCCAGTCGATGTCGACGATCGTCACGGCGATGAAGATCGCGAAGACGCCGAGCAGAACGACCACGATCAGCGACTGCACCCGGTCGACGACGCCCGCCCCGACCAGGCTGACCGCCGCCATCGCGACCACGATGATCGAGGTGAAGACGTTGTCCCAGCCAGCCCGCGGCGTCGTCGCCGACGAAGAGCGAGGTCGCATAGCTCCCGAAGGACGACGGCGACCATCGAGCAGACGATCACGATCGCGGCGAAGTAGCCGAGCCAGGACGCGATCCCGACCAGGCGGCCGTTCCCGAACCCCTGCAGCAGGTAGGCGATCAGCCCGCCCGAGGACGGGTAGCGGACGCCGAGCTTGACGACGTTGTAGCCGAGCAGGGCTGGCGACGATTCCGGCGAGCAGGAACGAGAGCCAGACGGCGGAGCCCGCGACCGTGCCCGCCTCGCCGAGCAGCGCGAAGATGCCGGCGCCGACCATCGCGCCGATGCCGAGGAAGGCTGCGCCGCGGACGCTCACGCGACGATCTGGAGCTCGTGGGGCGTGTTGTTGAAGCGCCGCCCGCCGTCGTCGGTGACGGTGACGATGTCCTCGATCCGAACGCCGAAGCGCCCCGTGAGATAGACGCCGGGCTCGATCGAGAAGCACATCCCCGGCTCGAGCGGATTCGTGTCGCCCTCGACCATGTACGGCGGCTCGTGCGTCGTGAGGCCGATGCCGTGCCCCGTCCGGTGGATGAACTGCTCGCCGTACCCCGCGTCGGCGATCACGCGCCGCGCGGCCCGGTCGATCTCCTGGCACTCGACGCCCGGCCGCACGGCCTCGAAGCCCGCCTGCTGCGCTCGCCGGACGACCTCGTAGACCTCGCGTTCGTCGTCGGTCGGCTCGCCGACGTGGACGGTGCGGGTCGTGTCCGAGCCGTAGCCGTCCTTGATGCCGCCGAAGTCGAGCACGACCATGTCGCCTTCCTCGATCACGCGCTCGCCGAACTCGTGATGGGGGTTGGCGCCGTTCGGGCCCGAGCCGACGACGGTGAAGTCGACCTCCGAATGTCCGTGCTCGCGGAGGAAGCCGGCGAGATCGGCGGCGACCTCGCTCTCGGGGCGGCCGGCGAAGCGGCACCTGCCTGATCTGCTCGAAGCTCGCATCGGCCGCGGCACCCGCGGCGGCGAGCCGTTCGAGCTCGTCCGCGTCCTTGACGGCGCGCAGCATCGGCAGTGTGCTCGTCATCGACACGTACTCCGACTCGGGCAGCGCCTCCTGCAGGCCGAGCACGTGCATCGCCCACGCCGAGTCCGAGATCGCGTACTTGCCGCGCGGGTCGAGCAGCTTCGCGGTCGCGGCGTAGGGGTCGCTGCCGTCCGACCAGTCGGCGAGCGACAGGGCCGCGGCTCCCGGCGACGCCTCGGCGTCGGGCCGCTCGAGCACCGGCACGATCATGGCCGGCTCGCGCGACGCCTGGAGGACGAGCATCGTGATCCGCTCGGTGATCGCGATCGGCTCGTAGCCCGTGAAGTAGAGAGGTCGGGGCCCGGCGCGACGAGGACGCCGGTGAGTCCCTTCGCTTCCGCCTGCTCGGCTGCCCGCTCCATGCGCCGGGCGAAGTCCTCGGCCGTGAACGGGGTGGGAGTCTCGGTCGCTGCCATCGCTCGCTACGAGGCCTTCGCCTGCGCGTACTTCTGCATGAAGAGCACCTCGGCGAGCGCGATCCTCTCGATCTCGGTCGGGTCGACGCTCTCGTTGGCCGCGTGGATCAGGCACTGCGGCTCCTCGACGCCGAGCAGCATGATCTCCGCGTCGGGGAACGTCTGCTGCAAGACCGTGCAGAGCGGGATCGAGCCGCCCTGGCCCTGGAGCGTCACGTCGCGTCCATAGGCGTCATGCATGGCGCCCGTCATGGCCTCGAAGCCGGGCCCTTCGGTCGCGCCCTTGAAGGGCTCCCCGTCGGCCTCTCGCTCGAACTCGAGCTGGACGTTCCACGGCGCCACGGCCTCGAAATGCTCGATCAGCTTCGACTGCGCATCCTTCGCGTCCACGCCGGGCGGGATTCGCAGGTCGATGCGGGCGCGTGCCTCGTGGGGCACGGCGGCGGACGAGCCGACGACGGGCGGGCAGTCGATGCCGAGAACGGTGGCTGCGGGTCGCGCCCACAGCGTGTCCGCCACGTCGTCACCCAGGACGTCGACGCCGTCGAGCACGCCGGCGTCCTTGCGCAGCTGCTCGGGGGGATACGCCGCCCCCGGCCACTTCTGCGTGCCGTCGAGGCCGCGGATCGTCGTGTTGCCCCGCTCGTCGCGCATGGTGTCGAGCATGCGGATGAGCGCCGCGAGCGCGTCCGGTGCGGCGCCGCCGAACATGCCCGAGTGCACGGCGCTCTGAAGCGTCCGCACGGTGACCCAGACCCTGGCCATCCCGCGCAGGCTCGCGGTGAGGGTCGGCACGCCGACCGCGACGTTGCCCGTGTCGCAGACGAGAATCGCATCCGCGCGGAGCAGGTCGGGGTTCTCCGACGACGAACCCCTCGAGGCCGCCGGTTCCCTGCTCCTCGGATCCCTCGCCGACGATCTTCACGGTCACGGGCGGCTCCTGCCCGAGCGCGCGCAGGGCGGCCAGGTGCGCGGTCAGGCTTCCCTTGCAGTCGGCGGCGCCGCGCCCGTACCAGCGGTCGTTCCTCGCGGTCAGCTCCCAGGGCGGCGACTCCCAGCCTTCGTCGGCCGCGGGCTGCACGTCGTGATGGAAGTAGAGGAGGACCGTCGGCGCCCCCGGCGGCCCCGGGACCTGGCCGGTGACGGTCTTGCTCCCGTCGGCGGTCTCGTAGGCGCGGACGTCCTGGACGCCGACGCCCGAGAAGGCGTCGACCGTCCACTCGGCCATCCGCTCGCACTCCTCGGGCTCGCTGCCGTCGGCGACCGACCTGAACGAGACCGCTCGCGAGAGGTCCTCCCACGCCTGCGGCATCAAGGACTTGATCTGTTCGCGGAGAGCGTCCTGGGCCACGGCCCTACAACGCTAGTCGCGGACGGTGTCGTCGAAGTCCCAGTCCTCGAAGAAGTCCTCGATGTCGGGGCGCTTCTCGGGACAGTAGACGTCGACGACCAGCGACAGGCCCTGGCGGATCCGCCCGTCGAGCCTGACGGGCGGATGTAGTACTCGCCGCCACGGAGGAGCCGGAGCTTCCAGTAGCCCTGCACGAGCTCGCTGTCCGCCGTCTCGCACACCTGGCCGCCGTCGTCGCCGAGCGTCCGCGCGATCTGGTCCTGGTCCGGAGCCGTGAGCCCGGCCTCCTCGAAGGCGGCGATCAGCTCCTGCGCCTTCGCGTCGGCTTCGTCGTTCTGGCGGTCGTAGTTCCAGGCGACGAGCATCACGATCAGCAGCACGCCGAGGATGCCGCCGACGATCCAGTAGATCGTGCGCTCCCTCATGCGACGTCCTCCGGAGCGGGCTCAGCGGTCTTCCAGCTCGGCTTGCGGAGCCAGAGGAAGAGCAGCGGGACGATGACGCCGAGCAGGACGACCCCGCCGCCGACGAAGAACAGGTACCCGGTCGTGCTGAGCGTGCCGAGCTGCGAGGGCGGGACGAAGCCGATCGCGACCGCCGCGAGCGAGGAGAGGAAGCCCATGGCGCAGAGCAGCGTCAGGGCCGGCGCGCGGTAGCCGCGCGGATGGTCGGGCTGGCGCTTCCGCAGGTTGTACGCGGCGACGAACATCGACAGGTACATGAGGAGATAGACCGACGTCGTGATCGTCATGAAGATCCAGTAGGCGTTCGAGACGGCCGGGGACGAACGCGAAGAGGAGCGCGAGGATCGTGGTCAGGACCCCCTGCGCGACGAGGATGTTCTCCTGCACGCCGGCGGCGTTCGTCCGCTGGAACCACGGCGGCATGTAGCCGCCTTCCCTCGAGACGAGCAGGAGGCTCCTCGAGGGCCCCGCCAGCCAGGTGAGGAAGCCGGCGAGGGAGGCGGACACGATCGCGAGCCCGATGATCGGCGTCAGCCACTGGATGCCGAAGAAGGCGAGCACCGCCTCGAAGGCCTGCATGATCCCCGCCGTCAGGCTCACGTCCTGCCGCGGGAACGACCCAGCTGATCGCGAGCGGCGGCAGGATCAGGATGAGGAGCACGAGCACGGTGGCGACGAGCATCACCTTCGATGAACTGGCTGCTCGGGTCGCGGAGCCGGTTGACGTGCACGGCGTTCATCTCCATGCCCGAGTAGGCGCCGAAGTTCGAGACGATCAGGACGATGCTCGCGATCCCGGTCCAGGCGGGGAAGATGTGCTCCGCGTCCATCGGCGCTGCGGACGGGTTCCCCTGGGCGAGGTAGACGATCCCGAGCGTCGACGAGCAGCGCACCCGGGATCAGCGTGCCGATCAGGACGCCGCTCGAGGCGAGCTTGGCGATCACGCCGATGCCGCCCCGCAGCGTCACCATCACGCCGAGCCAGTAAACGGTGATGATCACGATCGCGGTCCAGACGCCGCTCGACGCGAGGTCCGGCGCGATCACGTAGGCGAGCGTCGCCGCCACAAAGGACAGCAGCGTCGGGTAGTAGAAGAGCGTCATCGCGTACTGGTGCCAGGCGGCGGTGAAGCCCATGCGGGGCGAGATGCCCTCGGTCACCCAGCGGTAGATCCCGCCCGATCCAGCCCGAGGCGAGCTCGGCCGAGACGAGCGCCGTCGGGATCAGGAACACGATCGCCGGCAGCACGTAGAGGAACACGCAGGCGAGGCCGTAGACGGCCATCGTCGGCGCCGGCCGCAGGCTGGCGACCGACGAAACCGTCATCAGCGCAAGCGCGGTCCAGGCGATGTACGACGGTCCCGCGACAGTGGCGCGGGCAGTCGTCGAGGCGGCGGGGGGTCCGTCTGCGGTGGAATCGACCGTGGACACCTACATCCCCCCGTCCTTTTCCCGGTCACGGGCACGTGCGCGGCAAAAAATACGTCAGCCGTCGGACAGTTTGCAAGTGGCCTTGATTCACGCATGTGAACGAGCCCAGTCGGCCGGCACGTCGCTGCCACCCTCCTCGGAGAGTCGCGCGCCGATGCGGCCGAGCGTCGGGTGCGACACCAGCTTGCCCGCGAACAGCGCCTCACCCTGCCTGAACGCGACTGCCCGCTCGAGCAGCCCGCGCGGTGCATGGGAGAAGACCTCCCCGACGTAGTCCAGGTCTGCGAGCGAGTTCATCCGCATCAACATGAGGTTGTCGCACTGCGAGACGACGTTCTCGTGCACCTTCTGCGGGCGCTGCGTGACGACGAGCAGGTAGAGGCCGTACTTGCGGCCCTCGCCGGCGATTCGCACCGCGTGTTCGGTGGCGAGCTCGAGCAGCGTCGCCCTCCGGGACCTGCGGGCAGACGTTGTGTGCCTCGTCCAGAACGACGAGCACGGGCTCGCGCTCGGCGCGCCGCTCCCAGAGGTGTCCGAGGACAGCGGCCGCGGCGAGGTGTTGCTCTTCCCGCGTCGGCAGCGAGCCGAGGTCGACGACGAGGCAGCGCGGCCCCGACCCACCCAGCTCGTCCAGCAAGGAGCCCTCGTCCCCGGCGGCCCACACCTGCCAGCGGTCGACGCCGAGGTTCTGAATCCTCCGGCTGAGAACCGGCGCCTCACGATCGAGCAGTTCCCGAAGGGCCTCGGGGGTGGGCGGCGGGACTCCTGTCTGCGTCTGCTCGAGGAGCTGGACGAGCTCCGAGTACTCGTCCCGGTCGTGAATGGGGTCGAGCCGCAGGAGCAGCCGCCTGCGTCTGCGGGTCGAGCTCGGCAAAGCGGAGTCGCAACCCTCGGTCCCACGCTCCGCGGCGTGGCGCACGACGACCCCCGACGTGGCCTCTCGGTAGCGGTCCGCGAGCCCTTCGTCGACGCCCTCCCTTAGCTCGGTGAGGCGGACGAAGTCGGAGTTCGGGTCGAGCACGACGATCCGGAGCGTCGTCTCCAGCAGGAGCCGTTCGAGGATCGTCCCGAGCGCGTAGGTCTTGCCGGAGCCGGATTGCCCGCAGAGGAAGGTATGCCGGTCGAAGCCACCGGCCGCGAGCGAGAGCGGAACGCCCTCGACCAGCGCCAGCTCCCCTACGGTCAGCGTCGCGCTCCCTGGTTGCACGCTGCTCTATCCAGGCAGAGACCGTCGTCGGGCGACGCCGCGTGGACGGATGCGTCGTGAAACGGGCCCGGCTCACCGTCGAGCACCACGCCGTTCCCCGGGCGAGACGGAGGACGGTGCGGGAACGCAAGTCGACGGCGTCAGCCGCTTCGCCGATCTCTCTCCCGAGCTCGGGCCCGTCTATGTGGGCGACCTCGACATCGAGCACTTGCCCGAGCCGCCTGGCACCGTCGTCCTCGATCGCCGCATATCCGCCAGGCTGGAGCTCGAGACCTCGGAGGGGAGCCTGGAAGGAGAAGCGGCGGCCGTCGACCGAGGTCGCCAGCGGGAGGACCGCGTCCTCCAGCTGCCGGCGCACGTCTCGGAACTGCTCGACGTGAGCATCCAACCCCGACCCGGAATCGCTCATCACTGCGACTCTACTGACGGCTTAATCGAGCCATCAGAGCAACGGCGAGAGGCCGGCGAACACGGTTGCCTTGGCCCGCTCTTTGGTCCCGGTCAGCCGTTGCCCGGGAGCCGAGACCGCCTCGGCCGGCGAGCTGAACCGCTCCTCGAACTGCGCCGCGACAGCCTCCGAGCGGACCTGAAGGTCGATCTCGAAGAAGCGCTTCAGGCTCCATGCCTCGAGGTTGCACGTGCCGGCGAGCAGCTCCTCGCCGTCGCGGACGAACGCCTTCGCGTGGAGCATCGTCGGGTACTCGAGGATCCGGACGCCGGCGTCGAGAAGCTTCGCGTGGTGGAACTGCTGCGCCGCCGCACAGGCCCAGTTGTTCGCGTTCGCCGGGACGAAGAGCCGGACTCGGACACCGCGGCGCGCGGCCTGCTCGATGCGCCGGATCATCCGCCGGTCGGTGACGTACGGGTTGACGACGTCGAGCGTCTCGCTCGCTCCGTCGAGGAGGGCCGCGATCGCGTCGGTGATCGGCCGGAAGCGGCCGGGCGCGTTGTGCAGGACCACGGCCGGGACCGCCTCAGGCCCCGCGTCGAGCTCCGGGAACAGCATCTCGACCTCGTCCTCGGGCACCGAGCCGCCCAGCCACCGGAAGCTGGCGAGGAACACCAGCTGGAGTTGTGCGACGACCGGCCCGGCGACTCGCAGGAACAGGTCGTGGAAGCGGCCGTCCTGGAAGTGGTCCTCGATGCCGGCGCCGCCGATCCAGCCGACTCGGCCGTCGACGATCACGACCTTGCGGTGGTCGATGTGGCCGAGACCGGCCGAGGTTCCAGCGCGTCTCCCCGCCCGAGCCCAGCGTGCCGGCCTGCGTGCGCGGCTTCGTCGCCCGGACGACGCAGATCTCGATGCCGGCAGCGGTGAGCCGCTCGTAGAGCGCTCGGGAATCCTCCTCGGGCTTCGACCCTTGGCGGTCGACCACGAGGCGGACGGGAACGCCCGCGGTGGCCTTCTCCACGAGCGCGTCGGCGAAAGCCTCGCCGATGACGCCGGGCCTGAACCCGAACTGGTTGATGTGGATCGACGACCGGGCGGCGTCGATGTCCTCGAGCATCGGCGGGTAGAAGTTCCGCCCCTCGACGTGTACGTCGACGGACGAAGCTCTGCTCTCGGCAAACGCGAGGGCGAGATCGTCCCGGCTTACAGGCGCCGACACGAACCGGAGAGCGTGCTCCCGGATCTCGCCGATCGTGCTGGGGAAGGGGGCTACGCTCGCCAAACGCCGAGCGACGAGGAGCTACCCACCGTTCTCGACCAGCTCGAGCGCTTCGGAGACGTCGTAGCCGATCGCGAGGCCGAGGTTGGGCGCGGCGGTGACGACCCGCGCGACGCCGACGGTCGGGAGGACTGAGATCAGGGTGCCGACGATCTCCTCGTACGAGACGCCGGCGCGCAGTGCGGCGTTCACGGAGTCCATGTAGGCGGCCGGCGCCGCGTCGAGCGCGATCAGTGCGCCGATGCGGATGAGGGCATGCGTGCGGTCGTCGGTGTCCGCCAGGGTCGCGCTCGCGCGGTCGTTCTGCAGCAGGCCGTCGATGAATCGCTCATCACGGAGCGCAAGCTTCCGAAGCGTGACTTGGTACTCCTCCATAGGCCGACCAGATTCATTCCATGCCTCGCTGGTGTCGGCCCACATCACCCCGCAGGGGTGAAAAGGGAGCCCGAGGCGACGGGCGCGTCGACCAGGCCGAGCTCGAGCGCGCGCTCGATCGCTTCGCTGCGGCTCGACGCGTCGAGCTTGCGGTAGACCGAGATCGCCTGGGTCTTGACCGTGTTGCGGGAGACGTAGAGGCGCTCGGCGATCTCCCGGAAGGACAGATGCGTGGTGAGCAGCGGCAGCAGCCTGAGCTCGGCGGCGGTCAGCGTCGATGCCCAGCCGTCGTCGAAGGTCGCAACGCTCGCCAGCCGTGCCTGGAGGGCACGTTCCTGGTCGCGGAGCGTTCCGAGCTCGGGCCGCTTGCGGATGACGTCTGACGCCTCGCGGAACAGCGTTCGGGCACCCTCGAGGTCCCCGAGCCCCAGATGCGCCGTGGCCAGCTCGAGCCCCGTCTGGACCGCGAACCACGGGAACGCATGGGTGAGCTGCGGCCTCATCCGGGTCGCGCGCACGAGGAGCCCGCGCGCGGTGGCCGCCTGGCCCTTCGCAAGTGCGACCCGGGCCGCGGCCGCGAAGTAGATCACGGCGGCGACGTACTCCTCGACCGGCTGGTTGTCGAGCTGCGCCCGCCCCGCAGCGAGCTCGGCCTCGGCCTGCTCGAGTGTCCCCTCGCTCCAGCGCGAGGAGGGTGAGCTCCGAGCGCGCGATCACGCCCGCGTAGATCGCGCCGCTGCCCGCCGCTCCCTCGGCCGCCTCCGTGAGGATCTCTTCTGCCTGCTCGACCTCCCCCTCGAAGAGCAGCGAGACCCCGAGGAGGCCGAGCGCAATGGGATGCCAGAAGCTGGAGGGAACGAGCTCGTCGAGCACGAGCCTGGCGTCGGCGCCCATCTCGGCAACGCCGCGGCGGCAGAGCAGTGCGCGAACGAGCGCGGCCCAGGGCCGGTAGGACGCGCTTCCGTCCGGCATCGGCCCCTCGTACCGGGAGTGCTCGAGCGCGTAGCCGTAGCGCTCCGCCTCCTCCGGCCGGCCTCGGAGCGCGCTGACGAAGGCGCCGAACCCGGCGATCGCCGGGTAGCGCATCAGCAGGTCTGGGTCGTCGAACTGACCGAACCAGCGCTCGACGGTGACGACGCGGCCGCTGCGATAGAAGGGCAGCGCGAAGTGGCCCACGAGCCGCGCCACCTCGTCGATGTCCCCGGCAGCCGCTGCGTGGTCGATCGCCGCGTCGGGGAGGTCGTTCTGCTCGCACCACGATGCCGCGCGCCTGTGGAGACCCGGCACGGAGTCCGGCTCGAGCCGGACGAGCTCGGCCTGAAGCATGTCGCGGAAGAGGTGGTGGTACCGGTACCACTCGCGGTGATGGTCGAGCGGGACGACGAAGAGGTTCGCCTGCTCGAGCGCCTCGAGCTTCCGGGCCGAGTCCTTGCGTTCGAGCACCTCGTTGCAGAGCGCCGCCGACATTCGGTCGAGGATCGACGTCCGGGTGAGGAACTCGATCTCTCCGCGCTTCAGGTGGGCAAGGTGCTCGGCGCGGAGGTAGTCGGCGACGAACCTGTCGTCGCCGCCGAACGACGACAACTCCTCGACGCCGGCCGCCTGCGAAAACAGCGCGGCAAGGTAGACACCGGCGACCCAGCCCTCGGCCCGCTCGTTGAGCGCCGATGCCTCGGTCTCCGTGACCTCGACGCCGGTCGAAGCGAGCAGGGCCTGCGCCTCGTGATCGCTGAGCGCCAGCTCCGCCGGGCCGAGGGAGAGCAGGCGCCCCGCCGCGCGCAGCCCGGCGAGCGGCAGCCCATCCTCGGCGCGGCCGGCGAGCACCAACTGCGCTCCGTCCGGCAGGTGCTTCGCGATCGGCTCGAGCGCGTCGAGGCAGTCGCGGTGGTGAAGCTCGTGGACGTCGTCGAGGACGAGCACCATCGGCTTCCCGATGGCGGCGAGGGCTGCGCTGAGGCGCGGAAGACCGATCGTCCAGAGCGAATCGGCGCCCGAGGCGGCGGCCCTGAAAACGCCGGCTCCGACCGGCTTGATCCCGTCCGCGGCGGCTGAGACGTACGTCAGGAACGCGGCCGGATCGTTGTCGCGGTCGTCCAGCGAGACCCAGGCGAACGGCCTCGGGTCCTCGGCCGCCCACTGCGCCAGAAGCGTCGTCTTGCCGTAGCCGACGGGCGCCGAGATGCTGATGACCCGCGCACTGCTCGGGGTGCGCAGGCGGCTGACGAGAGCCGGGCGGTCGATCAGCCCGTCACGGAGCTTCGGCACTTCGAGCTTGGACTGGAGGATCTCGAACCCGGCCGCCTGCCGTCCCGACTTCGCGGCAGGCCTCTTGGCCCGGGTTTTCGGCGGCCTACGCACACGCGCTTCCGCTGTCGGTTTGCGCCTTTCGTCCATGGTTCTCCCGGTCCGGTGCGGCGGAACGGAGGCCGATCCATTTCCTCCGTGAGCAACTGCGCAAAATGTACGCGTCGGGCGGTATCCGGGAAAGTCGCTTAACGAGCCGCTAACGGAGGCGGCGGAACGTCTGTGCGGTCCCGATCGCGATTCGGGGCCGCTTCGCGGGGTCGAGCCAGCGGAGCGTGGATACGAGCTGCGCCACCGGCAGGCTGACGCAGCCGTTCGTCGAGCTCCCAGTCTTCGCGTGCAGGAAGATGCCGGAGCCTCGGCCCGGAACGACCGGGCGCATGTTGAACCCGATGACCGCGAAGTGACGGTACGCCGTCCGCTCCTGCCAGAGGCCCGGCGTCGTCGTCCGGAAGGGCGGCCTCGTCCCGCAGCGGACGTGCTGGAACGTGTTGTAGGTCGGGGAGCGCGGGTCCTCGTTCCACCAGTCGCCGCAGGCCAGGCGGCGGTAGCGGAAGCGGACGCCGGGGTTCGACGCGTTCCCGTACATCGTTCGGCCGAGCGAGTAGACGCCGGTCGGCGTCGTCCCGTCGCCCTCGCGCCTGCGGTCGGCAAGGCCGTTCCAGCCGACTCGCGAGGTCCAGGGCCCGGCGACCGGGCGCCAGCAGCCGTCCGGTTTCCGCTGCCAGAGGCGGAGCGCCGCGCTCGTCGTCACGTAGTTCGCCGCCTCGACGGTGATCAGCTGGTCGGCCGCGCCGACCGTCTTCAGGCGGTTCGCGACGTTCGGCGCGCAGGCGGTCGTCCCGCCGGCGGTCTGGGCGGTGGTGGTGAGTGCGGCGAGCGCGGCCAGGGCGACGACGAGCGATCGCACGCGGCTGAGACTACCCTCGAGTCATGGCGAAGCTCGCCCTCGCCGCCCTGTTGCTGCTCGTGCCGGTCGCGGGCGCCGCGCCGGCGCCGCCGTTCAGCTCGAGCGTCTCGCGCGTGACTGCGGAGGATCTCCGGTACTCCTGGCGTCCGGGCTGCCCGGTCGGCCCCGCCCGGCTGCGGGCGGTTCGCCTCCGGCACTGGGACTTCGGCGGGCGGTCACGCATCGGCGTCCTTGTCGTCGACGCGACGGAGACCGCCCGCGTCGTCTCGGTGTTCCGCCGCCTGTACGCCGCGCGGTTCCCGATCCGGCGGATGCTCGGCGTCGAGGTCTATCGGGGGAGCGACGACCGCTCGATGCGAGCCGACAACACGTCGGCGTTCAACTGCCGTTATGTCGACGGGACGACGACGCTGGTCGGAGCACGCGTACGGCCGGGCGATCGACCTCAACCCGGTCGAGAACCCCTACGTCCACGGCGGGCTCGTGGAGCCGCCCGCCGGCCGTGCGTACCTCGACCGCTCGAATCGGCGGCCCGGAATGGCAACGCAAGTCGGGCGTCGTCGTGCGCGCCTTCGAGTCCGCTGGGCTGGCACTGGGGCGGGCAGCTGGACGTCGTCCAAGGACTACCAGCATTTCTCGACAAGTGGCCGCTAGGGAATCCCTCGATCGAGTTGAGCCCGCAGCATCAAGAATCGGTTTACGCGGCCGATAAGGCGGCTACAGTGAGCGACAGGCCCCCCGGCCATAAACGACCAGGAGGTTCCGAGGACTATGAAAAGCCGCAAGAGGCAAGGCGTAACCGTCGGCGCTGTCGCCGGTCTCGTGGCCGCCTTCGCCGTTGCGTGGATGGCATCCGTCGGCGCCGCGATCTCTCCGGCCGGCGCTCCGGCAGCCGCCTCTCAGTACGAGAAGAAGGTGACGATCTGTCACCGGACGGGGTCGAAGAAGAACCCGTTCCGCACGATCCGGGTCTCGCGGAACGCCGTGAGGGCTCACCTGAGGCACGGCGACGCAATCGGCCCGTGCGGGTCGGCCGTCTTCACGTTGTGCCACAAGACCAAGAACGGCAAGAAGCACACCGTCAAGGTCAAGGGCGCCCGGAAGGTCCAGCGCGCGATGAAGCGCGGGGACAAGCTCGGGAAGTGCAAGGCCAAGAAGCACAAGGGTGGCAAGCACAAGGGCAAGAAGAAGGACAAGCCCAAGCGCAAGGGCTAGGGATTCGAGGGAGCCCCGCCACGGCGGGGCTCCTTCTTTTCAGAGGTCGCGGACGGCGATCGTGACCCGGCTCATCGCGCAGAGGCGGCCGGCGTCGTCGGTCATCTCCACGTCCCAGATCCACGTCGTGCGGCCGCGGTGCCGGCGGCGGGCGACGGCGTGAACGGTGCCCTCGCTGATCGGACGGAGGAAACTCGAGTTGTTCGACTGGCCGAGGCCGATCTTGCCGTCCTGGTTGACGCCGACGTTGGTGCCGGTGGAGGCGAGCGCCTCGGCGATCGCGGCGTGGACGCCGCCGTGCACGAGGCCGATCGGCTGGAGGACGTGCGGCACGCACCGGCACGCGGCCCTTGACGACCTCGTCGGTCGCCTCGTCGATCTCGAGGCCGTAGTGGCTGTCGAACGGGGACGGCTCCTGGTAGCTCACCTGGCCGGAAGTGTGAAGCTTCGGGTCGGATGAACGTCGGGGTAGGGCTGCCAACGACCACGCCGGGAACGACCGGCGAGCTGCTGCTGGACTGGGCGCGGCGAGCGGACGAGGGCCCGTTCTCCTCGCTGGGCGTCCTCGACCGCATCGTCTACGACAGCTAGGAGCCGTTCGCGGCGCTGGCGGCCGCCGCCGGAGTCACCTCGCGCGTGCGGCTGGCGACGATGATCGCGATCGGCCCCCTGCGCCCGACCGGGTTGCTGGCGAAGCAGGCTGCGTCCGTGCATGCCCTCTCGGGCGGGCGGCTGACGCTCGGTCTCGCGGTCGGAGCCCGGACAGAGGACTACGAGGCGGCGGGCGTGGAGTCGCGCGGGCGCGGCCGGAAGCTCGCCGAGCAGCTCGCGTACATCCGGGGCGGCGTGGACGGCGACCGGGTAGGGCCGGCGCGGGACGGGATGGAGCTCCTGGTCGGCGGGATGAGCGGACAGGCGTTCTCGCGGATGGCGCGCTACGCGGACGGCTATGCCCACGGCGGCGGGCCGCCGCGGGCGTTCGCGTCGGCAGCTTCCCGAGCGCATGCGGCATGGGCGGATCTCGGCCGGCCGGGGCAGCCGCGCCTGTGGGGCCAGGGCTACTTCTGCTTCGGGGAACGCCGAGCGGGGAGCCGCCTATCTCCGGGACTACTACGCGTTCACGGGGCCGTTCGCCGAGCGGATCGCCGCCGAGAACCTCACGAGCGCACGGGCGGTCAAGGACTTCGTCCGGGGCTACGAGGAGGCAGGCTGCGACGAGCTCGTCCTCTTCCCCACCGTCGCCGATCCCGAGGAGCTGGACCGGCTCGTGGAGGCGCTCGCATGAGGGTCGAGATCGTCGGCGGCGGGCCCGCGGGCCTCTATCTCGGGATTCTCCTTAAGCGGGCGGGCCCGGCCGTCGAGGTGCGGGTGTCGGAACGGAACGCGCCGGACGCGACGTTCGGCTGGGGTGTCGTTTTCAGCGAGGAGACGCTCGGCTCGCTGCGCGACGCCGATCCCGAGACGCACCTCGAGATCACGGACACCTTTGCGCGCTGGGATCGCGTCGACATCCGCTACCGCGGTCGGGAGCTTCGCTCGCGCGGTCACTCGTTCTCGGCGATCGCGCGCAAGCGCCTGCTGGAGATCCTCCAGCGGCGGTGTCGCGCAGTCGGCGTCGAGCTCGAGTTCGGCGTCGAGGTCTCGGAGCTGCCGGAGGCGGATCTGATCGTGGGCGCGGACGGCGCGAACTCGTTCGTGCGAGGGCTCGGAGACTTCGGAACGACGGTCGAGCCAGAGGGCTCGAAGTACGTCTGGTTCGGGACCGACCACGTCTTCGACGCCTTCACGTTCGTCTTCAAGGAGACGGAGCACGGCGTCTACAACGTGCACGCCTACCCGTACGACGAGCGCATGTCCACGTTCATCGTCGAGTGTCCCCTCGAGACGTGGCTCGGTGCCAGGCACCAGGACATGTCCGAAGAGGACAATCTGGCGTACTGCGAGCAGCTGTTCGCCCGCGATCTCCGCGGCCGCGAGCTCTTCTCGAACCGGTCGGTCTGGCTCGACTTCCCGAAAGTGACGAACCGGGTCTGGCACGACGGGCGGGTCGTGCTCCTGGGGGATGCCGCCCACACGGCGCACTTCTCGATCGGGTCCGGCACCAAGCTTGCGATGGAGGACTCGATCGCGCTCGCCAACGGGCTCGCGCGACGAGGCTGGGACGTCGACGCGGCGCTCGTCGACTACGAGCTCGAGCGCGGGCCGGCCGTCGAGCGGACGCAGTCAGCGGCCAGCGAGAGCGCCGCCTACTTCCGGCGCGTCGGCAGCTACACGCACCTCGAGCCGATTCAGTTCGCGTTCAACCTGCTGACGCGGAGCGGGCGGATCACGCACGCGAGCCTCGGGATCCGGGACCCGCGATTCACCCACGCGCTCGACGGCTGGTTCGGCGGTGCGCCGGTATCTCCGCCACCCGCGTTCTCGCCGTTCGAACTGCGCGGCGTCCGGTTCGAGAACCGGTTCGGCCTGGTGCCGAGCGGCTTCGTAGCCGTCTCCCGCGAGGGACGGATCACGCCCGAGACGCCGACGATCGACGAGTGGAGCCCGCCGGCCGGCCAGGTGCTCCTCCAGCTCGGTCATGCTGGGCGGCGCGGTTCGACACAGCCGCGCTCCGTCGGGGTCGATCTCCCCCTCGCCGACGGCTGGCCGGTCGTCGCCCCGTCGCGCAAGCCGTATGGACCGTTCAGCGCAGTTTCCGGGGAGCCGGACGAGTCGGCGATCCGCGAGCAGTTCGTGGCGGCAGCCCGGCGGGCCGACGAACTCGGCGTCGCGGTGCTCGAGCTCGATATGGCCCACGGCTACCTCCTCGGGAGCTACCTCTCGCCGCTCGTCAATCCAGCGGATGACCGTCTTCGCTTCCCGCTCTCGGTGCTCGAAGCCGTGCGCGCGCGTCTGGCCCCGCGTGCTCGCCGTGGGGCTCTCCGTCACCGACTGGCACCCACGCGGCAACTCCGTGAGCGACGGCGTCACGATCGCGCGGGCCATGGCCGAACGCGGGGCGGATCTGATCCACGTCGAGGCCGGCCAGACCGTCCACGACGACCGGCCGGAGTACCGACGCGGGTTCCTGACCGGGCTCAGCGACCGCGTCCGAAACGAGGCGCGTGTCCCGACGCTGGTCGGCGGCCACCTGACCACGATCGACGACGCGAACACGGCAGTCGCCGCCGGGCGCGCCGACCTCGTTCTCCTCAACCTGCCGGCGGCCGACATCGAGCGCCCGCTGGAGGCAAGTAACAAGTTGTTACAAGCCGAGGTCTCTCGCTGACCATGGGCGATTCGGGGGCAAGTAACAAGTTGTTACTAGGCGAGCTCGCCGACCCGGAGCTCGCGGGTCGGGCGTCCACCTCGTGCCGCTCGGGTACGGGATCGCCGGCGGGCGGCGGAGCGACTCCGCGGCGAGGCCGAGATGCTGGTCGAGCTGATCCGCGAGGTCGCCAAGGCGTGATCAGCTACGACGACCTTCCGCGCGAACTCAACCTCGCCACGCACTTCGTCGACCGGAACGTCGAGGAGGGCGGCGGCGACCGAACCGCGCTGATCGGGCCCAGGCGGCCCGACGACCTACGCCGAGCTGGCCGAGCTCGTGAACCGGAGCGGGAACCTGCTGCTCGAGCTCGGGGTCAGGCCGGAGGAACGCGTGCTGCTCGTGCTCGCCGACTCCGTCGAGCTCGTAGCACTCTGGTACGGCGCACAGAAGATCGGCGCGGTAACGGCCGAGGCGTACACATTCCTCCAGCCGAAGGACTACGCCTACTACCTCGACTACACGCGCGCCGGCGTCGTCGTTGCGGACGAGTCGACCGAGGCCGCGATCCGCGAGGCAGCGCAGGGGAAGCGCTGGCTCCGGGAGATTCTCGTCGTGGACGGCTCGTTCGAGGACCGGCTCGCAGACGGCCTCGCCCGAGCTCGAGCCGGCCCCTACCACCAAGGACGACATCGCGATCTGGAAGTTCACGACCGGCTCGACGGGGCTGCCGAAGGCGGCGGTCCACCCCACGCACAGCCCTGTCCTCAGCTTCGAGTGGTACGCACGCGGCGTTCTCGACCTTCAGCCGGACGACGTCGTCCTCCCCGTCCCGAAGCTCTTCTTCGGCTACGCGCGAGACCTGGTCGCGCTGTTCCCATTCGGTGTCGGCGCAGCGGGGATCGTCTTCCCGGAGCGGTCGACGCCCGAGCGGATCTTCGAGCTGATCGCCGAGCACAAGCCGACGATCCTTGTGAATGTCCCGACGATGATGGCGCAGATGGTCGCCAAAACCGTCCAGCCGGGACACGACGAGTGTCTGACACTCGACATGTCTCCTGTGAGGTTGTGCACGTCGGCCGGCGAGGCGCTGCCGAAGGAGCTGCACGACCGCTGGCTCGAGACCTTCGGCGTCGAGGTGCTGGACGGGATCGGCTCGTCCGAGGCGTACCACATCTACATCTCGAACCGGCCCGGCCGGACGAAGGCGGGGAGCACCGGCGAGCTCGTCCCCGGCTACGAGGCGCACATCGCCGACAACGGCGAGCTCTGGATCGAGGGCGACACCGCCGCGCTGCTCTACTGGGGCGAGCACGAGAAGACGAAGCAGACGTTCCACGGCGACCGTGTCCGCACCGGCGACCTCTTCGAGCGGGACGAAGACGGCTACTTCTGGTATCGGGGCCGCGCCGACGACCTGATCAAGGTCGGGGGGATCTGGGTCGCGCCCGCCGAGATCGAGCACTGCCTCGCCGGCCACCCCGGGGTCGTCGAGTGTGCCGTCGTCGGCGCGCAGCAGAACGGCCTCACGCTCACCCGGGCCTACGTGGTCGCCAGCGAGCCGCTCGAGGAGCAGGAGCTGATGGACTTCGCGCGCGGGCACCTCGCCGGCCACAAGGTTCCGCGCGAGATCCGCTTCGTGGACGACCTGCCCCGCACCCCCTCCGGAAAGCTCGACCGGAAGGCGTTGAGCTGAGCCGGCTCGTCGTGGTCACCGGCGGGACGAAGGGCATCGGCAAGGCGGTCGCCGACCGCTTCGCCGCGCAAGGAGAACGCGTGGAGGCGGTCGGCCGCGACCGGCTCGACGTCACCGACGAGCAGATGGTCAACGAGTTCTTCGAGCAGGCGGGGCCCGTCGACGTCCTCGTCAACAACGCCGGCGTCGCCTGGAGCACGCCGCTCAAGCATACGACGCCCGAGGATTGGCGCGGCCACCTCGACGTCAACGCGACTGGGACGTTCCTCTGCACCCGCGCGGTGATCGGCGGCATGATCGAGCGCGGAGATGGACGCATCGTGACCGTGGCATCGGTGGCCGGCCTCGTCGGCTCGCGCTACACGGCTGCGTACACCGCCTCGAAGCATGCCGCGATCGGCCTGATGCGCGCGACGGCTGCCGAGCTGGCCGGCACAGGAGTGACCGCGAACGCCGTCTGCCCGATCTGGGTCGACACGGACATGACCCGCCGGACGGTCGAGAACATCGTCGAGAAGACCGGCCGCTCGGCCGATGAGGCCGAGTCGTCGCTCGTGAAGATGACGCCCCTCGGCCGCCTCCTTAAGCCCGAGGAGGTCGCGTTCGCGGTCGAGTTCTTCGCTTCGCCCGAGGCCGGTCTCGATCAACGGCCAGACGCTCGTCCTCGACGGCGGAGGCATCCAGTCGTGAGCCCGTTCCGCGCTTCCGCCGGGTTCACCGAGGAGTGGGAGAACTTCGACTTGGCCGTCGAGGACGGCGTCGCGACAGTCACGTTCTCTCGGCCGGACAAGCTCAACGCGCTCACCTTCGACGTCTACGCCGACCTTCGCGACCTCGTCATCGAGCTTCCGCACCTCGGCGACGTCCGCGTCCTCGTCCTGACCGGCGAGGGCCGCGGTTTCTGCTCGGGAGGCGACGTCGAGGAGATCATCGGCGAGCTTCAGGGGATGTCCGCCGGCGAGCTCCTCGAGTTCACGCGGATGAGCGGCGCCGTGGTGAAGGCGATGCGCGAATGCCCGATCCCGATCGTCGCGGCCGTCAACGGCGTCGCCGCAGGCGCCGGCGCGGTGCTCGCGCTCGCCGCCGACCTGCGCCTCCTCGCGAGCTCGGCGAAGTTCTCGTTCCTGTTCACGAAGGTCGGCCTGGCCGGCGCGGATATGGGCGCCGCGTATCTCCTCCCCCGCATCGTCGGCCTCGGCCGGGCGACGGAGCTCCTGCTTCTCGGCGGCGACGTCGACCCCGCCCGCGCCACGGCGATCGGGCTCGCGACCCGCGTCGTCCCGGACGAGGAGCTGCAGCAGCACGACGCAGGAGCTGGCCCGGCAGCTGGCCGACGGGCCCGCACTCGCTTACGCGACGACGAAGATCCTGCTCACCCGCGAGCTCGACCTCGACCTCGGCGGCGCGATCGAGATGGAGGCGCTCGCCCAGGCGCTGCTGATGAAGAGCGAGGACTTCCGCGAGTTCTACGCGGCGTGGTCGGAGGGAAGGAGCCCCGCGTGGACCGGCCGGTGATCGTCAACCCGCCCGACCTGCCCGAGCCGGTCGGCTTCGCCCACGCCGTCGTCGCCGGCCGGACGATCCACCTCGGCGGCCAGATCGGCGAGGGCGAGACGCTCGTCGAGCAGTTCGACTCGGCCGCCGGCCGGATCGTGAGCGCCATGCGGGCCGCCGGCGCCGAGCCGCGAGCACCTGGTCTCCCTCGTCGTCTACACGACCGCGATCGAGGAGTACCGGCGCCTCGACTCCGGGAGCTCGGCGAGGTCTGGCGCCGCCACTTCGGCCGGCGCTACCCGGCGATGGCGCTGATCGGCGTCTCGGCCCTGATGGAGCCGGACGCGAAGGTCGAGCTGATGGGCGTCGCGGCGCTCCCCGATGGCTGACCTCCTCGAGCGGGCGCAGCGGCTCGGCCATGAGCGCTTCGCGCCGATCGCCGAGCAGGGTGAGCCCGGCCGGCTGAACCGGCCGCTCGTGAAGGCGCTCGGAGACGAAGGCCTGCTCGAGCTCGTCTTCGCCGGCTCGGCTCAGGAGCTCTGCCAGCTGCGGGAGGGACTCGCCCACGGCTGCACCGAGGCGGAGACTGCGCTCGCGCTGCAGGGGCTCGGCGGCTATCCGATCCTGCGCGCCGCCCGGCCGGAGATGCGCGACGAGTGGATCCCGAAGCTCTCGGCCGGCGACGCCGTCGCGGCCTTCGCCCTCAGCGAGCCCGACGCGGGCTCGGACGCGGCCGCGCTCGAGTCTAAGAGCCGAGCGAGGACGGCGACGGCTTCCGCCTCACGGGGACGAAGCTCTGGATCTCGAACGCGCCGGAAGCGGACGTCTACTCGGTCTTCGCGCGCACCTCCGACGACGGCGCCAAGGGCATCACCGCGTTCGCCGTCCCGCGCGAGACGGACGGCCTCACGGGCAAGCACCTCGAGCTGCTCTCGCCGCACCCGATCGGACGCCTCGACTTCGACGGCGTCCGGGTCGGCCCCGAGCAGATTCTCGGCGAGGTCGGCGAGGGGTTCGCGGTCGCGATGGACACGCTCGATCTGTTCCGGCCGAGCGTCGGCGCCTTCGGCGTCGGGATGGCCCAGGCCGCGCTCGACGCCGCCGTCCGGTACACGTCCGAGCGCCAGGCCTTCGGCAAGCCGCTCGCGCACTTCCAGGCGGTCGGCCACCAGCTCGCCGAGGTCGCGACGCAGATCCAGGCCGCACGACTCCTCGTCCGGGATGCGGCGAGCCAGTACGACGCCGGCGTTCGGCCGGTCCGCAAGGCGTCGGCAATGGCGAAGCTCTTCGCGACCGAGACCGCGCAGCGCGCAGTCGACGTCGCGATCCAGGTGCACGGTGCGCGGGCGCTCCAGAAGGGACACCTGCTCGAGCACCTCTACCGCGAGGTGCGCGCGCCGCGGATCTACGAGGGCGCCTCCGAGGTGCAGCGCGAGATCATCGCCAGAGAGCTGTACAAAGAGTCGACGTGAGCCAGGAGCGGTCGCTCAACTACACCTCCTACCTCGCGCTCGAGGAGATCCTCGGCGCCCAAAGGCCGAAGTCGGACGAGCACGACGAGGTCCTCTTCATCGTCGTCCACCAGGTCTACGAGCTCTGGTTCAAGCAGCTGATCCACGAGCTCCTGATACCTCCAGCGGATGCTCGAGGAGGGCAACGAGGCGCGCGCCTTCGCGACCTTCAAGCGGCTCCTGACGATCCTCAAGCTCGTGGTCGCCCAGCTGGACGTGATCGAGACGATGACGCCGGTGCAGTTCCTGGCCTTCCGCGACCGGCTCGAGCAGTCCTCGGGCTTCCAGTCCGGCCAGTTCCGCGAGCTCGAGGCGATCCTGGGCCGGCGCGACCCGGGTGTCCTGGACGCCTACCACGAGGGCGGCGTCGACCACGACGAAGGTGAAGGCGGCGATGTCGCGACCGTCCGTCTACGACTCGTTCCTCCGGTACGTGGCCGCGCAGGGGTATCCCGTTCCGCCGGAGATCCTCGAGCGCGACGTGACGAAGCCGGTGGAGGAGTCGGAGGGCGTCCAGGCGGCGTTGCTCCAGGCGTATCGCGACGACCGCGGCCCGGCGCAGGTCGCCGAGCGGATGGTCGACTTCGACGAGGGCCTGATGGAGTGGCGCTACCACCACGTGAAGATGGTCGAGCGGACGATCGGCGAGCGGCCGGGCACCGGCGGCTCCCCTGGCGCCGCGTACCTGAGGACGACCCTCCACAAGCCGCTCTTCCCCGACCTCTGGGCGGTTCGCTCGGAGCTTTGATCGACGCGGAGGCGCTGGCAAAGCACTACTCGGCGTTCCGCGTCTCCGAGCGCCTGCTCCTGACTGGGCACTCGCACCAGGCGTGGCCCGACGTCGGTCGGCAAGGCGTCCTCGAGGCCTGGGACGACGCGGCGCTCCACGCGGACGAGAAATGGGGCCGCGCGTTCGAGCAGGCGGAACGGGTGCGGGCCGGCTTCCGGCGCTGGCTCGAGGCGCCGGACGCCGAGCTCGCGCTCGACCAGAACACGTTCGGGCTCGTGCTGCGGTTCCTCTCGGCGCTCGACCTACGGCGCCGGCCCCGGCTGGTGACGACGAGCGGCGAGTTCCACACGCTGAGGCGGCTAATGGCGCGGCTCGCCGAGGAGGAGCTTCTGGACGTCGTGATCGTCGCCCCGCGTCCGGCGGACACGCTCGCCGAGCGGCTGGCGGCCGAGACGGACGACCGGACGGCTGCGGTGCTCGTCTCGGCGGTGCTGTTCGAGGACTCGCGGATCGTCCCTGGCCTCGGCGATCTGGCGGCGGCCTGCGAGGCGCGCCGCGCGGAGCTCCTCGTGGACGTCTACCACGCCCTCGGCGTGATGTCGTTTCCGCTCGGCGACCTCGGGTCGGCCTGGGTCGTGGGCGGCGGCTACAAGTACCTCCAGCTCGGTGAGGGGAACTGTTTCCTCCGCGTCCCACCCCACGCGGACGAGCTGCGGCCGCGCTTCACCGGCTGGTACGCGGAGTTCGCGGAACTCGCGGCGGAGAAGACGCCCGGCGCGGTGGAGTACCCGAAGGGCGGGATGCGCTTCGCAGGTGCCACGTACGACCCGACGAGCCACTACCGGGCGGCGCGCGTCTTCGACTTCTTCGAGGAGCAGGGGCTCACGCCCGACGCGCTACGCGAGAACTACCTCAGGCAGACGACGCGGCTCGCGGACGCGCTCGGCGTCGAGGGCCGGCGGGAGGACTACGGAGGCTTCGTCGCCGTCGAGGTGCCGCATGCGGACGACGTCACCCACCGTCTTGCCGAGGACGGCATGCTGACCGACTCCCGCGGCCGCTTCCTCCGCCTCGGCCCGGCGCCCTACCTGACCGACGATCAGCTCGAGCGAGCCGTCGACGGAGTCAAGCGGTACACATGAACCGCCCAGCGGTCGAACGCGTCCGTCAGCGCGCCGTTTGAGACGGCTACTGAGCGGCCTTCGGCGTAGACCTGTGCGGGGCCGTCCGGCAGGCCGCTGATCGTGACGTCGCCCGGCCCCTCCTTCCTGCTCGTCGCGATCACCCAGAGCTCGCCGTTCCGCCCGCGGCGGGAGATCGCGCGTACGGATCGGTCCGAGGTCGGCAGCTCGCGCGTCGTCCCCGGGTTCCTCAGCGCCGGCGCCAGCGGGCTCGCCGCCGAGATCTCGCGGACCAGCGGCTCCAGCACGCGCTCCCAGTACGTCCAGTTCCAGCCGCCTGCGGCGTCGAGCTGCCCCCAGCACTTCGGGTTCTGACCGCCGTAGAAGGCGAGCGCTCGGGCGCCGTTCAGGATCGCGTCGTACACCATGAAGCGCTGCTGCTCGCGCGTCGGGAGCTGGACGTTGCCCGCCGCGTCGTAGCTCCACGTCCAGCAGATCCCGAGCGTCGTCCACACAGCGCGCCTCGGCGTGGCGAGGCCGAGGACGTTCGTCCAGGAGCCAGGCTCGCCGAGATCCGGATCCGGGTCGCCGATCGCGATCGGGTAGCTGTTGACGCCGTGCACGTCGGTGACCTCCGAGTACGGCGCCAGCGACCAGACGCCGGCGCGCGGCGCCTGCACGGTGACCCAGAGGCGGCCCGTGTCGACGGGCTCGCGCCCGGCGCACCACGCGCGCCGTCTCCCGGTCGCCAGGCAGTACGCATAGCGGAGCGAGGACGGCCGCATCCGAAAGCGCCACGGCTCGTCGGCCCCCTTCCACATCGCGATCGCGCTCGCGGAGGGATCCGCCTCCAGTGCCCCGACCACGTGGCGGAGCAGCGACTCGCGCCACCGGCCCGGTCGTAGCTGCGCGAAGGCGCTGAGGTTGACCCAGGTCGAGAGCCCGTGCTGCGCCGCCGCCCGGTTCTCGGCGATCGTGCGCGCGAGATCGTCCGCCGTCCAGTGGCCGGCGCGGCCCGACCTTGAGGACGTTGACGCCTGCCGCCGCCACCTCCCCGAGCCCGTCAGCCGGCGGCCCCTTCGCCAGCACGATCGGGAAGACCTTCCGGCCGTCCATGACGACCGTCCCGTGCCGATCGAGCCGCGTCGTCGCCGCCGCAGCGGGCTGGCTGAGGACGAGGACCAGCAGCGGGATCAGGAAGCGCTTCATCCGCGCCTGAATGTAGCTCCGCCCGCTCCCGATGGACGGCCACGCCGGCGACGACGAGAGCCACTCCGGCCACCTCGACGAGGCTCGGGATCTGCCCGAGGACGACGATGCCGATCACAGTCGCCGTCGCCGGCAGCAGCGAGACGAGCAGCGCATACGTCGCCCGACGCATCCGGGCCATCGCCAGCTGGTCGAACACGTACGGGATGACGGACGACGAGATCCCGACGCCGATGCCCGCGGCCAGCAGAACGGGGTCGGCGAAGCGCCGGCGCGGCGTCCCAGACGCCGACCGGTATCACCGCGACCAAGGCGACGATCATGGCCGCGGCGAGCCCGTCGATCCCGCCCATCCCACTCTGGGCCACCCGGTGCGCCAGCACGATGTACGCCGCGAAGAGCCCGGCGTTGAGGAACGCGAACAGGACGCCGACCGGCTCGCCCTCGAGCCGCACGTCGGTGAGCAGGTAGACGCCGCCGACCGCGGCGGCCAGCGCGAGGCCGTTCCGCCTCGTCCGCGTCCCGAGCGCCGCGAGCGCGATCACCGGCAGGAACTCGATCGCGGCGACCGTGCCCAGCGGGAGCCGGTCGATCGCGAGGTAGAAGCACGGGTTCATCGCCGCGAGGACCAGTCCCATCGCGATCACGGTGCGGTTCCGGAGCAGCCGCCACGGACGCCGCCAGACGGCGAAGACGACCGCGGCGCTCGCGATCCGGAGCCACGCGACACCGAGTGGCTCGACCCTGGCGAAGAGCAGGACGGCGAACGCGGGCCCGAGGTAGTGGAAGACGGCGCTGACGACGAAGAAGCTCTCGGGCGGCGCGGTCGAGGCGAATCGACGGAGACTTCCGCGCATCGCCACAATTCTCGCGCCGCTCGCGGCGAAATGCCCTACGATTCAAAGGCATTGGACGAGACAGACCGACGACTTCTACGGGAGTTGCAGGAGAACGCCCGCCTCTCGCTCGCCGAGCTCGGCCGGCGGGTCAATCTCTCTTCGCCGGCGGTCGCCGAGCGCCTCGCGCGCCTCGAGCGAACTGGCGTGGTCACCGGCTACAGCGCAGAGGTCGATCCGAAGGCAATCGGCTACCCGATCGCGGCGCTCGTCCGGATCCGCCCGACGACGCGCCAACTCCAGAAGATCCCGGAGCTCGCACGCGAAGTGCCGGAGGTGGTCGAGTGCCACCGCGTCACGGGCGAGGACTGCTTCGTCCTCAAGCTCCACCTGCGCGCGATGGACGACCTCGAGGACATCCTCGACCGGTTCATCGTCCTCGGGCAGACGACGACGTCGATCATCCACTCGACGCCGATCGCCGGCCGGCAGCTTCCGCTCTAGGAGGGCTTGGTGGAACGTCGCTCGTTGCAGGGGTGCGATGGTCCGAGGCAAGGACGCAGGAGCGTTCGTATCGCGATACGGGCGCGACTGGGACGCGCTGCAGCGGCGGCGATCAGGTCCTCGTACTCCGGGTGGCGCTCGAGGTACCCCCTCACGAAGCGGCAGATCGGCACGATCCGGAGGCCTCGCGCGCGGATGTCGTCGAGCGCGCCGGCGACGAGCCGGCTCCCGACCCTTGCCCCTCGAACGCCTCTTCGACCTGGGTGTGGATGAGGACGAGCGTGTCCTCGCGCCCGCGGTAGTAGAGAGATCCGGCGAGCTCACCGTCAACGAGGGCCTCATACCGCTGCTCGTCGGGGTTGTCTCGAACCGTCACAGCTCGACGGTAGCGGAGGGGCCGCGCCTCACGGCCCCTCCGCCTGCGGGGGATACGCCTACGTCTTGACCTTGATGTCGCCGAACACGTCCCACGGCCCGAATCGGGGAAGGTTCGGGCTGCTGCAGAACGCCTCGTTGGCGGCCTCGTCGCCGAACCCGATCAGGCTCGAGCGGTCGGCCGGCCCGCGGGGCCACTTGCCCAGGTCGAATACCTGGAACCAGGCGTAGCGCCCGACCGGCTGCGTGGCGTCGTTCGAGTACGTGATCACGCCGCCGATCTTCGCGCGGTTGCCGTCGTAGGTCTTCATGCACGTCACGTCGACCCCGAAGACGAAGGACTCGCCCTCAGCGGTCTGGATGTAGAGAAACCGTCCGTCGGCGGTGCCGTCGGGTCGCGTCCTGGCGGTGAAGGCGAGGATGTTGTGGATCTCGACGCCGAACGTCTCCGGCGGGATCGTCCACGTCACCGCGCCTTTCGCAGACGCGGCGGAGCCTTGGTCGGCGGCCGCCGCCGGAACGGCCAAGAACGCGACGAGGGCAGCGAGGGTCAGGATTGTGCGCAGGCGCATCGAGCCTCCTAGGGGTGGGGCTTCCAGGATCGGCCGCGCGGCCCCGCGTGTCTTGAATGCCTAACGCGTTTGGAACGCCCGGAACCGGCCGGGTGTCGTCCCGACGTAGCGCCTGAACACCCGCGTGAAGTGGCTCTGGTCGGCGAACCCGGCCTCCATGGCGATCTCGGCGAGCGACCGGTCGCCGCCCGCGATCTCCCCCGCCGCCCACTCGATCCTGGCCCGGCGGCCATACTCCCCGACCGAGACGCCATGGCGGGAGCGGAATCCGCGCGCGACCTGGACCGGAGCGACTCCGAGCTCGCGGGCGACGTCGCTCAGACGGACGCAGTCGCTCCGGCGGGAGCGAATCAGCTCCTCGGCTGCGTCGAGCCAGACCGGCGCGCGATCGACCGGTCGCGAGCTCCGTGCGGTCGCAGCCAGC
>CAVTEL010000005.1:0-10108 GCA_963733855.1 uncultured Actinomycetes bacterium
GCAGCCGACGACTACACGGCACAGGTCGTGCTGGACGACCTCAAGCCGGACAACACTATCGCTACGAGGTCGGACGCGAGCACGGCTCCTTCCGAACAGCGCCGGCGGCCGACGATGCGGAAGCCGTCCGGGTCGTGTTCGGCGGCGACGTCGCCGGGCAGAACGTCTGCCGCGACACGCGCGAGGGCTTCCCGATCATGGAGACGATCCGCGACCTGCGGCCGGACGTCTTCGTCGGCCTCGGCGACATGATCTATGCGGACAACGCGTGCAACGCGGTCGGCCTGTACGGCAACGCTCAGGTCGTAGGCCCGGGCCCGGCGGCCGACCTACCGACCTTCTGGGCGCACTGGCGCTACAACCGCGCGGATGCGGCATCCCAGCGGCTGCTCCGCAGCACCAGCTACGTCGGAGTCTGGGACGACCACGAGGTCGTCAACGACTTCGGCCCGCTCAACGACACACGGGCGACGCCGCCGTACACGCCCGGCGTCCACCTGCTCCCGATCGGGCTCGAGGCGTTTCTCGACTACACGCCGATCGCGATCGCACCGAACACGCCCAAGCGGCTCTACCGCTCGCTGCGCTGGGGGAAGCACGTCGAGCTGTTCGTGCTCGACACGAGGCAGTACCGGGACGCGAACATCGCCTCGGACAGTCCAGACCGGCCGAAGACGATGCTCGGGCGCGAGCAACTGACCTGGCTGAAGGAGAGCCTGGCCGCTTCCGACGCCACCTGGAAGGTGATCGTCTCGAGCGTCCCGATGTCGATCCCGACCGGGTTCCCGGCAGACGGCGGGCGCGACGGCTGGGCGAACTTCGACCAGACGACCGGCTTCGAGCAGGAGCTGCTGGACATCCTGCGGTTCATGGAGCAGGGCGGCATCCTCAACACGCTCTGGATCACCACGGACGTCCACTTCGCGGAGGCATTCCGGTACCGGCCGTTCCCGGCGAACCCCGCGTTCGTCGTCCACGAGCTGGCGAGCGGGCCGCTGAACGCGGGGATCTTCCCGAACGCCGCGTTCGACACGACGATGAACCCCACGGTGCTCTTCGGCCCGCGGCCCGCGACGACGGTCGCGACCTGGGAGCAGGCGAAGGATGGGTTCAACTTCGGCACTGTCGAGGTCGACCGCCGCGGCCGGTTGACGGCGGGCTTCGTCAATACGAGCGGCCAGACCTTGTACTCCCTGACGCTCACGCCGCAGTAACGAGGACGGGAGGGCGGCCTCACCGGGGCCGCCCTCCCATCAGCAGTCGTTCATCCTGCCGCTTCGTCGAGCGTCGGCTGGTAGTCGACCGCCGGGCTCTCGCCAAGCCGTTCGAGGAACGAGTCGCCGTCCAGGTCGTCTCGAGTGATCGGGAGCCCGCCCGCACTCAAGAGTTCGCGATTCCATCCGGTACGTCCGAGTCTTCACGAAGCGCGAGCGTCGAGCACAGCAGCGCGATCGCCTGGCCATCGGGACTGAGACGAACGGTGCTCATCGCTTGCCCGGCATGGCGACCGCCAGCGCGAACGGATACACCTGGCCGCTTCCCGCCTGCCGCAGCCGCAGCGCACAGACCGTCATCGACCACTTCGAGTCGACGATGTCGTCGACGAGCAGGACGGGGCCGGAGTCGATCTCCTTCGGGCTCGCCTCGAAGGCGTCGATCACGTTGCGGGCCTGCTGGGCGCTGTTCTCCATGTCCTTCTGCTGCGGCTTCTCCCGAACCTTGACGATCGTCTCGTGGTACGGCAGCCAGAGCGCGTGAGCGAGCCGCTCCGCGAACTCGGGCACGAGCGTCGTCCGAAGCGACGGGATCGCGGTGACCCAGGTGGGCGGTGGATCGGGGTGCCAGGCGTCACGAACGAGTTGGGCCGCTGCGTCCACGAGCTTCTGGTCAAACCGCTCCCCACGATCCTTCGCCTCCGCGACGAGGCGGCCCCAGCCGGCGTCGCCGTAGAACGACAGTGCCCGGCCTTCGGCAGCCTGGAGCTCGGGTGGGATCTGGCCGGTGTATTCGCCCCTCCCTCCGGTGGGCCATCGCTTGCGCGGCTCGATCGTCCGGAACGACCTGCGGACGAAGGCGACGGCGTCGGCGAGGATCTCGTCGTCGACAGTGCGCGAGACGAAGTCGCCAGCGCAGTTCGCGCAGCGCCCGCACCTAGCGGGAGCGGGATCGTCGAGCTCGGCGGCGAGGAATCGCATCAGGCAGTCATCGGTGCGAGTGAACGCACGGATGCGCTCGAGCTCGACCCGTCGTTGGCGGATCACGTTCGCGATTCGCTCGCGGTCGGGCGCCCACGGACTCGTCGAGCGGAAGTAGGAGGGTCCTTCCTTGAAGACCGCCTCGTCGAGCTCGAGGGCTTTGAGGCACTTCTCGATCTGGCCCGCGGACAAGTTGATCCGTGCGGCAAGCTCGGCTTTCCTGACGCCGTCTCCGCACTCGATCTCGAACAGGACGGAGCGAAGGTCGTCCTCTTTCGGAAATGCGGTCTCGATGAAGTGGTTGGCGATCTCGTCGTCCTCGCGACCGTGGAGGAGGACGACCGCGGCGTCGTCGAGCTCGCGGCCCGCCCGCCCGATCTGCTGGTAGTACGCGATGGCCGACGGTGGCCGCTGGAAGTGCACGACGAACCCGAGGTCCGGCTTGTCGAAGCCCATCCCGAGTGCGACGGTGGCCACGAGCGCCTTGACCTCGTTCCGGCGAAGCCGATCCTCGAGCTCCAGCCGCCGCTCCGCGTCGAGAGGGCCGTAGTACGGGGCGACAGCGATACCTCGGGCGGCGAGCCACTCGGCGACGCGCTCGCAGTCCGCCACCGTGAGGCAGTAGACGATCCCTGAGCCGGCGAACGTCGGCAGGTTCTGGGCGAGCCAGGCGAGGCGCTGTGCCTGGTCGGCGAGCTCGATGACCTGAAGGCGGAGGCTCTCGCGGGTCAGCGGGCCGCGAATCGAGACGAGATCCTCGCCGAGCTGCTCGCCGATGTCGGCGATGACGCGGTTGTTGGCCGTCGCCGTCGTCGCGAGCAGCGGCACTCCCGGGGGCAGCTGCTGGATCAGGCGGCCGATCCGCCGGTAGTCGGGGCGGAAGTCGTGGCCCCAGTCCGAGATGCAGTGCGCCTCGTCCACGACGAAGAGGCCGACGGAGTCCGCGAGGCCGAGCGTTCGTGCACGGAAGCGCTCGTTTCCGAGGCGCTCGGGCGAGACGAGCAGGAGGTCGACGTCGTTCGCCCTGAGGGCTCGGTCGATCTCGTCCCACTCCTCGACGTTGGCGCTGTTGATCGTCCTCGCCCGGACGCCGAGCCGGCCGGCCATCAGCAGCTGGTCGCGCATCAGCGAGAGCAGCGGGCTGACGAGCAGCGTCGGCCCCGAGCCGCGGTCTCGCAGGATCCGCGTCGCGAGGAAGTAGACGAGGCTCTTGCCCCAGCCGGTGCGCTGGACGACGAGGACTCGCGAGCGCTCGTCGACGGCGGCCACGATGGCCTCGAGCTGGCCCTCTCGGAAGCGTGCGCTCTCGCCAAGCGCCTGCCGGAGCAGTGCCTCGCATCGTTCTTGCGTGGTCATCGGCCGCTGAGAGTACGGACCGGATCGGGCCGACGCGGTCACGACTCTGTGTCGCTATCGTCGCCGCGCCGATGGCGGACTACGTCTTCACGATGATCCGGGCCTCCAAGTTCTACGGGCCCGAGCGCAAGGTGCTGGACAACATCACGCTCGCGTTCCTGCCGGGCGCGAAGATCGGCGTGCTCGGGCCGAACGGCGCCGGGAAGTCGACGCTGCTGCGGATCATGGCCGGCGTCGAGGAGCCGTCGAGCGGCAGCGCCGAGCTCGCTGCGGGCGCGACCGTCGGCTTCCTCCCGCAGGAGCCCGACCTCGATCCCGCGAAGGACGTCCGCGGCAACGTCGAGGACGGCGTCCGGCCGCTGCGCGACCTGCTCGACCGCTTCAACGCGATCTCCGGCGCCTTCGCCGAGCCCGACGCCGACTACGACGCGCTGCTCGCCGAGCAGGCGAAGGTGCAGGAGCAGATCGACCGGCACAACGCGTGGGAGCTCGACGCCCAGCTCGACCGCGCGATGGACGCGCTGCGGCTGCCGGAGGGCGACCGCGACGTCACGACGCTCTCCGGCGGCGAGCGGCGGCGGGTCGCGCTTGTGCCGGCTGCTGCTGTCTTCACCGGACCTGCTGCTTCTGGACGAGCCGACGAACCACCTCGACGCCGAGTCCGTCGCCTGGCTCGAGCGGTTCCTCGCCGACTACGCCGGCACCGTCGTCGCCGTCACGCACGACCGGTACTTCCTCGACAACGTCGCCGGCTGGATCCTCGAGCTCGACCGTGGGCGCGGGATCCCATACCAGGGCAACTACTCAGGCTGGCTCGAGCAGAAGCAGGCGCGGCTGGCGACCGAGGAGAAGCAGGAGTCGGCCCGCCAGCGCGCGCTGAAGACGGAGCTCGAGTGGGTGCGCTCCTCGCCGGTCGCGCGGCACGCGAAGTCGAAGGCGCGGCTCGGCGCCTACGAGCGGCTGCTCGCGGAGGAGCGGAACGTCAAGCTCGACCGGGTCGAGATCCACATCCCGGCCGGGCCGCGGCTCGGCGACGTCGTCGTGGAGGCGGAGGGTGTGTCGAAAGGCTTTGGCGACCGGCTGCTTGTCGAAGACATGACGTTCTCGCTGCCGCCGGGCGGGATCGTCGGCGTCATCGGCCCGAACGGTGCCGGCAAGACGACGCTCTTCCGGATGATCGCGGGCGAGGAGCAGCCGGACTCCGGCGAGCTCCGCGTGGGGGAGACGGTCGAGCCCGCCTACGTCGACCAGTCGCGCGCCGGGCTGGAGCCCGGGAAGACGGTCTGGCAGGAGATCTCGGGCGGTCTGGACACGCTCGCGTTGGGCTCGCGCGAGGTGAACTCGCGGCAGTACGTCTCGTGGTTCAACTTCAGGGGCTCGGACCAGCAGAAGCGCGTCGGCGACCTGTCGGGCGGCGAGCGGAACCGGGTGCATCTCGCCAAGCTGCTGCGCTCGGGTGGGAACCTGCTGCTGCTCGACGAGCCGACGAACGACCTCGACGTCGACACGCTGCGGGCTGTTGAAGATGCGTTGCTGGACTTCGCCGGCTGCGCCGCGGTGATCTCGCACGACCGCTGGTTCCTCGACCGGGTCGCGACGCACATCCTCGCCTTCGAGGGCGATTCGCAGGTGACGTGGTTCGAGGGCAGCTTCGAGGAGTACGAGCAGTGGGTGCGCGAGACGCGCGGCGCCGAGGCGCTCGAGCCGCACCGGATCACGTACAAGCCGCTCGTGCGGCCGGGCGCCTAGGCGCACTTTCGGCACAGAGCCGGCACAGACACGCGCGCCTTCTTCTGGCTTCATGGGGCTGTGAACGCCATGGCCCTCGCCGAGCGCCTCGACCTCGATCTCGACGCTACCGGGATCTGTCTGGCGTGCCTCAGCTTCGTCTCGATGGAGCTCGACGCCGGCAACGAGCGGAAGGCGAGAGGCCAGGCTCGGCGACTCGCTCCAGTCCTCTGGGCGGAAGGACTGGAGGCTCCGCTACGGCTGGCGTTGGAGCGGGCGCGCGCGGCGGGCGACGAGGACGCCGACGAGGCGATCGGCGAGCTCGAGCTTGCGGGGGCGAGGGCGAAGATCGTCCCGGCGGTCGTGTACCGGCTCGGGCAGGAGCTGAGCGAGCGGGCTCGGGCCGCTCGCGTGCGCGGCGAGCCGGTGCTCCCGGTGTTCGGCTTCACGCCGTGGCCGCCGACTGACGTATACATGAGAGGAAGTGGTGGATGATGCGCTGATGAAACGCCTGCAAATCATGATCGAGGAGGACCTCGACGAGGCGCTCGAACGGCAAGCGCGAGAGAGGAGACGTCGAAGCGGCCGGGTTTGTGGAGTTGCGACCGTAGTACGAGCAGTGGGTGCGCGAGACGCGCGGCGCCGAGGGCTCGAGCCACCGGATCACCTACAAACCGCTCGTCCGACCGGGCGCGTAGGCACAATACGCCCATGGCGAAAGGCTCGGACAAGCCCAAGAAGCTCGGGAAGAAGGTCGCGCAGAAGTCGCTGAAGGAGAAGCGCAGCGAGAAGCGCGCGAAGAAGAATCAGGGCGGCTTCGGCGCCGCTTAGTCGGCCGTCGCCTCCCGATCAGAGAAGCCGCACTCGAGGCACACGAATCGCGGCTCGTCGTCCGTGACGACCATGCCCTGCGTCACGCCGCAGGCTGGGCAGATCGGCGGGCGATCGTCCGTTTGCTCGTCTGCCTTCTTGCGCCGCGTCACTTGGCGAGGCTACGGCCGCGGGTGATCCCAGCCTGCTACGAGCCTTCCGTCACCTCGTAGATCTCCTGCGCGACGAGACCGTGGGCCTCGCGGTGCACGGTGTGCGCCGCTTCGGCGTTCGGCGCTTCGACGAGGCAGAAGATCTTGCCCGCGTTCTCGTCCACCCAGTACGCCTTGTAGTTGACGCCGTGCGCATCCTGGGTCTCCACGTCCTTCATGTGCGCGTCCGCGGCGTCCTTCGCGGACACGCCACCTTCGATCGTGTGAACGTCTAGGTAGAGGGGCATCGCAACCTCCTGTTGGGTTCTGCGATCTTTCCGTAGATCGACCTGCGTGACAACTCAGCCTGCTGGCGCAACAAAATCCGTTGCGCTACGATTGGGTCATGCCCGTAGCGACGGCAGCCAAGGTCGAGGCGCTCAGCGTCGATTTCCGCTCGCAGGCGGCGCTGGCCGAGATCCTCGGCGTCAGCCGCTCGCGCGTTACTCGCTGGCTCAAGGGCGCCGGGATCGACCCGCTCAACGCCGAGAAGGTCGACCTGCTCGAGCTCGTCTGGTCGAACCTGCTGCGGGTCTACGAGCCCGAGGCGGCGCGCTCCTGGCTCTGGGGCGTCAACCCGCTGCTCGGCGACCGGCGGCCGATCGACCTCGTCCGCGCCGGGCGGGCCGAGGAGCTGATGCGGGCGATCCGCGCCGAGCGCGCGGACTCGTTCGCTTGATCCTCTACCGCTGCTTCGCCTGGAACGAGCGCGCGCGGGCCGACCAGGCCGACTCGCCGCTCTGGTTCCCGCGCGAGTTCCAGGGAGACGGGCGGCACGACAACCCCGACGTCTATGGCTGCCTCTACCTGACCGACCGTGAAGCGTCCGGCGTCGTCGAGCAGCTCGCGAGGTTCCGCGGCCAGCGCCTGATCGCGCCGATGCTCGTCCGGCGTGGGCTTCCACTCGCACTCGCCGCGCTCGAGCTTCCCGGACGACGCCGAGCTGATCGACCTCGACGACCCCGCCGAGCTCCGGCGCCGACGCCTTCGCCCGAGCCGCGTCGCAACACGCGACCGGCCGATCACCCAGCCGCAGGCGCTCGCCGTCTACCGAGACACGGAGCCGCCGGGCTGCGCTGGTGGTCGGTTCACGAGTCGCTGTGGGCGAACTACACGCTCTTCGACCGCAGCCTCTCGGCGCTGCGGTCGCGGAGGTCAGGCCGCTGGATCTCGGCGATCCGGCCGTCGCCGAAGCTGCGGAGTTCCTCGGACTTCCGCCAGGTTCGACCTGAACCCGCCGAATGCGGCTTCGTCCTGCTCCCAGATCTGCGAGAGCACCTCGATCTTCGACTTGCCCGCGAGGAGCGTCGAGCCGCGGCGCGCATACCACCGGGGCGGCCCGTCGGCGAACGACTGCGACCGGACGAGGCCGGGCATGGGGAGGGCGCCTTCGCGATCCACGAAGGCTGTATCGGCGGAAATCCCGCGGAGCTGGAGGCTAGGCCGGGGTGGGCAGGCCCTCGATCGCCTCGAGCGCCCGCTGCATCTCCGCCTCGTCCAGCGCGACGTCCTCGAGCTTCCCGGCGAAGTAGTTGTCGTACGCGGCCATGTCGAAGTGGCCGTGGCCCGAGAGGTTGAAGAGGATCGTGCGCTCCTCGCCGGCCTCGTCCGCCGCTCGTGCCGCCTGGAGGGCACCGAGGATCGCGTGCGACGCTTCGGGCGCCGGCAGGATCCCCTCACTGCGCGCGAACTCGACCGCGGCGGCGAAGCAGTCGCGCTGCAGGTAGGCCTCGGCACGGATCAGGTCGTCCCGGACGAGCTGGGAGATCAGCGGCGCGACGCCGTGGTACCGCAGGCCGCCGGCGTGGATCGGCTCCGGGATGAAGTCGTGCCCGAGCGTGTGCATCGGGACGAGCGGCGTCAGCTTGCTCGTGTCCCCGAAGTCGTAGGCGAAGAGGCCGCGGGTGAGCGTCGGACAGGCCGCCGGCTCGCAGGCGAGGACGTCGATGTCGCGGCCCGCGATCTTCTCGCGGATGAACGGGAAGGCGAGTCCGGCGAAGTTCGAGCCGCCGCCGACGCAGCCGATGACGACGTCGGGAAAGGCGCCCGCCTGCTCCATCTGCGCGATCGCTTCCTGCCCGATCACCGTCTGGTGCAGGAGGACGTGGTTGAGGACGGAGCCGAGCGAGTAGGCCGTGTCTTCGCGCTGCGCCGCATCCTCGACGGCCTCCGAGATCGCGATCCCGAGGCTGCCGGGCGAGTCGGGATGCTGCTCGAGCACCGCGCGGCCGGACTGCGTGTCCTCGGACGGGCTCGCGACGATCTCGGCGCCCCAGCTCTGGATCAGCGAGCGCCGGAACGGCTTCTGCTCGTACGAGATCTTGACCATGTAGACCTTGCACTCGAGCTCGAAGAGCGTGCAGGCGAAGGCGAGCGCCGAGCCCCACTGGCCGGCGCCGGTCTCGGTCGAGAGGCGCGTCCGGCCCTCCTTCGCGTTGTAGTACGCCTGTGCGACCGCCGTATTCGGCTTGTGGCTGCCCGGCGGGCTGACGCCCTCGTACTTGTAGAAGATCCGCGAGCGCGTCCCGACCGCCTGCTCGAACCGGTGCGCCCGGTAGAGCGGGGTGGGCCGCCAGAGGCTGTAGATGTCGAGGATCTCGTCCGGGATCGCGACCTCGGGCTCCTCGCTGACCTCCTGGAGGATCAGCTCCATCGGGAAGAGCGGCGCGAGGTCGTCCGGGCCGACAGGCTCGCCGGTGCCCGGGTGCAGCACCGGCTGCGGCGGGTTCGGCATGTCGGCGCGGATGTTGTACCAGCGCCGCGGAAGCTCGGACTCGTTCAGGAGGAACTTCGTCTGCGCCAACTGCTTCTGCTCCATCGAGCCGAGGATAACTCTCCGCTCCGCAGCGCGTCTTACTTCGTGGTGCGCCGGATCCCCCTGGCCCTCGTGCTCCTCGCGTTGCTCGCCGGCTGTGGCGGAGGGGACGAAGACGGCGGAGACGGAGGCACAGCCGCCGAGCCGGCGACCTTCGAGGAGGTGCAGCAGATCGTCGAGCAGCGCTGCGTGCCGTGCCACTCCCCGAGCCCGACGATCGAGGGCTACGAGCAGGCAGGGCTGATCGACCTGTCGAACCCCGACAACGTCGAGTCCAACAAGGAGCTCATCAACACCGTCGTCGTCATGCAGAAGCGGATGCCGTTCAACAACGAGACGAACATGACCCAGGAGGAGCGCGACCGGATCGCCTCCTGGGCGGCTTCGGGCTAAGACCGGTTCGCGTTGCCTTCCGCGTGGCGGAGGAGTTCAGCCGCCCGGCGGAGGTGGCGCACGGCGTTGTCTGCGGAGCGGTCCATCTCCCTTCCGAGCCTTCTCGATTCGTCGAGATGCTTCCGGATCTCCTCGCTCAATCGCTCATTGCTCATGCTTTGAATCGTAGTCCTTGAGCTCGTGTCATCTCTCTAGCTGGTCTGCCCGTCGGTTGAGCTTTGCAACCGCCGCCTCCAGCTCGTCAAACCGCTCCTTCACGTGCTCCTTGTAGTGAGCGAGGTCGACAGCAGCAGATCCGACTTCGGCGGCGGGTGCCTCGATGCCTGCGCCGCCGGGAGCCTGGATCTTGCGAAATGTCTCCCCGCGCCAGGCGAGCGAAACAGCGATCAGCGGGACGTAGAGCAGACCGACGATGGCCACGCCTACTTGCGCTCGATAGACCCATTCTGAGCGGAGGGCCCAGGAAGGATCCTTGGCGTCCGCAGTAAGGGCGACTACCAACGCGATACCGATGATCAGCGTCACGAACCATACGAGCGGATGCGGTCGGTTGACCATTAAGACAACATAGCGGACGCGTCTCACGACCCATCACGGCG
>CAVTEL010000006.1:0-12643 GCA_963733855.1 uncultured Actinomycetes bacterium
GTGGCCGGCGAGCTCGGCTGGGTAGCGGCGGCCCTCGATGTTCGGGATCTGCGTCGCCGTGAAGGCAACGACCTCGTACTCCTCGCGGCCGCGGTAGACGACGTTGAAGTTGTGGAAGTCGCGACCCGCGGCGCCGACGATCACGAGCCGTCTTCGATCCATGAATAAAGCCTATTCAGTTTGCAGGACGTCGCCGACGGATCCGGCGCGAACCGTCCAAACGGACAGGTCCTGGTGCCTGGCACCAAGACACGGCTCGAACAGCCGGGTGAGGACGAAGTAGAGTCGCCGCATGGCCGGCTTCGCCGAGGCGCTGAACGAGCAGATCGGGTACGAGTACGCCGCGTCGCAGCAGTACATCGCGATCGCGGTGCACTTCGACACGGAGTCGCTGCCGGAGCTCGCCGCCCACTTCTACCGCCAGGCGGTCGAGGAGCGCAACCACGCGATGATGATGGTGCAGTTCCTCCTCGACGCGGACGAAGACGTCGCATCCCGGGCGTCGAGGCGCCAAAGACCGACTTCGGCGACGCCCGCGAGCCCGTTACCCTCGCCCTCGAGCAGGAGAAGCGCGTCACCGACCAGATCGTCGCGCTCGTGGAGCAGGCCCGGAAGGAGGGCAAGCTCGTGGGGGAGCAGTTCCTGCACTGGTTCCTCCAGGAGCAGCGCGAGGAGGTCTCGTCGATGTCGCACCTGCTCGCAACCGTCGAGCGGGCCGGCGACAACCTGTTGATCGTGGAGGAGATCCTGGCGCGGACGGGCGACGACGAGAGCCCGCTCGAGTCGGGCGCGCCGCCGGCCGCGGGCGGCGCCCTCTAGGCCTTCACCGCGTACAGCCGCCACTCACCAGGGATGCCCTTCAGCTCCGTGGTCCCGCGCTCGTCGAACTCGAGGCCCGAGCCGGCGACGAGATCCCTGACCGTGCTGGAGACGAGGACCTCGCCCGGGCCGGCGAGGGCGGCGACGCGGGCGCCGATGTGCACGGCGATGCCGCCGACGCGACCGTCGACGACCTCGGATTCGCCCGTGTGCAGCCCCGCGCGAATCTCCAGCCCAAGCTCCCGGACCCGCTCGACGATCGCCTTTGCGCACCGGATCGCGCGCGCCGGCCCGTCGAAGCTCGCGAAGAACCCGTCGCCGGCAGTCTCGATCTCGCGTCCACGGTAGCGCGCGAGCTCGGATCTCACGGCCGCGTGATGCGACGCGAGGAGCTCGCGCCATTTCGTATCCCCCAGCTCGACTGCGCGCTCTGTTGAGCCGACGATGTCGGTGAACAGGATCGTCGCCAGGACTCGTTCAGCCTCGACCTCGGCGTCGCGCCGTTCCCAGCTTTCGCGAAGAAAGCGGCTAGTCGCCTCGAAGATCGTGTCAGCATCGCGAGGGACGAACGGGCTGTGATCGGCGCCAGGAAGCTCGAGGTATTCGGCACCCGGGATCAGCTCCGCAATCAATCGCGCGCCGCGCACGTCGAGCCTCATGTCGGTCCGGTGGATCACGAGCGTGGGGACATGGATCGTCGGGAGGATGTGCCGGACGTCGATGTCCATGTTCATGCGCTGGAGCGCGGCGGCGGCGCCGGGGCTCGCGCCGCCGCGGTAGACGCGGCCGAAGTTGCGGAGTGAGGCCATGTCGTCGCTCATGCTCGGCGCCCACGCTTCGAACAATTCCCGGACGAAGTCCGGCGAGCCCCAGCGCCGCTCGGTCTCCGCGATCCGCCGCTCGTACTCGTCCGAGGTAGGCGCCCAGGGGAAATCCGGTGCCCAGACGAAGCGGGGCGTCGAGCCGAAGAGGACGAGCGCGAATGTCCTGTCCGGATACGTGGCCGCGAAGAGCAGGCTCATCGGCCCGCCCTCTCCGAGCGCCGTAGAGGGCGGCGCGCTCGGAACCGACGGCATCCATGACGGCCCGAACGTCGTCCATGCGCGTCTCCAGGCTCGGGACGCCGGTCGACGCGATCGGACAGGCCGGTGCCGCGCTTGTCGAAGAAGATCAGCCGGCTGATCGAGGCGAGCCGGAGGTACGCCTTCGCCCGTAAGGGATTATCCCAGGAGAGCTCGAGGTTCGAGATCGAGCTCGGCACGTAGACGAGGTCGAACGGCCCCTCGCCCAGCACCTGGTACGCGATCGAGACATCGCCGCTTTTCGCATACCGGATCTCAGGAGTGTCCACGTAGACATTCTCTCGCCGCGCTCGACGCGCCACGGTTTCTGACCCGCGCTCGATGGTGACCAGCCGGCCGCGCTCCCAGCGGTAGTCGATGCCGCTCACGTAGAAGGCGTTGGCGAGGATCGGCTCGGCGGCGAATCGCCCGGCGGAGAGGAAGTCGAGCTCGCGCACCTCGACGGCGACCGGCTGAGGATCCCATGTGCTTCTCGTGCCACGGACGCTGAGGAGGCGACCCGTCTCCTGCTCGTGGTGGAACGCGTAGGGAAGCGGCCCTGCGAAGCGCCGGGCCTCCTCGAGGCTGCCGAACGGCGAACCTTCCGGCAGCGCCCCCGGCATGCGGCTCAGGTCGGCGGTGACGTTCACGCCGGGCCTGACCTCGACATGCAGCAGCTCGCCGTCGACGCGGAACCCGGCGTCGACGGTGCGGTACCGGTACGACGTGAAGAGGTTGCCGAAGAACGTCAGGAGCCGCCGGTCGGTGTCGCTTCGAAGGATGTAGAGGCCGCGAAGGCTGGGCCGATCCGCCACCCTCACGAAGATCCGGTAGCCGCCGAGGAAGAAGTCGAGGCCGAGCGCGCCGGGGAGCAACGACGGTCGCATGCGCTCGGTCTGCACGAACGCTGCCGCGGCGAACCCCAGCTCCCCGTGGTGGTCCGGCTCCAGCGTCGGCGGCAATAGCGGCTCGAGGACAGACGCCGGCAGCGCGTACGCGAGCACCAGGCTGTGCCGGAAGTGGGCCGACACTGCGAAAGGATGGCGGCGGAGCCGGTATCCCATCAGAGACGCTCGACCCGGATGCTGCCCCAGATGAGGGCCCGGTCCTCGGCGGCCCATCTGGCCTCTTCGTCGTCGGCGGGCTCGCGGAGGCTCCGCAGGATCACGACGGCTCCCGGGGCACCCGCCCGGTGAACGGCGTCGAAGAGGCGGGCGCCGTACTCGTCGTCCGCTCCGTCGAGGATGTTCGATAGCGTGATCCCGTCGAAGCTGCCCGGTGCACAGGCTTCGAGGTACTCGATCGCATCCGCCGTCTCGACGGCGAGCCGCGCCGGCGTGGACTCCCTCGGACGGCCGAGCAGGAGCGCCGTCACGTACGGATTGCGGGCGTTCGGGTGACGACCGAATCCTCGCTCGAGCCGGCGGAGGAGGATGCGATCGAATCGAGCCGGGAGGACATCGACGAACGGCAAGTCGTAGGCGCGCGGAAGCAGCCTCGGGCTGAAGGTGGCCGCCAGCGCGAAGCGCAGCCGGCGTGTGTCGAGGCGGCGCCGCCAGAACTCGACCTGCTCGCCAGTCCCGTCGAGGTCACAGAAGCGCTCGAGGATTGCGCGTGTCCAGCCGAGCGCGGGGGCAACCTGTCGCATCCGGTCGAACCGCCTGTCGATTCGTCCCCGCTCCATCGCCCCGCCGGCGAGGCGCCGCCGCACATACGCGATCTGCGCCGGATTGACGTCGACGGCGGTCACTTCGTCGCCGCGGGCTGCCAGGTCGAACGACGTGCAACCCGCCGAGGCGATGCAGAAGATCCGTCCGCCCGGCTCGAAGGCTTCGAGCTCCACGGCGCTGTCCTCGTACATCTGTCCGAACAGCAGCTCCGGGCCACCCGCCCGCCGGTCGATCCGCCCGCCCTGCCAGGCCGTCTCAGGCGCGGGCATCCTCCTCGGCAGCGAGCCACGCGAGCGCCAGGAAAGCGGCATTCTCTGCGAGCATCGTCTTCGGGGCGGCGATGTGACACCGTCCGAACGTCAGTCCGCCGGCATTCATCCCTGCCACGAGCGCGGTGCCGACGGCGGCCGCCGCCCGGGGTCGTCGGCCGCTGACCACCCAAACGGCGAGTGCGGTCTCGACGACACCGATCGCGAGGAGCACGGGCTTCGCCCGCTTGCCGCGAAGCCAAGGCACCGACCCGACGACGTCGACCTGCTCCGGGCAGCCGCCCAGGAGCTTGCACCAAGCGCCGTGGTAGAGCCAGACTCCGGCAACGGCCGCCGAGGCGAACCGGCGTCCGAACTGCCGCTGCACTACCTCAGCAGCTCTCGGAGGCTCTCGGCGAAGGCTTCCATCTCGAGCTCCTCGCCCGTGACGTCGGCAAGCAGCTCGTCCGCGTTCAGCCTGCTGCCCTCGCCCCAGAGCTCGCGGAGCATGCTCCCGGCCTCGCGGCTCGAGAACCACGACGAGCCGAAGCGGTCCCGGAAGTGGTTGCGGAGCTGCGCCTGGAGCGCCCACGAGCGGAGGTACCCGGTGACGTAGAAGCTGGGGTCGATGTCGCCGACGTAGTCCGTCGGGCTCGGCTCGATCTTGAGCGCGTCGCCGAGAAGCTCGACGTAGCGCGACGACATCGCCTGCTCGTCCAGCGCGGCCGTCGCATGGAACTCGAGCTCGTACAGCAGCTTCGCGCAGTAGCGGCGCAGGAGGTACAGCGAGCCGGACGCGGCTTCGGCCGCGAACTCGTCGGGCCGCGGGAAGTCGAGCCGGCTCGCGAGCCAGCCGGGCTCGAGCAGGAAGTGCTCCACCAGCGTCGCCCACGCCTCCGTGATGGAGACGTCGCCGAGGCGCCTGGCCTCGACGGGCAGGTCCGGGTTGACGTGGGCGTAGTGCTCCGTGTGGCCGGCCTCGTGGAAGAGCGCGCGCCAGTCGTCGGCGCCGCCCATCGGCTGGATCACGAGCACGACGCGGCCCGGGACCTCGATCGGTGCGCAGAACGCGCGCGGGCTCTTCTTCGGGCGCTGCTCGATGTCGAGCTCGACGTTCTGCTGCGAGCGCAGGTCGATCCCGAGGTCGGCGAGCGAGACCTCGAGCGCCGGCATCATCTTCTCGGCGGGGAAGGCCTCGTCCCAGGCGGGTGCGCGGAAGACGCGAGCGACGTCCCAGCGCTCTGCGTCGCCCAAACCGACCCCGGCTCGCGCGCGGAACAGCTTGTCGGCCTCCTGCTCGTACAGCGCCTCGGTCGACTCGAGGACGGCGCGGCACTGGTTGGCGAGCTCGTCCAGCCGGAAGCCGAAGCGGCGGTAGAGGTCGGCGTAGGTCGGCGAGCCGAGCCGCGGCACGGCCTCGTTCAGCGTCGCGATGCCGTCGATGTGGACCGGGTTGATGTGCTCCTCGGTGAGCCGGTTGCGCGCCTCCTCGAGCCGCTCCCGCTTGGCGCGGTCGTCCTCGTTCGCGACCGTCGGGCGGATCATCCGGTAGCCGATCGTCTCCCCGTCGACGGTGGCCTCGAGCTGCGCCTCGAGGGCGGCGCTCTTCTCGGCGTGCTCGCGCGTCAGCTCGGCGAGGTAGTTCTCCGAGGCGAAGCGCCAGAGCTCCGACACGCCGCTGTCGCCGTTCGCTGCCTCGCCGAGTGCCTGGGCGCGCTCGAGCTCCGAGAGGTCGGGGTAGGACTCGTAGAGCTCCTTGAGGTCGAGCGTGTCCTTGTGACCCGCGTAGTGGAGGTAGTACTCCTCGTCGAGCTCGGCAATGAAGCGGTCGATGCGCTCGCGGTACGTGTCCAGCTCACGGCTGGTCGGAGGAGCGCTGGCCACGGCCATAGGATAGTGGGGTGCGCCAGATCTCCGTCCGCACCGAGCGGCGCACGCAGCTGCTCGAGATCACGCGCGAGGTGCAGGACGCCGTCGAGGGCTCGGGCGCCGCAGCTGCGCTCGTCTTCGTCCCGCACACGACTGCCGGCGTGACCATCAACGAGCACGCGGATCCTGCGGTCGCCCGCGACTTCGAGCGCGCGCTCGAACGCCTCGTTGCCGACGGGTGGGGGTGGGAACACGTCGAGGCGGGAGAGGAGAACGGGCCCGCGCACATCCGTGCCGCGCTGATGGGGCCTCAGGTCGTCGTGCCGGTCGAGGACGGGCGGCTCGCGCTCGGCACCTGGCAAGGGATCTTCTTCTGCGAGCTCGACGGGCCGCGGGACCGCACGGTCTTGGTTTCCTTCCTCTCGTGATCGACGTCGAGAACCTCAGCAAGCGGTTCGGGAAGACGCAGGCCGTCGCCGGGCTGAGCTTCCGTGTCGAGCCCGGCACGATCACCGGGTTCCTGGGCCCGAACGGCGCCGGCAAGTCCACGACGCTTCGCTCGATCCTCGGGCTGGTGCACCCCGACGCCGGCCGGACCGTCGTTCTCGGCGTGCCGTATCGCGAGCTGTCGCGGCCGTTCCACCAGGTCGGTGCGGTGCTCGAGGCCAGCGAGGTGCATCCCGGGCGCTCGGGCCGCAACCACCTGCGGGTGCTGGCGACCGCCGCCGGGCTGCCGCGGTCTCGGGTCGAGGAGGTGCTCTCGCTCGTCGAGCTCAGCGCAGGGGCCAAGCGGCGGGTGAAGGGCTACTCGCTCGGGATGCGGCAGCGGCTCGGGCTTGCGGCGGCGCTCCTGGGCGATCCAGAGGTGCTCGTGCTGGACGAGCCGGCGAACGGCCTCGACCCTGCCGGGATCCGCTGGCTCCGCGACCTACTCCGCTCGCTGGCCGCGGAAGGACGGACGATCCTGGTGTCGAGCCACGTGCTCGCCGAGGTCGCCCAGACCGTCGACCGCGTCGTGATCATCCACCGCGGCAAGCTGATCCAGCAGGCGGCGATGGCGGAGGTGCTCGCCGGCGCCCAGGGAGCCACCCGGGTTCGGTCGCCCGACGCCGGGCGGCTGCGCGAGCTGCTGTCGGCCGAAGGCCTGACCGTCAACGAGGCCGACGGCGTGCTCCTGGTCGAAACGCCGCCGGAGCGCATCGGGGGGATCGCCGCCGCGAACGGGGTCGTCCTCCACGAGCTGGCGATCGAGCGCGCGACGCTCGAGGAGGTCTTCCTGGAGCTGACCGGAGGGGAGACCACCGAGTGACCGATCTCGTCCGCGCCGAGCTGCTGAAGGTGAGAACGACCCGGGGCTGGTGGTACTACCTCGGTTTCATCGTCCTGCTCACGGGCATCGCGGTCGCAGGTGACACGGGCTCCGCGGAGGACGAGCGCCGGCCGCTGCTCGAGTTCCAGCTCGGTCTCGTGGAGGCTGCCGGAATCGCGTCGCTGATTGCGATCATCCTCGGGATCACGATCGTCACGAACGAGTTTCGCCACGGGACGATCACGCCGACCGTGCTCGGCGAACCGCGTCGCGAGCGAGTTGCCGCCGCCAAGGCCGTCTCGACCACGATCTTGTCGCTTCTGTTCGCCGTCCTGGGCCTTGCCGTGGTCGCCGCGGTCGGGATCCCGTGGCTGCTCGTCCTCGACGTCGAGCTCCACGTGGCCGATTCCGACATCGCGGTCCGCGCCGCGCAGATGCTCCTCCTCGTGGTGCTCTGGGGGCTGATGGGCGTTGCGATCGGCGTCCTCGTCCAGAGCCAGGTCGCAGCGCTCGTCGGGACGCTGATCTGGATCTTTCTCGTCGAGACGCTCCTCGTCGGCGTCTTCGGCTGGCTGGACATCGACGACGCGGTTCCGTATCTCCCGTTCCAGGCACTCGATGCTGTGGACGGGACGGGCGGAGAGGACCTGCTCTCGTACTGGCCGGGAGTCGGGGTCTCCCTCGTCTACATCGCCGCACTCGGCGCTGCAGGCACCGAGCGGCTCCGGAGGCGCGACATCAGCTGAGCTACGGTGGGGCGATGGCTGCGCCGCTCGCCCGGGACGACGAGCTCGAGCTCGAGATCGAGTCGCTGGCCTACGGCGGGAACGGCGTCGCCCGGCTGAACGGGTTCGTCGTGTTCGTGAGGAGGGGCTTGCCGGGCGACACGGTCCGCGCTCGGGTCACAAAGGTGCAGCGCCGGCACGCCGAGGCACTCGCAGTGGAGGTGCTCGAGCCGAGTCCGAAGCGGGTTGAAGCGCCATGCGATCACTATCCCGCCTGCGGCGGCTGCCGATTCCAGGATTTGGCCTACGAGGCGCAAGTCGACTCGAAAGAGGCACAGGTTCGTGACGCTTTGGTGCGGATCGGCGGCCTGCCGGAGCCGCCGCTCGAGCCGATCGTGCCGGCCGCGTCAGTCTTCCACTACCGCAACAAGCTCGAGTACTCGTTCGCGCCCGGGCCGGCCGGGCCCGTGCTCGGGTTCCACAAGGCGGGCCGCTGGGACGAGGTAATCGACATCGCCGAGTGCTGGCTGACCACCGAGCTGGGAAACCGGGTGCGGGAGGCGGTGCGGGCCTGGGCCCGGGAGAGCGGCCACCCGGCGTACGACCAGGAGGCGGGCACCGGTTTTCTCCGGCATCTCGTCTACCGCGAGGGGCGGAACACGGGTCAGGTGCTCGTCCAGCTCGTGACGGCGCCGGGGAAGCTCGACGCCGAGGGCTTCGTCGCGGCGCTGCGCCGGTTCCCGGAGGTGCGCTCGATCCACCACGCGGTGAACGACCGGCCCGCGGAGGTTACGAACCTCCCGACGACGCTCCTCTGGGGCGAGGAGGCGATCGAGGAGGAGCTGCTCGGCCTGCGGTTCCGGGTGCGGCCGACGGCGTTTCTCCAGACGAACACCGAGATGGCGGAGCGGCTCTACGAGCTCGCGATCGACGCCGCCGGGCTGACCGGCGAGGAGACGGTCTGGGATCTCTACTGCGGGATCGGGACGATCGGGCTCGCGATGGCCGGGCGGGCGCTGACGGTCTGGGGCGTGGACGTCTCGGAGGAGTCGATCGCCTGCGCGCTCGAGAACGCCGACCTGAACGGGATCGCCAACTCGGCGTTCTTCGCGGGCGACGTGGGGCAGGCGATCGAGGAGCTGCGCGACCGGTCGGGCGATCCGGACGTCGTCGTCGTCGACCCACCGCGCGCCGGCCTCTCGAGCAAAGCAGTGCGGCGCCTGGGCCGGATCGGAGCGCCGCGCATCGTCTACGTCTCTTGTAACCCGACGACGCTGGCGGGGAACGTCAAGCTGCTCCGGGAGGACTGGGGCTACGAGCTGAAGCGAACCCGGCCGGTGGACATGTTCCCGCACACGCCGCACGTGGAATCGGTCTCCCTGCTCGAGCGGGCCTCGACGTAATCCACAAACGTGACCCTTCGAGCCGCGTCCTGGTGCCAGGCACCGGGACACGGCCTGGCGAGCGACCTCGAGCTGTGGACGACCGACCTGCGATGGCTCGGCGCACCGCGCGGGGTAGCGCGATCCACAGCTCCGCTATCCCTTCCAGCCGCGTCTTGGGGTCTGACCCCGGGCCACGGCCCGGCTAGACGGGGCTGTGGGCTACGGCGTGGCCGGTCGCAGCCGGCCGTAGATCGACCAAGCGGTTACCAGCGTCCACACGCCTTCGAGCAGTAAGAAGCCCCACTGGCGCTCGTGCCAGGCCAGTACCGTCAGCGCGCCGCGCGCCGACCAGGTTGAGCCACAGGTACCACCACGATTGCTGGTCGAGCACCCGGAACTGGGCCAGCACGTAGGCGGCCAGGATCAGGAGCGCGCCGACGATCTGGGCGACCTGCGCGATCAGGCGGACGACCCGGCCGGCTCGCGGCGCTCGCGCCGCCAACGCTGGAACTCGCGCCAGAGGAGATCCGCGTTCGGGATCAGGAATCCAAAGGCGAGCCCGGGCAGCGCCGGGAGCCCGGCCGACTCCCACACGACGCCGATCACGAGCGTGAGCCCAAGCGAGAGCGTCAAGGCGACGAACGTCCAGCCCACGCGCAGCCCCCACCGCGCCGCGGCCGCGAGGAACAGCGCGAAGAACAGGAGGTCGGGCGGGCCGAGCAGTGCAGCGCTCGGCTCCCCGGGGTACGGGAACTCGAGCGCGACGCGGTCGAACAGCCCCGGCTCCTCCTCGACGATGTGGCCGGTCGGCCCACGCCAGACCGAGAACGCGTCCACCCAAGGGATCAGCAGCGCCACGAGCGCCACCCAGAGCACGCTCTCGAAGTATTCGAGGAACCAGAACCCGAGCGTCGTCATCAGGCCCGAGCTTCGCGAAGCTCGAGAGGGACTCCAGCTCCGCGATCTCGAAGAGCACGACCAGCACCAGCAGCACGCCGGCGACCAACAGCAGCCGGTGCGCCGTGCGAAACGGCAGCGCGAGGTACACGAGACCGAAGATCGCCGGGATCAGGCAGAGCGCCAGGAAGGCGACGTCCCACCACGTCGAGAGGTCGACGACCTGCTCGTGCCAGGCGTAGTAGGCACCGAGCGCGACGGCGAGGACGGCGAACGCCGCGACCCGCGGAGTCGCGGCCTCGCGCGTCAGTACGGAGGCAGCTCTGCCCACCAGGGGCCGAGCGTCTTCAGCGCCCGCCAGAAGCGCGTCTTCGCCGCCTGCTCGTCCAGCGAGGCGTCGATGTCCGGGACGAAGAGCGCCTCGACCGTCGGCGTCCACTGCTGGAGCTCGCCCGGCCTGGCCTCCAGCTCGGACGAGAGTGGGAACCCGAGCTCGCCGAGGAACGCGAGTGCGTCCTCGCCCATCACGACCACGAGCTTCGGCTGGACGATGTGCAGCTCGCGCAGGAGCCACTCGGCTGCCTGCTCCTCGTCGCCGCCGTCGAACTTGAAGCAGTTCGTCCCGTAGACCGCAAGCGGGTCGATGTGGAGCCGCTGGAGCGACTTCACGAGCGCCTGCCCGGCCCGGCCGAAGAACGCCACGCCCTCCTGGATCTCAGAATGCTGCGGGCGGAACTTCAGGAGGAAGATGTCGGCGAGCGGATGGCCCGAGCCGATCGCCGGAACCCGCCCCTCGCCGGCCCGCCGGATCTCGTCACCGAGCTCGTTCGTCTCGGTGATCGCCTTCTGGAGGTAGCGCTCATGAATCTCGTCGGTGGCAGGCACGGCAGGCATCGTTCAGGTTCTGCTCTCCAACACCCTTTCCTTGACCTGGGCGGTCCACTTGAGGGCCTGGAGGTAGGCGAGCGAGCGAGGACGCCGGAGAACCTCGGCGGTGCGGAGGCTGACCAGGAACTCGTCGCGGTCGCGGAAGGCGCGCATGCGGAGACCGCCGGTTCCCACTCCTTGGAGGACGTGCGCGTCCGAGCCCGCGCCCATCGTCAGGTTGTACTTGCGCGCGAAGCGCAGGGCCTCGTCGTTGTACTGCTCGAACAAGAGCCGCGCGTTGTAGACCTCGAAGACGTCGATGTCGGAGGTGCCGGTGGATCGTCTTCGCGTCCGCGATCGCGTGCATTCGGTCGAACGGGTGGGGAAGGTAGACCAGGCCTCCCTGCTCCTTGATCGCGGCGATCGTGTCCGCGAAGGGCATGCCTCGGGGAATCTCGCGCTCGAGGAAGAGGCCGATGACCTCTCCCTGATTGTCCGTCTTGACCTCCTCGCCGGGGATCACGAGGAGGTCGGATCCCTCCGCTGCGGCCATTGCCGCCTGCGCGCCGCCGAAGGCGTTGTGGTCGGTGACCGCGATCGCCCCGAGACCCTCGGCGAGCGCGTGCTCGACCAGCTCCTCGGGCTCGGTGAGGCAGTCGTGCGACCACGAGGTGTGCATGTGGAGGTCACACGTGATCCACGGGCGGTCGGCGAGCGGCTCGGGCTCCTTCGAGCGGCGGCGGGCCGGCGAGCGAGCGGTAGAGCTCGTCCAGCTCTCGCCCGAGCTCGGCGATGCTCTCGCCCTCGGCGTTCCGCCGCCCCTCGGCCGCGATGTCGCCGCGGAGCTCCGGGCTCTCGGCGAGGCGGGCGACTGCGGCAGCGGCCAGCGCCGGCTGCTCATGGACGCCGGGCGGGGATGCGATCGCGGCGCCGGCGGCGCTCGCCTCAACAGCGACCCGGCGAAGACCGCCCAGCGCGGGAACGAAGATCGGAGCCTCGTTCAGGATCGGCGCCCGCGCCTCACCCGACCGCGCGGTCCGGACGTGGACCCGGCCGCGAAGACCGGCCGGAATCGAGGGGCGGCCGGCCAGCGCCTTCGTCCGTAGCAGCGTCAGCTCCCAGCCCGGGAGCTCTTTCATGATCGAGAACAGCGCCTTCGACAAGAGCCGTTCGCCGGGCCGCCACTCGCAGACGATCACGTCGCGCTTCTCGACCGGGTGAAAGCGCTCGGTGTCGATCCCGAGCGCTGTCAGCCGGTAGTCGCCTGGGAAGCGAAGCGCAGCCGCCGCGGCCGTCTCCGGAGAGACGGCGAGCAGCGCGTCGATGCGCGAGAGGAGGCGGCTCCGCTGCGCCTTTCCCGGCGGGTAGCTCAGCCGCTCGGGCGAGAAAAAGCTCGCGACCGATAGCGCATGGCTGTCCCGCAGCGCGACGTACGAAAGGCTCGGAAGCCCAGGCTCGAAGCCATGGACGACGTCGTAACCGCCGCGCGAGAGCGCCAACGCGAGGTTGGCGCGGACGCCCACCGGGAGCCCGATCCGGCTGCGCCGCGAGATCGGCACGGTCGGGCCGAGCGCGATCACTTCGCCGTGCGCCCCGTCCTCGAGCGCGCGGCGGCCCGCGATCAGGTCCGACGCACGGCCGGAAGGGGCCAGGACGGTGACGTCGTGGCCGAGCCGTCGAAGCTCGCTCGCCGCGCCCGCGACGTGCTCGTTCACGTCGTGCGGCTGCGACCAGGAAAAAGGGGTGACGAGGCAGATCCGGAGACCCACGACCGTCGAGTCTAGATGGGCGGC
>CAVTEL010000007.1:0-20898 GCA_963733855.1 uncultured Actinomycetes bacterium
TCGCTAACCGCCGCCTGGTGGATGTGGCCGGCGAGGATGAGCTCAGCGCCGGCGTCGACGAGCGTGGCGAGCACCTTGCTCCGCTTGGCCACAGGCTTCTTGCTGGACCGCCACGGCGCTCCGAGCAGGTGGTGGTGGAGGACGACGACCCGCACGGCCGACGGCGGCGCTTCGGCCAGCAGCTCGGCTGCGCGCCGGAGCTGGGCCGAGCGAAGTCGGCCCGACTGGTGGAGCCACGGGCGCACGGAGTTCAGCCCGACGACGTAAAGCGTGTCGGAGCGGTAAACGGGCTCCGTCGTCTCCCAGTGGCGCTCGAACTGCTTCCACGTGCTCGTGAACCGCGCGATCGGCGTATAGGGGATGTCGTGGTTCCCGGGCACCGTGAAAACGGGCCGGTTGAGCCCGCGCAGGAAGGCGGCCGCCCGCTCGTGCTGCTCGGAGCGCCCGCGATGCGTCAGGTCGCCGCTGGCGACGATCAGTTCCGGGTCGGCTCGCGCGATGAGCGCCTCGAGCCCGGGCTCCAGACGAGGGTCGCTATGGCTTCCGAAATGCAGGTCAGAAAGGTGCAGAAGTCGTATCCGCTGCCCGGCCACGGACGGGGCAGGCTATACACTCAGACTCGTGGTCGATGAGCCCACCGAGATCTTTGACGACCTCTATCTCGGGTTGAGAGCGGGCGGCGCGCTGCGCAAGAAGCGGCGTGGAGAGCCGCTGACGACCGACGAACAGGAAGCGCTCGGGCGGTGGCAGCGCCTCTCGAAGGTGCGCAAGGCCGTGACGCTCGGTGCCTTCACGCTCGGGACGTTCGGGCTCGGGTTCACGATCGGCGGCCTCATCTTCGGCAAGTGGAAGAAGGCGTAGCTCGGTTCGAGCGGCGGGCGCGCCGCTTCTCGCCGCGGCGAATGCGACACTCGTCATGCCTCGATTGGACTCGCCCTGAGTGGGCTCCTTCGTCCGGCCACCAGGAGTGTCAGACATTCGTCATGTCCGGAGCAGCCATGGCCGGCCAGGAGCTTCAGCGGCTCTCCACGTCCTGGGTGGGGAAGAGGACAGTCGGACGTCTTCCTCGGCCGGGTTCTTGTTCCTGACGATCACGTCGAAAAGCGTGGCGACGACCGCCGCGAGCGGGATCGCCAGCAGCACCGCGAACCCGCCGAACAGGAGCGCCGCGGCGGCAACCGACACGAGGACGACGAGCGGGGAGAGCCCGACCGCATCGCCCAGCACGCGCGGGATCACCAGGTAGTCCTCGAGCAGGCGGACGACGAGCACGGTGATGCCGGCGGCGATGCCCACGCCGAGCGACACGGTCAGCCCGACGCCCACCGCCAGCGCGCCCGCGATGAGCGGCCCGATCACCGGGACGATCTCGACGATCCCGGCGAAGATCGCGATCAAGAGCCAGAACGGGAGCCCGATCGCCCAGAAGCAGATCGAGAGCACGGTGGCGACAAGCGTGATCAGCAGCGCCTGGCCGCGGACGTACGCGCCAAGCTTCAGGTCGATCAGGTTCCACGTGTCGTGCACGAGCTTCCGGTGGCGTTGCGGGAGGAGCGAGGTCACGAAGCGGACGGAGTCGTCCCGCTCGAAGATCCAGTAGGCGGCGGACGCCAGGACGAACAGGAGACCGACGGCGATCTCGACGCCGAGCAGCGTCACCTCCAGCGCGGGGTCGACGAGCTCCTCGGGGCGGGGGAGCCGCTCGAGTCGCTGGTCGAGCCAGGTGAGCAGCTCTCCCTTCAGGCCGGTCTCGTCCTCGGAGTCTCCGATCGCGTTCTGCACCTGCGTGATCGCGCGCGGTACGACCGCCCAGAGGAGCAGCCCGAGCGCCGCGCCGAGCGCGGCGTAGTGCAGGAGGACTGCGGCGCCGCGTGGGATTCCTCGACGGCGGAGCGCCTCGACCCCCGGACGCATGGCGGCGGCGACCGTGAACGCCAGGAAGAGCAGCGCCAGCAGGATCTTCAGCTGCCAGAGGGCTAGGGCGCCGACGACCACCCCGAGGACGACCATGGAGGCAACGAAGGTACGGCGCGCGGTTTCCGTCACGTTCTTGGTGTTCCGCTCCTTGTGCGGGAGGAAACGTCCTGGATCGTGGCGAAGCCGCGTGACGTGATCGTCGATCGCGACGAGGAGGTCTGCCTGGAGGCCCGGCGCCACGGAATCGTCCTCGCGCGGCCGCTCCTGTGGGCTGTGGTGCTCTCGGGTGCCGGCGGCGTGGTGTCAACAGCGCCGCGTCCGTACTCGCTCGCCGGAGCCGCGCTCATTGCGCTGGGCGTGTTCCTGGCGCTGCGAGCCGTTTGGAAGTGGGAGCGGACTCGCGTCGTCGTGACGACGGAGAAGGTGTTTCTCGTCGGTGGAACGTTTCGTCGCCGTGCTCATTCGGTCCGCCTCGCCGGCCTCGATGCCGTCGAGCTCGAGCAGACGCTCGTCGGCCGGCTTTTCGGCTACGGCACCGTCGTCGTCGGCCCGCTGGCTCTCGACCACGTCCCGAAGCCGAGGAGCGTCTACCGCCTCGTAGAACGCCTAGCCAGCTAGCGCCGTGGCCCTTCGGGCCACGGCGAGTGTCTGACACTCGCCCAGGCGCGCGAAGGCGTGTCCAAAGTGGGGAGGAAGTGAGTCGGCCGGGCGAGGGCGACCGGCCGCAGCCGTAGGGTCGAAGCATGGCGCGAATCCTCCGCACCCAGCTCCCGGACGGCTATTTCCACCTGACGGCGAACGCCGTCCACGAGGCCTGGTTGTTCTGCGACGCGGACGACTACCGGGCGTTCATCGCGTTGCTCAAGCAAGGCGTCAAGCGCTGGAGCATCGGGCTCCACGCCTACTGCCTGATGGGGACGCATTACCACGCGCTCGTCGACGCCACGGTCGAAGCCCTCTCCCCGGCAGTCCAGTGGTTCCAGAGCCACTACGCGCGAGAGCACAACGCCCGCTTCGGCCGGAAGGGCGCGCTCTTCCGCGAGCGGTTCTCCTCGTGGGTGATCCACGACGAAGAGCACTACGAGAATACGCTCGAGTACATCGTCAACAACCCCATTCGAGCCGGACTGGTCAGCGACCGTGAAGACTGGCCTTGGACCGCCGTCCGACGCGAAAGCGAACATCTGTTCCCCCATGACCGCGCGGCTAAACTGGCCTGTTATGGCTCAGGACGAACTCGTCGTTCACGGCGCCCGGGAGCACAACCTCAAGGACATCACCGTCCGCCTCCCGCGGCACAAGCTGATCTGCGTCACCGGCCTCTCGGGCTCCGGGAAGTCGAGCCTCGCGTTCGACACGATCTACGCCGAGGGTCAGCGCCGCTACGTCGAAAGCCTCTCGGCCTACGCCCGCCAGTTCCTCCAGATGATGGAGAAGCCGGACGTGGACTCGATCGACGGCCTCAGCCCGGCGATCTCGATCGACCAGAAGACGACGAGCCGAAACCCGAGATCGACGGTCGGCACGGTCACCGAGATCTACGACTACCTGCGCCTGCTCTACGCGCGGATCGGCCGCCCGCACTGCCCGATCTGCGGCCGCCCGATCGCCGGCCAGTCGATCGAGGCGATCGTCGACCAGATCCTCCAGCTCCCGGACGGCACGCGCTTCACGGTCAATTCGCCCGTCGTCCGCGACCGGAAGGGCGAGTACCGCGAGCTCCTGGAAGAGCTCCGACGCGACGGGTTCACGCGCGTGAAGGTGGACGGCGAGCAGCGCCTGCTCGAGGACGAGATCCAGCTCGACAAGAAGTTCAAGCACACGATCGAGGTCGTGGTCGACCGGCTCCGGATGAAGCCGGAGCTCCGCAGCCGCCTCTTCCAGTCCGTCGAGACCGCGGTCAATCTCGCCGAGGGCCTCGTCGTCATCGACCTCCTCGACGAGGAGAAGGAGCTGACGTTCTCCGAGCGGTTCGCCTGCCCGGAGCACGGCGTCTCGCTGCCGGAGCTTCAGCCGCGCATCTTCTCCTTCAACTCGCCGCACGGCGCCTGCCCGCGCTGCACCGGACTCGGCGCGCAGCAGGAGATCGACCCGGACCTGCTCGTCCCCGACCCGACGCTGCCGCTCGCAGAGGCGCTCGTCCCGCTGAACGGGAACTGGTACGAGGCGGTGATCCAGGCGATCGCCGACCGCTGGGAGATCGACCTGGACACGCCCTGGCAGGACCTGACGGAGGAGCACCAGGACCTCTTCCTCCACGGCACCAAGGGCGAGCGGATCTACGTCAGCTACCGGAACCGGATGGGCCGCAAACGGTCGTACATGCTCGCCTTCGAAGGCCTCGTCACGAACCTCCAGCGCCGCTACCGCGAGACCGACTCGTCGTCGATGCGCGAGCGGATCGAGGAGTACATGAGCTTCCGTCCGTGCCCGGAGTGCAACGGCGCCCGGCTCAAGCCGGAGGTGCTCGCGGTCACCGTCGGCGACAAGAACATCCACGAGTTCACGAAGATGTCCGTCACGCGCGCGCTCGCCTTCCTGGACGAGCTCGACCTGACGGAGACGGAGCAGCTGATCGGCGCGCGGATCGTCAAGGAGATCCGCGAGCGCCTGACGTTCCTCGACAACGTCGGGGTCGGTTACCTCCAGCTCGACCGCGCCGCGGCGACGCTCTCGGGTGGCGAGGCTCAGCGCCTCCGCCTCGCGACGCAGATCGGGAGCCAGCTCGTCGGCGTCCTCTACATCCTCGACGAGCCGTCGATCGGGCTCCATCAGCGCGACAACGGGAAGCTGATCGCGACGCTCGACCGGCTCCGCGACCTCGGGAACACGGTGCTGGTCGTGGAGCACGACGAGCAGATGATGCGCGCGGCCGACTGGCTCGTGGACATGGGTCCGGGCGCCGGCGAGCACGGCGGCTACGTCGTCGCCGAGGGCCCGGCGGCCAAGGTCGAGCGCAACGCGAAGTCGATCACCGGCCAGTTCCTCTCCGGCGCTCGCGAGATCGCGGTCCCCGAGCGGCGGACCGAGGATCTCGGCTCGTTCTGGGTCCGCGGAGCCTCCCAGCACAACCTCAAGGGGATCGACGTCGAGTTTCCGGTGGGGAAGCTTGTGTGCGTGACGGGCGTGTCCGGCTCGGGCAAGTCCACGCTGGTCAACGAGATCGTCTTCAAGGCGCTCGCGAACCGGCTCAACCGGGTGCGCGTGAAGCCCGGCGACCACCTTGGGTGCGAGGGGATCGAGTGCTTCGACAAGGTGATCGACATCGACCAGTCGCCGATCGGCCGGACGCCGCGGTCGAACCCGGCCACCTACACGAAGCTCTTCGACCACATCCGTGAGCTGTACTCGATGACGCCCGAAGCGAAGGTGCGGGGCTACAAGCCGGGCCGCTTCTCGTTCAACGTCCGCGGTGGCCGCTGCGAGACCTGCAAGGGCGACGGCACGATCAAGATCGAGATGCACTTCCTGCCCGACGTCTACGTCCCCTGTGAGACCTGCCATGGCCGGCGCTACAACCGCGAGACGCTCGAGGTGCGCTTCAAGGGCAAGTCCATCGCGGACGTGCTCGAGATGTCCGTGGAGGAGGCGCTGAACTTCTTCGCCAAGATTCCGAAGCTCCGGCGCCGGCTCCAGACGCTCCACGACGTCGGGCTCGACTACATCAAGCTCGGCCAGCCGGCCACGACGCTGTCGGGCGGCGAGGCGCAGCGCGTCAAGCTGGCCTCGGAGCTCTCGAAGGTCGCGACCGGGCGGACGCTCTACATCCTCGACGAGCCGACGACCGGCCTCCACTTCGCCGACATCGAGAAGCTGCTCGAGGTGCTCCAGCGGCTCGTCGATGCCGGGAACACCGTGCTCGTGATCGAGCACAATCTCGACGTGATCAAGCAGGCGGACTGGATCGTCGACCTCGGGCCCGAGGGCGGCGAGGCGGGCGGCGAGGTGCTCGCGACCGGCACGCCGGAGGGGGTCGCGGCCGTAGACGAGTCCTATACGGGGCAGTTCCTGCGCGAGGTCCTTCCCGCCTTTGCCGCAGCCGCCGCCTAGCCTCCTCGCGCGCTACACGGCGCCCGAGGAGCAGATCTACCTCCGGACCCATGCTCAGCGGTACGAGCGGCTGCTCGAGCTCGTGCGCCCGCTTGCTCCCGGGCGGATCCTCGTCGTAGGTCCGAGCTACGAGACGGTCCTGCTCCGCGACGCCTTTCCCGGACGCGACCGTCAACACGCTCGGCTGGCACGACAACCGGTTCCCGCTCCGCGAGCAGGAGGCGCACACGCAGTTCGACCTCAACGACCCGGACTATCCGCCGCTCGAGCCGCACGACGTCGTCATCTGCAGCGAGGTGATCGAGCACCTGCACGTCGCCGTCGTCCCGGTCCTGCGCTTCCTGGCTTCCGGCCTCGCGCCCGGCGGGCACCTGATCTTGCAGACCCCGAACGCGACGGCGCTCGCGAAGCGGATCCGGATGGTCCTCGGCCGCAACCCGTACGACCCGATCCGCGAGGAAACCGCCAATCCGGGGCACTTCCACGAGCACACGGTGGGCGAGCTCGTCACGGCCGCGGAGGCCGCCGGTCTCGATGTGACCCGCGTCCTGACGGAGAACTACTTCGACCACGGCTCCCGGAAGAACCGGGTGTACCGGGCACTGGGCCGGGCTCTGCCGCGGAGCCTCCGCGAGGGAATCACCCTCGTGGCCCGCAGGCCGTGAGCCAGGGCGCGTGGGCGCGCCGCGCAGGACTCGTGCTGGCCCGTCCGCGCGAGGTGTTCGAGGCGCTGCGAGAAGACTCCGCGGAGACGGCCGAAGACCGACAGGACGTCGTCGTCGCGCTCGCCTTCGTGGGTGGCGTCGCGGCAGCGCTCGCGACCGCCAGTGCCGGCGCGCTCGACGACCTCGATGTGTTGGAGACGTTCGTCTGGCTCTTCGCGACCGGCTTTGCCTACGGATTTGTCGGCTACTGGCTGCTCGGCTGGGCCCTGTCGTTCGTCGTCGAGCGGCTCGGCGGCAGCGGGAGCCGGCGCCGGACGCGTCACGTGTTCGCGTTCGCCCTCGTGCCGCTCGTGCTCGCGTTGCCGGCGTGGCTGATCTTCGTTCCGCTGCTGGTGCTGCCGGCGCTCTGGACGATCGCGCTGCTCGTGCTGGGGCTCGCCGTCGTGCAACGCTGGTCGTACAACCGCGCGGCGGCGGCGGTGGGGCTGGCCGTGGTGTGGCTCGGCGCCCTAGCGGCCGGCGTCCTGAGCGTGCTCGCGCTCCTCAGCCGCGGCGTCGAATAGCGCCAGCTCCTCCTCCGGGATCGCATAGGTGTGCTCGGCGGTTGGAAACGCGCCCGAGCGGACGTCCTCGGCGTAGGCCTCGAGCGCCCGCCGAATCTGCTCGCCGATGTCGGCGTAGCGCTTCACGAACCGCGCCGGCCTACGGTCGTTGAGCCCCAGGAGGTCGTGCCACACCAGGACCTGCCCGTCGCAGTCAGGTCCGGCTCCGATACCGATCGTCGGGACATGGAGAGTGTCTGACACTCGACGTGCCACTTCGGCCGGGACTGCCTCCAGGACGACGGCGAAGCAGCCGGCCGCCTCGAGGGCCCGTGCGTCTGCGAGGAGCTGCCGCGCCTTCGCCGCCGTGCGGCCCTGCGCCTTGAAGCCGCCGAGCATCGTCGCCGACTGCGGCGTCAGGCCGACGTGTCCCATCACGGGGATGCCGGCGCCGACGAGCGCCTGGACACGCGCGAGCGACGGCCCTGCTCCCTCGATCTTCACGGCGTCGGCACCCGCCTCCTTCACGAACCGGACGGCGTTCGCCACCGCCGTCTCGTCCGAGACCTGGAACGAGCCGAACGGCATGTCCGCGACGACGAGCGCGCGCTCGGTTCCCCGCGCGACGGCCCTGACGAGCACAAGCAGCTCATCGACGGTGACGGGGACGGTCGTGTCGTAGCCGAGGACGTTGTCGGCGGCGGAGTCGCCGACGAGGATGATGTCCACGCCGGCCGCGTCCGCGAGCCGGGCCCCCGGATGGTCGTAGGCGGTCACCATCACAAGCTTCTCGCCCCGGTTCTTCCGCTCGGCGAGCTCCGTCAGCGAGACCTTCGTGGACGGGTCCGGGTGCGAGGTCATTCGTTCGCTCCTTCCAGGAGGACGTTGTCGATGAGACGGGTGGAGCCGACGCGGACGGCGGCGGCGAGAACCTTCGGTTCGAGCTCTGCGACCTCGACGTAGTCGACCTCGACGCCGTCGAGCAGCTCGCGCGCCCGGGCCGGATCGCGCGTTGCGAGCGCGCGGGGGAGGGCGAGCGCCTGCTCGCGCTCCTCGGCGGAGAGCCGGGCGTTGCGCGACGAGAGCGCGAGCCCGTCGTCGTCCCGGACGGTCGGCAGGACGCGGATCTCGACCGGGACGTTCAGGTCGTGGACCATTCGGCGGACGACAGCGGCCTGCTGTGCGTCCTTTTGACCGAAGTACGCGCGGTCCGGGCGTACGAGGTTGAACAGCTTCAGGCAGATGGTGGCCACGCCTCGAAAGTGACCCGGGCGAACCTCGCCCTCGAGAATCGAGCCGAGCCGCTCGACCTCGACCCAGGTCTCGAACCCGTCGGGGTAGAGCTCCTCCGGGCTCGGGGAGAAGAGCACGTCCACTCCGGCGCGCTCAGCCAGCTCGGCGTCCCGCTCCTCGTCGCGCGGATATGCGGCGAGATCGCCCTGATCGTCGAACTGCGCCGGGTTGACGAACAGGCTCACGACGACGCTGTCGTTCTCAGCTCGCGCGGCACGGAAGAGCGACAGGTGCCCGTCGTGGAACGACCCCATCGTCGGGACCAGTCCCACGGTTCCGTCCGGCCGCTCGGCCTGGAGCTCGGCGATCGTGCGGGCGATCCTCACGGCGCGGTCGCCTCGGCGAGCACGCGGTAGAGGGGCTCGAGCTGCGGCTTTCGCTCCCGAAGCGCCTCGAGGTGGCGCTCGACCGTCTCCCAGTCGCCACGGGCGATCGGCCCGGTCAGCTCGAACCCGTTTCCGATCACCCGGCGCATCAGCGGCTCGAGCCCGGCCGGCGGCGCTCCGGCCTCCTCGAACAGCCCGCTCGCCGCCTGGTGGAGGGTGACGAGGTAGTTGGAGGCGATCGTCGCGCCGGCGTGATAGACGGCCCGGTCCTCCTCGGCCAGGTCGAACGCGGTCAGTCCGAGCAGCGCCGCGAGCTCCTGGCCGACCTGGCGCGCCTCCTCGGTCTCACCGGTCACGGCCGCGTAGGCCCCGTCGAGCTGGGCCGGGTCCCCGGACCGGTTGAACGTCTGCAGCGGGTGCAGGCCGAAGCGGCGCGGGTGCGTGATTGCGGTCAACGGCGTGGCGCCGCTCGTGTGACCGACCCATTGGGACATGACGAGTGTCTGACACTCGGCGGTGGCGGCGATGGCGCTGTCCGGAACGCACAGGAGGACGACGTCTGCGTCCTCTTCGCGCAGCGCGACGCCCCGCTCCTCCAGGCGAGCGGCGACAGCCGAGCCGACACGGCCGCGGCCGATCACGTTCACGCTTTCGATCGTCATTCGCTCCAGTTCCGGTTCGGATACCGGGCTCGGCGGAGTGTAGCTCCGGGTGGGGGTGAGAGGGTCCTCGGTCGGCGAGCGGACGCTGGACGCGAAGTCCGAAACGTCCGTCCCGCTCCGCGGCAGCGACGGCCACGCGGTTTACATGTCGGTTCCCCGCGGGTACTGATCTCAATGCGTTCGGCGTTGGCGCTACCGTGAAGATCCATTGCCAAAGACGTGACGGCCGGTTCCGGCTCGCGTACCTCCAGTCGGAGAGTGCCGTCCTCGAGCTCGGGCGCTAGCCGCAAGAGCGCTCGCACGGTGGGGGCCGGTCGGCCGCAGCCTGGCCCCCGCCACCTTCTCTCTCGCTCTCCGGCGGCCGCCGGCCAGGAACCGAGAGAGCGTTTGGTGGGATGCGTAAACTGCTTTGCCGATGCCGATCTACGAGTACGTCTGCATGCAGTGCGAGTCGCACTTCGAGGAGCTCGTCCGCAACGGCGCACAGCCCGACTGCCCCGAGTGCGGCGCGGCGGACGTGCGCAAGCAGCTCTCCGTCTTCGCCGCCCACGGGACGGCTACGCAGGTCAGCGTGAACCCGTCGCCCCGCGCCGGCGGCGGTTGTTGCGGCGGCTCCTGCGGCTGCGGCTAGCTAGTCGCCGGCCCGCTCGACGAACGCGCCCACGACCTTCTCTGCGTACTCGAACCGTCCACGATGAGCAGCGCGTCGCGCACAACGGCGGCAAGATAGCCGGGTGCCGGAACTGTCCGCCGCTCGTCCTAGACTCGTCGGCATGGAAGCCCTCGCGACCTTCGGGGAACAGGTCTCGGGCTGCACCCGCTGCCGGCTCTCCCAGGGACGCACGCAGGTCGTGTTCGGCGTCGGGAATCCTGACTCCGACCTGATGTTCGTCGGCGAGGCGCCCGGCTTCCACGAGGACAAGCAAGGCGTCCCGTTCGTCGGTCAGGCCGGAAAGCTGCTGGACACGCTGCTCGCCGGCATCGGCCTCGAGCGCTCCCAGGTGTACATCGCCAACGTGCTCAAGTGTCGGCCGCCCGGGAACCGCGACCCCCAGCCGGACGAGATCGAGTCCTGCGAGCCGCACCTGTTTCGGCAGATCGAGCTGATCCAGCCTCGCGTCGTGGCGACACTGGGGAACTTCGCGACGAAGCTCCTGTCGGGCAAGCCGACCGGGATCACACGCGTGCACGGGCAGGAGCAGGAGGTGACGCTCGGCGGCAACCGCGTCCTCCTCTACCCGCTCTACCACCCGGCCGCCGCGCTCTACACGCCCGCGATGCTGAACGTCCTCCGGGAGGACTTTCGGCGGATTCCTGAGCTGATGGGCCGCGAGGAGATCCGGAGCTCGAGCCGGAGCCCGTGCTGGCCGCACCCGAGCCGGCCGTTCAGCTCGGCCTTTTCTAGTTCGCAGGACTTGCGAGCCACGCGACGAGCGTGATCGCCGCCCCCGCCGCCACCGGAAGCGGAGCCGGTCGCCGGAGCCCCCGCAGCTCCGTTGCGACCACCCAGGCACCGGCCGTCACGATTCCTGCGAGGAACGCAATCGCCGACACACTCGGCTGTGCCTCGTCCTCGCGAAGCAGTCCCCAGATCTCGTCGGCGACGTCCGCCGCCGCGACGGCCAGAACCCCGACTGCGAAACCCGCGAGGTTGCGCGAGACGGCGTGCCGGCGCGCGAGCACCAGGACGCCGACGACGACGGGCAGCAGCCAGAACGCCCCGTCCCACGGCCGCCTCAGGTCGAGCGTGTCGGCATAGGCGACCACGAGGAGCGGCGAGCGCTCCGACGGGTACAGGTAGCCGAACAGCAGCAGTCCCGCCGCAATGACAGGAACCAACGGAGGGACGGCCGGCCGGTCGCCGCGCAACCAGACCGCTCCTGCCGCGATCGCGCCTGCCGCTCCCGCGCCCGCCGCGAGAAATCCGCCGAGCCGCGCGTCGACCTCGGCGATGTCCTCCGGCCCGCGACCGCCGGCGTCGCGAGTCTTGAGGAAGAGCAGTGCGAAGACTCCGACCATGCCTGCCAGCGGCGCCCAACCCGGTTGCCAACCCCAAACCGACGCCAACAGGCTCAGGACGAATGCCAGGAACGCCGCCGTCGCGAGGCCGCCTCCGTACGCCACGACCAGCTCGCCGAGCTCGACTCCCTCGGGGGCGGCGAACCCCTCCGTCTCCGGTGCGGTGCGCAGCACGAGCTCGGCTCCGGAGACCTCGACCGACGACTCGTCGCACGAGACGGTTGCGAACGGCAGGGCGAAGGCGAGGAGCGCGAGCGCGAACGCGAACGGGACGATTCGCCGGGTCAAGGAGTGACGCGCAGGAGCAGCGTGTGGCCGTGGGTCGCGAAGCGCCCTTCGTCCGAGACGACCCCGGTGACGACGTCGAGCTCGAGGCGGTCGTCCGTCTCGCGCTTCTCGACGAACGTCCCCGGCTCCGCGATGCGCCCAAGAAGCGCGAAGGCCGCGACGCTTGCTCTCCAGCCGTCCCAGTCGCCCTCGAGGCGGCAGTCGACGACGAGCGTCCCGTCCTCTTCGGTTCGCGCATCGACAAGGTTGAGCGGAACCTCGCCCTGTTCGCACATCCTCCGTAGGTGCAGCAGAAGATGGGCATCGGCGTCCTCCGTGACCCAGAGGGGCGTGTCCATGCGCTCCAGCAGCGCACCCGCCTCGGGAAGCAGCCGGCCGGCGTCGCCGACGCCCTGGCCTCGCTTGTCGATGTCCCAGCGCGGCCGCACGACGGCCAGACTAACGGGGTGGAGGTCGAGTCCTCGTCCCCCGAGCAGACCGAGGAGGTCGGCGCGCACCTCGCCGACGGCCTGGCCCCGGGCGACGTCGTGACCGTCTCGGGAGAGCTCGGGACCGGGAAGACGACCCTCGTGCGCGGCGCGTGCCGAGCGCTTGGCGTGGAGGGGCCGGTCACCAGCCCGACCTACACGATCGGTCACCGCTATCCCGGCCGTACGCCCGTCTCCCACCTCGATCTCTTCCGGTTCGCCGGCGTCTCGGCCGCCGAGTGGGGCGACCTCGAGCCGTACTTCCAGGACGCGGTCTGCTTCGTGGAGTGGCCCGAGGCCGGCGAGGGAGTGCTCCCGCCGCCGCGCCTCGAGGTCGTGCTCACGCACAAAGGCGGGCACGAGCGCCGGATCACGGTGACGGAATGCTGATCCTGGCCTTCGACACCGCCACCGATCGCGCGACGAGCGCGCTCGTCTGGGACGGCGAGTTGCTAGGCGAGCTGGTCTCGCGCCCGGTCACGGTGCTCGAGGACCTCGACGCGCTTCTTCGCCGTGGCGGCGTCCGCGATTCCCAGGTCGAAGGCATCGCGGTCGGCATCGGCCCGGGGAGCTTTACCGGCCTCCGGATGGGCCTCATCACTGCGCGAACACTCACGTTCGCGTGGGGTGCCGGCCTCGCCGGCGTCTCGACGCTCGACGCACTCGCGGCGGGGGCGCCGGGCGCGGTTCCCGTGATCGACGCGCGTAGGCGGGAGGTGTTCGCACTCGTCGGCGGCGAGCCGGTGGTCGTCCCGCCGGTTGAGCTCGCTGTCGAGGCCGACCGGTTGTATGTCGGCGACGGCGCTGTCCGGTACAGAGAGGAGATCGAAGGGCGCGGGGGGAAGGTGCCACCGGACGACAGCGAGCTCCACCTGCCGCATGCCCGATTCCACGCCGAGCTCGCGCAGGACTTCGGCGCGCCTGACCTGGTCGAGCCGATGTACCTTCGTATCCCGGACGTGGACAGGCCTCGCACGTGATCGACCTTCGCCCCCTCACGCTCAGCGACCTCGGCGCGATCGAGCGGATCGAGAGCAGTGCCTACCCGACCCCCTGGTCGCGCTCGATGTTCGCTAGCGAGATCACGAAGCAATCGTCGATCTGCCTCGGCGCCGTGGACACCGACGAGGAGGAGCGCCTCGTCGGCTACCTGATCATCTCCCGCTACGCCGACGCCTGGCACATCATGAACGTGGCGGTCGACTTGGACTACCGCCGCCGGGGGGTCGCGACCCAGCTCCTCAACCGCCTCTTCGAGTTGACCGCGACCGACGATCGCCGCGGCTATACGCTCGAGGTTCGGGTCTCGAACGGGGACGCAATCAAGCTCTACGAGGGACTCGGGTTCGTCGCCCGGGGGATCCGGCGCGGGTACTACACGGACAACCGGGAGGACGCGCTGATCATGTGGAAGGACCCGGTTCGGGAACGCGCTTCGGCGTGATCCTCGGAATCGAGACCTCCTGCGACGAGACCGCGGCGGCGCTCGTCACGGAGGACGGCCGGCTCCTCTCCAACATCGTCTCCTCGCAGGCCGAGTTGCACGCGCGGTACGGCGGCGTCGTCCCGGAGGTCGCGTCGCGCCATCATCTCGAGCTGCTGCTTCCGGCGGTTCGACGGGCGCTCGACGACGCCGACGCCTCGCTCGACGACGTGGACCTCGTCGCCGTCACGCAGGGACCCGGTCTTATCGGCGCCCTGCTCGTTGGCGTCTCGTCCGCAAAGGCCCTGGCCTGGGCACGCCGGCTGCCGCTCGTCCCGGTCAACCATCTGCATGGACATGTCGCCTCCCTCTTCCTGGCTGTGGACGGAGTGTCAGACACTCGTCATGGCCGCGGGGGACAGGTCCAGCCGCCGTTTCTGTGCTTGCTCGCGAGCGGCGGTCACACGCTGCTGCTGGATGTGCGCGACCACTCGACCTTCGAGGTGCTCGGGACGACGCTCGACGACGCCGCCGGTGAAGCGTTCGACAAGGGGGCGCGCCTGCTCGGGCTCGGCTACCCCGGCGGGGCGCAGATCGACAGGCTCGCGAAGGACGGCGACCCCGACGCGTTCTCGTTCCCGGTCGCCCGCGTGCCCGGGCTGGACTTCTCCTTCTCCGGCCTCAAGACGGCGCTGCTCTACACGGTTCGCGACCTCGGCGCAGGAGGAGGCCGAGCATCGGCGTGCCGACCTCGCTGCGTCCTACCAGCGCGCGATCGTCCGTGCGCTCGTCGAGCGAACGCAGGAGGCCGCCGAGTCGACCGGCGCGGAGCGGATTGCCGTCGTCGGCGGCGTGGCGGCGAACTCCGAGCTCCGTGCCGCGCTCCCGGACGCCGCGCAGGCGCCGCTCGAGCTCTGCACCGACAACGCCGCGATGATCGCCTCGGCCGCCCGGTTCGTCGAGCCGATCGCCTACCCTCGTTACCTTGCTCTCGACGCCTTCCCCTAGACGGCTCGCCCAGCTCGGCCTGCTCGCGATCGTCGCGCTCGCCGCGGCCGCGATCTCAGTCGCCGCCGCGACTGGAGGCTCCTCCGAGAGCGCAGGCGACGAGCCGGTCTCGTGGCGCGGCCTCGTCGGCGGGCCGCGTCCGGAGGTGCCGGTCGGGCAGCGGATGATCGTCGTCCTCCGCACGCCGTCGCTCGCGCGGCGCGTCGCAGCGGCGGGCGGGCGGGCCAGCGAGGCGAGCCAGCGTCGCTGGCACACCGCCGCCCAGGCGGCGCAGCGCCAGCTCATCGCTCGGCTCAGCATCGCCGGCCTCCAGCTCCGTCCGGAGTTCAGCTTCTCGCGCGTGCTCTCGGGATTCTCTGCACCGCTGGACTCCCGTGCGGTCGCGCTCCTCCAGCGCTTCCCGGAGGTCGAGGGCGTCTACCCGGTTCGGATCGCCTACCCGGCGTCGGCCGCGAGCCAGCTGCTCGAGCGGGACGACCTCGCTCCGGGCTCGGGTGTCCGGGCCCGGCTCGGCCTTCCCGGTTTCACCGGCCGGGGAGTGACCGTCGCGCTCCTCGACACCGGCGTGCAGCACACGCACGACTACCTCGCGGGCGCCGTCCTCGAAGGGGTCGACATCCTCGACGGCGACGATCTCGCCAGCGCGAAGCGGCACCCTGACGAGCCGTCCGAGTGGGAGCGCCACGGGACGCAACTCGCCGGGCTCGTCGTCGGCTCGGGAGGGCCCGGCGGGCTCTCGGGCCTGGCGGAGAACGCCACGGTGCTCCCGATCCGGGTCGCCGGCTGGCAGCGGGACGTCACAGGCCGGTGGGCCGTCTACTCTCGAACCGACCAGCTGATCGCCGGTCTCGAGCGGGCGGTCGACCCGAACGGCGACGGGAACGCCCTCGACGCGGCGCGCATTGCGATCGTCGGCGTGGCCGAGCCCTACGCCGCCTTCGACGACAGCCCAGCCGCGCGGGCGGTCGCCGGCGCACTCGCACTCGACACGCTCGTCGTCGCTCCTGCCGGGAACGACGGGCCAGCCGGGCCCCGCTACGGCAGCATCTCCGGCCCGGGCGGCGCCCGCGACGCGCTCACGGTCCGGAGCAGCGGACGACCGGCCGACGATGGAGCACGTCCGGGTGGCGATCCGCTCGGGCCTTCGCGTGGTCTTCGACGGCGAGGTGCCTCTCGGAGGAGCGCGCGGTCCAGGCGAATCCCTCACCCTCGACCTCGCGGCGCCCGCGCCGCCGAGTCAGCTGCTTCCGTCGGACCTCGCCCAGGGTGCGCCGCCGCTCTCGATCGCGGACTTCTTCGACCGAAACGGCTACAGCCGTGTGGCGGGCAGGGCCGCCCTCGCGCCTGCAGGCGACTCGCCCGACACGGCGGCCGCTGCAGCCGCGCGAGCAGGCGCCGCCGCGGTTGTCCTGCACGACTCGCGAATCCCGGCCGGCTCGCTCGGCACAGACGAGCGAATCGGTGTCCCGATCGTCAGTGTCCCGGCTGGAGCTGCGACCGAGGCGCAACGCCTGCTCCGCGCGGGCGAGCCGGTCACGATCGAAATCGGCGCGCCACGCGAGCGCGAGAACCCGTTCTCGGGCGGCCCGGCGGCGTTCTCCTCGCGCGGGCTTGCCTTCGACGGCGGCGCGAAACCGGAGGTTGTCGCACCGGGCGTCGCGCTGCTGACCTCCGAGCCGGGACGCGGCGCCGACGGCCAGCCGGCGTTCGGCACCATCAGCGGCTCGAGCGCCGCCGCGGCGGTGGTCGCTTCCGGCGCCGCGCTCCTGGCCCAGGCCCGGCCGGACCTGGACGCGAGGGGGCTGCGAGGCGCGCTCGTCGGCACCGCCGCCCCCGTGGACGGCGCCCGCCGGCTCGACCTCGGCGCCGCGGCCGCGGTCGAGGCGATCGCCGAGCCCGCATCGGTCCCGCTCGGCCACGCGAACGCCCGCGGCTGGCAGGGAACGGCCCGGTTCACGGTGCGGAACGTCTCCCAGCGACCGCTGGGCATCGCCGTCTCCACGGGAGAGCTCGGCGAGGTTGGCGGCGCTGCGCTCACCGTTTCCCCGGCGCGCTTCCGGCTCCGGCCACGGGAGACGCGCAAGGTCTTCGTCGTCGCCAGGATGGCGTACATGCCGCCGGGCGTTCGGCTGCTCTCGGCCAACTTCGAGCTCCGGGCTGGTGGCGGCGCGCCGACGCGGGTTCCGTGGACGCTGACCCTGGGGCGCTACGAACGGGACCTCCTGGGCTCCGTCCAGCTTTCGACGAACCGGTTCAAGGCGTCCGACTCTGCGCCGGCGCTGCTCGAGCTCCGAGCAGGCCGCCTGGACGAAGGGAGGACCGGCAGCGAGGTGCTCCCGCTGTCGTACCTCGACCTCGAGCTGTGGCGCGGCAGGGATCGGGTCGGGCGGCTCGCCCGGCTCCGGAACCTCCTGCCCGGCCGATACACGTTCGGTCTGACCGGCCGGGGGCCGGCCGGCCGTCGCCTGCAGCCAGGCCGCTACACGCTCCGCCTGCTCGGCTATCCGCCCGGAGATGCGCCTCCAAGCAGGCAATTCGTACAGTTCACGATCCAGTAGCGGAGTCGTATACTCGCCCGGCGTGACCACCGTCGAGGCACCTTCGCACCTTCGCGAGAACCCGTTCGAGATCGCGCAGCACCAGCTTCGGCGCGTCGCCAAAGAATTCCAGATCGACGAGAACCTCGTCCGCGTGCTCGAACAGTGCAAGAAGACCGTGGCCGTCTCGATCCCGGTCGTGATGGACGACGGCGAGATCCACACGTTCGAGGGCTTCCGTGTCACGCACAACATCGCGCGCGGCCCCTCGAAGGGCGGGATCCGCTACCACCCGGATGTCACCCTCGACGAGGTGAAGTCGCTCGCGATGTGGATGACCTGGAAGTGCGCGCTGATGGGGATCCCGTTCGGCGGCGCAAAGGGCGGCGTCATCTGCAACCCGAAGAAGATGTCCCCCGGCGAGCTCCAGAAGATGACCCGGCGCTACACGTCGGAGATCATCAACGAGATCGGCCCCGAGAAGGACATCCCGGCGCCCGACGTCGGCACGACACCGGCCGTCATGGCCTGGATCTTCGACACCTACTCGATGAACAAGGGCCACTCGGTCCTCGGCGTCGTCACCGGCAAGCCGCTGAACGTCGGCGGCTCGCTGGGCCGACTGGAGGCGACGGCGCATGGCGCGCTGTACATCCTGCGCGAGGCGGCCAAGAAGCAGGGGAAGTCATTCGACGGGATGCGGGTCGCGGTCCAGGGGTTCGGCAACGTCGGCAGCTACCTCGCGCGGTTCGTGCAGGAGGACGGTGCGACGGTGATCGCTCTGTCGGACTCGGTGGGCGGCGTCTACAAGCCCGACGGCATCGACGTGCAGCTCGCGCTCGCGCACAAGCAGGAGACAGGCAGCCTCGAGGGCCTGAAGGACACCGAGGCGATCACGAACGAGGAGCTACTCGAGCTCGACACAGACGTGCTCGCCCCGTGCGCGCTCGAACAGGTGATCACCTCCGAGAACGCCGACAGGATCAAGGCGAGCATCGTCGTCGAGGGCGCGAACGGCCCCACGACGCCGACCGCTGACGAGATCCTCGACGAGCGAGGTGTGATGGTGCTGCCCGACGTGCTCGCCAATGCCGGCGGTGTCGTCGTCTCGTACTTCGAGTGGGTGCAGGGCCTCCAGGAGTACTTCTGGAAGGAGGACGAGGTGAACCGGCGCTTGAACGAGATCACCTCCCGCGCGTTCCACGAGACCTGGGCGAGCTACGAGAGCCGGAACTCGACCATGCGGACGGCGGCGTACGGCCTCGCCGTCCAGCGGGTCTCGGAAGCCACGATGACCCGCGGCCTCTACCCGTAACCCGCGTCACCCTCTACCAGGCCGAGGAATGCCACCTCTGCGCGGCGGCGAAGCGTGTCGTCCAGGCCGCGCGGGACGAGCTCGGCTTCGAGCTGGAGGAGGTGGACATCGGCGGCGACCCTGAGCTCGAAAGCAGCTACCGCGAGTGGATCCCGGTCGTGGAGATCGACGGCGAGCGTGCCTTCACGTACTTCGTCGAGCCGGAAGCGCTCCGCCGGAAGGTCGCACAAGCTCAGCGCCCAGAGGGGACTTTGTGACTACGCGACGCAAGGAACGATCAGCACTGGCACAATCCTTGTGTCGTGTTACAAGCGTCACCGCAGGCGTCGGTTCCTGATCGTCTCACCGTCGGCGTCGCCGCCAGGCTCAGCCGCTATCTCCAGGTTCTGACGCAGGCGCGCAAGATGGGGAAGGAGCGGATCTCCTCGCAGGAGATCGCCGACTACACGAACATCAACGCGACCCAGATCCGACGCGACCTCTCGACCTTCGGGAAGTTCGGTAAGCGCGGGGTCGGCTACAGCGTCGAGGGCCTGCTCGGCGAGATCCGCCGCATTCTCCGGACCCAGGGCCAGCACAACATCGCGCTCGTCGGCGCGGGACGGCTGGGCGAGGCGATCGCGAGCTCGCCCATCTTCGCGGAGCACGGCATCAACATCGCGGCGATCTTCGACAAGGATCCGGACAAGGTCGGCCGCAGCGTCGGCAACGTGGAGGTCAGCGAGTATTCGCTGCTCGCCGACGCCGTCCGGGAGAAGAACATCGTCGTCGGCGTGCTCGCCGTTCCCGCCGACAGCGCCCAGTCGGCGTCGGACGACCTAATCGACGCGGGCGTGCGGATCATCTTCAACTACTCCGAGGCGCTGCTCGACACGCCGCAGGACGTCGCGGTCCACACGTCGAACCCCGCGGTCGAGCTCCTCTACGCGCTCTACTTCCACCTCGCGTAGCGCCCAGAGGCCGCAGCGGCTTTGCCGGTGTGGCCGCCTATAACGTTCAGCGCCCATGGGAGACGAGCAAAAGCTCACGCCGGAGGAGCAGATCCGGTCGGCACGCGAAGCCTTCGAGCAGGCCGAGGACTTCACGGTCGCCGTGGAAGAGGAGTTCGCGATCCTCGATCCGGAGACCCTGTCGTTGACGAACCGGTTCGAGGAGCTGCAGGCCGCCGTCAGGGGAACCGAGCTCGAGGACCACCTCGTCGGCGAGCTGATCGCCTCCGAGGTCGAGATCCGCACGGGCCGCTGCGACAACTTCACTGAAGCCGCGGCGCGCATGGGCGAGCGGCGCGACCAGCTCCTCGCGCTCGCCGACCAGCTCGGCGTCGTGCTCGGCGGGACGGGCACGCACCCCTGGAGCCCGTGGCAGGAGCAGCGGATCATCGACACGCCGCACTACCGCAGGAACGACGAGGTTCTTCGCTACGTCGTCTGGCGCAACAACAGCTTCGGGCTCCACGTCCACGTCACGATCAACGGGCCCGACCGCGCGATGCGGGTGCACGACTGGCTGCGGCACCTGCTCCCGGAGATCCTCGCGCTCTCGGGCAGCTCACCGTTCCTCGAGAACGTCTTCACGCACCTGCACTCGACGCCACCGAGATCTTCACCAAGTTCTTTCCGCGCTGCGGGATCCCCGACGCGTTCGGCGACTGGCAGACGTTCGAGGACTACGTTCGCGCGCTGTTCCGCACCGGCTCGATCACCGAGCACACCCAGCTGTGGTGGAGCGTTCGCCCGCACCTCGCTTTTCCGACGATCGAGATGCGGATCGCCGACGCGCAGCCCGAACTGGGGGAGGCGCGCTCCCTCGCCGCGTTCGTCTACGCGCTGACCGTCCGGATCGCGCGCGCACTGGACGAGGGCGAGCCCGTTCCGCTTCCGCCGCGCCGCTTCATCGAGGAGAACTTCTGGCGCGCGACGCGCTACGGCCTCACCGGGGAACTCCTCGATCTCGGGCGGCTGGAGAACGTCAACACCCGCGAGCGGCTCGAGCAGCTGATCGAGTGGGTCGGGCCGGTCGCGGACGAGATCGGCGCCGCGCCGTTCCTGGGCGTGCCGGCCGCGAACGCCGCCGAGCGCCAGATCGCGCGCTACGAGGAGGGCGCGACGCTCGAGGAGATCTACGCCGAGCAGGTGCGGCCGAAGGAAACGGTTGGCTGAGCCGAACAGCCGTCGCCCGACGAGCTGCTGGACGCCGTCCGCAAGATGAAGGTGTCCGACCTCCTGCTCTCGACGGCGGCGACGCTCGCGCAGCTCGGCTTCGCGAAGCTCGACGAGTCGACGAGGGACCTGGAGCAGGCGCGGCTCGCGATCGAGGGGATGAAGGCGCTGCTGGGGGCCCTCGAGGGCGCGGTCCCCGCCCGAGGTGCATCGGGACTTCAGCCAGG
>CAVTEL010000008.1:0-77963 GCA_963733855.1 uncultured Actinomycetes bacterium
GCCTTCTCGATCGAAAGGAGGGTGTCGAAGTCGCCCGGGGTCGGCCGATACGGGACCGACGGGTAGACCTGGGCCGTCAACTCGCGGCTCGGACGGTTCATGACGGTGTCGGCAGCGGCGACGATGAAGTGCTCCGCACCCACGCCGGCTTCGAGCGCGAGCCGGCAACTCTGAGCAACGTCGCGCGCGTCGACGTAGCCCCACAGGTTCCAGCGTCGTATGCGCGGGTCGTCCCAGACCGACGGAAACTGCGGATAGTCGTCGGGCTCCATGATGTTCGAGAAGCGAAGCGCGACGTGCGGCGTGCCGGTCCAGCGATGCCGCTGCCGACCAAGCTCTTCAGACAGGAGCTTGGAGAGCGCGTAGCTCGACTCCGGATACACCCGGGTGCTCCTCGTCGATGGGCGCGTACGCGGGTTGCTCGCGCTCGAACGGCAGACCGAGGATCGTTTCGCTCGATGCCCAGACGACGCGCGGCAGGCCGAGCAGCCTCGCCGCCTCGAAGACGTTGTACGTGCTGAGGATGTTCGTCCGGAATGTCGTCTCCTCGGTGTGGAATCACCGGCGCAGGGATCGCGGCGAGGTGAACGACAGCGTCCGCCGCGGTCAGGCACTCGACCGCCTGGCCGAAGTCGGTCAGGTCGGCGAGCGAGACGCCGCAGGTGATTCGGCCGCTGGGGCGACGTCGACCGCTAGCACGTCGTGCGCGTGCTCGAGCAGTCTCGAACGACCGCCCGCCCAGCCTTCCCGCTTCCACCGGTGACGACGACTTTCAACCTTCCTCACTCCCGCCCGCTGCGGTCCTTCGCCCTGCGTGATCGGCGTGCCGATCTTCACCCGCGCCTCCTGTTTAGAGCGCTGACGCTGCTCCCGGGCAACATCGAGGGCGCCATCAGCCGCGTCGCCGGCTTCATCTCCTAGTACGCGCGCTCAGCCGGTCGACCCCGCCGACACCCCGGCGGCTTCGGCTCGCTCACGCGATCCTCCAGGTGTCGCCGGTGTGGAGGAGCTTCGTCAGGTCGCCCTCGCCCAGCTCTCGCCTGGTGACCTCGATCTGCTCCGCCATCAGGGCGTCGTAGACCGGGCGCTCGACTGCTCGGAAGATGCCGATCGGCGTCGGGCCGACCGGCGTGTGCGCCAGCCGCGACAGCGCGAACGCCAGCGACGGGTCCTCCGCGCTCTCGTCGTGCCTGAGCAGCGCGTCCTCGCCGACCGACTCGACGTCCACGATCTCCACACCGCCGCCCGGCCTCGACACCACTCCTCGCTCGAGCGTCTCGCCCTCTCCGCCGAAGCGGATCGGCTCGCCGTGATCGAGCTGGATCCGGTTCGACTTCTCCACCCGCACCGCGTCGAACGCGCCGTCGTTGAAGACGTTGCAGTTCTGGTAGATCTCGACGAAGACCGAGCCCTTGTGCTCGGCCGCCCGTCCGCAGCACGCCGTCAGGTGCGCCTTGTCCGTGTCGATCGACCGCGCGACGAACGTCGCCTCGGCGCCGAGCGCCAGCGACAGCGGGTTGAACGGGTAGTCGAGCGAGCCGAACGGCGTGGTCTTGTTTTGCGTCCCGAGCGGCGACGTCGGCGAATACTGCCCCTTCGTCAGGCCATAGATCTGGTTGTTGAAGAGGAGGATCTTGATGTTGACGTTGCGGCGCATCGCGTGGATCAGGTGGTTGCCGCCGATCGACAGCGCGTCGCCGTCGCCGGTCATGACCCAGACCGACAGGTCGGGCCGCGACGACGACAGGCCGGTCGCGATCGCCGGCGCCCGCCCGTGGATCGAGTGCATCCCGTAGGTCTGCATGTAGTACGGGAAGCGCGCAGCGCACCCGATCCCCGACACGAAGACGATCCGCTCGCGCGGGAGCCCGAGCTCGGGCATGAACTGCTGCATCGCGGCGAGGATCGCGTAGTCGCCGCAGCCGGGGCACCAGCGGACCTCCTGGTCGGACTTGAAGTCCTTCGCCGTCAGCTGGACGAGCGGCGTTTCCGCCGTTGGCTTCGCTCACCGTTCCGGAATCGCCCCACACATGACCGGCTCCATCGTCTTGTCGTCCTCGACCACGAGGATGTATTCGCCCGTCGCAACGTCGTCGATCGGCACGAAGATCTGACCCTGGCCGAGATCCGCCGCCGTGAACCCGACGTCGTGAACGATCTCTGCCCCGGGCGCCTCGCAGGTGCCGCTGCGAACGTAGATCGGATCGAGGTCCGACGTGCCCTGGATCTCGATCGTCACGTCCGTCGACGCGGCGCCGGGGAACATCTCGGCGGTGCCCGACTTGCCAGAATCGTTCTGCTCGTCGAGCGTCACCTTCACGGTGTCGCTCGCGCCACCGCCGCTGCCGCCTCCGCCGTCGCCGCCACCGCCGCAGGCCGAGGCCAGGCCGACGAGCATCAGTCCGAGAACGAGTCGCAGTTTCACAGCATCCCCTCCATGGCTTCGGCCAGCTCCGAGGACCGGAACGGGAGGCCGCGCACCCGGTTGTAGCCAACCGCGTCGACGAGGAACTCGGCCCGCACCAGTTTGAGGAGCTGTCCCAGATTCATCTCCGGAACGAGAATCTTCTCGTATCTGCGCAGTACGTCGCCGGTATTGCGGGGAAACGGGTTCAGATAGCTCAGGTGCGCGTGCGCGACCTTGCCGCCGTTGCCGCGCACTCGGCGCACGCCGGCGGCCACCGGCCCGTACGTCCCGCCCCAGCTGAGGACGAGCAAGTTCTCGCCGCCCTCCTCGTCCACGGTGAGCTCGGGGATGTCGGCCGCGATGCCGGCGACCTTGCGCGCGCGGATGCGAACCATGTGGTCGTGGTTGTCGGGGTCGTACGAGACGTTGCCCGTCCCGTCCGCCTTCTCGAGCCCGCCGATCCGGTGCTCGAGGCCGGGCGTGCCGGGAATCGCCCACGGCCGGGCGAGCGTCTCGGCGTCACGCAGGTACGGCAAGAAACCACCCTCGTGGTTGGGCGCGTCGGCGAAGTCGACCGGGATGCTCGGGATGGTCTCGAGGTCCGGGATCAGCCACGGCTCCGACCCGTTCGCGAGGTAGGCGTCCGACATGAGGAAGACGGGCGTCCGGTACTTGAGCGCGATCCGCGCCGCCTCGATCGCGGCGTCGAAGCACCCGCCCGGCGTCGAGGCGGCGATCACCGGCACCGGCGACTCGGCGTTCCGGCCCCACATCGCAAGCAGGAGGTCGGCCTGCTCGGGCTTCGTCGGCATCCCCGTCGACGGGCCGGCGCGCTGGACGTCGATGATCACGAGCGGGAGCTCGAGCGTCACAGCCAGGCCGATCGTCTCCATCTTCAGGACGACGCCGGGCCCGCTCGACGTGCAGACGCCGAGCGCGCCGCCGAAGCTCGCGCCGAGCGCGGCGCCGACAGCGGAGATCTCGTCCTCGGCCTGGAAGGTCCGGACGCCGAAGTCCTTGCGGCGGGAAAGGTCCTCGAGGATCTCCGACGCCGGCGTGATCGGATAGGCGCCGAGGAAGAGCGGAAGGCCGCTCTTCACCGAGGCAGCGATCAGGCCAAGGGTCAGCGCCTGGTTGCCGCGGATGTTCCGGTACGTGCCGGGCGGGAGGTCTGCCGGTGCGACCTCGTAGGTGACGCGGAAGTCCTCGCTCGTCTCGCCGTAGGCCCAGCCGGCCTTGAAGGCCTTCGTGTTCGCCTCCGCGATCTCGGGCTTCGACTTGAACTTCCTGGCGATGAAGTCGAGCGTCCCGCTCTTCGGCCGGTGGTAGAGCCAGGACATCAGCCCGAGCGCGAACATGTTCTTCGAGCGCTCGGCTTCGCGCTTCGTGACCTTCACTTCCTTCAGGGCCTCGAGCGTCAGCGAGGTGAGCGGCACCTCGTGGACGTGGTAGTCGCCCAGCGTCCCGTCGTCGAGCGGGTTGGCGGAGTACCCGGCCTTCTCGAGGTTCCGGTCTGTGAACGAGTCGCGGTTGACGATCAGCGTGCCGCCCTTCGGGAGGTCGCGGATGTTCGTCCGCAGCGCCGCCGGGTTCATCGCGACCAGGACGTTCGGCTCGTCACCCGGCGTGAGGATGTCGTGGTCGGAGAAGTGGATCTGGAACCCGGAGACGCCGGGCAGCGAGCCGGCCGGCGCGCGGATCTCGGCGGGGAAGTCCGGCAGCGTGGAGAGGTCGTTGCCGAGCACGGCCGTCTCGCTCGTGAAGCGGGCGCCGGTCAGCTGCATTCCGTCGCCGGAGTCGCCAGCGAAGCGGATGACGACGCGGTCTAGCTGTTCGACGGGCTTGGCCATTGCGGCCCTACGAGGTATAGCAGCGTCTCGCGTCGGGCAGCGCCTCCGCGAGGGAGGCGCCCGACGCCGTTCCGCTACTTCGTCAATGCGTCGAAGCGCGGGTCTTCGCGGATGGAGTCCAGATCCTCGTCGGTACCAACGAGCTCCTTGATGCGCTCGTTGATGGCGATCGCCCGCTGCAGGTGCTCGATCGCCTCGTCGGCATGTCCGGCGCGGGCCGCGTAGCACGCGGCATTGAAGTGCGCCACCGGGTCGTCCGGCCGCTTCTCGAGGACGACGAGCTGCTTGGCGAGCGCGGCCTCGTAGTCGCCCTTGCCGTGCGCGGCCCACGCCTCGGCCGCCTCGATCGGCGTCGGCTCGTACGCCTTGCCCGGCGTGCCGCCGACGACGAGGATCGTCGTGCCGTCGTCCTTGGAGATCGCCCGGCGTTTCGCGGCGGGGCGCACCAGGAAGAGAGAGCCGGCCGCCGCCTCGAGCGTCTCGCCGTCGATCTCGAAGGTGGCTGCGCCGTTGAGGACGATGTAGAGCTCCTCCTGCCTGTCTTCTTCAAGGAACGTGAGCTCCTGGTGCTCGTTGATGACGACGACGTCGCTCGGCGCGCGGTACGCCTGGACGCCGAACGAGGTGATGTCGAAGCGGCGGCGGACGTCCAGGCGCTGCCGCCCGTCGTCCGTCGCCTCGGGCGCTGTCAGCGGCGACGGCTCGATGTCATCGAGCGTCGTAAAGACGTAGCCCTTCTCGGTTGCTGTTGCCATCGGCTCCCTCCTATGCGGTCGGCGCCTCGAAGCGCGGATCCTTGCGCTCGAGTGTAAGCGAGGGCGCCTCCGCGAGGGAGGCGCCCTGCTTCCCGCTACTTCGTCAGCACGTCGAAGCGCGGGTCTTCGCGGATGGAGTCCAGATCCTCGTCCGTGCGGGCGAGCTCCTTGACGCGGTCGTCTCCCTCGACCGCCTGCTGCAGATGCTCGATTGCAGCTTCGGCCTTCCCAAGCCTGGCCTCGAAGCACGCGGCGTTGAAGAGCTGGAGGACGTCTTTCGGACGGTGCTCCAGCACGACGAGCTGCTTCGCAACCGCGGTCTCGAAGTCGCCCTGGTTGTAGGCGACAAAGGCCTCGGCTGCCTCGACAGGCGGCGGGTCGTACGCCTTGCCCGGCGTCCCGCCGATCGCGAGGACGGTGGCCTCGCCGTCCTTCGCGGCCGCGCTCCTCTTCGCCTCGGGGCGGACGAAGACGAGCGTCCCGGCCGGCGCGTCGATCTCCTCGCCGTCAACCGTGAACGTCGCGTCGCCGTTCACGACGACGTAGAGCTCCTCCTGGTTGCTGGAGAACGCTCCCGCCTCGTCGTGCTCACGAATCAGGCTGTTCGAGCCGCGGTAGGCATTGATGCCGAAGGCCGCGATGCCGAAGTGGCGGCGGACGTCCATGCGGACCCGTCCGTCGTCCGGCTGGCCCGGCGCGATCGTCGGGCCGGCCTCCAGCTCGTCGATCGCCGCGCTGACGTATCTGTCGGTCGTGGTCGCCATCGTCAGGCCGCCAGCGCCGCGAAGCGGGAGTCTTCGCGGATCGATTCGAGGTCCTCGTCCGAGCGGATGTTCTCCTTGATGCGGTCGTCGTCCTGGACGGCCTGCTGGAGATGCGAGATCGCGTCGTCCGTCCGGCCGAGGCGCGCCTCCATGCACGCGACGTTGAAGAGGACGAGCGCCTCTGGCCGTTCCTCGAGCACGGGCTCGAGCGTTTCGAGTGCTCCCTCGTAGTCCCCGGCCTGGTACGGCTCCCACATGTCGTTCATCGCCTCTCCGACCGAGAGCTCGTAGGCCTTCCCCGGGGTCCCGCCGATCGCAAGGATCGTCGTGCCCTCCTCCTTGGCGATCGCGCTCCGCTGCGCCGCAGGGTCGCGGACGAAAATCATCGTCCCAGCGGTCGCGTAGATGGGATCACCGTCCACGTTGAATGTGGCCTTACCGGACAGCACCACGTAGAGCTCCTCCTGACCGCTCGCGCCGATCCCGTCCTCGCTGTGCTCGCCGACTACGTGCCCGTCGCCCACCGCCCGGCTGGCGCGGATCCCGAATCCTCGGATGCCGAAGTGACGGCGGATGTTGAGAGGGACACGACCGTCGTGCTCGGGACCGGGCTCGATGTCCTCGAGCGCGACGACGTCGTACGCCTTCGCAATTGCCGTGGCCATGCACGTGCTCCCTTCCGGGACCGCGCGAGCTGCGCCACGTGCTCGGTCACGAGCATCGCCCTGGTCTCTGCGTCCATCGGCTGCATCGCGGTCTCCCTTCTTGTCGATATTCTCGACATCGAACTACTTGACCTGGAGAGTGTACGCCGCAGGTAGTTTGACGTCAAGAGAAATTTGGAACACAATCCGAGCATGGCGAAGACAGCCGCCCAGACCGATCGCGTCGATCAGATGCTCGAGACCTGGGCGTCGAAGCTTCCGCCGATCGACCTGGACATCGAGGGAGCTGTCCAGCGGATCCAGTGGATCGGGAAGCTCATCCACCGGCAAATGGAGGAGACGCTCGCCGAGCACGAGCTCAGCCACGGCGAGTGGGGCATCCTGCGGCAGCTGGCAATGGAGGACCCGCCTCACCGGAGCTCGCCCGGCAAGCTGGCGAAGCGAGACGGCCTCTCGAGCGGCGCGATGACGAACCGGCTCGACCAACTCGAGAAGGCAGGGCTCGTCAAGCGACTCCCCGACCTGGATGATCGCCGTGCCCTCCACGTCGAGCTGACCGACAAGGGTCACAAGCTCTGGGCCGATTCGCTCAGCGCCCAGGCGGAGAAGGAGGCGAAGCTCGCCGCCGCGCTCGACGAGCGTGAGCTGGCGCAGCTGAACAAGCTGCTCCGAAAGGTTCTCTCGGGTTTCGAGGAGGGCTAGTCTCAGCCGGTGGCGACGCTGCCGGCCGAAACGCGAATGGGGCCCGTCGAGCTGACGGTCTCCGACCTCGGGCGCTCGCTCGACTACTACCGCGAGGCGATCGGGCTCGCGGTGCGCGAGCAGGAGGACGATCGTGCCTCTCTCGGCGGCGACTCGGAGCTGCTGGTGCTCCACGAAGTGCCCGGCGCTCAACCCGCACCGCGCAACACCGGTCTCTTCCACTTCGCGCTTCTCGTCCCGGAACGGCGTGACCTCGCCGCCTGGCTCGCCCATGCGATCCGCGAGCAGGTGGCGATGACCGGTGTCTCCGACCACTTCGTCAGCGAGGCGCTGTACCTGCGGGACCCCGACGGCCACGGCATCGAGATCTACGCCGACCGCCCTCGCGAGCTCTGGGAGGGGCAGGTCGCACGGATGACCACCGAGCCGCTCGACCTCGAGAACCTCCTCGGCGAGCTGGACGACCCCGAGCAGGAGCGGTTCGAGTCGCTGCCGCCCAGGACCGAGATGGGCCACGTCCATCTCCAGGTCGCGGACATCCCGGAGACGCTGAGCTTCTACCGCGACGTCCTCGGGTTCGACGAGATGGCGACGCTCGGCTCGCAGGCGACGTTCCTCTCCGCAGGCGGGTATCACCACCACGTCGGCGCCAACACCTGGGCGAGCGCGGGAGCTTCACCGCCGCCCGATGGCACCGCGTCTCTTCGACGCGTGACGATCGTCCTGCCGGACGCCGAGAGCCGAGGCGAGGTCGTCCGCCGGATTGCCGAGACCGGTCAGGAGCCCGAGGACACATCCGAAGGGCCCGTCGTCCGGGACCCGTCGGGAAACCGCCTACTGCTCGCGTAGCGCGTCGCTCGCCGCCTCGTCGAACGGCGTCGGCTCGAACGGGACGAGCTCCCTGATCCGCTCGTCTCGCGCCACCGTCGGGTTTCGCAGGCCCTCGACGAGGGGACGCGCCACCGACGCACCGACCGGCGTGATCAGGTGCAGCCAGAGCGAGGAGAGGAACGGTGTGAGTACCGGAACCTCGATGATCGTCCGCCGCTTCCCGCGCAATCGGGCAACCCGCTCGATCATCTCGCGATAGGTCATGACCTCGGGCCCGCCGACGTCATAGGTCTCGCCAAACGCCTCCTCCCGGCCGGCGACGCCGGCGAGGTAGCGAACGGCGTCCTCGAGCGCGACCGGCTGGGTCGGGGTGGAGACCCAGCGCGGCGCGATCATCACCGGCAGCCGGTCGACGAGCGCGACGACCGTCTCGAACGCAGCGCTGCCCTCCCCGACCACGACCGCCGCCCGCAGCGTCGTCAGCGGGACGGCTCCAGAGGCGAGTGCGCGGCCGGTCTCGAGCCGGCTCCGGAGGTGTGGCGAGAGCTCGCCGTCCTCACCGAGCCCGCCGAGGTAGACGAGCTGCTTGACGCGGGAGGCCGCGGCTTCCCGCGCGAATGTCGTCGCTGCGCGGATGTCGCGCTCCTCGAAGTCCTGCGTCCCGAGCGAGTGGACGAGGTAGTAGGCGACGTCGGTGCCCTCCAGCACTCGGCGGACGGACGGTCCGTCCAGCGCGTCGGCGACCGCCCAGCTCACGCCGTCCTCGAGCGGGCGGTTCTGCCGCGAGACCGCGACGACGTCGTGCTTGGCGGCGAGGACCGGGAGCAGCGCCCGCCCCACGATCCCGGTCGCCCCGAAGACGGCAACCTTCACGCCTCACCGCCGATCAGACGCCGGAAGTAGCGCCGGCTCACCGCGAGGTGCAGGTTCCACTGCACGAGCGCGTAGAAGGGGCCGCGGCGGGGGTGGAAGCCGCTGATCCGCGAGCGCAACAGCACCGGATCTCCCTCCACCTGCTCGAACGAGATGCGTCCGCCGCTCCGCCGGACGAGCAGACCGCGCAGGATCGGATGGCCGGCCGCAGTCAGGGTCGGCGAGACTTCCGTCTCGACCGGTCCGAGCGCCAAGACGACAGGGCCGCGGCGCAGCACCCTGACATCTACGCCTCCGTCGTGCTGCCGGACCGAAAGCAGGCCGCGCCCAAACCGCGCGAGCTCGGCCCAGTACCGCGACGCGAGGCGCCGAGCGCCTTCCGTCGAGCGCTCCACGACCGGGCCGTCGAGCGTGATCCGCTGCTCGGACTCGATTGCGCCGTCGGCCGTGATCCGCCGTGTCGAGGCCCAGCCGTGCAGGTGCGAGGTCGCCATCTCGAGACTCTAGGTCTACGACCGCTCGCGCCCGTAGGGTTGCGACGACATGGTCGAGGCGACCCTCCGACCCCGCGGCCCCTTTTCGCTGCGCGACTCCGCGGTTTGGGCAAGCGATGCCACGCGGCGGTTCGACGGGCGCATCCTCGTCGGCCTCTTCGCGGTCGAGGACGGGCTCGCGCGGGCCTGCGCCTGGCAGCAGGCCGACGGCCGGATCGAGCTTCGGTCGCACTCGGAGGAGGCGCTGGAGCAGCTCCTCGCCACGCTTCCGCTCGAGGCCGACCACTCGGAGTTCCTCCAGCGGTTCGCCGACGACCCGATGCTGGGCCGGACGCTCAAGGCGCTCCCGGGCAAGCGGCCGATCCGCGTCGGGTCCGTGACGCAGGCGCTCGTGCGCGCCGTCTGCGGCCAGCTGATCACGTCGTCGGAGGCGAGGAAGATCGAGCGCCGGCTGATCCGCTGGGCGTGCGAGACCGACGGCGTCTTCTGCGTCCCGCCGACGCCGGAGTGCTTCGCCGGCCGCGCGCCGGTCGAGCTCCAGCGGTTCGGACTCACGGCGCGGAAGGCCTCGACGATCGTCCGCCTCTGCCGGACGGTCGAGCTGGAGCGGCTGCGAGAGCTGCACCCGCGCAAGGTCGCCCAGCGGCTCGAGCGGGAGCGCGGGCTCGGGCCCTGGTCGTCGGGGGTCATCGGGCTCCAAGGGCTCGGAAGCTACGAGCTCGGGCTGGTCGGCGATCTCGGGCTGATCAAGCTCTGCACCGCGCTCCTCGGCCGCCCGGCCGAGCCGCCGGACACCGCGGAGCTCCTCGCCCCGTACGGCGAGTGGCAGGGGCTCGCCAGCGCGTACCTCCTGGCCGGGCTCGGCCGCGGCCTCCTTCCCGTGCGCCACGAGCGCGGGATGCCTGCAGCAGCGTGAGCCGCGCCGTCCTGCTCTCCACGGGCGCGATGACGCGCGATCCGGTGCAGACCGACCACGCCGAGATCGTCCGCCATGGGCCGGGCCTCGGCGTGCCCGGCTTCGAGCTCGGCGTCTACTCCGCCTGGTACGGCCATCTCGACGAGCGTGATCTCGGACCTCCGCGAATCCGGCCTGTCCTTTCCGGTCGTGCACGCAGAGAAGCTGATCGGCGCCGGCCTCGGAAGCGAGGCGCCGAGGAGGTGGAGGACGCGCTCGAGCGGCTCGAGGTCAACTGCCGTGCCGCCGCAGCGCTCGGGCGCGAAGACACTCGTCCTCCACCTCTGGGAGCGCCCGACCGCCGACCGCGAGATCGAGCGCAACCTCGAGCGACTCCCTATGTGCCTGGACATGGCGTCGGCCTACGGGCTCGCGCTGGCGGTCGAGACGATTCCGGGCGACGACGGAACGCCGCTCACGAACGTCCAGCTCGCGCTCGAGCGAGATCCACGCTGCCGGGTCACGCTCGACACCGAGTTCCTCGGGCCTCTACGGCGAGCTCGAGGAGAGCATCTGCCGCCGAGTGGCTCTGGACGGAACGGCGCCGTCCAGCACGTCCACATCAAGGACTTCGACGGACGCCTGCGGCGGGGGGGCCGGCGCCGCTACCTCCTCCCGGGCGAGGGCCGCCTCGACCTCCAGGGCTTCCTGAACGGGCTCGCGGAGCGCGGCTACACGGGCGGACTGACGGTGGAGGCGACCGCGGTCGGCGACGACGGCGGCTCGACCCGGCGCGCCTGTCGCAAATGGCCGCTGTCGTGAAGCAACTGGCCTCGTAGACTGGCTCCATGGCCGATCCCCGGCGCATCGCGATCCTCGGCGCCGGGAAGATCGGCGAGGCGCTCCTCACGGGGCTGCTCAGCACCGAGCTGGCGGAAGCCGGAGGAGATCGTCGCGACCGTGCGCCGGGAGGAGCGGGCGCAGGAGCTCGCGGAGCGGCACGGGATCCAGGTCACGACCTCGAACACCGAGGCCGTCGCCGGGGCAGGGATCGTCGTGATCGCGGTCAAGCCGCAGGACTTCGACGCGCTGCTCGGGGAGATCGGCGGGATCCTGTCGCCCGACCAGACCGTGCTCTCGATCGCCGCGGCCGTTCCGACGTCCGCGATCGAGGAGCGGATCGCACCCGGCGTGCCGGTGCTTCGGGCGATGCCGAACACGCCGGCGACGGTGCACGAGGGCGTGGCCGGGCTGTGCGCCGGCGCGCATGCCGGCGACGAGCATCTCGCTCTCGCCGAGGACGTGCTCCTCCACGTCGGCCGCGTCGTGCGCGTGCCCGAGCGGTACATGGACGCGGTCACGGCCGTCTCGGGCTCCGGCCCCGCGTACTTCGCGCTGCTGGCGGAGTCGATGATCGAGGCCGGGATCCTCCTCGGCCTGTCCCGGGAGGACACGACCGAGCTGGTCGTCCAGACCATGTTCGGGACGGCGAAGCTCCTCCGGGACGAGAAGATGCACCCGGTCGAGCTGCGCGAGATGGTCACCTCGCCCGGCGGCACGACGATCCGGGCGATCCGGGAGCTCGAGCAGGCGGGCGTCCGCGCGGCGTTCCTGAACGCGATCCAGGCGGCGATGGAGCGCGGACGAGAGCTCGCGGCCGGCGAGGAGTAGTTGGACGTCGAGCTGCGGGTCGCGGCGAGCGCGGCCGAGGCGGCGCGCGAGGCGGCCGAGCTGCTCGCCGAGCGCGGCACGGTCCGGCGGGCACATCGCGCTCTCCGGCGGCTCGACGCCGCGGCCGGCATACGAGCTCGCGGCCAGGCTCGCAGCCCGACTGGAGCCGGGTCGAGGTCTGGTGGGCGGACGAGCGCTGCGTGCCGCCGGACGACGAGCGCTCGAACTACCGGCTCGTCCGCGAGAGCCTCCTCGACCGGCTCGACCGCAAGCCGGCGGCCGAGCACCGCGTTCGCGGCGAGCTCTCTCCGGAGGAGGCGGCGGACGCGTACGACGTCGAGCTTCGCGGCGTGGTCTTCGATCTCGCGCTCCTCGGGATCGGGCCGGACGGGCACACCGCGTCGCTCTTTCCGAACGATCCCGCGCTGGACGAGCTCGGGCGAAGGGCGTTAGCCGTGGCGCGGCCGGACGTCGACCGCGTGACGGCCACGATCCCGCAGCTGAACGCGTCCGAAACGGTCGTCTTCCTGGTCTCGGGGAGGACAAGGCGGATGCCGTCGAGCGGTCGTTCGCCGCGCCGCCCGACCCCGCGACCCCTGCGAGCCTCGTTCGATCGGCCTCCGGAACGACCATCGCGTTGCTCGACCGCGCCGCCGCAGCTCGTCTGCCTAACTAGACAACACCCGCGCCAAGTCGTATATATAGGGATCGCATATGGCGACTCCCGAAACCAAAGCGATTCCCGAAGTGCTGACGATCAACCGTCCAGACCAGCTCAAGGCCCTAGGCCACCCGCTGAGGCTGCGCGTCCTCGAGGCGCTCGGGGAGACGGACGAGGCGCTCTCGAACCGGGAGCTCGCCCAGCGTCTGGGCGTCGACCCGGGCCATCTCCACTTCCACGTGCGGATGCTGCTCCGCGCGGAGCTGATCCAGCAGGTGCCGAGCGACAAGGGGCGCGAGAAGCCCTACCGCGCCGCGGCGAGGACGCTGAAGGTGGCGCCGGAGCTCGTGTCGGCGGGCGCGTCGAACCTCCACACGGCGGTCATGGACGACCTGCAGAAGGCGCAGGTCGAGCACGGAGCCGAGGGCCGGTTCCGGTTCGTCCGCGTGACCGTGCGGGTCGACCCGGAGAAGGCGCTCGAGGTGCTGTCGGAGCTCGTGCCTCGCTTCGAGGAGGTCGAGGACGAGAACGCCGAGCAGCTCGTGATCACGGCGATCATGCACCCCCACGACTGACGCACGGCCCTAGGGCAAGAGGTCGGAGGTGAGGTCAGCCGCCATGTCCCGGCGGACGGCCAGCGCTTGGAGGACGATCACCGTGTCGGCGACGGGCATGTCCTCGAGGTACTCGTCGCGCTGCTCGAACGACTCGAGGACGCTCTCGACCGCGTACGTGTAGCCGAGGACGTCTTCGGCGGCGAGCGTCGCGAGCGCGTCGGCGACGTCGTGCGGGAAGTCGTCGCGCTCGCGGAGCGAGTCCGCGACAGGGCGGGCCTCCTCGTCCCGGCCGAGGGTGAGGAGGGCGAGCACGCCGGCGTAGCGGCCGATCGGTGACTCGGTCTCGGCGGCGCCTTCGCCGAGCGCCCAGCGGCTCTCCTCTTCGGCGCCGGGCCAGTCGCCGGCGAGGATCCGCGACTTGATCGCGCCGATCGGCCTCCCCCAGCTCCCCGGCGGCGCGAGCTCGTAGCTCTCGCGGTAGCGGCCTGCCGCGCGGTCGAACCACTCGGCCGCCTCGTCCTGGCGGCCGGCCATCAGCAGCGCGAGGCCGGCGCCGCCTGCCGCGTTTCCCATCCGCGTCAGCTGGCGCTGGCGCTCGTCCGGGTCGTCGGGGAGGCGCTCCTCGCCGTCGCGGTACCGCTGCTCCTCCCGCTCCAGGTGTGCGCTCCAGTCCTCTGCCACGGGGCTATTGTCACCGCGTGGCGCGCGAGCTACGCGAGGTGGTGTACGTCGACGGTCTGCGGACCGCGTTCGGCCGCGCAGGCCCGAAGGGGTTCTTCTGGAAGACGCGCGCGGACGACATGGCGGTGAAGGTCGTGCGCGAGCTGCTGCGTCGGAATCCGTCGCTGCCGCCCGAGCGGATCGGCGACGTGATCTTCGCGGCGACCGCGCAGGTCGGCGACCAGGGGCTGACGATGGGCCGGGACGTCGCGCTCCTGGCCGGGATCCCGCACACGGTCCCGGGCTTCGCGCTCGACCGGATGTGCGCCGGCGCGCTGACCGCGGTGACCTCCGGCGCGGGCGAGATCGCGATGGGCGCGGCGGACGTCGTCGTCGCCGGCGGCGTCGAGCACATGGGCCACCACCCGATGGGCGCCGAGGTCGACTTCAACCCGCGGTTCGTCGCCGAGCGGCTCGTCGACGACTCGGCGGTCTCGATGGGCGCGACGGCGGAGAACCTGCACGATCGCTTTCCGCAGCTGACGAAGGACGCTGCCGACCGGTTCGCCGTCGAGTCGCAGCGGCGGGCGACGGCGGCGTGGTCGAACGGGATCATGCGCGAGACCGTCGTCCCGATGTCGGTGTTCACGGACGACGGCTGGACGATGGCCGACCGCGACCAGTTCCTGCGGCCGGACACGTCGCTCGAGGGCCTGGCCGAGCTGCCGACACCGTTCCGCGTCGGCGGCCGGGTGACCGCGGGGAACTCGGCGGGCCTGACGGACGGCGCGACGGCGGCGCTGCTCGCCTCGGAGGAGGCGGCGGCCGAGCTCGGCCTCGAGCCGAAGATGCGGCTGGTCGGCTTCGCGTTCGCCGGCGTCGAGCCGGAGCTGATGGGGATCGGCCCGATCCCGGCGACCGAGCGGGTGCTGGCGCAGGCCGGGCTCTCGATCGACGACGTCGGGCTCTTCGAGCTGAACGAGCCGTTCGCGGTGCAGGTCCTGAGCTGGTGCGACGGAATGGGCGTCGCGCCCGACGACCCGCGGCTGAACCCGTACGGCGGCGCGATCGCGTGCGGTCACCCGCTCGCGGCGACCGGCGTTCGGCTGATGGCGCAGCTGGCGTACGGGCTGAAGGAGCGGCCGGACGTGCAGTACGGGCTGACGGCGCTCTGCGTCGGGATGGGCATGGGCGCGGCGCTGCTCTGGGAACGCGTTTGACGCGCGCCGACCGAGTTCAAGCTCTCCCGGATCGAGACGGAGGCCGGGCCTGTGGCGCTGGTCACGATGGACAACGGCGAGGACTGGCAGAAGCCGAACGTGTTCGGCCCCGAGGCCTTGCAGTCGCTGGCCGCCCGGCTCGAGGAGCTGGAGGGCGCCGACTGGGCCGGGATGGTGCTGACCGGCAAGCCCTTCGTCTTCTGCGCCGGCGCCGACATCGACCGGTTCCACGGTGTCTCCGCCGAGGAGGCGCGCGAGGGGAGCCGCGCCGGGCCACGAGCTCTTCGGGCGCATCCAGGCGCTCCCGTACCCGACGCTGGCCGCGATCAACGGCGCCTGCCTCGGCGGCGGCGTCGAGATCGCGCTGCACTGCGACTACCGGACGATCGCAAGCTCGGTGCGGCACTTCGCCTGCCCGGAGGTCTTCCTCGGGCTCTTCCCGGCCTGGGGCGGCACCCAGCTCGTTCCGAGGATCGCCGGAGTGGACGCCGCGATTCGCTTCATCGTCACGAATCCCCTCCGCCAAAACCGGATGCTCAGCGGCAGCCGAGGCGCAGTCTCTGGGCCTCGCCGACGCCGTTCTCGAGCCTGCCGAGTTCCTCGACGAGTCTCGCGACGCTTTGGTGCACACGACCGTGCCGCGGAGCCAGGCCCCGAGACGGACAGTCCCTCGCTCGACCCACGGAGACCTGGTCGCAAAGGCCAGGCGCCAGCTGGACGACTCGCTGCACGGGGCGGCCCCGGCTCCCTACGTCGCGCTCGACCTGATCGAGGGCGCGGCCGAATGGAGCCTCGAGGAGGGCTACGCGGCCGAGGAGGAGGCGATCGCCGAGCTCCTGCCCGGCCGCCAGGCCCAGGCCTCGCTCTACGCGTTCGACCTCGTCGAGCGCCGCGCCAAGAAGGACGTCGGCAAGCCGGACGCCGAGGCGCGTCCGATCCGGAAGGTCGGAATCGTCGGCGCCGGCCTGATGGCGAGCCAACTCGCGACGCTGTTCCTCCGGCGCCTCGAAGTCCCGATCGCGATCAGAGACCTCGACCAGGAGATCGTCGACCGCGCCGTCGCCTCCATCCACGCCGAGCTCGAGAGCCAGGTCCAGAAGGGCAGGTACGACGAGGGCAAGGCCCGCTTCCTCGGATCCCTCGTCGAGGGCGGGACGACATACGACCACTTCGCCGACTGCGACCTCGTCCTCGAAGCGGTCTTCGAGGAGATGTCGGTGAAGCAGCAGGTCTTCGCGGAGCTGGAGGCCGTGGTCTCGCCCGAGACGATCCTCGCCACAAACACCTCCTCGCTGTCCGTGGCCGAGATGGCGGCCAACCTCGAGCACCCCGAGCGCGTCGTCGGGCTCCACTTCTTCAACCCGGTCGCCGTCCTCCCGCTCGTCGAGATCATCCGCACGCCCGAGACGGACGACGCAGTCGCTCGCGACCGCCTGGGAGACCGCGAAGGCGCTGAGGAAGCGCCCGGTCCTCGTCAAGGACGCACCTGCCTTCGTCGTCAACCGCGTCCTGACCCGCATGACGACCGTGCTGACGGAGGCGCTCGAGCAGGGCAACACGGTCGAGGAGACGGACGAGGCGATCCTGCGTCTCGGGATGCCGATGGCGCCGTCAGTCCTGCTCCAGATGGTCGGCCCGCGCGTCGCGAACCACGTCCTGCACACGCTCAACGAGGCCTACCCGGACCGGTTCCCGCTCTTCGAGACCCTCGCCAACTACGCCGACGGCAAGGACGAGATCGCGGTGCAGGGCGACAACAGGCGCAGCGTCGAGGAGATCCAGCAGGCCGCGCTCGAGGCGATCGCGGACGAGATCCAGCACATGCTCGACGAGGGCGTCGTGGGAAGCGTCGAGGACATCGACACCGCGCTGCTCCTCGGCGCCGGCTGGCCGTTCTTCCTCGGCGGAATCTCGCGGTACCTGGACCACAAGGGGCTCCTGCGGGCACCCGCTCCTGCCTGAACGCGGTTCCCGACCCGCAACTCCGCTACACTCAGACAGGCGCATCGCATGGGGACTGGGCGAGCGCAACTTTCCTTGGAGGCTTGCGGCACCGAGAGTGCCGCGCATGGTGCAAGAGGCCGTCGAGCAACCCACCATTTCAAACGAGGCGACGCACGCTCTCGTCGAGGACGCCCGCCGAGCAGAGAGCTGGGCGGGTGAGCCGTTCCTCCACGCGGACGAGGATCCGGAGACGGTCCTCGCTCCGGGAACCGCCCGGCGGCGAGCGCTCGACGACGCCCTGGCGGAGATGGAGGCCGGGCTCGACGCGCCCGTCTCCGGACTGGAAGATCCGCTACGCACTGATGCTCGGCCTCGAACGGGTGCTGAGCGAGCGGCCCCCGCGGCTGAAGTCCGGCACGGAGCTCCGCCGCCACCAGATCGACGCGCTCGCCGGCATGCTCACCGAGCTGATCGCCGCGAACCAGAAAGCTGCGGACGCGAACGGGAACGGCAACGGCCAGCCCAAGCTCGAGGAGCTGGACGAGCTCGAGGACGAGGAGGACGACTTCGAGGTCGACGGCGAGGTCGAGCTTCCGCCGGCGCCCGAGGAAGATCCCGGAGCCGAGCGGCGATACCGCTTCCGCCACCCGACAGCCTCGGGGAAGACGATCGCAGCCGCCGGGTTCGTCGAGGCGGCGCGCACCGAAGGCGTCCTGATCCTCACCCACCGGCGCCTGCTCGTCTCCCAGTTCAACCGCGAGCTCACCGACGAGGGCTACGGCGACCGCCTCAAGCCTGCGGTCGACAAGGGCAAGAAGGCGCCGCGGCCGGATCTGATCACCGTCCAGACCTACGCCTGGTTCGCGCGCCACGTAAACGATCTCGAGAAGAGCGCGTACCAGCTCGTCATCTGCGACGAGGCGCACACGGCGCTCGGCGAGAAGACCAGCGCGGCGATCCGCAGCTACACGGAGCCGGTCTTCATCGGGATGACGGCGACCGAGCAGCTGATCGCGAAACAGGTCTCGGACGTCTTCCCCGCCTCCGTCGACGACCTGCCGCTTCAGGATGCGGCCCGACGCGGCCTGATCGCCCCGCTGCGCTGCCTGCGCGTCCCGCCCGCCGCGGCCATCAACTCCGTGCCGATCGTCGGCGGCGACTTCGAGGAGCGCGCCCTGGCCGAGGTCCTCGACCACCAGGCGCTGAACCAGGCTGCAGCAAGCCTTTACCGCGACCGGTTCGACTCAACGCCGGGCATCGTCTACGCGGCCGGCGTCGAGCACGCCTACAACCTGGCGCGTGAGTTCCGCGCCGCCGGGCTGAAGGCCGAGGCCGTCAGCGGCCGCACTCCGCCGGTGAAGCTCGCCGAGGTCCTCGCCGGATACGAGCGAGGCGAGATCGACATCCTCATCAACGCGATGCTGCTGGCCGAGGGCTGGAACTCGCCGCGGGCGACGGTCTGCATGCACCTCGCGCCGACTGCGAGCCGCCGCGTCTACCAGCAGCGCATCGGCCGGATCATGCGGATGCACCCTCGGAAGGAGGCCGGCGTCGTCGTCGACTTCACCCCGAAGGGCGCCACGCACAACGAGCGGGTGGTCTCGCTGCACAGCCTGCTCGACGCCGATTTCTACCGCGAGGGGGCCCGCGTCACGCCGGCGCCGCGTAGACGGCCGCAGCGCCGCGCTCGCCGAAAGCTCTCTCCGGCCCCGTGGCTCGTCCCCGTGACGCCGGACGTCAAGCGCCGCCTCGGCGTGATCGGGCGGGAGTGGCAGCGGGTCGACCCGCGCTACCTGGACGAGGACGAGCAGCGCTTCTGGGCGCAGATCGCCGGCCGCCAGGTTCGATTCGAGGAGCGCGTGGACTTCGTGAAGAAGCTGACGGACGGCCACGCCAGCCGCGGCTGCCTCGAGCAGTTCCTGTTCACGTGCGCGGCAGAGAATCCCAACCGGCGGCTCCGGATGACGGCGCTCGCCGACCGGGTCTCCATGGTCGTCGACCGCGCGAGCTTCGACGACCTCGTCACGCTCGTGACCCAGGCGCCGACGTGGGAGAAGGACCGCGCGCAGGGCGTCCGGATCCTGCTCCGAGGGCTCGCGGACGGGAAGGCCGACGCGCCGGAGCAGATCCTCTGGCGCTGGACGTGGCGGCTCGCGCGCGCCACACGGAAGATCCAGGATCGTCGCGCCAGCGCCGAGTTCCCCGAGGCGAAGCGGCTGCTCGGCGCGCTCGCGAACTCCCGCGGCCACCGCCACGAGGAGAACGCCGCGAAGCTCGTCAACACCGCCCGCGACGTGCCGGTCGAGGTCGGCGCCGCGCTCCTCGCCTCGGCAGAGGGCTACACACCGCGGGCGACCCGTCTCATCGAGTCGGCGCGCGAGAGCCTCGGAACCGTCGAGGAGGTCGCCGCCGCGCTCGCCGAGAACCTCCCGCAGCCGAAGCTCCAGGGCCGCTCTCGACGCCGCCGGCGCCGCAAGAAGAAGGGCGCGAAGTCTCAGCAGCAGCCGCAGAACCAGAACGGCGGCAAGCCGGACGAGAAGCCGGCCGAGGAAGCCGCACCAGCTGCCGAGGCTTCCTAGCTTTCTCCGCCGCGAAGCGGGCTTTGCCCGCTTCGCTCACCAAGCAATCGAGGATCGCCACCCGAATCGGGCCATTCAAGCGCGCCGCGCGCCGCAAAGCGGCGCCCGGCTTCCGGGAGGTCGCTGAAAGTCGTAAGACTTTCAGCGAAACGGGCTACTGCTCGGTCGCCGCCGGCGGCTCGCCGTTCTTGCGATCCCGCTCGCGCAGGAAGCGCGTGAGCTCGGCGGCCAGCGCCTCGCCCGACGGGATGTCCTCCTCGTCGAACTCGTCCGCGCGCCGCTCGAGATCCTCGACGTACGCCTGCGTGTCCGAGTCCGCGGCGACCGCCCGGGTCACCTGCTCCGCGTAGCCCTCCGACGCCTCGCGCAGCTCCTCGACGTCGATCTCGACGCCGAGGATGTCGCCGAGCCGCTCGCAGAGCGACAGCGCGGCGCGGGGGCTCGGCGTCAGGGAGACGTAGTGCGGGACTGCGGCCCAAAGGCTCGCCGAGGGCAGCTCACGCTGCTTGCACGCATCGTGGACGATGCCGACGATCCCGGTCGGGCCCTCGTACCGGGACGCCTGGAGCCCGAGGCGCTCGACGAGCTCCTCGTCGCTCGCGCTCCCCGTCACCGGGCTCGGGCGGGTGTGCGGGATGTCGGCCAGTAAAGACCCGAGGGTGACGACGAGCTCGACGCCGAGCTCCTCGGCGTAGTCGGTGATCAGCTCGGCGAAGGCGCGCCAGCGAAGGTTGGGCTCGATCCCGAGGAGCAGAACGAGGTCGCGCTCGAGCCCGTCGACGCGGGCTCGGTAGAAGACCGTCTCCGGCCAGTCGATCTGGCGGGTCAGACCGTCGACGAGCTTTACGTGCGGCCTCGTGGCCTGGAAGTCGAAGAACGTCTCCGGATCGACGTCGGCGATCTGCTCGGCGTCCCACAGCTTCGCGAGGTAGCCGGCGGCCAGCGACGCGCCCTGCCCGCCGTCGTTCCAACCGCGAAATGCGGCGATCAGAATCGGCCGGTCGAGGACCGGCCTGTCGGAAATTCGAAGCTCCTCGGCCATCGGTCCACCTTACCCCCGCTGCGGCTCCAGCCAACGCGGGGGCTGCCACAGCAGCGCGGCAAGCACGACGGTCAGCGCCCAGACGGCAGCGGCGAGCGCGACATGGACGGCGACGACTCCCCAAGGCAGCTCCAGCCGCCACTGGAGCTCGCCGATCGCCATCTGCGCAAGCACCACGACGAGCAGCAGGAGCGAGAACCTGAAGAGGCGTGGAGCGAGCGACCGGCGGGCGACGATGTAGCCGAGCACGAAGAGGAAGATGCAGCCGAAGACCGCCGTGATCCGGACATGGACGTAGAGCGCGTCCGGCAGGTTCCAGAGACGGTGGATCACGTCCGGGTCGCCGGAGTGCGGGCCCGCGCTCGTCACGAGCGTCCCGGTGACGACGAGGCCGAGGCAGGCGACGGTGAGGACGACGGCGCCGATCCGCAGCTCGCGGGGGAACTCGAGCGAGGCGGCGCCGCGCTCGGCGCGGATCGCCTCGACGAGCACGACGAGCGCACCTCCGAGCGCGAGCAGGGCGACGAGGAAGTGCACCATCACGATTTCGGGCGGCAGGTCGTACCGGATCGTCGCGAGACCGAGCGGAGCCTCGGCGACCGTCAGCACGGCGACGCCGATCGCGGTCCAGAACGTCCATCGGGGCAGGATCCGGGCGGCCCAGGCGGTCAGGATCGACAGCGTGATCGGGAAGATGCCGAAGACGCGGTTCCCGAACTCGATGAAGGCGTGGGCGTCGTCCTCCGGGAAGAAGGCGCCCTCCTCGCATCCCGGCCACGCCTCGCAGCCGAGACCCGATCCGGTGAGGCGGACGAGCGAGCCGGTGATGACGATGACGTAGAGCGAGAGCACGGTGGCCGCCGCCAGCCACCGGACACGCCTGGGCGTCATCGCGACTCCGCGCGGCCGAGGAAGTCGGCGAGGACCTTCCGGAACCGCTCCGGTTCCTCCACGAACGCCATGTGAGAGCTCTCCTCGAAGAGCACGCGCTCGGCACCGGGGATCCCCCGTTGCGCGGCTTCGGCCAGCTCGGGCGTGCACTCGTCGTACCGCCCGGAGGTGACGAGCGTCGGCACATCGATCTCCCCAAGCCGGTCTCTGACGTCCCAGTCGTGGAGCCTCCCGTCGGCGTTCCACTCGCTCATCCCCCAGAGGGCTCGATAGACCGGCGTGCCCTTCTCCGCCTTGCCGCGCTCGACGAAGTCGGGCGGCGGGTGGACGAGCAGAACGTGGCGGCGCCAGAACTCGTCCTCCGCCGCCTTGTACTCGGGGTGGTCGAGCGTGCCGGCGGCCTCGTGCTCCGCGATCGAGCGCCGGTGGTGCTCGGGTAGCTCGTCGCGCAGGCGGGCAGCCTCGGCCATCCACGTCTCGGCTGACGTCGGCGGCGAGTTCAGCGTCAGGCTGACGACCCCCGGCGGACGGGTGAGCATGTACTCGATCGCGAGCATCGAGCCCCACGAGGTGCCGAGCAGGTGGATCCGGTCGAGACCGAGCGCCTCCCGAACCGTCCGCACCTCGTCCACGAACAGCTCGACCGTCCAGAGGTCGGGGTCGTCGGGCCGGTCGGAGCTTCCGCAGCCGAGCTGGTCGTAGACCACGACTCGGCGGCCCTCTTCCGCGAGCTTCTCCAGCGGCTGGAAGTAGTGGTGCGTGGAGCCGGGCCCGCCGTGCAGGCAGACGAGCGGGATCCCGCCCTCGGGGCCGACGTCGCGGTACCACGTCTCGAACCCGCGGAAGGGGATGCGGCCCTCGACGGCTCTCACGGTCGCAGCGGCTCCAGGATCGCCGGGTAGCCGTCGGCGCCTTCGAACGGCGTCGGCCGGGAGCCGAGGAAGAGCGGGCGGTCGGCGGCGTTCAGCAGGACCGGCATCAGGTCCGGGCCTCGGAGCTGGCCGAGGATGCCTGCCGCGCAAGGGAGCTCGCCGAAGGAAGTGACGCCGTCGGCGCGGACACCCGGGCCGGCCATGATCAGCGGCACCGGATCGCCCGAGTGGATCACCTCAGGGTAGGCGGGCGTCGCGTGGTCGCCGGTGACGCAGACGACGCGCGAGACTTGGGCAGTAGCCGGCCAGTGCGGCGTCGAGCGCCTCGATCGTCCGCTGCTTGACGGCCGGATCCTTGGTGTGGCCGGCCTCGTCCGCCGCCTTCTGATGGGAGAAGACGAACGTGTCGCCGGCGTCCAGTCGCTCGTCGATCAGCTCGATCCGCCGCGCGAGATCGGCGGTCGGGTCGTCGGTCTCCGCCGCCTCGAGCGGCTCCAGCCCGACGGCTCGCGCGAGCCCGTGCATGAACCGGGAGGCGGCGATGAACGTGCCCGAGACGCCGTGGCGCTCGGCGAACGTCGGCGCCTCGCGCAGCCTGCCCCACCACTTCAGCGTGATCACGTTGAAGCGCTCGCCGTCGAGCCGGCGCGAGGACCTCCCGTGTCCACGCGTCGGCCGCCTGCGCCGTCCGCTCCGCCTCGGGCACGACGGGCTGCGGCCGCAGGACGGGATAGCGGTCGCGAAAGAAAGCGTCCGAGTCCGTCACCCGGTCGTCCGCGCCGCCGGAGACGCGCAGGATCGCCTCGCCCCGCCCTAGATCGGAGAGCGTGAAGCGGAGACCGTCGACCTCGATGCCTCGCAGCGCTCGAGCAGCGCACGGGCCTCCACGTCGTCCTCGCCGCGCCGCGGGCGGCCGGTCAGCCAGAGCTCGCCGTCCCGCTCCTCCGCCGGGCGCAGCGCCGCGAACGCGAAGACGTCCGAGGCGTCCACGTCCTGGCCCGCGCCGAGCGCCTCCAGCACCGCCCGCCCCGGGAACTCCTCGGGCGTGTAGCCGAGCATCGACCAGTGCGCGACCTCGCTCGGACGGCGCCCGCCCGGGCCCGACGGCATAGAGGACGCCGGTCGAGCCGCGCGCAGCGAGCGCGTCCAGGTTCGGGGTCGCCGCCGCCTCGTTGGCGGTGCGGCCGCCGAGGCTCTCGTGCGCGCGGTCCCCTAGCCCGTCCAGCAGGACGACGACGATCGGATACATGGCGCGGAGGCTAGTGCGTCTCCAGGTGATGCTGCGCCGCTTCTGGGTCGCGAGCACCAAGCCAGAGCGCGCACTCCGACGAGCCAAGGCTGGTCAGCCTTGGTGAGGAGGAGGGTCGGCTCTGGCGCCGCGTGATCGCGGGCCAGAAGCCCGCGTGCATTGCCTGGGGACGCACTAGACCGGGACGCGGTCGAGCGAGCGGATGACCCGCGCGACCCCGGGCGGGACGAGCGACGTCCCAGTCGCCGTCCGACCTCAGCGCCTCCCGCACATCGGCGCCCGAGATCTCTTTCTCTGCGCCCTCGTCGAGCACGACCACCTCGTAGCCCGCCTCGCGCATCCGCTCGACCTTCGTGCCGCCCCAGTCCGAGAAAAGGCGGATGTATTGCGTGGCGCCGTCTGGGACGTACGCCGGCCAGAGCTCGGGCTCGTTGACCGGAAACGGGATCACGTGCAGACGCGCCAGGTCGAGCCTCAGGTCACTCGCTGCCGCCTTGACCATCAGCAGACGTTCGGCGTAGCTCCAGGGATTGGACTCCGGCAGATGGCGCAGCGGATCGCTTGCCTCCGGCCGGATCCTCGTCGGGTCGGGGTTCGTGATCCCGACGAAGACCTCGTCCGAGCGCTCCACCGCCCCGCGCAGGTACTCCGTGTGGCCCAGATGGAACGGCTGGAACCGCCCGTGGATCATTCCACGGGTCATTCCACGACGACCCCGGCGCCCTCCTCGACCCGGCCCACGCGCCGGATGAACAGCTTCTTCGCCTGGAACTCGGCCTCGAGCACTGGTCCGCGGTCGGACGGCATCGACACGAGGAGCCCGCCGGCGGTCTGCGGGTCGAACCCGAGCGCGACGAGCGTCTCCGGAGCGCCGTCCAGCTCGAGATGCGGGCCCGCGAACTCACGGTTGCGCGGATCCCCGCTCGTCCGGACTCCCTTCCGCGCCATGTCGAGAGCCCCGTCGATCGCCGGGAAGCGCTCCGACTCGAGCCGAATCCGGACACCGCTCCGCTCGGCCATCTCGTGCGCATGCCCGAACAGGCCGAAGCCGGTCACGTCCGTGACGGCATTGGGCTCGAGCGGGCGCAGCACCGATGCCGAGTCCATGTTCAGCGTCCGCATCCATCGGACAGCGCGCTCGAGCGGCTGCGTTCCGGCCGTTCCTTGCTTGAACCCGGTCATGATCAGCCCGGTCCCGAGCGGCTTCGTCAGGAAGACCGAGTCACCAGGTCGCGCACCGTTCTTCGGCCAGATTCCGTCCGGCCGCACGGTTCCGACCACCGCGAGCCCGTACTTCGGCTCCTCGTCCCGGATCGTGTGACCCCCCGCGAGCAGCGCCCCGGCAGCCCGCACCTGCTCGTCTGCCGCCGAGAAGATCGCGCCGAGCATCTCCGTCGGCAGCGACTCCGGGAAAGCGGCGATCGAAAGCGCGAGCAGCGGCGTGCCGCCCATCGCGAAGACGTCGTTGAGGGCATTCGTGGCCGCGATCGCTCCGTAGTCGGCCGGGTCGTCGACGACCGGCGGGAAGAAGTCGACCGTGAAGACGATCGCCCGCTCGTCGTCGAGCCGGTAGACCGCGGCGTCGTCAGCCGGCGAGAGCCCGACCAGCAGATCGTCCGAGTCCACGGGAACGAATCCACGAAGCAGCTCTTCGAGCCGGGCAGCCGAGTACTTCGCCGCGCAGCCGCCGCACGAGGCGAGATCGGTCAGTTTGACGTGAGCGGTCTCCAGTGGGGGTCGGCTCCGTGAACCCTAAATGCTGCCCGGGGCTTGTTCCCGTCTAACGGCAGCCCAACCGCGCCTATTCCGGCCGCGGTCGAGATGCGGTCCTTGGTGATCGGCACACAACGCTGACCGCGAGTTCGCCGGCTTCCGCAACGAAATCCGGCTTCCTCGTTCGCGCGTCCGATGTGGTGCTAGGCGACCACCCGTGTATCGAATCTCTGTCGGGCGGCGCCACCCTCGCACTGCCAGAGCAACGGCAGCTGAAGTCGACGGCCTACAGCGACATGATCCAGTTGTCGATGAAGCCTCCACCGCTGACGGCGGCGAGGGTCGTCAGGGCGACGATGACGGAGATCTTGACCCGATGCTTCAGTGCAATCACCTCCTCCCCTTAGAACCTGAAGTCCTGGAGCGCTTCTGCTGCGCGCCTGTAGAGCTGCGCGGCCATCTGGTCCCGCCCGCGTAGCGCCGCAAGGTCGCCCTTGGCGATCCACGCGGCCGCACGATGACTTACTGAAGAAAGCTGGTCGAAGCTGTGCTCGGCCTCGTCGAAGGCCTGCGCCGCCTCGTCGAGGCGGCCCTGCTCCATGAGCGAGCGCCCGAGAACGAGCTGCGCGTTTCCGATCTCGTCGACTGCGTCGACGCGGTCGCCGAGGAGCTTGAGCGCCTGGCGAGCCTGCTCCTCCGCCGGCCCGACCTGGCCGGTGCGCAGGCTCACCTGCGCGAGCGAGGAGACTGCCGAGGCCGCATCCTTCTCGGTGCCGTACTCGAGCAGGACGCGGAACGCCTCCTTGAGCTGCTCGACGGCCTCCTCGGGCTTGCCGAGCAGGAAGCTGAGACCGCCGAGGTTGTTCAGGAGCTTGCCGACCGCGTTGCGATCCGCGATCTCCTCGAACTGTGCCTTCGCCTGCTCCGCGTAGCGCCGCGCGAGGACCCACTGCCCCTGACGCTCGGCGACGAGCGACGCGTGGAAGTACACGCGTGCGACCGAACGGGGATCATCGAGCGCCTCGGCGAGCTCGAGCGCCCGCTCGAGGTCCTCCCGGGCTGCTTCGTAGTCCCGCTGGCGCCGGTAGCAGCGCGAGCGTGCTCCGAAGATCTCGGCGCGGAGCCGGTCGCAGGGAAGCCCCGAGCTCTCGGCGAGCGCAAGGGCCTCGTTGAAAAGGCCGATCGCCGTCTGGATGCTCGCGAGCTCCACACGGCAGGCGCCGAGCCGGTACAGGATCTCCGCCCGGTCGACGTCCGAGAACATCGCGTCCTCCGCCTGCGTGCGCGCGCGGGTGAGAAGCTGGATCGCTTCTTTCACCCCGCCCAGACGCATCCGGACCCAGGCCTCACCCGAGAGCGAGCGAACCTGGAGCTCGACCGCTGCGATGCCCGCAATCGTCGGGGAGACGCGCGTGAACTCCTCGAGTGCCTCTGCGTACTGGTGGTTCTCGCTGAGCGCCTCGGCCCTCGCCAGGGACGCTTCGATCCGCCCGCGCTCGTCGGCGGCGACACCGCTGGCGAGGAAGCCGGGATCGACGCCGAGCCGCTCGGCGAGCCACTCGATCGTCTCCTGCGTTGGGCGGGTCTTTCCGCGCTCGATCTGGGAGACGTACTCCTTGGAGAAGCGGTCGCCCGCCAGGTCCGTCTGCGTGAGGCCGGCGTTCACCCGGAGCGTGCGCAGGCGCACGCCGAGTCCTCCGTTGGGGAGGCGGGCGAGACGCTGCGGCTTGCTCTGGATCGAGCGGTTCACTTTCGAGGTCAACTCCCGGGCGGCGTGGTGCGACTACTTGACATTACGGCATCTCCTGGATCAAATCGATCCCCCGAAAGGGTCATGGCTAAGGGGAAGAACGGGTCAACCGAGCCTATCGCAAATCACTTGACTGGGGTACTTGACTCAGCCCCGAACCGCCCGTATAGTCCTTCCACCGAGCAACGAGGCCACACGAGGCCAAGGTGTTCGGAGGCGCGCCAGATATGGCGACGGTGGTTCGGAGGAGTTGGCTGGGCCGCAGAGTCAACGCCCTCCGGGCCGTCGCCACAGAGGTGGGCACGCCGCTAGAGATACGAACCCCCGGGGGCCGCAGCCCGGGGGTTCATCTTTTTCTGGCCCGTGCGCGGGCCATCTGGCTCGATTCAACCCGGTTGCGTCAACGAGCGGGCCGGGCGGAGCCCGACCCGCGGCGACGCGGAAGCCAAGCCGGCACCGCTCGCCGATAGGCGTCGTAGTCGTCGCCGAACTGCCTGAGGAGCGTTGGTTCCTCGTACCAGTGGACGAACGCCAGGAAGACCAGCCACATGGCTGCTGCATAGACGACGAGCTCGACCTGCCCCAGGAGGAGCGCCTGGCCGGCGATGGCGCCGACGACGGCGAGGTACATCGGATTGCGCACGTAGCGGTAGAGCCCGCCGATCACGAGCCGTTCTGTGGGCGCGACCGGAGCAGGCGTCCCGATCCCTTCCAGGACGAAGCGGCCGAATGCATGGAGAAGGACGCCGACGGACACGGCGGTGAGCACTCCGCCGGCGACGCGCAGCGGGACCCACAGCTCGCGGCCTACCTCCCAGCCGGTGAGCCACCACGGAACCAGTCCCGCGACGACGCCGGGGGCGATCAGGAGAAAGACCCCGGTGCCCACCGCGGCCCTGGCTCGGCTCATCTGCTCAGTCGTCGGAGCCGGTGAGCCAGCGGCGCCGGCTGGCGGTGATTCTCGGGATGTCCTCGTCGAGCATGCCGCCCAGGCGCTTGCTGACTGTCGCAAGAAGGCCGAGCGAGATGAAGATCCAGGCTTCCGCCTCGGGGTCGCGGTCCCGAGGGATCCCGTTTGCAGCCTGCGAGCGCTCGATCACGGCGACGACGAACTCCTGAACCTCACGCATGTGCCGCTTGAGGTGCTTCCGGATCTCGGCGTCATCGCTTGCTTCCGTCAGGGCCTGGATCCAGAGGTTGGCGACCAGGCCATGGCGTTCCTTCGCAGCCCTCAGGTAGGCCGAGCCCATCGCGGTGACCCAAAGGGCAGGGTCGGGCTCGGCCGCAACCGCTCGCTCCCACATCTGCCGGGTGTCCTGCCATGCGGAGTCCAGGCACGCGAGGTAGAGGTCGCGCTTGGACTGGAAGTGGCGGTAGAGGATCGGCTCGGTGACTCCAGCGCGACGCGCGATCTCGGCCGTCGTCGTGCCGCGGTAGCTGCCCTTGGAAAAGATCCCGCAGGCGCATTCGAGGACGTCGGCGCGCCGCTCCTCAGCAGTCAGCCGGGGCTTGGTGGCGCTCATCCGACCTCGGGGAGTCGGCTCGGGTCGGTGCTCAGGCTCCTCGAGCTCGTGCGGCCGCACCAGGACGAACGAGACGACGGCTCCGACGAGCGCGATCACCGCTGCAACCAGCAGCGTCGTCGAGAAGCCGTCGACGAACCGCTCTGGCTGTCGAAAGACCTCCGGGCCCGTCAGCCCGCCGACCTGGTGGGCCATGATCGCGCCCATCAGGGCGATTCCCATCGAACCGCCAACCTGCCGGGAGGCGTTCAGAGACCGCGGAGCCGACGCCCGACTTGTCGACCGGTAGCGCGCGAACCGCAGCAGCCGCGCTCGGCGTCATCACGAGCGCCATGCCGGCCCCGCCGACGAGCAGCCCCGGAAGGAGATTCCAGAACGTCGCAAATGCTCGTCGAGGCGCGAGAAGTAGAGGAGCTGGCCGGAGACGAGCAGCATCCCGGCGGTCATCAACCATCGCGAACCGATGCGGTCCGACGCCCTCCCCGCGATCGGGGCCACCAGGATGATCAGGACCGTCATCGGCAGGAACGCCGCCCCGGCCTCGACCGCGGAGTACATCAGGATCCCCTGCATGTAGAGCGAGACGAAGAAGAAGACGCCGAACATCGCCAGTGCGACGAGCAGCACGGCGAGGTTCGCGCCGGCGTAGGTCCCGTTCCGGAACAGGGAGAGATCGAGCATCGGGAGCCGCTGGTGCGTCTCGAGCAGGACGAAGGCGACGAGCATCACGACGGCGACGACGAACACGCCGACGATCCGACCGGACGTCCAGCCGTAGGTGTTCGCCTCGATCAGGCCATAGGTGAGCGCGAACAGGCCGATCCCGGAGGTCAGGAGCCCCGGCAGGTCGAGCCGCTGCTCAGCCGACTCGTCCTTCGACTCCGGGATGAGCACGAAGCTGGCGACGATCGCCAAGATTCCGACCGGGACGTTGACGAAGAAGATCCAGTTCCAGGCGAGATGTTCGGTCAGCAGGCCGCCGACCAACGGGCCGATGGCGAGCGCCAGCGCCGAGACGCCGGCCCAGATCCCGATCGCCGTCCCGCGCTGGCGAGGCGGGAACGTGGCGGCGATGATCGACAGCGTGGCGGGGTTCATCAGCGCGGCGCCGGCGCCCTGGACGACCCGCGCGCCGATCAGGAACTCGCCGCTCTCGGCGAGACCGCAGGCAAGCGACGAGACGGTGAAGATCACGAGGCCGGTGACGAAGATCAGCCGCCGGCCGAGCAGGTCGGCGAGCTTGCCGCCGGTCAGCATCAGCGAGGCGAAGGTCAGAGCGTAGCCGGTGACGATCCACTCGAGCTCCGAGAGCCCAACGCCGAGGTCGCGCGCCATCGACGGAAGGGCGACGTTCACGACCGTGTTGTCCAGCATGATCATGAACAGGCCGAATGCCACAGCGGCGAGCGTCCACCACTTACGCGCTTCTTCGGATAGGAGATGCAGAGCCACGGTCTGGAACGCTATGTTAGCGGCCACTAAGTTATTGAGTCAATGACCGAGCGCCTCGCCACCGCCGCAGCACGCCATCCCGGGCTGACCCTCGCCGCCTGGATCGCCGGCGTCGTCGTCTCCCTCGTCCTCGTCGTCCTCTTCCTCGGCGATGCGCTCTCCGGTGAAGCCGAGCAGCTGAACAACCCCGAGTCGGAACAGGCATACCAGCTGATCGGCGAGCGGCTGCCTCCGGACCCGAACTTCACGACAGATGTCGTCCTGATCCGCTCGGAGAGCGTGGAGACGGACGATCCCGGCTTCGGCGTCCGGGCGCTGCCGCTCCGCCAGGCACTCGAGGCGACGGACGGCGTTGCCTACGTCAATCCCGAGCCCGTCGCGCGGGCGGATCGAGCGCTCGTCTACGAGATCGGGCTCGAGGACGAGACCGCGGCCGAGAACGTCCAGGAGGTGCTGGAGCAGCACGAGGACGGGAACTTCGAGCTCTTCCTCACGGGCGAATGGTCGGTCGAGCGCGACTTCCTGACGCTCTCGGAGGAAGACCTGCAGAAGGGCGAGCTCCAGTTCGGGCTGCCCGTGGCGCTCATCGTCCTCTTGCTCGTCTTCGGCGCGGTCGTCGCCGGGCTCGTCCCGTTGGCCCTCGCGATCGTCGCGATCATCACCGCGCTGGGGCTCGTGGCCCTCGTCGGCATCGCGTTCGAGCTCTCGGTCTTCACGATCAACATGCTCACGGGGATGGGGCTCGCGCTCGGGATCGACTACGCGCTGTTCGTGGTGTCGCGCTTCCGGGAGGAGCGGTCGGGCGGACGCGAGAAGCTCGACGCGATCGCCGCGACCGGCGGCACGGCGAGTCGCGCGGTGCTCTTCAGCGGTTTCGCCTTCGTCATCGCGATGCTCGGGCTCCTGCTCATCCCGAACACGATCTTCCGGAGCCTCGCCGCGGGCGCGATCCTGGTGGGCATCACATCGGTCGCCGCCGCGCTGACGCTTCTCCCCGCGGTGCTGAGCCTGCTCGGCGACCGGGTCAACGCCCTCCGGATTCCGTTCATCGGCCGGGGCGCCGAGCGTGGGACGGGCGCCGAGAGCCGCTTCTGGGGCGGGGTCGTGCGGGCAGTGATGCGGCGGCCGGTCGTGAGCCTCGTGCTGAGCGCCGGGTTGCTGGTCGCCCTGGCGATTCCCGTCCTCAGCTACACGACGGGCGAGGCCGGAATCCGCACGCTGCCGGACCGCTTTGCGTCGAAGCAGGGGTTCAACGCGCTGGAGGAAGCGTTCGGGATCGGCACCACCGACTCGGTCGAGGTCGTCGTCGACGGCGACGTTGCGAGCCCGGAAACCCGCGCGGAGATCGAGCAGATCGCCGACGACATGCGCGCGAACGACGCCTTCCGGCAGGTCGAGACCGAGTTCCACGACGAGGAGCGGCTTGCGGTGATCGAGGCGCTACCGGTGGGCGACAGCCGCGACGACAGGGCGCTCGATTCCGTCCGCGCGCTGCGTGAGGAGGAGATCACCGGGGCGGAGCGTCCTCGTCACCGGCGAGACGGCCGAGAGCATCGACTACTACGCCCTGACCGACCGCTGGCTTCCGATCCTGCTGGCGGTCGTTCTCACGCTGTCGTTCATCCTGCTGACCGTCGCGTTCAGGTCGATCGTCGTCGCCGCCAAGGCGATCGTGCTGAACCTGCTGTCGATCGGCGCCGCCTACGGCGTCCTGATCCTCGTCTTCCAGAAAGGGATCGGCAACGAGCTCTTCGGCTTCCAGCAGGTCGACTTCATCGAGGCGTGGGTGCCGCTGTTCCTGTTCGCGGTCCTGTTCGGGCTCTCGATGGACTACCACGTCTTCCTGCTGAGCCGGATTCGGGAGCGCTACGTGCAGACGGGAGACAACGACGCCGCCGTCGAGCACGGCATCAGCTCGACGGCTCGACTGATCACCGGTGCCGCGCTGATCATCATCGCCGTCTTCGGCGGGTTCGCTGTCGGCGATCTCGTGATGTTCCAGCAGATGGGCTTCGGTGTGGCCGTCGCCCTGCTGATCGACGCGACGATCGTTCGCTCGGTGCTGCTGCCGGCGGCGATGAAGCTCCTCGGAGACTGGAACTGGTACCTGCCGAGCTGGCTCGGGTGGCTGCCCGACTTCCACGTCGAAGGCAATCGGTGAGCGAGGTCGTCTGGCGGCCGACCGAGGAGGTGCTCGAGCAGGCGAACGTCGTCAGGCTGATGCGTCGCCACGGCATCGCCGACTACTGGGAGCTCGTCCGCCGGTCGCAGGAGGAGCCGGACTGGTTCTGGGCCGCCGCCGTCGAGGACATGGGGCTCGAGTTCTCGAGGCCGTGGGACCGCGTCACCGATCTCTCCCGCGGGCCCGAGTGGGCGACGTGGTTCGTCGGCGGAGAGGTGAACATCGCCTGGAACTGCGTCCACCGCTGGGCCCGACGGCGGCCGGAAGCGATCGCCGCGGTCTCGCTCGGCGAGGACGGGGAGCGGCGGGAGCTGACCTGGGCGGCCATGTCCGACCAGGTCACGAGGCTCGCGGAGGCGCTGGTCCGGCTCGGCGTCGAGGAGGGCGACCGCGTCGCGATCTTCCTGCCGATGTCGCAGGAGGTCGCGATCGCCTCGCACGCCTGCGCCCACATCGGCGCGATCCAGGTGCCGATCTTCTCCGGCTTCGCGGCGCCGGCCGTAGCGCAGCGGCTCCAGGCGTCCGAGGCCAAGGTCGCGATCACGACGCGCGTCTCGTCGCGGCGCGGGCGCGAAGTCCCGATGCTGGAGATCCTCGAGCAGGCGCGGGCCGAGTCGCCGTCGGTCGAGCACGTCGTCGTCGCGCCGTGGGACGAGCTCGTCGCCGAGCTGCCGGGAGAGCTGCCGCCGGCACGGAGCTCCCGTCCGAGACGCCGTACCTCCTGACCTACACCTCCGGGACGACGGGCAAGCCGAAGGGCGTCGTCCACGTCCAGGGCGGCTTCCTCGTCTCGATCGCGCGGGAGGTCTGCTACCAGGCCGACGCAGGCGCCGACGACGTGATCCACTTCGCGACCGACATGGGCTGGATCATGGGCCCGTGGACGGTGGTCGGCGGGCACGCCATGGGATCGACGCTCGTCTTCGCGGAAGGCGCGCCGGACTGGCCTTCCGATCGCCTCTGGCGGCTGATCGAGCAGGAGCGGGTCTCCGTCCTCGGCATCTCGCCGACGCTCGTTCGAGGACTGATCCCGCACGGCGATCCGGAGACCGATCTCTCGTCACTTCGCACGATCGTCACGACCGGCGAGCCCTGGAACCCCGAGCCGTACCGCTGGCTGTTCGAGGAGGTCGGCGATCGCCGGGTCCCGATCATCAACTGCTCCGGCGGGACGGAGGTCGGCGCGTGCTTCCTCTCTCCGACCCCGGCGATCCCGATCAAGGCCTGCTCGCTCGGCGGGCCCGCCCTCGGCATGGCGATGGACGTCGTGGACGGGGAGGGCCGCTCGCTGGTGGGGAGCGGCGAGGTCGGCGAGCTCGTCTGCCGCAAGCCCTTCCCGGGCATGACCCGCGGGTTCTGGCGCGATCCCGACCGCTACATCGACACGTACTGGAGCCGGTTCCCCGGTGTCTGGACGCACGGCGACTGGGCATCCGTGGACGAGGACGGCTTCTGGTTCCTCCACGGCCGGTCCGACGACACGCTCAACATCGCCGGGAAGCGGGTCGGCCCGGCGGAGCTGGAGTCGGCCGCGGTCGAGCATCCGTCCGTGCTGGAGGCGGCGGCGGTCGGCATCCCGCACGAGGTGAAGGGCGAGGTCGCCTGGATCTTCTGCATCGCCGCGCCTGGCGTCGACGGGACCGAGGCCCTCGCGGCCGAGGTCTCGGAGCTCGTCTCACGCGACCTCGGCAAGGCGTTCCGACCTGACCGCGTCGTCTTCGTGAGCGCGCTGCCGAAGACCCGCAGCGCGAAGATCATGCGCCGCGCCGTCCGCGCGAAGGCGCTCGGAGCCGACCCCGGCGACCTGTCCTCGCTCGAGAACCCCGAGGCGCTTGACGAGATCGGGCGGGCTCTCTAGCCCTCGGCGAGCACGCGCTGGAAGGCGGGGTACGAGCCGGCCTTCCCGACCGTGACCAGCGTGTCGCCTTGCTGGATCACGTCGTCGGGCAAGGCGCCCGTGACGGGCTCGGGCTCGCGGAGGATCGCGATCACCGTGATCCCAAGGTTCGCGCGGAAGCCGGCCTCGGCCAGGCTCTTGCCGATCCACCGGCTCGAGTCGGGCACGGGGATCCACTCGATCAGCAGCTCGCCGAGCGCCATCTCGAGCTCCTCGACGATCTTCGGCCGCTCGTAGGCGCCGCCGAGGACGGCGCCGAGCTGGCGCGCCTCGTCGTCGTCCAGCGTGATCACCGACCGCGGCTCGTCGTCGGAGCCGCGCCGGAAGTAGTAGAGCTCCCGCTTCCCGTCGTTGTGGAGGATCACCGTGAGGCGGGAGCCCTCGCCGGTGCGGATCGTGAACTTCGTCCCGATCCCGGGAAGGCGGGTCTCCTCGAGTTGAGTGGGCAACGCGTCAGCCTCCTTCGGCCAGTGTAGGGACACGGAACAGACGGCGGCCGAGCACCTTCGACTCCTTCATCAGGACGACGCCGATCGTCGCCGTGATGAGGACGTAGAGCCCCGCGAACGCGATCAAGGTGTCCTGCTGGCTTGCGAGCAGCTCGTCGTTCGTGGAGGCGATCTGCGCCAGGATGATCGTGAACTCGCCGTGCGCGATCAGCGCCACGCCGGCATTGAAGCTCTGGCGCGCCGAGAAGCCTCCGAGCCTGCCGGCGACGTGGCCGGTCGCGATCTTGCCGACGATGGCCGCCGGCACGGCGAGGGCGAGCAGCCATCCGACGTCGCCGAGCGCGGAGATGTCGATCGAGAGGCCGAAGACGAAGAAGAAGAGCGCGGCGAAGACATCCCTGAAGCTGAAGAAGCGCTCCTCGATCTCCTCGCGCATCGAGGTCTCGGACAGGACGACACCTGCCATCAGGGCGCCGATCGCCTCGGAGAGGCCGAGCGCGTCTGCGACCGCCGCCATTCCGATCAGGAAGCCGAACACCGCGAGCAGGAAGAACTCGCGCGGCAGCCAGTCGAGGATCCGATCGATCGGCCCGGCGAGCCACTTCGAGATCGCGAGCGAGATCGCGATGAAGCCGATCGCCTTCGCGACGATCGCGAGCGTCGCGCCCGCCGCACCGCCGCCGCCCGCGGCGAACCCGAGGACGAGCGCGATCGCGATGTCCTCGGCGATCAGGATCGCCAGGACGAGGTCGGTCTCGTCGTCCGCCAGGCGGCGGAAGTCGATCAGGCCCTTGACCGCGATCGCGCTCGACGAGACGTAGATCGCAGCGGCGAGGATCAACGCGGCGAAGCTGAAGCCGAACGCCGCGACACCGATGAGCAGGCCGAGGCCGGCGTTGGCCACGAAGTCGAAGATCCCGCCGAAGAGGACGTGGCGCCGGCTTCGCGATAGCCGGGTGAGCGTGAACTCCAGGCCGAGGAAGAAGAGCAGGAAGATGATCCCGATCTCCGCGACGAACTCCGTCACCTCCGAGGGGCTGATGAGGGTCACGACCTTCGGCTCGTTCGGGCCGAGGAGCAGTCCCGCCAGGAGGTAGGCGGGGATCGCCGAGATCCCGAACCGGCTCGCGATCAGGCCGAGCACGCCGAGCATCCCGACGGTGACGGCGAGCTCGGCGAGGGTCACGACCTGACCCTAACGGCGCGTGGAAGACTCTTCTTCGTGGGAGATCGGCTCGAAGGAGTTGCGCTCGTCACCGGCGGCGGCCGCGGGATCGGCGAGCGGATCGCGCGCGAGCTCGCAGACGCAGGCATGAAGGTCGCCGTCTCGGCGCGGACGTCCGAGCAGGTGGTAGAGGTCGCGCGCGGAATCGGCGGGCTGAGCGTCGTCGCTGACGTCTCCAGGCGGGAGGACGTCGAGCGCATGGTGTCAGAGGTCGAGCGGGAGCTAGGCCCCGTCGACCTGCTCGTCGCGAATGCCGGGATCGCACACTGGGGCGGCGAGGCGTGGAAGGACGACCTGGACGACTGGTGGCACGTGTTCGAGATCAACGTCCTCGGGGCCTTTCTCTGTTGGCGCGCCGTCGTGCCCGGGATGATCGAGCGCGGCCGAGGGCGGATCGTCAACACGGGAAGCGGCTCCGGCTACCTCCCCGGCCAGAGCACGACCGCATACGGCGGTAGCAAGGCCGCGCTCTACCGGATGGCGGAGGGACTCGCCCTCCAGCTCGAGCCCCACGGGATCGCGGTGTTCACGATCAGCCCGGGGCTCGTGAAGACCGACATGACCGGACGGTTCCCAGACGACATGCCGTGGACGCCGCCGGAGCTGGCGCCGCGGCTCGTCCGCGTTCTGGCGTCAGGCCGGGCGGACGCGCTGAGCGGCCGTTACATCCACGCCGAGCACGACGACATCGAAGACCTGATCCGCCGCGCCGACGAGATCGCCGAGAACGACCTCAACGCGATCCGGCTGCAGCGCTAACCTCGGCGCCCCTCCTCCCAAGTAACACTGTGTTACTAAGCCCCCGAAGCCGCTGCTGGCGGGGTTCCTGCGGCTTGTAACACTCTGTTACTTGGGAGCCGGGACGATCCAGGTCGCCCGCGCAGAGCCGAGCACTCGCCCGTCCTCGCCGAAGAGCGCGGTGCCGGCGTAGAGCTTCCGCCCATCCTCTCCGAGCGGCCAAGCCATCACCACACACGGCTCGCCCTCGTGCGGCAGGTGCTCGACCTTGGCCGCCAACCGGCCGAGCACGGGCATCCCACGCTCGCCGCCGTGCACCGCATAGGCGCCCGGACAGTCCAGCGCGGCCCAGACGAATTCGGGTGCGACGTGGTCGGGTTGAGGCGTCCAGGTTGCCGCGACGACGTCGCGACCCTCGACCGGCCCCGCGTAGATCCCCAGCCCGTCGTCGCGCGACCAGCCGCAGACGAAGCACTCCGGAAAGACACTCTCCTTGTCGCCCTCCGGCAGCGCGGCTCCGGCGGCGATCGGCGAAAGGAACAGGGTCCGGGAGCTCGAGCTCGAGGTCGGTCGCCGCGGCCTCGGCGACGAGCGCGTCGCCGTCGCGGAGCTCGACGCGCTGTCGGTCGTCCTCCATCTCCAGCTCGAGCGGCCGCTCGAGCGGAGGCGGGAGCCTGAGCGTGACCTCGACGGGGCCGTGGAAGAGCGACGCGAGGACGCCGCAGGTGTACCCGCCGTTCGCGGATTCCGTCGGGCCGCGAAAATGCCGGTCGATGACGAGCTCCACGCTGGGTAGACTATGTTTTCGACTGTGAGGCGAAAACTATGAGGCTCGCGCTCGCCCAGATCAACTCCGTCGTCGGCGACCTCGACGGCAACGTCGCTCGGATCGTCGGCCGCCTCCGCGAGGCGAAGAGCGCGGGCGCCGACCTCGTCCTCTTCCCGGAGCTCGCGATCACCGGCTACCCGCCGGAGGATCTCCTCTTCCGCCCCGGCTTCCTCCGCGAGGCGCGCCGCGCCGCCGAGCAGGTCGCCGCCGAGGCGACAGACGTTGCCGCGCTCGTCGGAGTTCCGTGGCTCGACCGCGACCTCTCGAACGGTTGCGCGATCTGCGCCGGCGGCGAGATCAAGGCCGTGTACCCGAAGCGGTTCCTGCCGAACTACGGCGTCTTCGACGAGGTGCGGTACTTCCAGCCGGGCCGGGAGATGTTCCTGCTTCGGGTCGGCGAGGGGCTGGTCGGCCCGACGGTCTGCGAGGACATCTGGCAGCCCGGCCCGCCTGCGACCGATCTCGCCCTCGCCGGCGCGCACGTGATCGCGAACATCTCCGCGTCGCCGTTCCACGTCGGGAAAGGACTCGAGCGCGAGGAGATGCTGATCACCCGGGCGCGGGACAACGCTTGCTGGGTCGCGCTCGTCAACGCGGTCGGCGGGCAGGACGAGCTGATCTTCGACGGGCACAGCGTCGTGATCGACGAGGAGGGCGAGGTCGTCGCGCGCGCACCGTCGTTCGAAGAGGCGCTGCTCGTCGTCGACATCGACGTCTCGACCGCGATCGCCCGCCGACTGGTCGACGCGCGGCGCCGCGCGCTCGCAAGCGAGCGGGAGATCCCCGATCCGCCGGTGATCGACCTCGGCGGGCCTCGCCCGCAACAGGCTCCGGTGAAGCCGTACGTCGCCGAACCGCTCGACGAACTCGAGCAGATGCGGCGCGCGCTCGAGCTGGGGCTCTCGGACTACGTCGACAAGAACGGCTTCGGCGACATCGTGCTCGGGGTCTCGGGCGGGATCGACTCGGCACTGACGGCGGCGCTGGCCGTCGAGGCGCTCGGGCCGGAACGCGTCCACTGCGTCTCGATGCCCTCCCGGTACTCCTCCGACGACACGAGGCGCGACGCCGAGCAGCTGGCGAAGAACCTCGGGACGGACTTCCTCGAGCTGCCGATCGACTCGATCTTCGACGGCTACGAGCAGGCGCTCTCAGAGGTGTTCGAGGGACAGGAGGCCGACATCACCGAGGAGAACCTCCAGGCCCGCATTCGCGGGACGCTGCTGATGGCGCTCTCGAACAAGTTCGGCTGGCTCGTCGTGGCGACCGGAAACAAGTCGGAGCTCTCCGTGGGGTACGCAACGCTCTACGGGGACATGGCCGGCGGGTTCGCCCTCCTGAAAGACGTGTTCAAGACGGACGTGTTCCGGCTGGCCCGGCACCTGAACGAGCGCACCGGACGCGAGCTGATCCCGGCGACGACGATCGAACGTGCGCCGAGCGCCGAGCTCCGCGCGGACCAGAAGGACGAGGACTCGCTGCCGCCGTACCCGGCGCTCGACAAGGTGCTCGAGGCCTACGTCGAGGAGGACCGATCGCACGAGGAGCTGACCACGGACGGCTTCGACCAGGACGTGGTCGACCGCGCGATCGCCCTGATCGACCGAGCGGAATACAAGCGCCGCCAGGCTCCGCCCGGGCGTCAAGCTTCGCCCGAAGGCGTTCGGCCGCGACCGCCGCACGCCGATCACGAACCGCTGGCGCGGCTAGGCACACGAAAACCGATGGGGTCAGACCCCGGCGCGATTCAGTGGCAGAAGTGCGTCAATAGCGTGACGCGCAGTCCACCGATCCGCATTGGTACGCCGCGGGACATGGCGGTTTTCTGGACAGCTCGTCACACACTGGTGGCGGGGTCTGACCCCGGTTCGGTTTGCGCCCCGAGTGGGTAGGCGAGCCGCATGAACAAGACCCAGACACTCGAAGCGCCGCTCATCGGCTGGCGCGAGCGCTTCGCTCAGAAGATCGAGAAGCCTGTCAGCAAGCGGACGCCGCTGACCGCGAACCAGGTGCGCGCGATCATCGGCGCGCTCTTCTTCCTCAAGTCGGCGCTCTACGTCGCACGCTCGATCCGCCGCGCGATCAAGAACCGCTAGACGCCGACGCCGCGGCGAGCTCCTCGAACCAGCGCAGCCGCTCCTCGTAGGGAACGGCGGCGTTCGCCGGCGAAGTCGACGGGAGGACGAAGAGCTGCGTCTCCCCGAGCCGCCGCTCCTGGAACACCCAGCTCCGGCCGCTCGTTGAAGGCGCCACGGTAGGCCTCCTTGCCGACGAACGCGATCCACGCCGGGTGAAGCCGGCGGGCGAGCTCCTCGAGCCGCTCCGCAGAGCCCTCGAAGTCGGCCCGCCGCAGGTCGCCGGAGCCCGCAGTCGTCCGGTAGGCGGCGTTCGTCAGCCCGAGGCCGAGCGCCGGCAGGTCGTGCTGTTCCTCCGGCGCGTACAGGCGCGGGGTGAAGCGGGCGTCATGGAGCAGCCGCCAGAAGTCGTTCCGCGGGTTCGCGAAGTGCGCGCCGGCCGCGTCGGACCAGCGGCCCGGGTTGATCCCGCAGAAGACGACGCGGAGGCCAGGCGCTAGAACGTCCGGGACCGGGCTCTCGGCGACGGCGTCCATCTCCTGATCGTACGGAGGCGGCTTCGGCTCGCCCCTGGTCGGCGGACGATAAACCGCTGCCTGTAGGGTCGGCGACCCAGACCGCTACTCGCCGCCGAAGGGAGTCGACATGCCGAAGGTCGTCATCACCCACGCCGTCCAGGACATCGATCGCTGGCTGCAAGGCAAGGCGGAACGCGCCGCGGCCATCGAGTCGGGAACCGGCAGCAACGTGATCGACTACGTCGCGCAGGACGGAAGTAACAACATCGCTATCTGCGCCGACGTTGCCGACATCGATGCGATGACGTCGATGCTGGCAGCGCCGCCCGCTGAGGTCGTAGCGCGGATGGAAGCGCACGGCGTCGTCCAACCCCTGACGGTGTACATCGAGTCGTAGCCCCTAGGCGGCTTCGAGCTCGAGCTCCGGCTCGCGCGCGTCGAGCCGGACCTCGAAGAGTCGCCTGATGTCTTCGCCACTGAGCGTCGTTTCATAGCGCGACCGGCGCGGCCGCAGCTCGAGGATCTGCACCGCCTCCTCGTGGAACCCGTAGCAGCGGGCGTAGCACTCTGCTTCGTTCAACACGCGCAATCGCACGATCTGACCGTAAATTGCCCACCGGACGGTGGCACTCCGCGCGAAGCATTTCGACTACTGGATCTCGCTCGACGAGCGCGGAGGCCTGTCGGCGGACGGCCATCCGGCCACGATCGAGGGTGACGTCAGCGCCGAGCATCTGCTGCTGGCGGCGCTCGCCCGCTGCTCGATCTCGAGCCTCGAGCACTTCGCCCAGCAGAAGGACGTCGAGGTCAGCGCGTCCGCCTACGCGTCCGGGACGGTGACCCGGCGCGAGGAGCAGGAGCGCTACGGGTTCGTCAGCTTCGAATGCAAGCTCGACGTCCAGCTCACCGGCGAGCTCGCGGACGACGAGCTCCGCAGCCTGCTCCAGAGCGCCGAATGGGGCTGCTTCATCGGCGCCTCCCTTGACCCGGCGCCGAAGTACAGCTGGCGGGTCAACGGCCGCGACCTGTGAAGTGGATCCTCCTGACGGGGATCCTCGTCGCCGCCGGTGCCATCGCGTACTCGTGGTACCGAGGCGGTGAGGGCTCGGCCGCTATCGGGGAGCCGCTCGTACTGGGCGCGCGCCAACACCGCGTGCTCGCCGGCGGCCGCGACGGCGCACCGCTGCTCGTCCTGCTTGCACGAGCGGGGAGGCTCGCCGAGCGAGCTCCTCTGGCCGGAGCTCGTCGACTCGCTCGAGGCGATGGGGGCGAACGCACCCGCAGTTCTGCTCGTCGACGGCGGCGACCACAGCTACTACCACGACCGCGAGGACTTCGACTGGGGCACGCATATCCTGAAGGAGGCGATCCCGGCGGCGCGGGAGCGTCTGGGCTCCGACCCGCGGAAGGAGGCGATCGGCGGCTTCTCGATGGGCGGCTTCGGCGCTCTCGATCTTGCGCGCCAGCGCCGCTTCTGCGCCGTCGGCGCCCACTCCCCGGCACTCTGGGAAGGCGGCGGGCAGACACCCGAGGGAGCCTTCGACGACGTCGAAGACTTCGAGCGCCACGACGTGCTCGAGTTCGCGCAGGACCATCCCGGCCTGTTCCGCAGGGCGCAGGTGTGGCTCGACGTCGGCAGCGAGGACAGCTTCCGGGACACCACCGTCCGTCTCGGCGCGCTGGTCGACGCTCCGGCCAAGACGCCGCCCGGCGAGCACTCGACCGCCTACTGGCGGGAGCACGTGGACGAGTACCTCGACTTCTACGGCCGGGCGTTGAGCACGTGCGAGTAGGGCTCGACGTCGAGGCGGTCCGCGCGCGCTTTTCGGCGCTCAGCCGGCCGTACGCGTTCTTCGACGGCCCGGCCGGGACACAGGTGCCGGACGAGGTGATCGACGCGATCGCCGGCTACCTCCGGGAGTCGAACGCCAACGTCGGGGGCCAGTTCGAGACGAGCCGCCGGACCGGCGAGCTCGTGGAGTCGGCGCACGAGACCGCCGGCCGCTTCCTCGGCTGCTCCGCGGGCGAGGCGATCTTCGGGCCGAGCATGACGAACCTCAACTTCATGCTCACGCGAACCGTGGGCCGCGAGCTGAGCGAGGGTGACGAGATCGTCACGACCCGGCTCGACCACGACGCCAACGTCGCGCCGTGGCTCGAGCTCGCGCACGACCTCGGCCTCGTCGTGCGCTTCGCGGACTACGACCTCTCCGATCTCGAGGAGCAGCTCTCCGACCGGACGCGCGTCGTCGCCTTCCCCTGGGCGTCGAACGCGCTCGGCACCCTCGTCGATGCCGCAGGGATCTGCGAGCTCGCGCACGACACGGGCGCGCTCGCCTGGGTCGACGCCGTCCACTACGCGCCGCACGGGCCGATCGACGTGGCCGCGATCGGCGCCGACGTCCTCCTCTGCTCGTCGTACAAGTTCTACGGGCCGCACCTCGGGCTGGCGTTCGCCCGCCGGGAGCTGCTCGACCGCTGGCGGCCCTACAAGGTGCGCCCGGCGCCCGGCTACGAGACCGGGACGGCGCAGCACGAGCTCCTCGCCGGCTTCGTCGCCGCCGTCGAGTACGTCGAGTCCATCGGCTTTGACGCCATCACGGCCCACGAGCGCGAGCTCGGCGAGCGGTTCCTCGCCGGGTTGCCCAGCGGCGTCACGCTCTACGGCGAGCCGACGATGGAGGGACGCGTGCCGACGTTCGCGCTCAACGTCGACGGCCGGTCACCAACGGACGTCGCCGCCCGCCTGGGCGAGCGCGGCATCTTCGTCTGGGACGGGGACTATTACGCCGTCGAGGTGATGAAGCGGCTCGGTCTCCCCGACGGCGCCGTGCGCGTCGGGATCGTCCACTACAACACGGCCGAGGAGGTCGACCGCCTCCTCGCCGAGCTCAGGAAGCTCGTCTGAAGCCCAGGCCAGAGCTCGCCGCTACGGCGCGTGGCGGCGCTGGCGCGCGCGTAGCTGCGGGCCGCGGACTCGTCGACCGCCAGCGTCACCGGCCCGTGCGCGATCAGGCCCGGCTCGGCCCGCTCGCGGAGGAGGTCGGCGAAGAACCCGTCGACCAGCCACTCGCGGCCCGGCGCCACGGATGCGCGGACACCGATCCGGAAGAGCGACTCGGAGAGCTCATCGACCCGGTCGATGCGTGGGCGGCGGATGAAGGTCGTCGGGCCCTCGGGCAGGATCGACGCGACCGAGTCGACCATCTCCACGGCCCCCTCCCGATCCGTGACGAAGACCTCGAGCATCAGCTCCTTCGAGCCGCTCGGCAGGACGCGCACCGATGGAATCTGCGAGTTGTGGATGTGGATGATCTCGCCGTCGAGCGTCCGCAGCCGGGTATGCCGGAGCGAAACGTCCTCGACGATCCCCTGGAGCTCGTGCATCGGGATCTGGATCGTGTCGCCGACCGAGTACCAGCGCTCGATGAACATCGCGAGGCCGGCGATGACGTCCATGAGGACTCGCTGCAGCGCGAAGCCGACCAGGATCAGGACGAACGAGGCACCAGCGATTGCCGTCAGGCGATCGACGCCGCCGATCAGCTGGCCGACGGAGAGCACGGCGGCGGTCCCGAACCCCAGGTAGGTGATGGCGGCGCGAACGATCGAGACCTGAGTCTCGCGCCGCTTGAGACGGGCCATCTTCCCCGCCTTCGTCAGGTCGTGCTCAGCCGAGCGACGGTCGTTCCAGACCAGCACCTTGAGCGCGACGAACGCCGCGCAGCGCGCGAGCAGCCAGGCGGCCGCGAAGAGGAGGACGATTGTCAGTGCGCCGAGCATGGGTTCCACAGGCAAGCTACCGAGAGCCAATGCCGCGCCCGACCGCTTTCGAAGAATCCTTACGAGGCTTTACCAGACGGTGAAGATCCTCGTTCTCGGCGGGACGAAGTTCCTCGGGCGGGCGGCCGTCGAAGCAGCGCTCGAGCGGGGTCACGAGGTCACGCTCTTCAACCGCGGCGAGACCAACCCGGAGCTCTTCCCCGAGGTCGAGAAGATCCGCGGCGACCGGACCGAGGACCTGTCGCCCCTCGACGGCCGACGGTGGGACGCGGTCGTCGATCCGTCGGGGTACTTCCCGCACGTGGTCCGGCGGTCGGCCGAGGCGCTGAAGGATTCGCCGGCCGCTACCTCTTCGTCTCCAGCGTCTCCGTCTACGCCGACTTCAGCGAAGGGCCGAGCGAGGACTCGCCTCGCGGCGAGCTCGGCGACATGCCTGCGGACGAGATGCTCCCCGAGTACGAGAACTACGGCGCGCTCAAGGCCCTCTGCGAGGACGCGGTCTAGGAGGTGTTCGGCGACCGGGCGACGATCGTCCGGCCCGGGCTGATCGTCGGGCCACACGATCCGACGGGGCGCTTCACGTACTGGCCGCACCGAGCGGCTCGCGGCGGCGAGATGGTCGTCCCCGCTCCGCCGGAGCGCACAGTGCAGTTCGTCGACGTCCGCGATCTCGGCCGCTGGCTGGTCGAGCTGCTCGAGCGGGACGAGGGCGGCGCCTTCAACGCGACCCGCTCGGGTGTCGCATGGCGGAGAGCTGATCGACTCGGCGCGGTCGGTGACCGGCTCGGACGCGACGCCGGTCTGGATCCCGGACGAGTTCCTGGCGCAGCACGAGGTCGGCGAGTGGATGGAGCTCCCGATGTGGCTCGCCGATCCAGAATGGGTCGGGATGAACCAAGCCGACGTCTCCCGCGCCGAGGCGGCAGGCCTGAGCACCGGCCGCTCGAGGACACGATCCGTGGCACGCTAGACGAGGCCAAGATGACCGACGATGCAGGGATGAAGCCGGAGCGCGAACGCGAGCTGCTGGAGGCGTGGCGAGGATGAGGCTGCGTCTCGTCCTGCTGGCGGCGCTCGTGACTGGCCGCACCCGCCGCGGCGCAGTCCTCCGTGCTCGACCAGGCCGCGGAGGCGCTCGGCTGCGGACCCGGTCTACGTCCACCCGGGCACCGACGCGCTGACCGAGGCCGAGGCGGACGAGCTGCGCGGCGCGATCGAGGAGCGCGGCGCCGCTCCGCTCTTCGTCGCGATCCTGCCGGCGTCGGCGCGCGGCGAGGCCGGCGGCTCGAGCACGAATGTCGCGCTCCAGCTCGGGGAACGTCTCGGCCGGCAGGGCGTCTACGCGGTCGTCGTGGGTAACCAGTTCCGGGCGGTCAGCAACGACCTCGCGCGGGATCAGGCCCCGGCGCTCGCGACCCGTGCGTTCCTCACCAACAACGAGGAGGGAGTCGCCGCCGTCCTGATGGACTTCGCGAGCCGCGTGGGCGACGTCCGGGCGGGGTCGGCCGAGTCGGCCGGCAACGAGAGCGGCGGGGGCTTTCCGTCCTGGCTCCTGGTCGTCGGTGGGGCGATCGCCGCACTCCTCGGCTTCCGCGCCCTCCGACGCCGGCGTCGGCGCGAGCGGGAGCTCGCCGAGGTCAAGGCGGTCGCGCGCGAGGATCTCGTCGCGCTCGCCGACGACGTCGTCGGACTGGACGAGGAGGTCGAGGCCCACCCCGAAGCGAAAGCCGCCTACCTCCGCGCGATGGAGGCGTACCAGCGGGCCGACGACGCGTTCGACCGGGCCCGCTCGCCCGAGGACATCGCGCGTGTCACCACGGCGCTCGTCGACTCGCGCCACCAGATGGATGCGGCCAAGGCCCACCTCGCCGGCAAGCCCCTCCCGGAGGCCCGTCCTCCGTGCTTCTTCGACCCGCGGCATGGCACGTCGGTCGAGGACGTGACCTGGACGTCCCCGTACGGCGGCCCGATGACGGTGCCGGCCTGCGAGGCCGACGCCCGGCGGGTGAACGCCGGCGAGGAGCCCGACGCCCGCCAGATCACGGTCAACGGCCGGCAGAGACCGTTCTGGGACGCGCCCGCCTACTTCCAGCCCTGGGCGTTCGGGTTCTTCGGCCTCGCCGCGGGAGGGCTCCTCGCCGGGTCCGCCTTCGCCCCGGAGGCGGAGGCCGGTGGGTTCAGCGATCTCGGCGGCGGCGACTTCGGCGGCGGCGACTTCGGAGGCGGCGGCGACTTCGGCGGCGGCGGCGACTTCGGCGGCGGCGGAGATTTCGGCGGCGGAGGCGACGGAGGCGGGCTTCTAGTCGTACGACTGCGCGGGCCCGCTTCCAGCGCGGGTCGTCCGTGCGGATGTGGTCCGGGTTCACGCCGCGCTTCTCGGCCAGGGCGAGAGTCAGGAGCTGGAAGCGGACGATGTCCACGACCGGATGCCGGGTCGGGACGAACTCGACGTCGCAGCCGAGCTCGCGTAGGGCGGCGAGGGCATCGCGCGCACGCTCGGCGGCACGGCCCTCACCCTCGAGCACGAAACAGCGCACCGTCTCGTCGACCCCCGCTAGATGTCCGTGCAGGAGCTGCTCGGTGTGGTGCGCCTCCGCCGCCACGAATGCCCCTTCGCGCAGCTTCAGCGCCGCCTCCTGCGCCGTCGGCCAGGCCAAGCCGGCGCCGGCGATCAGGAACCGCTCGTGGTCGGTCGCGAGCGCCGGTCGGTCGAGCTCTTCCTCGACGGCCTCGGGGAGCTCCGAGATGTCCTGGCCGTGGAGCGATGCGATCGCCGCGACCGCCGAGGTGTAGCTCGCCGTATGGCACCAGCTCTTCTCGATCTCCGGCGCCGCCACGACGACGTGGTCGCAGGCTGCTGCGATCAGGCTCTCCGGCGCGCCCGTAAGCACCCACTTTTCGCCCTTCCACGCCTGCACCGCCTCGAGCGTCAGCTTCGTCGTCCCCTCGTGGCTGATCGCCACGAGCACCTCTGCGTCGCGATCGGGTCGCAGCACGAGATCGAGCGCCTGCACCGCTTCGCCCCCGGTCTGGGCCGCGTGGAACGAGGTCCCGCACCCCGTGAACAGGATTCTCGAGGCCGGCAGCCGCTCGTCCGTCGGCACCTTCCGGAGCCAGTCCGGCTGCGCCCAAACGGCCGCCCTGGTGTGCTCGCCGCTCATCGAGGCGTCTATACCATGCCGCCGGTGGACGGCTTCCCGTTCGTGTACCGCGACACCGTGCGCTTCCGGGACCTCGACGGGATGGGACACGTCAACAACGCGGTGTTCCTGACCTATATGGAGTCCGCCCGCATCGCGTTCCTGTCCTCACTGGGCGCGGGCGACAACCCGCAGCAGAGCCTGATCCTCGCCCGCATGGAGGTCGACTTCCGGTCGCCGATCGCATTCGGCGATGAGGTCGAGGTGGGTGTCCGGCCCTCGAGGTTGGGAACCAAGAGCTTCGAGCTGGAGTACGAGGTGCGCGCCGACGGCCGCGTTGCGGCGGAGGGGAAGAGCGTCCTCGTCGGCTACGACTACGAGAGAGGAACGAGCGTGGAGATCCCGGCGGAGTGGCGTGGTTGGTTGACCGAGGAGGTCGCCGTCTGATGGCCGTCTTCCAGCGAGAGGTGCTGCCGAACGGACTGCGGCTGCTGTCCGCGCCGATGCCGCAGGTGCAGTCGGTCGCCTGCTTCATCATGCTCGCCGCCGGCTCTCGCTACGAGACGCCCGAGACGAGCGGGATCGCGCACTTCGCCGAGCACATGTTCTTCAAGGGCACGGAGAACCGGCCCACGGCGCAGATCATCGGCAACGAGGTCGACGGGATCGGCGCCGAGTTCAACGCCTTCACCGGCAAGGAGTACACGGGCTACTACATCAAGTGCGCGGCCGAGCACCGGGGCCGCGCGTTCGACGTCCTCGTCGACATGCTCCGCCACTCGAACTTCGACTCGGAGGAGATCGAGCGCGAGAAGGGCGTGATCGTCGAGGAGATGAACATGTACTTCGACACGCCGCGGGACTACATCGGCGGCGTCTACCACCAGCTCCTCTACGGCGACACGCCGCTCGGCTGGGACATCATCGGCCGCAAGGAGACGGTGCGCGCGGCGACACGCGAGACATTCCTCGAGTACGTCGACCGCTGGTACACGGGCCCGAAGATGGTCGTCGGATTCGCCGGGAACTTCGACGAGGGGATCCGCCAGGAGGTCGAGGAGATGCTGGGCGAGGTCGAGGCGGACGACGCGGGCGGGGCGGAGCCGCTTCCCGGCTCGAACGGCGACGAGTCAGGCGTGAAGATCCACTCGAAGGAGTCGGATCAGGCGCACATCGCGATGGGAGTTCCGAGCTATCCGCTGACCCATCCGGACCGCTACGCGCTGCAACTGCTCGGCACCGTGCTCGGGACGGGGATGTCCTCGCGGCTCTTCACCGAGGTGCGTGAGCGCCGCGGGCTCGCGTACTACGTCTTCGCGACGAACCACTCCTACACGGACACGGGGACGCTCTACTCACAGGCCGGCGTGGACATCAAGCGCATCGACGAGGCCATCGAGACGATCGCGCGCGAGCTGAAGAAGATCGTCGCCGAGCCGGTACCCGCCGAGGAGCTCGAGAAGTCGAAGAACGTCGCCAAGGGGCGGTTCGTCCTCGCGACCGAGAGCCCGCACGGGATGATCATGTTCGGCCTCCGGCGCGAGGTGCTCGAGGGCGAGGTCGAGGAGCCGGAGGACGTGCTGGCAGGGATCGACGCCGTCACGGTCGAGGACGTCCAGCGGGTCGCGCAGGACGTGATCGGCCGGAACGGGCTCAAGCTGGCGCTGATCGGGCCGTTCGACGACGCCGAGCGCTTCGAGAAGATCCTCGCGGGCTGGGACGAGTTCCTCGGGCGTCGTCGTCTAGCTGCGGCGGCGGCTTCGTGCTCGCCGCGGCGCCACGAACGGCACGAAGGCAATACCGCTGATCTGGTTCGCCAGCACCTGGAACTCGATCTCCAGTCCCGCGCAGCGGCCGCGCGGCTTCTCGCCGGCGGAAAACGCTTCACCTGGCACCTCGATCCGAATGCCGTCGTCGGTACGTAGCGCGCCCAGGTCCTTCACCTCGTTGAACCACAGCATGGTCCCGCGGCCGGTGGCTTCCACGCTAGCCAAGGCGGTAGACGATGGGCCGGCTGGGGAGTGTGTCGATGACATCGCCCTCCAACTCGACTTTGTCGCTGTACTGGCTCATAGCCCCCATTTCCTAGAAAGACCGGCCGCGGCGCAATGCCGCGGCCGGCTCACGAACTACGCGACCTGGGTCACGTCGGTCGCCTCGGGCCCCTTCGAGCCCTCGCGCTGCTCGTACGAGACTCGTGCGCCCTCCGGGAGTGACTTGAAGCCCTCGCCGGCAATGCTGCTGTGATGCACGAAGAGGTCCTTCGAGCCTTCATCGGGAGTGATGAAGCCGTAGCCCTTGCTGTCGTTGAACCACTTGACGGTTCCGCTTGCCATAAAAAAACACCTCCTTCACCGTTCACGAACGGGTGAGGAAGGCGCCGAAACGCAAACCGAACTCGCTCTGGTCTTGGGGTCACGGTAGCAGGTGGCGGGTCAGATCGCGCCTCGTGCGGCCTGGTCAGAGTGTCGCGAGGTCGGTGAGGACCATGTCCTTGTCTTCGGCGTCGGTGATCCGCTCGGCGGCCTCACGCGCCTGGTGCTCGTAGCGCAAGACGTCGTCCGAGTTTCCGGCGACGGCGTTCGCCCGGGCCAGCGCTTCGTAGGCGAAGGGGAGGTCGAAGTCGTCCATGTCCTGCGGGCTCGCCTCGACGATCTGGAGGCAGCGCTCAGCGTGGTGGAGCGCCGGCTCGGGACGGCCCAGCACCGCGTAGACACGGGAGCACATCCATTCGCCGCGAGCCCGATTCTTCGGCTCGCACTCCGGCGCCTTCAGCCAGTGATACGCCGAGGCGTGGGCCTGGTGAAGCAGCTCGTCGTCCTCCTCGGGCGTCCGCTCCTTCTCGAGCAGCCGCCACGCGTCGTTATAGAGATCGACGCCGAGCTGGCGGTGGTCTAGCTCCACCAGCCCTGGACGATCTCGCCGCGGTCCTCGGCATGGCGCGGGCCGAAGGCGAGGATCTCGAGCCCTTCGTCGCCCGCCTCGAACTGGCGCATGACACCGGGCGCGACGCGAAGCGCCTCCCGCGGATGCAGCTCCAGGATGTCGTCGTCCAGCTTCACCCGCCCGGAGCCGGAGACGACGAAGTAGATCTCCTCCGCGCCGTCATGGCGATGCCCGAACGGCTGCCGCTTGCCCGGCTTGAAGCGATGGAGGCTGAAGCCGGTCGCCTCCGCCTCGAGCGCCCCGTGCGCGAAACGCGACTCGTGCGTCTCGCTCATGCCGAACTTCTCGGCCGCATCCTCCACGTCCAGAACGCTCACGTGCGTGTAGTCGCCCATCGCTACTCCTCCGTTTGCTCGCTCGTCCCTCGCTCGCGGATCTCGTCCACGACCGCGGGATCCGCCAGAGTCGTGGTGTCGCCCAGCGGCCGGTTCTCCGCGACGTCGCGCAGGAGCCGGCGCATGATCTTGCCGCTGCGCGTCTTCGGTAGCTCCGGGGTGAAGACGATGTTCGCCGGCTTGGCGATCGGGCCGATCTTGGTGCCGACGTGGTCGCGAAGCTCGGCGAGCCGTTCCTCGGAGCCCTCGTCGCCGCCCTTCAGGGTCACGAACGCGACGATCGCCTGGCCGGTCTGCTCGTCCATCCGGCCGCAGACCGCGGCCTCCGCGACCGACGGGTGGTCGACGAGCGCGCTCTCGACCTCGATCGTCGAGATCCGGTGGCCGGAGACGTTCATCACGTCGTCCACGCGGCCGAGCAGCCAGAAATCGCCGTCCTCGTCGACCCGCGCGCCGTCGCCTGCGAAATAGACCCCGTCGTACTTCGACCAGTACGTCTCGACGTAGCGCTCGTGGTCGCCGTAGATCCCGCGCAGCATCGCCGGCCACGGCTTGCGCAGGACGAGATACCCGCCGCCGCCCGGCCCGACCTCATTGCCCTGCTCGTCGAAGATGGCCGCGTCGACCCCGGGGAACGGCTTGGTCGCCGAGCCCGGCTTGGTCGTCGTGAGGCCCGGGAGCGGCGTGATCAACGCCATGCCGGTCTCGGTCTGCCACCAGGTGTCGACGACCGGCGTCTGCCCGGCGCCGATGTGCTCGCGGTACCACATCCAGGCCTCCGGGTTGATCGGCTCGCCGACCGAGCCGATGAGGCGCAGCGACGAGAGGTCGTGCTTCCCGGCGTGCTCCGGGCCCCACTTCATGTGCGCCCGGATGGCCGTCGGCGCCGTGTAGAGGATCGTCACGCCGTAGCGCTCGACGATGTCCCACCAGCGATCCTTGTCCGGGAAGTCCGGCGTGCCCTCGTAGATGACCGAGGTCGCGCCGTTCGCCAGCGGCCCGTAGACGATGTAGCTGTGCCCGGTGATCCAGCCGATGTCGGCCGCGCACCAGTAGACGTCGTCGTCGCGCTTCAGGTCGAAGATGTAGTGATGAGTCGTCGCCGTGCCGACGAGGTAGCCGGCCGTCGAGTGGGCGATCCCCTTCGGCTTCGCGGTCGTCCCGGAGGTGTACATGAGGAAGAGAAGGTCCTCCGAGTCCATCGGCTCGCAGGGACATGACGCCGGGTCGTCGGGCTTGCCCTCGACGACCTCGTTCCAGAAGACGTCGCGGCCGTCCTCCATCGGGACCTCGGCCTCGGTCCGGCGCAGGACGACGCAGGTCTCGATGCCCGGGCGCATTGCCCATCGCCTCGTCCGCGATCTGCTTCAGCGGCACTTTCGAGCCGCGGCGCCACGCCTCGTCCTGGGTGACGAGCACCGTGCAGCCCATGTCGTTGATCCGGCCGGAGAGCGAGTCGGCAGAGAACCCGCCGAAGACGACGGTGTGCGGCGCTCCGAGCCGCGTGCAGGCAAGCATCGCGATCGCCAGCTCCGGGACCATGCCCATGTAGATCGCGACCTTCGTCCCCTTGCCGACGCCCAGCTCCTTGAGCGCGTTCGCGAAACGGACGATCTCGGCCTGGAGATCGGCGTAGGTCAGCTCACGACGGTCGCCGTCGGGCTCGCCCTCCCAGTGGTAGGCGACCTTTCCCCCGCGCCCGGCCTCGACGTGGCGGTCGACGCAGTTGAAGCACACGTTGAGCTTCCCACCCAGGTACCACTTCGCATACGGCGGCTCCCACTCGAGCAACGTCGTCCAGGGCTCGAACCACGTGACGCGCTGCGCCTCGCGAGCCCAAAGCTCCTCGAAGTCCAGCTCGTAGAGCTCGGGCTGGGCGTTCGCCTGCGCGGCGAACTCGAGGTCCGGCGGGTACCGCCGGTCCTCGAGAAGCATGGTCTCGATAGAGCCAGACTGCTCCGTGGCCATTACGGCGTCAGATCGTACGGGTACTGCGTGAGGTTCTCGCAGCCGTCTTCCGTAACCAGCACGAGATCCTCCAGGCGCACGCCGCCCCAGCCCTCGCGGTAGAGCCCCGGCTCCAGCGTGACCACGTCGCCGGCCATGAGCTGGCTGGGGTCGCGGGAGAGCGACGGCGGTTCGTGGACCTCCAGCCCGACGCCGTGGCCCAGACCGTGGAAGAAGCCGTTCGCCAGCACCTCACCCGGCTGCTTCGAGAGCTGCGTCGGGTGACCGGCCTCGTGGAAGACGTCGCAGACGCCCTGGAAGATGTCCCGGCCCTCGGCGCCCCCCTTCACCTCGGCCAGCGACTTCTGCAGGGCCTCGTAGACGAGGCGGTGGTACTCCGCCAGCTCCTCCGGAATTTCGCCGACGACGAACGTGCGGGTCATGTCGGCGTAGTAGCCGCTCTCGCGGTCGCGCGGGAAGAGGTCGATGACGATCGCCTGGCCGGGCGCGATCGGGCCGGAGCCCATGTCGTGGCCGGATGCAGCCTGGCCGCCGATAGCGACGATCATCTCGTCGGAGACGAGGTTGTGCTCGTTGAAGACCTCCGTAATCCGCGCCTTGAGACGCTCCGAGGTGAGTGGCTCGCCGTCGAGGACGATGCTGCCGTTGGAAGCCTCGGCGCTGCGGAGCAGCTCCGCCGCTGCGCCCATGGCGGCCTCCGTCCCCTTCTGGGCGCGGCGGATGCCTGCGAGCCCTACCTCGCTCTTGACCCGGCGGCGCTCGGCGAAGAACTCGCGGTCAGGCGTCAGCTCGACACCCTGCGCCCGCAGCCGGTCGGCGAGCCCGACTGGGAACGTCGGCGGGACAACCGCCTGCTCGACGCCCAGGCTCGCGACCCCGCGCTCGATCGTCTGCATCAGGACCTCGTGTCGCGGCAGGCCCTGCGCGATCAGGTCGTCGTAGTCGAACTCCTCGAGCGGGTGCGCCTTGATGCCTACGGGCTCGATGCGGGAGCTCTCGAACGAGGTCACGACAGCGTGGCGCTCGCCGTCCTTCTCGACGTACAGGAACGGGTCGGGCACGGGTACCGGCACTTCGTGTCGCATCTCGGCGTTGCCCATGGAATCGGCGTAGATCAGAACATCAGTCATGCGAGCGATCCTATATCGAAGGAGTCGTGAGCCCAGCGCCGGCGATCTCCCGGCTCGCCCCGTTCACCGGCTGGCACCGGACGACCAAACGTAGACTGAGCGTTCGTGGAAGCGGCCCTCGCGCGCGCCCAGGCCCTGATCTCGAGCTACGACGACGAGCTTCGCCGGCTGCTGCCCGACGGCGCAGAGATCTTCGACGCGCACCTGCATCTCGGGCACGACATCGACGGCTTCAGCGGCCAGTACGAGGAGCTCGAGCGGATCATGGACGCGTATGGCATCTCGCGCGCGTTCATGTTCTGCATGGACGAGCCCGACCGCGAGCCGGCGTTCCGTGCACCGAACGACAGAACGCTGCGCGACGCCGAGCGCTCGAACGGCCGGCTCGTGCCGTTCGTGCGGCTGGACATGAACTCGGGGCCGATCGAGGAGGCGACTCGCTGTCTCGACCTCGGCGCGCGCGGGATCAAGCTCCACCCCCGGGCGCAGCGGTTCACCCTCAACGACGAGAGGCTGGCCCCGGTCTTCGAGCTTGCCGCCGAGCGAAACGTGCCGATCCTGATCCACGGCGGTCGCGGCCTGCCGCCGATCGCCGACCACCTCCACCGGCTCGTCGACAGGTACCCCGGCGCGCACCTGATCATCGCGCATGCAGGGATCGCTGACATGGCCGCCCTGGCCGGGCATTTCGCCGGGCGAAAGGGCGTGTTCTTCGACACCTCGGTCTGGAGCCCCGTCGACCTCCTCGACTTCTTCCACCAGGTTCCGCCCGAACAGATCCTCTATGCATCCGACTACCCGTACGGACGGCAGCCGCAGTCTCTGACGATCGCGCTGCGAACGGCGATCTCGGCCGGCCTGGACGAGGCGCAGCTCCGGGAGATGCTTGCCGGCAACGCCAACCGGATCGCGGACGGCGCGGAGCCGCTCGAGCCGTCGAAGCCGCGCGGCCGGGACGAGCTCCGGCAGTCGATGGCGCTCGCCCGCGTGCACCAGTACCTCTCGATGGCGACACCGCTCCTGTGGACGCGCCAGGCCGACACGATCGGCGTCCTCGGCCTCGCGCTGAACGCGTGCCACGAGCGGAACGGCTACCCGAAGGAGCTCGACCAGATCAAGGAGCTGCTCACCGCGGCGCAGGAGCTCTGGCGCGCACTTCCGGAGATCGACGAAGAGGGCGAGCGCGTGGCGACGAGCCGCTCGGTCTTCGCGCTCGTGCACCTCGCGGACATCATCGCGGTGACGCCGGGTGCTTGAGCTTCGCGTCAACGGCGCGGCGTACGCGGTTGACGCGCCGGTCGGCCGCTCGCTCGCGGAGTGGCTGCGCGAGGACGTCGGCCTGACCGGAACGAAGATCGCCTGCAACGAGGGCCACTGCGGCGCGTGCACGGTCCAGGTCGACGGCGTCCCGGTGCTCTCGTGCATCACGCTCGTCCACCGTGTCGACGGCGAGGTGACGACGATCGAGGGACTCCGCGAGCACCCGATGGTGGATGCGTTCGTCCGGGCGGACGCGCTCCAGTGCGGCTTCTGCACGCCAGGCCAGATCGTGTCCGCAACGGCGCTCGTCGCAGCCAACCCGACGCCGACGTCGGAGGAGGTCCGCCACGGGATGGCGGGGAACCTCTGCCGCTGCGGCGCGTATCCGAAGATCGAGGAGGCGATTGCTTCGTGGCAAGGCTGACCTGTCCCGCCGGGCCGTGTCTTGGTGCCTGGCACCGAGACGCGGCCGACGGCGACACGGCGGTGTGGCGAGCGCCGCCGGCCGAGTGGGCCGACGCCCTCGGCCGGAGACGCGTGTCCTGGTGCCAGGCACCTGGACGTGGCTGGAAGGAGCGGTGTGGCAAGGCTGATCAAGACCGAGAAAGAGGTCGAGGGCCGCTACACCGAGCAGTGGATCGTCGTCGACGAGGACGCGCTGGAGCAATGGCCGGCCGGCGCACGAGACACGGTCGGGCGTCCCGCGCCGAGGCAGGACGGGTACCAGCGCGCACGCGGCGAGGCGCAGTACACCGCCGACATCCAGCTCCCCGGAATGCTCCACGCAGCCATCCTCCGCAGCCCCTTTGCACGGGCACGGATTCGGGAGATCGACCTGCGGATGGCGGAGAAGGCACCCGGCGTGCGCGCCGTGCTCGGACCCGGCACGGGCCCGCTGACCGACGAGCCGCCCTACCAGGGCGCTCCTGTGGCAGCCGTCGCCGCGGACACCGACGAGCAGGCTCGCGAGGCGATGCGTCTCATCGAGGTGGAGTGGGAGGAGCTCGAGCCACTGCTCGACCCGGACGAGGCCGTCCGCCGCAACGAGCTGGTCGAGGAGGCCGGCCACCACGAGCGGGGCGACATCGAGCGAGGCCTGGCCGAGGCCGACGTCGTCGTGGAGGCCGAGTACCGGACGCAGAGCGTCCTCCACAACTCGATGGAAACCCACCAGTCCATCTGCCAGTGGGAGGGTGGCGACCACCTCACCGTCCATATCTCGACGCAGCACGTCTGGGGCGTCCGCGAGCGAGTCGCCAAGCATTTCGACCTTCCCGCGGATCACGTGCGCGTCGTCTGCCGCTTCATGGGCGGCGGCTTCGGCTCCAAGAACGGTCCCGGGGACTACACGTTCGTCGGAGCCGAGCTGGCGCGGAGGACAGGCCGGCCCGTCAAGGCCGTGCTCACACGGCGCGAGGAGAATCTCGACGCCGGCAATCGCAACGCGACGATCCAGCGGCTGCGGATCGGTGCCCGCTCCGACGGGACGCTCACGGTGCTCGACGGCGAGTTCGTCAACTCGACCGGCTGGGGTGGCTGGCTCGCCTCGACCGGCGGGCCGATGCGGATGCTCTACGCCTGCGAGAACGTGCGAACCGTCGAATACGCGGCAAAGCTGAACACCCCGCCTATGCTCGCGTTCCGCGCGCCGGGCTTCGTGGAGGGGACGTTCGGCCTCGAGTGCCTGATGGACGAGCTCGCCGCGGAGCTCGACCTCGAACCCCTGGAGCTTCGCCGGCGCAACTACGCGCAGCACGACGCGATGGACGAGCGGCCGTTCTCGTCCAAGAACCTCCTGGAGTGCTACAAGCGCGCCGAGCCGCACTGGGCGCGGCGCGACGAGGTCCGCGGGAGCTCGGACGGGACCTGGAAACGCGGCGTCGGGCTGGCGAGCCAGGTCTGGTACGGAGGTGGCGGCCCGCCGTCGTACGCCTGGGTCCGGGTCGGTGCCGACGCCCGGGCCACGGTCGTCACCGCGATGCAGGACATCGGCACCGGCAGCGCGACCGCCATGGCGCAGATCGCCGCGGAGGAGCTCGGTCTGCCCATCGACCACGTGGAGGTCGCCCTCGGCGACACGGCGCGAGGCCCATACGCGACGATCTCCGCAGGCTCCTCGACGATTCCCTCGATGGGGCCGGCCGTCCGCTCCGCGGCCGCCGATGCCGCCCGCCAGATCATCGAGATCGCGGCGCAGCGCTATGACCGTGAGGAGCGTTCGCTGTCCCTGAAGGGCGGCCGGATCGTCTGCGCCGACGGCGGCTCGTGGCCACTCGAGGAGATCACCTGCCTGCTCGAGTCCGGGCAGATCCTCGGCCAGGGCTCGCGCGGCCCGAATCCGGCGGGCATGCGGATCCTGACCTTCGGCGTTCAGGTCGCCGAGGTCGCCGTCGACGTCGAGACAGGCGAGGTGCGCGTCGACAAGATCGCTGCCATCCACGACGTCGGCCGCGTCATCAACCCGCTGGGTGCGTCGAGCCAGGTCGAGGGCGGGATCATCCAGGGGATCGGCCACACCCTCTCCGAGGAGCGGCTGATCGACCCGGCGACCGGGACGATCCTGACCCAGACGCTCGATGCCTACAAGCTTCCGACGATCGCTGACGTCCCAGAGATCGTGACCGATCTCGTGGACGAGCCCGACACGCATCTCACCAACCTCGGCAGCAAGGGTCTCGGCGAGCCGCCGATCATCCCGACCGCGGCCGCGATCGCGAACGCGATCCGCGACGCGACCGGCGCGGACGTCCGCTCGCTGCCGATCAGTCGCGAGGAGATGCTGCGGGCGCTGCGCGAGGCAAGCGAGCGGGAGCGGGTTGGAGCTTCTGCGACCTGATTCGCTCGAGGGTGCACGGGCGGCCCTCGAGAACGGCTCCGGCTCGAAGCCGCTCGCGGGTGGGACAGAGCTCGTGCCGCTGCTCCGCGATCGCATCGTCGACGCGACGACGCTCGTCGACATCAGCGCAGTGGTCCCGCGGGGGATCGACGGGACGACGATCGGCGCAGGGACCACGCTCGGCGAGCTCGAGGCCGACCCGCAGGTTCCGCACGCGCTACGCGAGGCGTGCCGGCTCGCCGCGTCGCCGCAACTCCGCGCGATGGGGACGATCGGCGGCAACCTCCTCCAGGCGACGCGCTGCTGGTACTGGCGGCTCAAGTACCCCTGTTGGCTGCACGGAGGCGACCGCTGCTTCGCCCGCAGCGGAGTCCACCGCGAGCACGCCGTCTTCGCGAACACGCCCTGCGCGTCCGCGCACCCGTCGGATCCTGCCGCCGCCCTCCTCGCCCTTGACGCAACGCTCCTGAACAGACCGACGCGAGCTGCCGCTCGCGGACCTCTACCGCCTTCCGACGGATGACGACCGCGAGATGACGACACTCGAGCCGGGCGAGCTGCTCCTCGAGCTGACCGTGCCGGCGCCGGAGGCGAGCACCTACCTCAAGGCGATGGATCGCCGCTTGTTCTCGTTCGCGCTCGTCGGTGTCGCAACGGCACGCACTTCCGCCGGGACGCGCATCGCCGTCTCCGGCATGGCGCCGATCCCGTGGCTCCTTGACGGCGAGCAGGCACTCGACACTGCGACGCCTCTGCCGCAGAACGCCTACAAGGTCGAGATCGCGCGGGCACTCATTCGGCGGGCGCTTGCCGAGGTGGCCGGCGTGAGGCGCGCTGCCGTCCTGCTGCTCGTGGCCTGGTGCGCTCGCCGCGGGCTGCGGCGGGGACGAGGACTCGGCGGCCCGGTGCAGCGGTCGACTCGTGCGAGGTCGAGATCCAGGATCCCTCCAACGCGCCGGAGCTGCAGCCGCTCGATCCCGAGTCGAAGCCGAGCATCGAGTTCGTCACCTCGCACGGCGAGTTCACCGTGGAGATCGACCCGGTCAGCGCCCCCTGCAACGGCGACTCGATGGTCGACCTCGCCGAGCGACGGGTTCTTCGACAACACGCGGTTCCACCGGATCGTGCCCGGCTTCATCATTCAGGGCGGCGACCCGACCGCCACGGGCAACGGAGGATCCGGGTACACGACGATCGATGCGCCCAAGCCCGACACGGCGTATACGAAGGGCGTCGTCGCCATGGCGAAGTCGCAGTTCGAGCAGCCGGGCACCGGGGGTAGCCAGTTCTTCATCGTGACCGCGAACAATGCGAGCCTGCCGCCCGACTACGCCGTCGTCGGGAAGGTCGTCGAGGGCATGGACGTCGTCGAGAAGATCGGCAAGCTCGGAAATCCGCAGACCGAGGCGCCGACGGAGCGGATCGTGATCAAGAGCACCTCCGTTTCCGGCGTCTGACGGCGGGCCTGGCCCGGCGGGACAATCATCGGATGGTCACAGCGGTCGTCCTTGCGGCAGGTGCGGCGTCGAGATTCGGCGCCCCGAAGCAGGCACTGCTCCTGCCGGAGGTCCTGCGCCGGGTCCGGGAGAGCTCGGTGGCCGACATCCTCGTCGTGGCGGGCGCCCACCCGCTGGAGACCGACGCCCGCGTCGTCCAATGCCCGGACTGGGACCGCGGCCCCGGCGCCTCGCTGCGCTGCGGCCTCGCCGCGCTGGACGGGGATGTCGAGGCGGCAGTCGTCGTCCTCGCCGACGGGCCCGATCTCTCCCCTGCCGCCGTCGACCGCGTCGTCGCCGCCTGGCGTGACGGCGCCGGGGACGTCGTCGCCGCGTCCTACGACGGCGATCGCGGGCACCCCGTCGTCCTGGCGCGCCCCGCCTGGAACCGGATCCCGGACGAGGGCGCCCGCGCGCTCGATCCTGTCCTGATTCCCTGCGACGACCTCGGGTCTCCAGGTGACGTCGATCGTGCCGATGAGATTCCTCGCAGGTTGAGAGGAGAGCCCGCAGAATGAACGCGTTTCGCCGAGGGCGCTGAGCTAAAGCGGCGTTCGCAGCGCCCGGAGCTTCGCCTTCAGCTCCGGCGACATCGGCTCAGCCACCGCCTGCCGGACGAAGGTCCGGAACTCGACCTCGAAGCGGTAGCGCTTCCGGCAGTACTCGCAGCCGTCCAGATGAACCTCGGCCTCCCGAATCTCCACGTCGGTCAGCACGCGATCGAGGTACGGCTGCATCATCTGCTCGCACTTGTCGCACGGGTCGAAGGCAAAGCCCGACATCACGACTCGTCCGCTGCCGACGTCGCCAGCGCGCCCTTCAGCATCCGACGCCCGCGGTGGAGGCGCGACATCACGGTCCCGATCGGAATGTCGAGGATCTGCGCGGCGTCGCTGTAGGTGAAGTCGGCGAGGTCGACCAGCAGGACGACATCCCGGAAGTCGTGCGGGAGATCCGCCAGCGCGGTCACGGCGTCATTTTGTGACAACCGCTCGACGACGCGCCGCTCGGCGGGAGGCCCGTCCGACGACGTCTCCTCGAGCTTGTTGTAGAGGAAGTAGTCGCTCTCCTCGAGCGGCTGGAGATCCGGCGTGCGCTGCACCTTCCGCCCGCGGTCGATGTTCAGGTTGGTGAGGATCCGGAAGAGCCAGGCCCGCAGGTTGGTGCCCGGCTGGAACGAACGCCAGCTTCGGAAGGCCCGCGCGTACGTCTCCTGGACAAGGTCCTCAGCCTCCTCGCGCGAGCCGACGAGCCGTCGCGCAACGCCGTACACCTGATCGGACAGGTCCAGTGCCTCCTCTTCGAAACGCACGCGATCTCGCGCGTCCGTTGCGAGTTGCCGGGCCGAGTTCTCCGAGGCGTCACTCATCGACTCGACCGTAGCAGCCGGTGTTTCCCAGCTAGGAGAACGGAGATTCGGGGTCCGCTATTCCGGGTACAGCCCGGTCCATGAATGGATATGACCTCATCACCATCGTCGACGACAAGCGCTGGGGAACGGTCGTCGACCAGCAGGGCGACTTCGTCATCGTCGAGCACGGATCGCTTCGGAAGCATCGGTACGCGATCCCGATGTCGTCCGTGGACGTCGACGAGGACGCCAAGGAAGTCCGGACGACGCTCTCGGGCGAGCTCATCGGCGAGTCCCCGAAGGTGGACGACGGCTTCGACCGTGAGACCATCGCGCGCCATTACGGGCTCGGCGAGACCTCAGAGGTAGCAGGCGGCGAGACGGCGACCGAAGAGCGGGCCCAGATCCGTGAGGGCACAGCCGAATCGACCGACGGGATGCCGGACGAGTCACCGGCGCTCCTCGGCGACCGGCTCTCGGACGTCCCCGAAGACCGGCGCTAAGCCCTCCTAGACCGAAGCGGGCTGCTGCTTGAAGCCTGCGCCGGCCATGGCGTCGACGATGGCGTCGCGGCTCGTCCGCTCGTCGTCCCACTCGAGCACGACCTGACCCATCAGGTTCGCGGTCGCGAACTCGAGGCCCTCGTGACCGCGGAGCGCGGCCGCCAGGCGGTTCACGCACCGCTCGCAGCGGATGCCGCTGACCTCGATCGTCTCTTTCACGACGGCCATGTGCGGCGCACGATATCGGCGCAGGCAGCGCCGGCATCGCCCTGTTCGAGCTGAAGCGCGCCCTCGGAGAACGTGCGGGTCGAGCGAGGTCTCGACCGGAAGCTCCTCGAACAGCCGCTGCACCTCGAGGAGCCGGCCGTCGTGGATCAGCTCGGCGTCGGGGCCGTACCGCGCCGCCGCCCAGCGGTTCTGCTGGTAGATCCCGCGGTCCGCGGGTCCAGGTGCAGGATGCTCGAGCGCCCACGCACAGAGGTCTCGTAGGAGCGCGATGAAGCCGGCGGTCCTGTCGAGACCCGTCGGCTGGTCGGGCATCCGGATCTCGAGCGTCCCGAACCGGGGATGCGGGCGAAGATCCCACCAGACCTGCGTGTAGTCCTTCATCAGCCCGGTCGCGACAAGCTCGCCGATCCATTTCTCCCAGCCGCGGTAGCCGTCGAAGACCGGCGGCGCGCCGCTCCGCGGCAGCTGCGCGAGGATCTCCGCCCGGTTCGACGCGAGGCCGGTGGCCCGGCCCGAGATGAACGGCGAGTTCGCCGACACCGCGAGGACGAACGGCATCCAGGGCAGCAGCGTCTCGAGCGTCGTCATGCACTCGTCCGCGCCCGGCATCCCGACATGGACGTGGAGGCCGTTCACGCCCTGACGGCGCGCCGTCACTCCCGCGTAGCCGACCATCTCCTTGTAGCGCTGCTCGTCCGTGATCGGGAGCTCCTCCGGCTCTGCGAACGGGTGCGAGCCGGCTGCCGCCATCACGAGGCCGAGCTCGCCGAGGCCCTCGGAGGTGCGGGCGCGGAGGACGCCGATCGCCTCGACCGCCTCGTCCACCGAGGCGCAGATCTCCGTGTTCAGCTCGACGACGGACGCGTGCAGCTCCGTCTTCAGCGTCCCCGGCAGGTCGAGCCCGTCCGTCTCGGCCAACAGCTCTCGGATCGCGCCGACCGGCGCGAGCGACTGGGCGTCGAGGAGCATCACCTCCTCCTCGACGCCGATCGAGAGCGGCGAGCTCTCGCCGAAGCGCTGCTCGATCACTAGCGGCGTTCGGCCGCGAGCCGGATCCCGAGCGCGACGAGGACGACGCCCAGGACCGCGTCGAAGACGCGCCGCACTACCGGTCGGCGGAGGACGTCGCCGACCCGCGCCACCGACGAACGCGTAGCCGCTCAGCCACACGAAGGTCATCGTGCAGAAGACGAGCCCGAGCGCGAGCAGGCCGCCGAACGACTCGGCGCCGAACTGCGGGAGCAGGCTCGTGAAGAAGACCGCCATCTTCGGGTTCCCCAGGTTGCTGAGGATCCCCTGGCGGAACGCGACGCCGGAGGTGAGCGGACCGCCTCCGTGCGTGCGCTCAACGTGCGTTCCGCGAATCGCCGCGAGCAGCGCCTGCACGCCGAGGTAGACGAGAAACGCCGCACCGGCGAGCTTCAGCGCCACGAACGCGGGCTCGAAGGCGACGATCAGCGCCGCGAGCCCGACGCTGGTCGCGAGCGCCCAGACGGCCTGGCCAGTCGAGACGCCGAGCGCCGTGAAGACTCCGCGCTCGGCGTCCGCCGAGCAGCGAGTTCCGGATCGCAAGCGCCGTGTCCTGCCCCGGCGTGACGATCACGAGCACCGAGATCCCGAGGAACGCGAGGATGTCCACGCACCGAACCTACCGCGGAGGCATGCAATGAGCGAGCAGTTCGACCTGATCGTCCTCGGCTCGGGATCGGGCGCCAGGGACGGCGCCAACAAGGCGGCGAAGGAGCACGGCGCGCGCGTGGCGCTGATCGAGAACACGCGCTGGGGCGGCAGCTGCCCCAACGTCGCCTGCAAGCCGACGAAGGCGTACCTGGTCGCCGCCGAGCTCGCCCATGACGTCGAGACGCTGGCAGAGCCGCTCGGCATCGAGGTCGGTGCTGCGCGCGTCAACCTCGCGAAGGTCAGGGCGCGGAAGGACTCGCTGATCGTCTCCGGCGAGACCTGGATGGAGCGGCTGCACGGCGCCGGCCACGCGACCTTCGACGGCACCGGCGCCTTCGTCGACCCGCAGACGATCCAGGTGAACGGGACTCGGCTGTCGGCCGAGCGCGTCCTGGTCGCGACCGGGTCGCGCACGGCTGTGCCGCCGATCGAGGGCCTGAACGAGACCGGCTGGCTCGACCACGTCTCTGCGCTCGAGCTGACCGAGCTCCCCGAGTCGCTGCTGGTCGTCGGCGGCGGGCCCGTCGGCCTCGAGCTGGCGCAGATCTTCTCGCGCTTCGGCTCGAAGGTGGCCGTCGTCCAGACAGCCGACCGCCTTTCCCCGAGATCGGACGCGGACGCGATCGCCGAGCTGACGGCCGCGCTCGAGGACGAAGGCATCGACGTCCGGACCGGGACGACCGTCGAGCGGGTCCGGCGCGAGGGCGGCGCGATCGTCGCGACCGTCGGTGGAGACGAGCTCCAGGTCGAGCAGATCCTGCTGGCATCCGGGCGCGCACCGAACGTCGAGGAGCTCGAGCTCGACCGGGCCGGAATCGAGCACGAGCGCGGTGGGATCGTGGTGGACGACCGGCTCCGCACCTCCGCGGACAGCGTCTGGGCCGCCGGCGACGTGGCGGCCGGGCACCAGTTCACGCCGGTCGCGCAGTACGAGGCCCGAATCGCGGTGGACGACATGTTCGGCTCGAACGGCGCTCGGGCGGACTACGACTGGCTCCCGACGGCGATCTTCACCGACCCGGAGCTGGCAGCCGTCGGCCTCACCGAGCAGCAGGCACGCGACGAGGGGCTCGACGTCGAGACCGCGATCCACGAGATCAAGTACGTCCAACGTGCGTCGTACACGAACACGAAGCACGGGCTCTACAAGCTCGTGTGGGAGCGGGAATCGCGGCGCGTCCTCGGCCTCCACGTGGTCACGCGCAACGCGAGCGACGTGGTCCAGGGCCTGGCTCTGGCGCTGAAGATGGGCGCGACCGTCGACGACCTCGCCCACATGCACCACGCCTTCCCAACCTGGGGCGAGGGCGTGAAGGCGACCGCGGAGCAGGCGCTGGGAAGCTAGTCCTGAGACGTGGCGGGCTGGCGGCCCAGCTTCACCTTGAAGCTGCGCTTCTCGTCGCCGCGGTACGCCTCGACGGTGATCTCGTCGCCGACCTTCTTGCCCATGATCGCCCTGCGGAGATCCTGCGCCTGCGAGACCGGCTTGCCGTCGATCTCGACGATGAAGTCCCCGCCGAGCAGGTAGCTCTGCCCGTCGATCACGACCTCGCGCGAGCCCGCCTGCATCTCCGCCGCCGCGGCGCCGCTGTCCTCGTACACGCGGACGACGAGCAGGCCGCGATCGGCCGGAAGGTTGAAGAGCTCCGCGATCTCCTGATCGACCTCCTGCGCGCTGACCCCGATGAACGGGTGCTCGACGCGGCCTTTCTCGATCAGCTGCGCCACGGTGTTGCGGACGGTGTTGATCGGCACGGCGAAGCCGATCCCGATGTTGCCTCGCTCCCCGCTGTTCCCGGTCGCGATCGCAGTGTTGACACCGATCACGGAGCCGTTCGCCGCGAGCAGAGGACCGCCGGAGTTGCCGCTGTTGATGGACGCGTCCGTCTGGATGACGTCGTCGATCGTGAACTCGTTCGGCGCCGTCAGCGGGCGATGGAGCGCACTGATGATGCCGGCAGTCACGCTCCGCTCCAGCCCGAGCGGGTTCCCGATCGCGACCACCGAGTCGCCCACGCGCACCTTGTCCGAGTTCCCGAGCTCCAGCGGCCGCAGAGCGCGAGCGTCGACGTTCACCTTCAGCAGGGCGAGATCGGTCGACGGATCGGTGCCGATCACCCTGGCGCGGACGCTGTCGCGGTTGGAGAAGCTGACCTCGATCTGCTCGGCGCCCTCGACCACGTGGAAGTTCGTGACGATCCGCCCGGCCGTGTCGATGACGAACCCCGAGCCGAGCGCCTGCTGCCGCTGTTGCTCGGGGAAGCCGAACGGGTTCAGAAAGGGATCGGGCTCGACCTCGACCGTGCTCGTCGTCGTGATCTGGACAACACCGGGCGCGCCACGGCGGTAGATCTCGTTGACCGACAGCCGGCGATTCTGCGCGAAGTCGGCGGGCGCCACGGATTCGGGAACGGAGCCCGGAACCTGCACGATCTCGGTGTCGTCGAGAAGGCCAAAGAGCTCGGCACCCGCGAGCGCTACCCCGCCCCCCACCACTGCCGCGATGAGGAGCGGGGCCGCGCTAGAGAGAACGCGGGGAGGTCTCAGCACGCGGAATTAGTACCCGGATCTCTGTTCACCATGGTTACGCCCGATTTAACGGGTCCTTGTGCCTCTGTTAAGCGGTGTTGCGGTGATCTTTCGTCCGGCAATCGCAGGCGAACCGTGTAGCTGAACGAGATGAGGAAGTCGATGGCAAGCATCAGGGTCCAAAGCGCGACGACGTTGAGCAGCGCGGCGGTGCGGTCGAGGTCGCCGACGAGCAGGATCCCGATGCCGAGGAGAGCCGTGCCGGTTGCCCAGGCACTCAGGTGGCGAAGCCACTCGCGGCGCTGGCGGGCTGCGTGGCGCGCGACCCGTGCGCGGAGGTTCCTCAGGCGGCGGGCCGCCGGCGAACCGGTGCGCGAAGCGAACGTCCGCCCAGCTGACGATCCGCTGCCCCCATGCCACCGAGACGCCGATGTAGACGGCTGCGAGGCGCGTGGGGTAGGCGCCGCCTCGCCGCCGCGGCGCAGGTCGATCGTCGTCGCGACGAGCAGGGCGAGATCGACCACGGGGGTTGCCACGAGCAGCGCCATGCCCAGCCGCGGGCCGACCGAGCACGTACCGAGCCGTGAGGCCGGAGAGGAGAATCAACCAGAAGGCGATCTCGGCGGCGATGATCAGAACGATCAGCAACGTCGCCTCCTACGGGATTCGAGCATCGCGGGTTGCGCGGTAGATCGCCGTGATGACCGCGATGCCTCCGACGACGATGATCACCGACAGGCCGGCCCTCAGCCAACCGGCTCCGTCATCGGCAAGGAGAAGCTCCTTGCCCATGTTCACCGGGGCGAGGACGAGGACGTAGATCCACCAGGGCGCCCACCGGCTGGACAGTTCCTGGCGTAGGGCAGACACGTCGGTCTGAAACTGGGAACTCATGGGCTATTGCCTCCTGTTACAGCGGATTGCAGAACCGCGCGAGCATTGCGCCGAGTGGTCGGCGATCGCATCTGTGAGTCCCCGGCAGACTCCCTAGTCGTCTGCCTGGTCGCTTGGCCTAGACCAGCTGAACTTCGCGCGCTTCGCCCGGCAGTGCGTGGTCGAGCTGGCTGCGCGAGCTGATGCCGAGCTTCGCGAACACCTTGTGCAGGTGGTATTCGACGGTGCGCGGGCTGATGAACAGGCGGGCGCCGATCTCGGGGTTGGAGAGACCGTCGCGGGCGAGCCGGGCGATCTGGGCCTCCTGGGCGGTGAGCTGGTCGCTGCGTCTCGACGGTGCGCTTGCGGGCGGTCTCGCCGGTGGCCAGCAGCTCGCGCGCGGCGCGCTCGGCGAACGCCTCGACGCCCATGGCCGTGAACATCTCGTGGGCGGTGCGCAGGTGCTCGCGCGCGTCCAGCCGCCGGCGCTCGCGGCGCAGCCATTCGCCGTAGAGGAGGTGTGCGCGCGCGAGCTCGACGCGACGCGCGTGCGGCCCAGCCGCTCGATCGCCTCGCGGTAGAGGCCGCTCCGCGGCCTCGCCCTCGCTGAGCGAGCGCCCGCGAGCGGGCCTCGATCCCGAGCGCCCAGTCGGTGCCGCATGCGCGGGCGCATCTCCGCGAGCCGCTCGCAGTGCGTCGTGAGCTCGCGTCGGTCTTCCCGCTGCGCGCCGCCGCCTCGATGCAGCTCGACCAGCGCCCAGTTCGCGAACAGGAGCTCCTCCGGGTGCTCGCCGGCCTGCTCGGCGGCCGCGAGCGCCTCGTCGTAGCGGCCGAGGCCGTTGTAGAGCAGCGCGGTCGCCCAGTGCATGAGTCCGAGCCCCATCACCCTCGCCGCGACGCAGCACCTCTGTTCAGGCTCGCCTCGATCAGCTCGGCAGACCTCGGCCTCGCGCCCCTGCCAGGCGGCGAGCCGCACGAGCGCCGTACGGCGGAGGCTGCGCTTCCCGTCGCCTCGGTGACCGCCTCGAGCCTCCTCGATCAGCGACGCGGCCGCGGCCAGCTCGCCGGCGTTGAGGTGGACGCCGATCCGCGTGCTGAGGGCGATCGGAAGCGCGGTGAGCGCGCCGGCCTCGCGAGCGAGCTCGACGACGCGGCTGGAAAGCACATGCCAGCTCTCGTCGTCCCACAGATCCATGCGCGGCGCGGCAGGCGAGCCAGAGCCAGCGGAGCTCCTCCGTCCGCGGAGATGCTCTCGCTGCGGAAGGCGCTCAGCGCCCGCTTCAGCATCGGCGCGCCGGCCGCGTAGCCCTCGGTGATCAGCAGCAGCGAGGCCGTCGAGGAGCAGGTCGGACGCGCGCGGAGGCTGTGAGCGGCAGGGCGCCGCGCGGGCGGCTTCGCGCGACCTCCGAGCACCCCGCGCCGCTGGCGAGGCGACCGGCGAACAGCGCCGCGGACGAGCGCGTCCAGGTAGGTCTCGCGGGCGAGCGCGGCGTCGAGCGGCTCGAGCTGCCTGGCCGCGTTGAGCAGCAGCGGCGGAGCGTCGCTGCCGCGGTCTGACGGCGAACGCGATCTGGGCGCGCAGCAGGTCCACCCGGGCGCGCTGGAGCTCGTCGAGCGGGCCGGCCTCCGCCGTGGCCAGCAGTGCCGAGCGCCGCGTCGGGCGCGCCGGCCTGCGTGCTTGGCCTGCGCCGCGGCCAGCGCGCGCTCGCGCCCGGCGCGCCGGGTCCGGCGTCAGGCGCGCCGCCCGCTCCAGGAACGCGGCCGCCGCGGCCAAGCCCGCCGCGCGCCTGCGCCCGGCCGGCCGAGCGCTCGAGCTCGGCGGCGACCTCCTCGTCGGGCCCCGGCGCCGCCTGCGCGCGGTGCCAGGCGCGGCGATCGGGATCGACCTCGGGATCGGTGGCCTCGGCCAGCGCGCGGTGCGCGCTCCGGCGCTCCTCGGGCGACGCCGCCCGGTAGACCGCCGAGCGCACCAGCGGATGCCGGAACCGCACCCGCGCGCCGAACTCGAGCAGGCCGGCCGCCGCGGCCGGCGCGGCCGCGTCGCGCCCGATCCCGAGCCGCTCGGCCGCCCGCCACACGAGCACCGGGTCGCCGACCGGCTCGGCCGCCGCGACCAGCAGCAGCCGCCGCGTGCTCGGCCGGCAGCGGCTCGAGCCGCCGCCGGAAGCTCTCCTCGATCCGGCCCGACAGCGGCAGCGCGTCCGGCAGCCCGAACCCGCCGGCCAGCTCCGCCGGCGTCAACCCGCGCGGCAGCTCCAGCAGCGCCAGCGGGTTGCCGCGCGTCTCGGCCACGATCCGGTCGCGCACCCGCTCGTCCAGCGGCCCGCGGATCGACCGAGCCAGCAGCGCGCGCGCATCGGCGTCGCCCAGGCCCTCCGACCACCAGCTCCGGCAGCCCGGCCAGCTCGTCCTCGCCGTGCTCGCGCACCGCGAAGACCAGCGCGACCGACTCCGCCAACAGCCGGCGCGCCACGAACGCCAGCGCCTGCGCCGACGCCCGGTCCAGCCACTGCGCGTCGTCGACCAGGCAGACCAGCGGCTGCTCCTCGGCCACCTCGGCGAGCAGGCTCAGCACCGCCAGCCCGACCAGGAAGCGGTCCGGCGCGCGTCCCGGCGCTCAGCCCGAACGCCGTGCCAGCGCCTCGCGCTGCGGCCGGGCAGGCGCTCGAGCCGATCCAGCAGCGGCGCGCACAGCTGGTGCAGCCCGGCGAACGCGAGCTCCATCTCGGACTGGACACCCGCGGCGCGCGCCACCCGCAGCCCGACGCCCGCTCGACCACGTACTCGAGCAGCGCCGCTTGCCGACGCCCGCCTCGCCGCGCAGCACCAGCGCCCGGCTCTCACCCGCGCGAACCGCCTCGAGCAGCGCGGTCGAGCGCGCTCGCACTCGCTGCGGCGGCCCCGCAACACCTGGAACACCCCCCAACGCGGTGAGAACGTCGCCGCGCCCACTCAGGCCATCGCCAGCGAAATCTACACTCGCGCGGGTTTCAGGCTGTAGCTAGGCCTGCGCCGGCCGGACGCGAAGCCGCCGCGCCTGGATGCTTCGGCCGAGGAACGCCGCGGCTGCGATGGCGGCAGTCAGCAGACCGACGAGGAACGCGCCGCCGGGCATCCGGGTCACCACCTGCATCCCGGCGCCGACGAGTGCCGCGCACGGGATCGTCAGCACCCACGCCACGAGGATGTTGCCCGCCACGCCCCAGCGAACGGCCGAGAGCCGGCTCGAGGCGCCGGCGCCGAGCACCGAGCCGCTGATCGTGTGCGTGGTCGAGACCGGGAACCCGTAGTGGGCCGTCGTCCAGAGGATGCTGGCGCACGCCGTCTGCGCGGCGAATCCCTGCGGAGGCTCGAGCTTCGCGATGCGCGACCCGAGCGTCTTGATGATCCGCCACCCCCCGGCGTAGGTGCCGAGGCCCATCGCAGTCGCGGAGGTGACGATCACCCACAGCGGCGGCCTCTCGAAGTCCGGCGAGAGGTGCCCGGATGCGACGAGCGCGAGCGCGATGATCCCCATCGTCTTCTGGGCGTCGTTCGTCCCGTGCGTGAAGGCGACGAAGCCGCCGGAGATCAGCTGGAGCCGTCTGAAGATGCGATTGACGATTCCTGGAGCGCGCTTTCGGATGATCCACAGGACGCCGATCATCAGCGCCGCCGCCAGCAGCGCACCCATGACGGGCGCCAGCAGCGACGGGATCAGCACCTTGTCCTTCAGCCCTTGCCACTGCACGACGCCGAAGCCCGTCGGCGGCAACGGCGGACCCGATCATCCCGCCGATCAGCGCGTGACTCGAGCTCGAGGGAAGCCCGAGATACCAGGTGATGAGGTTCCACGTGATTGCGCCGACGAGCCCGGCGAGGACGATCTCCAGCGTGATGACCCCCTGGTCGACGATGTCATTCGCAATCGTTGCTGCGACCTCGAACGACACGAACGCCCCGAGGAAGTTCAGGATCGCGGCGCTGATGACCGCCGGCCGCGGGGAAAGCGCACGCGTCGAGACCGATGTCGCGATGGCGTTGGCCGTGTCGTGGAAGCCGTTCGTGAAGTCGAAGAACAACGCGACTGCGACGACGGCGAAGAGCAGAGAGCTCCATCGCCTGCCCTAGAGGTTCTTGACGACGATGTTGCCGACGACGTCGGCGGCGGTCTCGCAGGCGTCGATCGCATCCTCGAGCGCCTCGAAGATGTCCTTCCAGCGGATCACCTCGACGGGATCGACATGGTTCTCGAAGAGGCCGGCGATCGCCTCGCGAAGAAGACTGTCCGCCTGCGTCCTCGAGCGCCTTCACCTCGACGAGATGGCGCTCGGCGTTGCGCAGCCCGCGCAGCTCCCCGAGCGCCTTGGAAAGGTGCTCGACGCCGCCTCGACGAGGATCCGGCACTGCTCGAGCGACTGCTCCATCGGGCGCTCGACCTTGTAGAGCGTCAGGAGGTCGGAGGCGTTCTCGATGAAGTCGACGACGTCGTCGATCGCCTTCGCGAGCTCGTAGATGTCCTCCCGGTCGAACGGCGTGACGTACTGCGTGTTCAGGAGCTCGATGGTCTGCCGGGTGAGGTCGTCGCCCTTGTTCTCGAGCTCCTTGACCTGCGCTTGCCGCACTTCGCGCTCGGGGAACGAACGGAAGCGCGCGTCGACCAGGCGAGCCGTCTCGAGCGCGTTCTCGCCTGCGGCGGAGAAAAGGTCGTAGAACTCGGAGGTGCGCGGGACAAGCGACAGCCTCATGCGCGCGGAACCGTAACGGAGCCGGTGGCTCCGGCGGTGTATTGTTAGGAGGCGCCGCGGGGTGCGACGCGTCGGTGAACTCGCGGAACTCGCCGGTGACGAGGTACGCGGTCTGCTCGCCGATGTCCACGGCGTGGTCGCCGATCCGCTCGAGGCAGCGCGAGACGATGATCATCCGGAGGCCCCACTCGCGCAGTGCCGGGTCGGTGCCAGCTCGAGCACGTGCTCGACGACGCGCCGGTTCGCGCGGTCGATCAGCTCGTCGAGGTCGACGAGGCTCTCGGCGCCTGCCTCGTCGCGCTCGGCGAACGAGCGCATGGCGACGCGCGTCATCTCCTCGGCCCTGGCGCCCATCTCCTCGAACGCCTCGACGAGCGTCTCGTCCGGGCGCAGCTCGGCGGTCAGCTTCGTGAGCTTCGCGATCGTCACGCAGAGGTCGGCCATGCGCTCGAGGCCGAGGTTGATGTGGAGGACGGCGAGCACGAGCCTCAGGTCGACGGCGACCGGGCGTCTGCCGGGCGAGCAGCTGCTCGACTCCCTGGCTGATCTCGAGGTAGCGCGCGTCGACCTCGTCGTCGAACGCGATCACCTCGTCGGCGAGCTCGGAGTCCTGCTGCTCGAGCGCGTTCGAGAGCCCCGCGAAGCGATCGGAGGACGAGCTCGCTCTCCTCCTGCAGGTTGGCTTCCAGGCGGTCGAGCTCCTCCTGGAAGGACATGCCGCATTCCGCCACCATAGTCAGCGCTCACGCGGATCGCTCATCTGGATTTCCTAACCGAAGCGGCCGGTCACGTAGTCCTCCGTCCGCTTGTCGGAGGGCTGCGTGAAGATCTTCGAGGTCGCGTCGTACTCGACGAGGATGCCGGTGCGCTGGCCCTCGTCGCCGCGCGTGACGCTGAAGAACGCGGTCATGTCCGCGACCCGGGCGGCCTGCTGCATGTTGTGGGTGACGACGACGATCGTGTACTCCCGCTTCAGCTCGTGCATGAGGTCCTCGATCCGCGTCGTCGCGATCGGGTCGAGGGCCGACGCCGGCTCGTCCATGAGGATCACCTCGGGCTCGACCGCGAGACAGCGCGCGATGCAGAGCCGCTGCTGCTGCCCGCCGGACAGGCTCAGCGCACCCGCCTTGAGCCGGTCCTTGACCTCGTCCCAGAGCGCCGCCTGCTGGAGCGCCTTCTCGACGCGGTCGTCGAGCCCGTCGGTCATCCCGAGGACGCGGGGGCCGAAGGCGACGTTGTCGTAGATCGACTTCGGGAACGGGTTCGGCTTCTGGAAGACCATGCCGATCCGCTTCCGCACCTCGACCGGGTCGACGTCGGGGCCGTAGAGATCCTCGCCGTGGTAGAGGATCGTGCCCTCCACCTTCGCGGTCGGGATCAGGTCGTTCATGCGGTTGAAGCAACGGATGAACGTGCTCTTGCCGCAGCCCGACGGGCCGATGAACGCCGTCACGAAGTTCTTGTAGATCTCGAGCGAGACCTCCTGCAGGGCCTTGTTTCCCGCGTACGAGACACCCAGGTCGTCGACGTCGAACACGACCTCGCGGGACTCCCTCGGGGGGAGCTCGCGGACCTGCTCGGCGAGGTTGACGCTCACGTCGGCCATTTTGACTGACACCTGGGGTCACCACCTTCGTTCGTATTTGTTGCGGAGCCAGATCGCGAACGCGTTCAGGGTCAGGAGGATCGCGAGGAGGACGATGATCCCCGCCGCGGCCAGCGTCCTGAACTCCTCCTGCGGCCGGGCGATCCACTGGTAGATCTGCACGGGAAGCGCGGTGAAGTCGCCGAGGATCGTCGGGTTGAACGAGACGTACGTGAGCGCTCCGACGAGCAGCAGCGGCGCGGTCTCGCCGAGCCCCGGGAGAGCGCGAGGATCGAGCCGGTCGCGATCCCCGGGATCGCCGCGGGAAGCACCTGCCGCCAGACGACCTGCCACTTCGTCGAGCCGAGCGCGTAGGCGCCCTGGCGGATCGAGTCCGGGACGGCGCGAATCGCCTCCCGCGCCGGCGATGATCACCGTCGGGAGGACGAGCAGCGTCAGGATCATCCCGCCGGCGAGCAGGACACGGCCGAGGCCGATTCCCCGGACGAGGAACGCAAGGCCGAGGATCCCGTAGACGATCGAGGGCACCGCGGCGAGGTTCTGGATGTTGACCTCGAGCATCCGGTTGTACCACCGGTCGCGGTTCGCGTACTCCTCGAGGTAGATCGCCGTCCCGACGCCCAGCGGCACGGAGAGGACGATGATGATGATCCCGAGATAGATCGTCGCGAGGATCGCCGGACGAGCGCCCGAGATCAGCGGATCGGCCGAAGGCGGCTCGAAGAAGAGGACGGCGTCGACCCACTTGTACCCCTCGAGGAACACCTGCGCGAGCAGCGCCCCGAGCGTGAGAAAGCCGATGGCCAGCGAGGTCACCAAGAAGCCGAGGAAGATGCGCCCGGCCCAGAGCCCGCGCGGCCTGCCGCGGCGAATGCTCCCGGCAGCAGCGCTCATTCGTACACCTCACGGAAGCGGCGGACGAGCCGGATCGCGAACAGGTTCATCACGAACGTCATGACGAAGAGCGCTGCGCCGACCGCGAAGATCGTCTTGTACTCGATCGACCCTGTCGGGACATCGCCCTGGCCGGTGGCGGCGATGAACGCGGTCATGGTCTGAACCGCGTCGAGCGGATTCCACGTCCAGTTCGGCTGGCCTCCGGCTGCGATCAGCACGATCATCGTCTCGCCCACCGCCCGCGAGATCGCGAGGACGAAGGATGCGATGATCCCCGAGATCGCAGCCGGGACGACGATCCGGGTCGAAACGTGGAGCCTCGTGGATCCGAGGGCATACGCCCCGTCGCGGAGATCCCGCGGGACCGCGGACATCGAGTCCTCCGAGACGGAGGCGACCGTCGGCAGGAGCATCACTCCCATCACGAGGCCGGCGCTGAGGGCGCTGAAGACGCCGACCCCCACGCCGATGTCCTGGAGGAGCGGCGTCACGAACGTCAGCGCGAAGTAGCCGTACACCACGGTCGGGATGCCGGCCAGGACCTCGAGCGCGGGCTTGAGGTACTTCCGCGTCCGCGGCCGCGCGTACTCGCTCAGGTAGATGGCCGAGCCGAGCCCGAACGGAATGCAGACGAGGCAGGCGCAGCCGGTCACGAGCAGCGTGCCCGCGATCAGCGGGAGGACGCCGAACGCGGGCGGCTCGAAGAGCGGGGCCCAGTCCGTCCCCGTCAGGAAGTCGACGATCGAGATCTCGCGGAAGAACTCGATCGCGGGCACGAAGAGCGCGACGACGATGCCCACCGTGGTCGCGACCGACACGAACGCGCAGAGGGCGAGGGCGACCTTGACGACGTCCTCGCCCCAGCGCCGGCGAGTGGCGCGGAGCCGGAGTGGCTGTTGTGCTGCAGCGCGTGTCGCCACTCCGGCCCTGCGTCCCCCTTAGTAGTTCTTCCGGTTCCTGATCGCGGTGTTGTACTGCCGCTGCGCCTTGCGGAGCTGCGGCTTCGTGAGCGGGACGATCTTCGCGGTGCGGGAGATCGCCCTCTCGTTGACGATCATGTGCCGGATGAAGCCCGCGACGACGTCGCGCTTGAAGGCCTTCTTCTTCGCGTAGACGAAGAGGCCGCGGGAGAGCGGCTTGTACGAGCGGTTCTGGACGCTCGCGACGCTCGGCGTGACGCAGCCGTCGCCGCAGTTCACCTGGAGAACCTTCAGGCGGCTCTTGTTCGCGAGGTAGTACGAGAGCCCGAAGTAGCCGAGCCCGCCGCGCTCGCCCGCGACACCCCGCACCAGCACGTTGTCGTCCTCGGAGGCCGAGTAGTCCGACCGGCTGCGCCGGGCCGAGCCGTTGATCTTCTCGGTGAAGAACTCGAACGTCCCCGAGTCGGTGCCGGGGCCGAACAGCCTGCAGCGGCACGTTCGGGAAGCCGGCGCGGACGTCGTTCCAGTTGTTCACGTTCGAGCCGCGGTCCCAGATCTTCTTCAGCTCCGCCGTCGTCAGGCAGTTCGCCCACGTGTTCGACCGGTTGACCACGAGCGAGATGCCGTCGTTGGCGACGAGGAACTGGATGTAGCCGATCCCGGCGTCGTGGCACCTGGCAGCCTCGGACAGCCGGATCGGCCGCGAGGCGTTGGACAGGTCGGTCTCGTTCTTGCAGAAGCGCTCGAAGCCGCCGCCCGTGCCGGAGACCCCGACGACGACGCGGGCGCCGCTGTACTTGCGCTCGTACGATTCGGCAGCGGCCTGCGCGAACGGCGCGACCGTGCTGGAGCCGTCCGCCTGGACGGTTCCCCTGATCGCCTGCGCGCCGGCCACGGCCGCCGCAACGGACGCCAGAGCGACGGCCGCAGTTGCACCACCGACGAGCAGGAGCTTGCGAATTCTCATGCTGAAGTCCCCTTTCAGAGTCCTGCGTGGTCGCAAGCGATTGTTCTGACGGCGACTCCGTCCATGGGTTCCAGGGAAGTGAAGGTGTGGTCGCGATCTGGTGAACGCAGGAGGCTCATTCCTCGACCCCGACCCCGCCGCTCTCGAGCGCAGTCCTCGCCTCGTCGATCTGCTCGGGCGTCATCGGCACGAACTTGGCGCCCTTCGCGATCTTCACCTCGTTGTCGAGGAGGAAGGTGAGGAACGGGTCGAGTGCCGGCTTCTCGGCGATCGCGTCCTCGTTCACGTAACTGAAGAGCGGGCGGGAGAGCGGCTTGTACGAGCCGTCCTGGACCGTCTCGACGCTGGGCTCGACGCAGCCGTCGCCGCCGTCGACCGCGAGCGCCTTCAGGCGCTCGCTGTTCTCGGTGAAGTAGGAGAGGCCGAAGTACCCGAGCGCGCCCTTGACGCCGGAGACGCCGCGCACCGTGATGTTGTCGTCCTCGCTCGGCGTGTAGTCGCTGCGGCTCGCGCCCTCCTCGCCCACGATCGCCTCGGTGAAGTAGTCGAAGGTGCCCGAGTCCGTGCCCGCGCCGAAGAGATCGAGCTCGACGTCGGGGAACTTGGGATCGACGTCCTGCCAGTTGTCGACCTTCGACCCCGGCTCCCAGATCTTCTTGAGCTGGTCGACGGTCAGGCACGAGGCCCAGGTGTTCTTCTTGTTCACGACGATCGAGATTCCGTCGTTCGCGACCTGGACCGGGAAGCTTGCGACGCCGTTCTTGGCGCAGAGCGCCTCCTCTTCCTCCTCGATCGGCCTGGAGGCGTTCGACACGTCGGTCTCGCCGCGACAGAAGCGCTCGAACCCGCCTCCGGTCCCCGACGTCCCGACGGTGATCTTCACGCCGGGCTCGGCCTTGCGGAAGCGCTCGGCGGCGAGGCTCATCAGCGGCGCGACGGTGCTCGATCCGTCCAGGGAGAGCCGGCCGGTGAGCGCTTCCTCCTCGAAGGCGCCGAGCGGATCCTCGCCTTCCGCCGTCGTGTCCGCCGCGAGCGGCTCGTCGGACGGGCGTTCCCGTCCGCAGCCGGCGAGCGCGAGGGCGAGCAGCAGGAGACAGGCGACGGCGAGCGCGCGCACCGCAAGGATTCTCGGTCGGCGCGCGGTCGGGATGTGGTGACCGTCTGGTGTCGAAGTGGTGAACGCCCCTAGCGGGCGGGGAACGCACACGTAATGGTCAAGCCGTGGCCCGGCGCGCCTTCCGCCTCCACCGTGCCGCCACCGGCGGCGACGATGTGCTTCACCACCGCCAGGCCGAGCCCCGTTCCCCGCGAGCCGCGAACGCGATCCGCGCGGAAGAACCGCTCGAAGAGCCGCGGGAGGTCCTCCTCGGAGACGCCCGCCCCGTCGTCAGCGACCTTCAGCTGCCCCGGGGAGACGGTGATCGTGAGCGTGCTTCCCGGTCCCGCGTAGCGGATCGAGTTCTGGGCGAGGTTCTCGACGACGACCCGCAGCATTCGGGGTCGAAGCGGCAGCTCCGCCGCGGGATCGCCTTGCGCGCGGACCGCGACGCCCGCGCGGTCCGCGGTCTCCCGAATCCGAGCGAGCACCTCCTCGACGACCGGCAGGGCCCGCGTCGAGCCGAGCGCGACGACCGCACGTCCCGTCTCCAGCTCGCTCAGGAAGAGGATGTCGTCGATCAGCTCGCGGATGTGCTCGACCTCCGCCCGCGCCTGCTCGACGAGCGCCGCCGTGTCCTGCCCCGGAAGCGACGCCGTCTCCAGCAGGGCGAGCAGGCGCGCCAGCGGCGTCCGGAGCTCGTGCGAGACCGCGGCCGTGAAGCCGGCCCGCAGCTCCTCGTAGGCGGCGAGCTCGCCGGGCGGGCTGAGGTAGAGCAGCGCCTCGCTCCGCCCCTCGACCTCGTACGGCACCCGGACGGGCTCGTGCCGACCCTCGCCGCCGAGCAGCTCGTCGGGCACCGGCCGTCCCTCCTCGATCCCGTCCAGGCCCTGCCGGGCGGCGCGGCTCGCCGCCAGGACGCGGTTCTCCGCGTCGAGGACGAGGAGCATCTCCCGGCTCTCCTCCACGAGCGCGCGGGCCCGCTCGGCGCGGAGCCGAAGCTCGTCTGTATCCTCGCCGCGGTCCTCGCGGGCTCTCGCGAAGGGCCACCTCACCGGTCACGAGTATGGCGAAGGTCCTGATCGTCGAAGACGACGCCGTCATCGCCGACGGCATGGCGCACCATCTCACCGCGGCCGGTTTCGACCCGATCCGCGTCGAGAACGGCACCGCCGGCCTCGCACGGCTGCGCTTCGAGCGGCCCGACGTCTGCGTCGTCGACCTGATGCTCCCGGGCACCGACGGCTGGAAGCTGATCGAGAACGCCCGCAGCGAGGGGATCGGGACGCCGATCGTGGTCGTCTCCGCGCGCGGCACCGAGCACGACCGCGTGCACGCGCTCGAGATCGGCGCCGACGACTACCTCGTCAAGCCGTTCTCCATGAAGGAGCTCGTCGCCCGGGTGAAGGCCAACGCGCGCCGCGGGACGCGGGCCGAGCAGGAGCAGCGCGGCGAGGCGATCGAGCTCGAGGAGCTGCGGATCGACCCCGCCGAGGTGCAGGCGTTCGTCCACGGTGAGAGCGCCGGCCTCACGCCGACCGAGTTCAGGCTCCTCTACGCCCTGGCGCTCGAGGCCGGCCGGGTCGTGACGCGCGACGAGCTGCTCCAGCGGATCTGGGGCCGCCGGGAGACCCACCGCGATCGCACCGTGGACGTCTTCGTCCGCAAGCTGCGCGAGAAGGTCGACCGGAAGGCCCGCGACCACACGTTCATCCAGACGCGCTACGGCGTCGGCTACAAGCTCGAGCCGCAGCCGAAG
>CAVTEL010000009.1:0-40252 GCA_963733855.1 uncultured Actinomycetes bacterium
GGCCGCCGTGATTGCGAGCGCGGAGCCCGCGGCGAAGAGGGCGCCGGCAACGAGCAGTCCGATGCCGATCCAGAGGATCGAGTCCAGCTCGGCGCCGATGCTCAGCTCGGCGGAGACCCCGCGCGACGCGTCCTCGTTCATCACCACCACCTGCCAGTCGCCGTCCTCCGGCTCCCATTCGAGCGTCCGCTCGCCGGCACCCTCCGTCGACGCGACCCAGAACGTCTCGTCGCCCGGCCGGCCGGTTGGCGCGCCACCCGAACGTCGCGAGTACTCCGGGTCACCGCTGTTATCGAGGTCGTCGACCACGTCGCGCTCGATGCCTCCGAGGTACCGCGTGACCTCGTCGGCCGGCCCGATCCCGACGAACACCGGGCGGTCGCTCTCGCTGCGAATCCGGACCGTGCCGAGGAATGTGTCGAGCGCCCACTCGCCTCCTTCGGTGTCGAGGTCGGCGCTCTCGGACACGATCGCGTACGTCGATGTCGAGAAGTCCTGCGTCGGTGACATAACGAATCCGTCGTCGTCTCGTTGCGTCTGGTCGACGGCGACGAGCGCGCAGCCGCCGGTTAGGAGCCCGAGCGCGAACAGGCCCGCGATGGTGCCGACGACCACGAGTGCGATTCGTCCCCCGGTCCAGCCTCTGCGGGCGGGAGGCTCAGCCGGCTCGTCGGCGACTGCGGCGGCCGGCCTAGCCGTCTCGCCGGCGACGGGAACGGGCGCCTCCGCGACCGCGAAGGTCGGCTCCGCGAGCCCCTCCGCCTCGGTTCCACCCTGGTCGAGCCGGAACGGCGGGTACTCGTCGCGCATGAGCAGCACGTATGCGGCGACGCGCGCGACCCACCGGTCGAGCCCGAGAGTGAAGTCGAAGAGCCCGGCCGGGTACCGCGTGGTGAAGAGCAGCGCCACACCGGCGAAGAGCACGAGAATGCCGATCAGCCCGGTCTCGAAGCCGATGCCCCAGAACCAGTCGTCGACCTGGGACGCCGCGTAGCTGCCGCCTCCTAGGAAGATTCCCGTGACGATGTACTGCGGGATGGCGAGGAGCCACCACTTCACCAGCACGAGGCCGCGGGAGAGACGCTCCGGGTACGCGACCTCCAGGCGCGCCGGGTAGCCAGGCACGTCGTCGAGGGTGAACGGCGGATACCGATCGGTGCCCAGCGCGCCGTAGGAGTAGAACCCCACCCGCCACGTCCAGCGGAGAACACCGACGTTGAAGTCGAAGATGCCTCGCGGGTAGCGGCCGGTGAAGAGGATCGCGAAGAACGCGACGACCGTCAGGACGAGTAGCGTCAGCCAGAGGAACGCAAGCACGATGTAGTGCGGGATCGCGAGGATCCACTTCACGAGCCAGAGCCAGCGGCTCAGCCCGGTGTCGAGCTGTCCCTCGATGCGGACTGGATACGGCTGCGGTCCGTCCATGCGCAGCCTCGACCCTAGGCGATCATCCGTCTCGTCGTGAGCCAAACGAAGGGGTCGTGTCCCAACCGTCGCCGACTAGACCTCCAGCGCAGAGAGTAGGACGAGGACGACGCGGGCGTCCTCTTCGGCGCTCTCCTCGGGCTGCTCCACGGCCTCTTCGCGTCGACCGCGCTCGTCAACGTCTTGCTACCGGCGGCCTGTTACGACCTTTTTCAAGATATGGAGAAGAGTCGCTTCTCCCTGTTCAGGTGCGCCGCCCATTCGAGCCGGGTCGCGCCTGCAAAGTCGAGATATGCGCGGAGCGCCGAGCGCATCGCGTCGACGAAGCCGTCGACCCGAGGCGGCGCAAAGCCGTTCTCCCACCAGAGCCCGAGCACGCGCACGCGGCTGTCGGCCCGGTCGATCCTCGGCTCGATCCGACCGACAAAGCGGTCACGGAAGAGGATCGGGAGCACGTAGTAGCCCCACCGTCGCTTGGGCTCCGGGGTGTACACCTCCCAGACCCAGTCGAAGTCGAAGAGCGGCTGGAGGAGGCTGCGGTCCCACATCAGCGGGTCGAGCGCTGGAAGGAAGGCAACAGTCTCGGGCGGCTCGGGCGGCGCGGCGAGGAGCTCGAGCTCGTCGCGGAGGACGAAGCGCGGACCGCGCACGCCGTCGACTGTCACCCGCACAAGCTCGCCGTCCTCGACCAGCTCCTCGCGCAGCGCGGTTCGTCCGGGGTGGTCCGGAAGCTCCGGATCCGGCTTTGCGGGGCCCAGGCTGCCAAAGACGTCCCCGGAGCCGGAGATACCAAGGAGACCGTGCCCGCGGTAGCGCGAGAGCATCTTGTGCCGGAGTTGCTCGCGCGCCGGCACGCTGCGCGCGAGCACGTCTTCAGGTAGTAGCCGCTCGATGAGGTCGTAGTAGCGGCGGTTGCCGTCGCGTCGCGCGAGACCGAGCACGCCGGTCACGGAGTACGCCTCCAGCACGGCGCGCACGACGCTCGTCCGCGCCGAGTCGCCCGATCCCCACAGGTCGCCCGCCGGGCCGCGCTCGAAGTCGAGCGCAGAGAGCGGTCCCTCCGAGCGGATCCGCTCGAGGACCTGCTTGGCCACCTGGGCGTTCTCGGCCAGGACGCCCGGCGCCCCCTCCCTCCAAGGAACTCGGAACCACGGGACGTCACTCATCGGAACGAGCGAGAGGCCCTTGTTGAACGCCTCGAACACCTCGCGGCGCTCGTAGAGGAGGTCGCACCAGGCCGGTTCGTAGTTCGCCACGCGCGCGTGCAGGACGAGGTCATGGTTCCGGCCGGCGACCGCAAGCGGGTCGAACTGGATCGAGCCGAACCTCCGGACAACCTCGAGCACCGCGGCTGGGCCCCCTTCGAGCGACCGCGCCGGTGCGAGCATGTGGCGCGCGACCAGAAAGCGCCGCGCCGCGTCCGCCGAGACCTTCAGAACGCGCCCAGGTAGGAGGGGTCAGGCGATCCTTCCACGTGTAGCTCGACGCGATAAGGACTCACAGGAAGAGGCGCGGACCGGAGTCGAACCGGTGTGCGAGGCTTTGCAGGCCTCTGCCTAACCACTCGGCCACCGCGCCGGGCGACGTTGCATGGTAACGGCGGCTGGGTACGTACCACTCGTGGCCGACAAGCTTTTCGCCACCGAGTACGAGACGCTCGAGCAGGTTCGCGACGCCGCCCAAGGGTGCAAACGCTGTGACCTCTGGAAGTCGGGCACGCAGACCGTCTTCGGCGAAGGAAGGCCAGAGGCCCGGCTGATGCTCGTCGGCGAGCAGCCCGGCGACCAGGAGGACCTCGCCGGCCGGCCGTTCGTCGGGCCCGCCGGAAAGCTGCTCGACGGGGCGCTCGAGGAAGCCGGGATCGACCGCGAGCTCGCCTATGTCACCAACGTCGTCAAGCACTTCAAGTGGCAGCCGCGCGGGAAGCGGCGCATCCACCAGAAGCCGAATGCGGCCGAGATCGCCGCCTGCCGGTCCGTGGCTCGACGCCGAGCTGGCGCTCATCCAGCCCGAGGTGCTCGTCTGCCTCGGCGCGACCGCGGCCCAGGCGCTCCTCGGCCGGCAGTTCCGGGTCAGCAAGGATCGCGGCGTCCCGGTCGAGTCCGATCTCGCTCCGGTCGTCATGGCGACCGTGCACCCCTCGTCGATTCTGCGGTCGGAGAACCGCGAAGAGGAGACTGCCCTCCTCGTAGAGGATCTGCGACGGGTCGCGGAGGCCCTTCGATCCGCCTGACCGCGAGAGCGACCAGGGCCGCAAGCAGGAGCAGGCCGAGCCACGCGAGGCTGACGCGCGGAGTCAGAACGCTTGGCGGCGTCCACGCAGTCCATCCACGTTTCACGAGCTGTTCGAACCAGAAGTCGCGCCACTCGACTGCGAGGCCGTAGACGAAGGTCAGACCGAGGAGAAATCCGACGGATAGCGGTGGCCGGTACCGCGTCAGGATCAGTGCCGCGGTCACCAGCAGCGCGGCGTCCAGGCCTTCGTGATCGCCGAGATGCACGGCAGGCGCAAGCCGACCGTCGCCCCCGCGCCGGATCTCTTCCCCGAGCAAAAGGTCTCCCAGGAAGAAGAAGCCCGCGGCCGCAGCGACCCACACGACCGCGACGAGCCAGACGACGGCACCGATCACCACCCGCATGGGATCGAGCGGGAGTCGCACCACTCGCTCCCAGGGCGCCCTGATGCTGAGGACGAGCGCGATGGCTACGCCGACCGCCGGCAGGAGGTTCACCGGCTTCGCGTCGAGATCGTGCTGGTCGACGACGCCCGGCAGCGCCGTCACGCCGCAGAGAAGCGTGGCGAATCCGGCAGCCCAAGACGCACGGCGAGTCGCCAGCCGACCCGCGGCGAGCCACGCGATCGAGATCGCAATCAACGATACGGGATAGTTGAGGAAGACCAGCGCGCGTCCGAGCCCGGCAGTGACTCCCTCGTCGCTGACGTTGTAGAGCTCCTCGGGCGGCAGCCGCCAGTAGGTGATCGCGATCAGACCGGCGGTCGCAAACAAGAGCGCCCACAGAGCGTCCACTGGTACAGGCCTTCGATGCGCCATGCTCTTGCCTGCCTCGCCGTGCTCATCCTCACCGCCTGCGGCGGCGGAAGCAAGGAGGCGGCCGATCCCGTCTACGCGTACGACGAGGACGAGCCGATCGCGAAGCAGGACGCCGGGCTGGCGAACTCGGACTACCCGGTCAAGATCCACGACATCAGCTTCGACGGCGGCGCCGAGCGCGTGCCCGCCTTCCTCCTCATTCCGCCCGGCAAGGGCCCGTACCCGGCGGTCATCTACCTGCACGGTCAGGGCGGCGACCGGCTGGAGATGCTCTACACGGCCAGCTGGCTGGCCGGGCGGCGCGCCGTGGCGCTGACCGTGGAGTCCCCGTACTCGCCCAACCGCGAAATCGAGCTCGGGCCGGGAGTCGAGGGGCTGCGGAAGGAGCGGAACCGAACCGTGCAGAGCGTCGTCGAGCTGCGGCGCGCCGTCGACCTGCTCCAGTCCCTGCCGCAGGTCGACGACGACAAGATCGGCTTCGTCGGCTACAGCGCCGGCGCACGAACCGGCGCGATCCTCGCCGGCGTCGAGCCGCGGATCAAGGCGTTCGTCTTCATGTCCGGCGGCGAGGACTCGGTAGACGAGTTCATGACGCTCGTCCAGTCGGAGCAGCGCGCGGAGGTCCGGCCGCTCCTCGAGGACACCGACGGGCTCAAGTACATCGCGCAGGCGAGCCCGTCCAAGCTCTTCTTCCAGGCAGGCCGGAAGGACTCGGTCGTCCCGAAGGACGCGCTCGAGACGCTGATCAAGGCCGGGAGCGAGCCGAAGAAGGTCGGCTGGTACGACGCCGGCCACGATCTCGCAATCCCGAAGGCGCAGCGTGACCAGCTGGACTGGCTCGCCGACGTGCTGGAGATCGAGGGCCCGCCGGTCGAAGGAGCCGAGACCGGCCCCTAGCCGTACGCTCGCCCGGTGCAGGAGTGGGCGCCCGAGGTCCGCGTCGACGAGCCGCTCGCCCGGCGGCTGATCGGCGACCAGTTCCCGGAGGTCGAACAGCGGTCGTTTCGGCTGCTCGGCGAAGGCTGGGACACCACGGTCTACCTGGTGGACGAGCGCTGGACCTTCCGGTTCCCGCGCAGGGAGATGGTCATTCCGGGATTCCGGAACGAGATCGCCCACCTCCCCGCGCTGGCGCCGCTCCTGCCCCTGCCGATCCCGGTGCCGACGCTCGTCGGCGAGCCGTCCGACGCATTCCGCTGGCCGTTCTACGGAGCGCCGTTTCTCCCCGGCCGAGAGCTCGCGGAGGCCAATCTCGACGACGACACGCGCGCGAGGCTCGCGCTTCCGCTCGCCGAGTTCCTGAGCGCGCTGCACGGGCTCGAGGTCGACGCCGACCTCCCGCTCGACCCGGTCCGCCGCGCCGACATGCCCTTCCGAGTCGAGCGGACCCGCGACCGGATGAGCAGGCTCGAGCAGGAGCGCCTCTGGCAGCCGCCGCCTCTGGTCGAAGAGCTCCTGGTCGAGGCAGAGCGCATCGCTCCTCCCGAACCGGTCAACGTCTGCCACGGCGACCTCCACCTCCGGCATCTCCTGGTGGGAGATGACGGGCGGCCGGCAGCCGTCATCGACTGGGTCGATCTCTCACGGAACGACGCGGCGGTCGACCTCGTGCTCTTCTGGTCGTCCCTGCCGCCGGACACGCGCGGCGTCTTCCTCGACGCCTACGGCGTGGTGACGGACGAACGGCTGCTGCGGGCGCGGGTGCTGTCGCTGTTCCTCTGCGGGACGCTCGCGCTGTTCGGCCACCACGAAGGCCTTCCGGCGCTCGAGCGCGAAGCGATCGCCGGCCTCGACCGCACCTGCGTCTGAAACCGCTCGGGTTCATCCGAGGCGGGTGAGGCGCGCGTCCGATCGGGCCCGTACCCTGGTTCCGGGTTCTTTAGCGGAAGGAGCGCAAAATGTCGTGGTTCTGGTGGCTGCTCGGCGTCCTCGTCCTGATCCTGTGGATCGCGGCGATCGTCGACATCATTCGGCGGAGGCATTCGCGGACGGCCGGCAAGACGGCGGCGTGGATCCTCATCGTCCTCATCCTCCCGGTCCTCGGGACGATCCTCTACTTCCTCATCAACGGAACCGGCGACCCTGGAGTGCCGAGGGGCGGCACCGACGTGTCGCGGATGCCCGGCCACTGAGGCGGAAGGGCCCGGCTAGCGTCTTCGGCGCGGCTGCGTGCGCCGCACGAGCGTCCGTACGGTGGTGACGAGCCGCCGGTGGACGCCCGGACCGGTCGCGCGCAGGTCGCTCCACGCCGAGAAGATCCGCCAGGCGTGGGTGAACGTCGCGCCCTCGACATCGGCGCGGCACCAGTCGAGCCCGAGCGCTGCGCAGGCGTGGATCCCGGGGTCGAGCCGCCACTCGCTGCTCGAGTCGCGGAGCGCGGTGCCGAGGCGGTCGAGCAGCTGCCCGGTCTGCGAGACGAACGCGGCGTTCGACAGGCCCGTCTCGTTGTTGGGCGCCCAGGCGAAGCCGAAGCGATCGGGCCCGGGCCTGGTTGCCGCGAAGTTGCGGAAGGCGTACGTCTGCGACGAGACGAAGTGCCGCATCTGGTCGCCTGAGACCATCGTCCAGCCCAGGCCGGCCGGCCACTGCCAGCCGGCGTTCCCGATCGGCGTGTGTGCGTACGAGAGGAAGGCACGAGCGGCGCCGAACGGGTTCGGTGCGACGGCGCCGAGCTTCGCGGCGTGCTGGAGGAAGTCGTTGAGGTACTCGCGGCGGGCTTCCGGCGCGGCGCCCGGGACGCCCCAGCGCCGTACGTCGCCGTAGACCTCCTGCGCCCAGAAGCGGACGGTGCGCTGCATGTCGAGCCAGAACGGCGCGTCGGAGAGCCAGGACTTCATCGTCGCCTTGTAGGCGGACGCGTCCTTCGTCCCGTGCATCACGCCGATGACGAAGACCGCACCCTGCGCCGGACGCCCGTCGCCTTCGTACAGGCCGCTGACGAACGTGCGCGCATCCTCGCGGGCCGTGCCGAGGTCGCGCCGGACGCTGGACGGGAACTCGTTGACCGCCCAGGTGTCTCCTCGCTCGACGTCGTAGCCGGCCGCAGCCATGCGCCGCCGTGCCTCGACGCCGGCGTCGAACCACGTCCGGCCCGTATCCCGCACCCAGCGCTGCCAGGTCGCCCAGTGGATCTCGGCCATCGCGTGGAATCGCGGGCCGAGCGCGCGGATCCGGTGGGCCTGGTTCGGCCGCGGGTTCGCCTTGTCGGAGACGAGCGGCGGAACCGAGATGTAGTAGTCGGCGCAGGGCGAGGCGCGCTCGGCGAGCTTCGGCGCGAGGCGCAGCCAGTCGCGGGCGGCGTAGAAGACGAGCTCGGTCGCCCGGCACGGCGTGACGGTCGTCGCGCTCAGCCGGAAGCGCGCTCTCCCGGAGCGGTAGCGCGGGTCGAGCGACGCGACGCGCGGCCCGTCCGCGCAATCGACGACGGCGAGCGTGCTGGCCCCGGTCGGGCAGACCGTCGACGCCGCCGAGGGCGAGGCGATCAGCGCCCCGCAGGCGGCGGCGGCAAGTGTCGCGCCAAGCGCGAGGCGACGGAGATCGGAGACGAATGCCACAGGACCCCTTCTTCGACTGACGACGTCGTCTGCGTTAGGGAGAGGGTACTGACTCGAGCGCCGTACCTAGTCGTACGGTCGTCGGTCTTCGGGAGTCCGCGCCTCGGGCACCGTGCCCCCGTAGTCGCCTCCGACTCCCATCACGCGATTGCCTGCCCTGTCGAGCCTCTGCCGTTCGATTGCAGCCTCCGCCCGAGCCTCCTCGGCGCTTTCGGCGTCGGACGAACGCCCGAGCAGCTTGTCAAGCCACTGACGCAGCATCGAGATCGACCACTGTACGCGAGGCGAAGGAGCGGGAAGGCGGGGCGGCCGCAGCGGCCGCCCCGCCTGGACGCTAATCGTCGTCGTCGTTGTCGTCTCCGCGCCGGAGCTCGGGCGGCAGGCCCGCGTCCGGCTTGGAGTAGTCGCAGACGCCAGTCGGGAAGATTTCCTGCAGGCGCGCGACCTCGGCGTCGGTCGGCTGCCACGCGCCGTAGACCCCGCGCCGGAATGCCCGCTTGACCGACTGCCGCCGGCACTTGAAGACGCTTCCCTCGATCGGGCCGCCCGAGACGATCCGCGAGCTCGAGTAGAGCGGGAAGACGCTCGTGCAGGCGCCGTTCGGGCCGTCGTCGAGGATGCCGTTCCAGACGCCGTCGCCCTTCGCGAGCAGCGAGCCGTTCGTCGCGAAGCACGCGTCGACAGCGTCGGCCGGCTTGTTCTCGGCGACGCTCTTCCTCGGGTTCGCCTTGATGTTCGCGAGCCACTTGTCGAGCACGAGGAACGCCTGCGGCGTCTGGTCGAACGCCACGGCCGGGCGGGCGTCGGTGAACCAGATGATCTGGTTCGACGCGTCGCCGTCGTAGTTCAGGAGCCGCTGCCGCGTTGCGAACGACTGGTGCGTGTGATGCATGTCGAGCCGGGCCTCGAGGTAGTGGCGCCAGTCGATGACCGGGATGTCGAGCTTGCCCCGGAACACCATGCCGGAGCGGTAGGCGGCGTACTGCGCCTTGCGATCGCCCTCCCGCCGTGCGGCGGGCGTGACGCCGCCGTCGGGTGAGAGGTTCATGTTGCGCGCGCTCCAGACGTCAATTGAGCCGGGGCAGGCCGTTGGCACGAACGGGCAACCCTCCTGGACCATGTCCTTCGGCTCTTTCCACGAGCCGAGGTTGGCGTTCAGGTCGAGGAACTGCGTCGGGGTAATCGTGCCGTCCCGGAGCGCCGTGAGGCCGTACTGCACGCCCACGTTGTCCCACGGCGAGCGCGCGAAGCCGGTCTCGTCGCGCCCGTAGATGTTCACCAGGTCGGCCCAGTGCGTCCACTCGACCGGCCCGTGCACGGCGGGGTTGTAGCCGGGCGCGGAGCCGAAGTGCGGGTTGAGCGCGAGCGGCGAGAGCCCGCGCCAGCCGTTGATGCACTCGCTCGAGCCGGGCGTCGGCATGTACGGCATCAGGCCGGCGAACGGGTTCGGCATCGTCGCCGAGGTGCTCAGACCCTCAATCAGCGAGCGGTTGACCCAGGTCCTCCACATCGAGAGCGGGTCGGCGATGACCTTGGAGTCCGCCCAGCGCTCGAGCAGCTCGCAGTCGCCGACGTGGATCGTCTGCGTGACCATGTCCGAGTACGAGTACTGCGGCACGCCGCCGTCGAGCAGGCCCTTGTGGTTCTGGCCGTAGACGTACTGCTGGATCGCGCCGCCGGAGCCGCCGACGCCGATCGTGTACTCGGGCTCCGCATACGCAGAGACGAAGCGGTCCTTGACCATGATCGCCGTCTCGCCGCCAAGCTGGAGGTTGTAGTGCGTGTTCGTCCGGTTGCCGGACGAGTAGATGACGGCGTAGCCCATGCCGAGGCCGGCGAGGTGGAGCATGTCGCCGCTGCTGGCGGCGCCCTGGGTGCGCCCGATGGCGACGCCGCCCGAGAAGCTGTAGAGCAGCTTGCCGTTCCAGGCGCTGAAGTCCGGTGCCGGGCCCTGTGACGCCGGCGAGAGCATCGCAATCGAGTACATGAAGCGGTTGATGACGCCGCGCTCCCAGCGGATGATCAGCGGCACTGTCTCGCCGTCGAGGGTCGTCACCTGCTGGATGGTGGAGGGCGCCGGCGGGGAGGCCGGGTTGTAGTCCAGCCACTGGTTCGTCGTCGAGCGGTAGCGGAAGGAGACGACGGTCGCCGTCTCACACGTCTCGGACTGCAGGATCGGCGGCAGCCCGAAGCCGTTGGCGTTGTTCGCGGTCGCGCAGACGAACGGCACCTGGCGGGGGCCGGAGAACATCGGCCCCTGGATGTCGTGGTTGACGAGCGTCAGCGATTCCCGGTGCCGCCGAGACTCCTGCCGGGGCCGGACGTGCGCGCGACGAGCGTGCTCTTGCCGAGCGGAAGCCCCGTCACGACGCCCTCCAGCTGGTGGTTTCCCTCGGGATCGACTGCGAACGCAGAGGTCACGTTCGTGCCGTTCAACTTGACGGTCACGGCCGAGAGCGGCACGCGCGCCGGCACGGCCACTTCGATGCGGGCGTCTCCGCCGGACACGAGGTGCGCCGGGCTCGAGACGACGCTTAGCTCAAGAGCGTTTCGTTTGCCCCTATGCCGTTCGCCGTCGTCGTCGGCGTAGCCGGCGGGCGTCGCGATGAGCGCACAGGCGGCGACCAGCAGGCAGGCAGCAACTCGTTTCATCTCACTCTCCCCTGGTGGGCGGCTGGGTCGCGGCGACTATCTCCCCTGGACTTGCGAAGGTCAAGCTGCCTACGCAGCAAACCACTGGGCTCCGTTCCCAGCTGTCGCTTGGTCATCCAAGGCGCATAGGGGAGCCGTGCTTTCGTCATCGGGGCGAGATGCAAATCGGGCCCAGCGTGGATACTGCCCGCGTGCTCGGCGGCACGCGATGGGACGGCTCGGCGCTCGGCGAGTCCATCGCGGCCTGGCATCCGTGCCCCTTCCGGTACGTCGCCGGCGACGAGTTCGCGGCCCGGGTGGACGCGGCGGCGAGGCAGGTCACGGGTGGGGATCGAAGTGTCGCCGTCGTCGAGCTGATGCGGCTCGCCGCGCTGCTGGGCCACGGTAACGGCCACACCGTGATCTTCCCGGCCGACGAGCATCCCGACCCCCTGCACCTGTACCCGATCGCACTCTATGAGTTCGAGGACGGCGTCTTCGTCGTGGCCTCGGCCGTCGATCGCGACCTCGTCGGCTTCCAGCTCGAGGCGGTGGCCGGAACGCCGGTCGAGGAGCTCCTCGCACGACTGCAGCCCCTCGTCGCGCGCGACAACGGGTGGACGGTGCGCGCTCGACGGCCGCTGTATCTCGTGACCGCCGAGGTGCTCCGCGGCCTCCTCCAGGCACCCACGTCCGTGCCCTTCGACTTCCGCGGCCGGTCCGGATCGGTGCGGGTCGTGCTGGATCCCGTTCCCGTGCCCGAGTGGTACGCGCGGCTGCGGGACGCGTTCCCCGGGTGGGCCCCGCGTCTTCCACACCGGACCGAGCTCATGTTCGGCCGCAGGCGCGAGGGGCCGCACTGGACGGCAACGCTCCGGAACGGCGAGGCCGCCTATGTGGCGTACGAGCTCACGCGCGGCGATCTCACCGGCTTCGCGGGCGACGTCGACGCGCTTGTCGGCCAACGGGGAATCGAGCAGGTCCTGCTGGACTTGCGCCTGAACGGCGGCGGGGACAACACGACCTACGGGCCACTGCTGGCGGTGCTCGAGCGCGCCACACACGAGCTCGGAAAACGACTGCGCGTCCTCATCGGTCGATCGACCTTCTCCGCGGCGATGCAGCTGGTCCTCGATCTCGAGCGGCGAACGCCGGCACAGTTCGTCGGGGAGCCGACCGGCGCCTCACCAAACCATTACGGCGACGCTCGCCAGATGCTGCTTCCAGAGGCCAGGCTCGTGGCCTACGTGGCAACCGTGAGCTGGACGACGGCGGGCGAGAGCGACGAACGGCTTGCGCTCGAGCCCGATCTCCCGGTGCCGGTGCGATCGACCGACTACTTCGCCGGCCGCGACCTGGCGCTGGAGGCGGCACTCGACTGAGTTCGTAACTCGCTCCGGCTCGACAACGAGACTCGCTTTGAAACTCGCGCCCAGCGCACTCCTGGGCAGGTCGCGGGCATCCCCACCCCGCCCCTCGGGAGACGAAAACCGCCCGTACCAAACGTGGAGCCTGCCGATTGGTCGCGGAGGGTGGTACGAGATCGAGGGGCCGGGTGGCGAGCCGAACGCCGTTAGCCGCTCATGTAGGTCTGACTGGAGAGGTAGACGAGGATCAAGATGATCGCGAGCAGGAGCCAGACCAGCTTCGTGAGTGTCGTATCACGGAGGGAGCATGACAGCCTGCGACCCGTCGAGATAGGGCTGGGCGGCGAGCCACCGCGCCGCGCAAAAAACGGCCTAGAGCGTCCGCCTAGTCGCGCTGTGTGATCTTGAGCGGGACGCGCATGCTCACGGCACCGGTGGCGAGCGTAGAGAACCTCAGCGTGCCGGTGCCGACGCCGGTCGTGAGGAACGGAGAGCCGTTCGGCTGCTTCACGTTAAAGCCGAACAAGTATTCGATCACTGGTTCGACCTCTTCCCACCGGTCGATGGCGCCGTTAGGGATCCGGATGGTCTTGCCCTTGTAGGTCAGGCTCATCCGACTGGGTGCGTGGCGACCGACCGTCCTGTACCACGTCGCCTTGGCCCTGCCGCCCTTCTTGGGCGGAAGCCTCACCCCGACAGCCCGGATCCGGCCGGAACCGCCGACCACGCACGGGTTGAAGCTGCAGCGGAAGGACACTCCGATCGGTCCTACCGTCTTCCACCGGGGTCCCGCGCCAGAGGCCGGCAAAGCCACGACAGCCGTGACGGCTACCGCAAGGGCACTGGCCGCAATCAGCGCACGCCGCATCTTTCTGACCATATCCGGCGGCCGAGGCTTTTACAACGGCGCCGCGCAGGAACGGCCGGAGGGGCCGGGTGGCGAGCCGAACGCCTAGCACGCTTCCCAGCCTCCCGGCCCATCAGCGGACGGCTTGGACGCGCTCGTGGCGCAAAACGCTTCCTACGCGCAGCCGAGCGATGTTAGGGCACTAGTGGGGCACGTCCTCGCCGGACACCGCCCCGACTCCTCAACAGAAAACCCCGCCTGAGCGGGGGTTCTCCGGAGAGCGGATGATGGGACTCGAACCCACGACCTTCTGCATGGCAAGCAGACGCTCTAGCCAACTGAGCTACATCCGCGAACTGCAGCCAGTATAGCCCCGGGTTTCTCTAGCCTCCTGCGGCGTCCAGGGCCTCGTTCACGAGCCGATCGGCCAGCTCGTTGTGCTCCCGCCGGACCGCCTGGTACCGCACCGAGCCGAGACGGCGCGCGAGGTCGGACGCCTCCTCGTGAAGCGTCGCGGAGCGTCTCCTTCTTGACCTTGTACTCGCGTCGCATCTGCTTGACGAGGAGCTCGGAGTCGGAGACGACCTCGAGCTCGTCCACGGCGAGCTCGACCGCCTTCTCGAGGCCGGCGATCAGTGCCCGGTACTCGGCGACGTTGTTCGTGGCGGTCCCGATTGCCTCGCCGTGCGCGGCGAGCACCGTGCCGTCGTCCGCCTCGAGCACGTAGCCGTAGGCCGCCGGGCCGGGGTTGCCGCGCGCCCCGCCGTCCGTCCAGAGCGTCGCCTTCACAGCAGCGGGTAGATGTCGAACGCCGGCTCCTCGTAGGGATGCGAGCGCCGGAGGGCGGCGATGACCTCGTCATGGAGCTCCTCGGGATAGACCGTCTCGAGACGAAGCTCCGAGACCCGTTGTTCCTTCCCCCGCTCACCGATCGTCGGCGACGACCGTTCGCCGCCGAGGTACGTCCCCGTTCCGGCCGCGTACCAGGAGCAGTGCTCGTACTCCCCGATCCGCCCTGCCCCCGCATCGAAAAGCGCGGTGCGCACATTGTCGAGGGCCTCGCGCGGCACGAAGACGACAAGCTTCCTGTTCATACCCTCACCTTCACACAAGCACGAGCCCGTCGCGGCCGACCTCGGACGCCGGGAAGTGAGCTCGGGCCGCGGCGACGAGCTCCTCGTCGGCGCCGCTTTCAGGGTTGACATGCATGAGCACGAGACGCTCGACGCCGGCCTCAGCGGCGATCCGGCCGGCCTCGCCCGCCGCCGTGTGGCCGGGGTCGTCCGTCGTGTCGCCGGGCCAGAACGACTCGTGCAGGAGGATGGATGCGCCCCGTGCGAAGTCGACGTTCTCAGGGTCGTAAGCGGTGTCGGTGCAATAGGCGAGCCTCCGGTCGACCTTGACGGCGATGGTCTTGCCGGGATGCTGAGGCTGAACACGGATCTCGATCCTGAAGGGGCCGATCTCGGTGTCGCCTTCGAGCTCGCGAGCCTCTCCGGCCTCTCCGGCGACAGAGAAGAACGGCGGGCCCACGAGCCGCTCGAGCAAGTCGCTGGCCGGAACTCCGGCGAGGAGGCGAGCCGGCATCCAGATCTCGCGGTCGAGCTCGAGGCCGGCGAGTGCGGTGAAGCCGAAGACGTGGTCGATGTGGAAATGCGAGAGCACGACCCGGAGCCGCTCGACGCCATCGAGGAGTTCTGGCTCCGTGACGAGGCGCCGGGCTCCGGTGCCCGCGTCGAGCAGCAAGACGTCCCCGCCGGAGCGCATGTACACGCACGAGGTCTCGCGGACGTCTGTCGGTAGCCAGCCGCCGGTGCCGAGAAGGCGCACCTCCACGGACTAGATCTCCCGTTCGGGCGCCGGCTGAGCCTCCGCGTCGCCGGTGTTCGGCGTCCCGCGGGGCTCGATCAGGAGGATGTGCGCCTCCTCGTCCGCGACCGGACAGTGCTCGACGCCGCGAGGGACGACGAAGAGGTCTCCCTCGCCGAGCTCGCACGTCCCGGTCGCGCAGCTTGATCGTGAGCCGTCCCTTCAGCACGAGGAAGAAGTCGTCCGTGTCGGGATGCGAGTGCCAGACGAACTCGCCCTTGATCTTCCCGACCTGGATCTTGTTCTCGTTGTAGTAGCCGACGATCCGCGGCTGGAAGTGCTCGTCGAAGGTCGAGAGCTTCTGCGCGAGATCGACGGGCTCGTCCAGCGCTACTCGGCCGCGTCGATCTGGGCCTTCTGGAGCCGGCCCGAGTAGTCGACGTAGATCGACTTCCACTCGGTGAAGACGTCCAGGGCGGCCTGGCCGGCCTCGCGGTGGCCGTTGCCGGTGTCCTTCGTCCCGCCGAACGGGAGGTGCACCTCGGCGCCGATCGTGCCGGCGTTGATGTACGTGATCCCGGTGTCGAGGTCGCGCATGGCGCGGAACGCCTTGTTCACGTCGCGCGTGAAGATCGAGGACGAGAGCCCGTACTTGACGCCGTTCGCCGCCTGGATCGCCTCGTCGAACGAGTCGACCGGGATCAGCGCGGTGGTCGGGCCGAAGATCTCCTCCTGGGCAATCCGCATCCCCGGCTCGACGTCGCCGAAGATCGTCGGCCGGTAATAGAAGCCATCTGAAAGGCCGTTGCCGGACGCGACCTCGCCGCCGGTCAGCAGCTTCGCGCCCTCGTCCTTCCCGATCTCCGTGTACGAGTGGATCTTCTCGAGCGAGCGCTGGTTGATGACCGGGCCGACGTCGGTGTCGTCCTCCCAGCCGTAGCCGAGCCGCAGCTTCTCCGCAGCCGCGACGAGCTTCGACTGCAGCTCCTCGTAGACGCTGCGTTGGACGATCACGCGACTCGCGGCCGTGCAGCGCTGGCCCGAGGTGCCGAACGCCGACCAGATGATGCCCTCGACGGCCAGGTCCAGATCGGCGTCGTCCAGGACGATGATCGCGTTCTTGCCGCCGAGCTCGAGGTGGACGTGCTTGAGGCCGTCGGCGGCCGCCTTCAGGACGGCGACGCCGGTCTCGCGGGAGCCGGTCAGCGAGATCACGCGGACGTCCGGATGGCGGACAAGGCTCTCCCCCACCGCGCCGCCGCCGCCGTGGACGATGTTCAGCACGCCGGCCGGCAGGCCGGCCTCCAGCAGCAGCTCCACGTAGCGCTGGCCCAGAGTCGGCGTGTCGGTCGCGGGCTTGAAGACGATCGTGTTCCCGGCGACCAGCGCCGGCAGTGTCTTCCACGACGGGATCGCGATCGGGAAGTTCCACGGCGTGATCACGCCGATGACGCCGATCGGGATCCGCACGCTCATCTGGAACTTGTCCCGGAGCTCCGACGGGGTCGTCTGGCCGAAGAGGCGCCGACCCTCGCCGCCCATGTAGTACGCCATGTCGATCGCCTCTTGGACGTCGCCACGCGCCTCGGCGAGCACCTTGCCCATCTCGCGGGCCATCAGCTGCGACAGGTCTTCCTTCTGGTCGCGCAGGAGCTCGCCGAAGCGGAAGAGGATCTCGCCGCGCTTCGGCGCCGGGACGAGGCGCCACTCCTCGAACGCCTCCTTCGCGGCGGCGACGGCGCGGTTGACGTCCTCCTCACCGGAGAGCGGGAAGGTCCCGATCGCCTCGCCGTTCGCGGGCGACGTGGACTCGAACGTCTCGCCGGAGACGGCGTCGACCCACTCGCCTGCGATGGAGTTCTGAAAGGTCTTCGACCCGATCAGCGCCATGACGGCGCGTAGGTTACTCAGGCGGGTCGGTGCCGAGGAAGGTTCCCGGCGCCCTCGGCCGACGGCGGTCCCGGATCTCCCGCTTGCCGCCCCCGCGCGTGCCCCTTCGCCGGTCCGGGCCGGTGCGCCGGTCGACGATCACCTCGACGTTCGGGTTGTCCTTGTAGTACTCGGTCAGCTTGTCGAACAGCTCGTCGGCGAGCTCGGCTGGGATGACGCAGTAGATCATCGTGCTCCGCTAGAGGCGCGCGATCTGCGGGACGATCTTGCCGTCCGGCTGGATCGTCGCGTTCCAGCCCTGGAAGGCGCCGTCGAGGTCACCGAGCTCGTGTCCGCGCGCCTCGAGCTTCACGGGCTGGGCCGACTCGGGCGAGACGCGGTACTGGTACCAGGTGATGTCCCAGGCGATCGTGATCAGGAGCTCCTGGTTCACGCCCGACGAGCGGGAGGATGCTCGCCCTGGGCTCGCCGAGGGACTTTGCGACGCCGCCGATCGTGCGGCGGTAGTCGCTGGCGTTGTAGAGGTCGGCCGCCTCGACCGTCTGGAGCTCTGGCTCGCTCAGCCTGCGGAGGATCGGCTCCGAGGCGACGGTTTCCTCCGGTGCCGACTGGAGCGGCGCGAAGATCGACTGGAGCAGCCCTCTGCGGCGCCGGCGCTGAACGGGCACGGTCGGCGTCGTCGGGCTCCCTTCCTTCGTCCAGCCGTACTCGGCCGCGATCTCCTGGCACAGCGGGCAGACGTCGACGAACTCGCGCCCGTCGGGCGCGTATCTGACCGCGCGCTCACCCTGGAGAAGGCTCCGGTCGCAGATGGCGCAGGTGCAGATGGCCGCTTGCCCTGTGATCTGCATGAGCCGACGATCTTAGCCCAGCGCAGAGCGGCCCCCGACAGCTACGCTGGCGTTCTACATGTGTGTTTTACATTTATGAGGCGCCATCGTCATTCACGGGTCCGCCGGCGCACGGCGCCCGGCGAGTTCGAGGTTCGGGCAAGGGTCGAGCGCTTCGCCGAGCCGGCCGTCCTGCTCCTCCTTCGCGAGCGCCCGGTGCACGGCTACGAGCTGCTCGAGCAGCTGCCCGAGCTCACCGGCGAGCGGGTCGACATGGGCAACCTCTACCGCTTTCTCCGCTTGCTCGAATCCGACGGGATCGTCCGGTCCGAGTGGGACGACAAGGCGTCCGGGCCGAGCAAGCGGGTCTACGAACTGACGGACGAGGGGCGCGCGCTCCTCGACCAGTGGGCTAGCGCGTTGCGAGATTCGCAAACGCGGCTGGATGGATTTCTCACCCGGTACGGAGAGAGGAGGTGAACATGCACGGAAGACGACATCGTCATCGCGGCTTTCGGCGCCACCATGGCATCGGCCGCGGTTGGTACGACCGCGAGCAGGTCCTCGAGCGGCTGGAGGAGTACCAGCGTGACCTCGAGCAGGAGCTCGCCGACGTCTCGGATCTGATCAAGCGGCTGCGCGACAGCGGCGCCGGCGAGACGCAGGAGGCCACCGCCACGGTCTAGCGAGGTTTGGCGGGCGGGCTTCGGCCCGCCCCTGAGCCCTCGCTCCTGCTCGTAGTGTTGCCGTGTGAACGGCAGCGACGACCGCACGGCGCTTGCGGCGTTCTTCGCAATGTCGATCCTCGCGGGCGGAAACGCGCGTCGCGATCCGGTTCAGCAACCGCGAGCTCGATCCTCTCTGGGGAGCTTGTCTCCGCTTCGCGCTCGCCGCGTCGCTCCTCGCAGCGCTGATGGCGATCCTGCGCGTGAGCCCGCCGCGGGGACGAGCGTTGGCCGGCGCGATGCTCTACGGGGCGTTCGGCATCGGCGGCGCGTTCGCGCTCGCCTACTACGGGCTGGTGGACGTCCACGCCGGGCTCGGCCAGACGGTGCTCGCGCTCGTCCCGCTCGCCACGCTCTTTCTCGTCGTCCTTCAGCGCCAGGAGCGCATTCGCCTCAGCGCCGTGATCGGCGGTCTTGCTCGCGCTCGCCGGAATCGCCGTCATGTCCAACGCCAACCTTGCGGGACGACGTGCCGGCCCTTTCGCTCCTCGCTCTCGTCGGCAGCGCCCTGTGCTTTGCCCAGGCCGCCGTGCTGGTCCGCCGGTTCCCGCCGGTTCACCCGGTGGCGATGAACGCCGTCGCGATGGGCACTGGGGCGGTGTTGCTGCTGCAGGGTCACTGCTGGCGAGAGACACGTTCGAGCTCCCGCAGCGAAACGGAAACGTGGCTCGCGCTCGCCTATCTCGTACCCGTCGGGTCGGTCCTCGTCTTCGTGCTCTACCTGGTCGTGCTCCGGCACTGGGAGGCATCCCGCGCCGCGTACGAGTTCGTGCTCATCCCCGTCGTCACGGTGGCGCTGTCCACCTGGCTCGACGACGAGCCGCTGGGCGTGGGATTGCTCCTCGGCGGGCCGCTCGTCCTGATCGGCGTGCTACGTCGGCGCGCTGCGCCGGACGCCCTAAGAGCGCTCGCGCTGCTGACGCCAGCGGTGCACGTGCTTCGACTTGCTCGCCGCTTTCGGCGTCTTCGGCTCCGGCGGCGGATCGTGTTCCGCCAGCCAGCGCGCAGCCTCGTCGTCCGGGTCGAGCCCGGCCTGCCGCTCTCGTTCGGCGCGTTTCTCGGCGCCGCGATGCGTCAGCCGGTGCTTCAGACCTTGACCTCTTCCTTTTCCTTCTCCGCCTCGGCCATGACCTTCTGCGCCACGTGCGTCGGCACTTCCTCGTAGCGCGCGAAGTGCATGTGGTAGTCGCCGCGCCCGCCGGTCATCGAGGTCAGTGACTGGGAGTAGGTCAGCATCTCCGCCATCGGCACCTCGGCCTTGATCGAGGTCATGCCGCTGCCGGTCGGCTCCATCCCGTGCAGGCGCCCACGGCGCGAGTTCAGGTCGCCGTTGACGGCTCCGACCGCGTCGTCCGGGACCGTGACGTCGACCTCCATGATCGGCTCGAGCAGCACTGGGTCGGCCTGGGCGTAGGCCTCCTTGAACGCCATCGAGCCGGCGATCTTGAAGGCCATCTCGGAGGAGTCGACGTTGTGGTACGTCCCGTCCACGAGCACGACCCGCACGCCCTGGATGGGAGCGCCGGCCAGCTCGCCGTGCACCATCGCCTCCTGGATCCCCTTGTCCACGGCCGGACGGAAGCTCTGCGGGATCACGCCGCCGACGATCTTGTCCACGAACTCGTAGCCGGTGTGGCCCTCGAGCGGCTCGAGCCGGATGTGGCAGTCGCCGAACTGCCCGCGGCCGCCGGTCTGCTTCTTGTAGCGGCCGTGGCCCTTGGACTCCTTGCGGATCGTCTCGAGGTAGGGGACCCGCGGCGGGCGCAGGTCGACCTCGACGCCGAAGCGCCGGTTCACGCGCTCGACCGCGACCTCGACGTGCATCTGCGAGAGGCCCGACAGCAGCTGCTCGCCGGTCTGCTGGTCGCGGCGCAGGATCAGCGTCGGGTCCTCCTCGTGCAGCCGCCGGATGGCAGTGCCGAGCTTCTCCTCGTCGCCCTTCGCCTTCGGGGAGATCGCGAAGCTCATCACGGGCTCCGGGAACTCGATCGACGGCGGCTCGGCGCCGGTCTCCTTGTCCAGCAGGAGGTCGCCGGTGAGCACGTCCTTCAGCTTCGCCACCGCGCCGAGATCGCCGGGGCCGAACTCGGCAGCCTGGTCGTGCTCCTTCCCCTGGAGCCTCAGCAGCTGCCCGACCCGCTCCTTGTTGTGCGAGCGCGCGTTCACGAGCGTGGAGTCCGACGACACCGTGCCCTCGATCACCCGGAAGACGTTGATGCGGCCCGCGAACGGGTCGGCCACCGTCTTGAAGACGAAGGCGGCGCTCGAGGCTCCGTCGATGTGGACGTCGAAGTCCTTCTTCGCCGGCGACGGCACTCCCTCGACGAGCAGGTCGAGCGTGGCCGTCGTCCCGAGGTTCTTGGTCGCGACGCCGCACGCGACGGGGAAGATCTCGCCGCGCGTCACAGCGTCCTTCAGCGCGTGCGCCACTTCCTCTGCCGAGAGCTCCTGGCCGTCGAGGTACCGCTCCATCAGACCCTCGTCCGTCTCCACGACGGAATCGAGGAGCTGCTCGCGGTACTTCGCCACCTGGTCGGCCATCTCGGCGGGGATCTCGCCGGGCGCCGACTCCTTGCCACCCTCCGGGCTCGTGTATGCCGTCATGTGCAGCAGGTCGACGATCCCGCCGACCTCGTGTTCCACGCCGATCGGCAGGTGGACGGCGACGCAGCGGGTCGAGAACGTGTTCCGCAGCTGCTCGAGGACGCGGTAGAAGTCCGCCCGCTCGCGGTCGAGCATGTTCACGAAGAGGACGCGGGCGAGGCCGAGCTCCTCCGCCCGCGACCAGACCCTGGTCGTCTGCACCTCGACGCCCATCACGGCGGAGACGACGATCAGCGTGCCTTCGACGACGCGCAGCGCCGCGATCATGTCTCCCTGGAAGCTCGGTTCGCCCGGCGTGTCGATCAGGTTGATCTTCCTGCCCTGCCACTCGAGGTGGCACAGCGTCGCGGCGATCGACATCTGCCGGCGCTGCTCGTCCTCGTCCCAGTCGGCGACCGTGGATCCCGACTCGATCGATCCGAGCCGGTTCACCGACCCGGCCTGAAAGAGCATCGCCTCGACGAGCGAGGTCTTCCCCGTCCCACGGTGACCGGCGACGGCGACGTTGCGGATCTTTCCGGGCTCGACTGCGGCCATGCGAACGGGTCCTCCTCGGAGTCGTTTGAGCCCTCGATCTTAACGGCGCCCGTGCGGGCGCCCCGCGCTAGATCGCGGCCTCGGCGCGGGCCATGATCTCGCGGACGACGGCCGTCTTCGCGTCCGCGTACTGCTGCATGTACTTCCAGTCGCCGGCGGCCAGTTCGCGCTTCGCCGCGGCGTAAAGCTCACGGTCGGCGGCATTCGTCCGCAGCCAGTCGCGGAACAGGATCATTCGGCCGACCTCCTCGCATCCCGCCGAGAAGACGTGCACGTTGACGTCCGTGTCGGGCCCCTTGAACAGGCGGTGCTCGAACCACTCGGGCTCGCGGATCCGCAGGACGTAGCCGGCCGCCTCCATCGCAGGCACGTAGCCAGGCTCGTCGGCCGAGTCCGGCACCTCGAGCACGATGTCGATCAGCGGCTTCGCCGGCAGGTCCGGGACGGACGTGGAGCCGACGTGCTCGATGCGGACGACACGGTCGCCGAGGACGGATCGGATCCTCGCTTCCTCCAATTCGTACAAGCCCGGCCAGCCGGGGTCGTAGTCGCGGATCTCGACCGGGCCGAGCAGCGGCCTGGGCCCGCCGATCGTGACCTTCGCCAGCTCCTCCTCGTACGCCGCGAGGTCGGCCGGGTCGCGCTCGGTCAAGCTAGGCGTCGGTTCGCGGCCCGCCGGAGAGCCGCGCCTTCATGCGCAGGATCGCCTTCGTGTGCAGCTGGGAGACGCGCGACTCGGTGACGCCGAGCACCTCGCCGATCTCGCGCAGCGTCAGCTCCTCGTAGTAGTAGAGGGTGACGATGAGCTTCTCGCGCTCGGGCAGACGCGCGATTGCCTCGCCGAGCGCTTCCTTCAGCTCGGTCGCGCTCAGCGACGACTCCGGTGAGGGCGCCTCCGTGTCCTCGATCGTGTCGATCAGCGCCACCTGGTCGCCGCCCGAGCCGGCGATTGACCAGAGCTCGTCGAGCGCGGCGATGGAGGAGCGGGAGATGTCCGTGAGGCTGGACTCGAGCTCCCCGGTGGTGATCCCCACCTGCTTCGCGATCTCCTCGTCGGTTGGCGGGCGATGCAGCTTGGCCTCGAGCCCCGCCATCGCACGCTCGATCTCGCGGGCGCGGGCGCGGACGGAGCGCGGCACCCAGTCCAGCGAGCGGAGCTCGTCGATGATCGCGCCCTTGATCCGCGTGATCGCGTAGGTCTCGAACTTGACGTCGCGGTCGGGGTCGTAGCGCTCGATCGCGCCGATCAGGCCGAGGAGGCCGTACGAGACGAGATCCTCCTCCTCGACGTGCGCGGGGAGCCCGCTGCCGAGCCGGCCGGCTACGTACTTGACGAGCGGCGCATAGGTGAGGATCAGGCGATCGCGCAGCGCCTTGTCGTCCGGCTTCCCGCGAAATGAGCGCCAGAGGCTCTGGGTGTCTTCGACTTGGGAGGCCACGAGCTAGGGAAGGATACGGCGCTTGAGGTCGATCCCTCGACATCACCGCGCCATCTCCTCACGAGCCGCGCGGAAGGTGCGGATCGCGAGGCCGCCCATCCAGAGGGCGAGGACACCGGCGGCGACGGCGATCGGCCAGGCCTCGGCGCCGTACGCGGCGGCCGCGATCCCGGCAAAGAAGACAGTGAGAAAGCCGAAGAGGACGCCCTGCGCCCGGCGCTGCGAAGCCCTCGGCCAAGCCGCGAGCCTACTCGTCGTTCTCGTCGTCGTCGTCGGCTTCGGGCTCCTCCGGCTCGGCGTCCTCGCGGTCCTCGAGCGGTTGGTCGGTCATGCCTCGGTGATGCCCGAAAAGGCGCGTCTACAATCGAGCGTAAGCCCAGGGGCGTAGCTCAATTTGGTAGAGCACCGGTCTCCAAAACCGGGGGTTGCAGGTTCGAGTCCTGTCGCCCCTGTAGGGCAAAGGCCCCGGAAACGGGGCCTTTTGGTTTTCTACACCGGAGACGCAAGGATCAGATGGGCGAAATAGCAACGCGTAGCGACATCGGCCCGGTCACCTTGTAGCTGACGCGGTTAGTCGCTTTCGTAGGTTCGAGAGGGCCGGGTCGCGTTGCAGCGCCCGGGGCGTTCGGCTCGCCACCCGGCCCTAAGCTCTCCCCGATTCGAAATCGCGTGGGCTACGTAAAACCAGCGGCGAATGCAGGTGCAGGGGCCTGAGCCCCCGCACCATCGTCGTTCGTGTTCGGCTCAGCCGCGCTCAACGAACCGCGCGAAGAGGGTGAACGTCTGGCCACCAGAGGTCACCGTGCATGGGACGAGATCCAGATTTCCCTGCCCGGGGGCATGTGCGATGCCGATCAACCGCTGGCCTTGGACGAAAGCAACCGCCCCGACAGCAACAAACTCGAAGGAACCCACTCCTTGACAGACGGCCGTGCCGGAGACAGCGTTCGGGTTGTTCAACGGATCTGCTGATGCGTTCGACGCCCCGAGGGTTGCTCCCGCGATGACCGCGCATCCGATTGCGAGGACTGTCCGCAGCCGCATCTGACTCCCTTCGTTCGTAGCAAGAGGTATGAGCGGCCCGAGCGTAGAGCGTCGGAGTCATCGATTCAAGAGCGCCGGTTTCACTCGGCGTTTCCAGGACTGGCCGGGAAAATGGGAAGCGTCTTAGGCGTTCGGCTCACCCCCTCGGGCCGGCGAGGCCGACTAGGCAGGCACGCGCCGCGCGGAAGGAGAAGCCGTGATCACGATCGCCGGCGTCCTCGCCGACTTACTCGGCGCTGCCTCCCAAGTCGCCGTCCGTCACGGTGGCGGGCGAACGTTCGCGAGTGAGTTCTCGTCGGTGCGGTCGACCGAGTACCGGTCCATGCAGGCGACCGCGCTCGCAGTCGACATGAACCACGGACAGCGCAACGGCGAAGTCGTGGTCGAGACCATTGACTAGCGACGAGAACTGGAGGACACTCCCCGTTACTGAGAGGCGGGGTTGAAGCCCCTTTTAGGCTCTCTCGGGGGGAGAGGGAGGACCGCTGGATGATTCGCAAAGTACTTACCGCCGGCGTTGCTGCGGCTGCGGCCGCCGCGTTGCTTATTCCGACCGCATTCGCAGACAAGCCGGTGATCGAGCCGTCGCCGTTCCCGGATGCGACCGGCCGGTACTGCGAAGACTTCGACGTGCTCGTCCATGCGACGACGAACAAGGGGCAAACGAAGATCTTCGGCAGCGGAGCGATCATGTTTACGGGCTCGCTCAAGGTCGAGGTCACGAATCTCGACTCGGGCAAGACGATCGCGCTGAACATCTCTGGGCCGGGCACGATCTCCGCCGCAGGGGATGTGCTGACTGGGACGGGGCCGTGGCTCTTCTTCGGCGAGGCAGGGTTCTTCGGGCCCGGATCGCCGCCAGAGCTGAGCACGAACAACGGCCGCATCGAGATCGATCTGACCGACGGCTCGTTCATCAGCCGTATCGGCCACAGCGTCGATCTCTGCCCGCTACTCGCCGCAAACTAGACCGCGAGCCCGGCGCCGCTTCTCCTTGAGCGGCGCCGGGCGTTCGCGTCGTCGACGTGCGCGACCAGGGGCGACGAGGGACCAGGTTGGCGGCTGGGATCGGCCGACGAGGCGGGTCACGCAGGGTCGCAGCTCGTTGGGGGTGAGTTTCGTCTTGAACCGCTCGATCGTCCAGAGCGCGTCGCGCTCGGCGTTGAGGGCCGTGATCCGTTCGCCTCCCGGAAGCCACGTCGAGACTCGCCCGGATTTCACCCATTTGGAGGATCGACTCGAAACACGCGCCGCCCTACAGTCCGACGGTGCCGCGCGGGGCTGCGGCAGCCTGAAAGCTCGTCATTGGTCTGCCGTCAACCAACGGTAAGCGCGATCTCCGATCGTCTCAGGCTTCATTCGGCGAAAGGAGAACCACATGATTCAGGCAGGAGACGTCATCGAGAACCCGGTCACCGGCGAGCGGCTCGTCTTCCGCAAGACCTCGCGCGAGACGAACGGCGAGGCGGTCGTGCTCGAGACCTTCGTCAAGCCGAACGGCTTCGTCGCGGCCGCCCACGTCCATCCGCACCAGGAGGAGCGGTTCCAGATCCTGCGCGGGACCGTCGGCTTCCGCCTCGGTCGGGAGAAGATCGTCGCGGGCCCGGGCCAGCGCGTGACCGTTCCGGCCGGGACGGCGCACAAGTTCTGGAATGCGGGCGACGACGAAGCGCACTTCGTCTGCGAGGTGCGGCCGGCGCTCCAGTTCGAGCAGCTGATCGAGACGATGTTCGGGCTCGCGGCAGACGGCAAGACGAACCGCAAGGGAATGCCGAATCCGCTGCGACTTGCGGTCGTCGCGCGGCACCACTTCGACGACGTCCGCCTCCCGTTCCCGCCTGCGTGGATGCAGCGGCTGGGCCTTGCGCTCGGTGCGCCCGTCGGCCGGGTGCTGGGCTACCAGGCGACGTATGCCCCGGCCGGCGTCGACCGCGGCGCAGCGCGGTCACCGAGAGCGTCTAGCGATGCAAACCAGCAGGCTCAAGACGCGCCTCTTCCTGGTCGGGCTCTTCTTCGTGCTCCTCGTGATCGCGGCGGCCGGCTGGGTGATTCGGCCGTTCACCGCGATCGCCACCTGGGGCGCCGGGCTCGTCGAAGCGCGTTCTTGAGGCGCGACGATGTCCCGCTTCCGCGAGGTCGACGCGACCGGTGACCTACCTAGTCGCGGTGCCGCGACTACGGCAGGCCGTCGCAATCCTGCCCTCGTGCTGGTTGATCTTCATCCGAACCTCGCGTGAATAGACGCGCCCGCCGCTCTTGTAGAACGACACCGAGTACCACGGCCGGTACGGAAAGCCGGAGAGCTTGCGGAGCGCCCCCGCATTGACAGTGACGCCTCGGTCGACCAGGACAGCGTCCCACCCGTACGCCCGTAGACAGCTGTGGGTGACGAGGGCGGCGTCGCGTGGGGTCGAAGCCGCCGACGCGACCGGCGCCAAGCTCACCGCGACCAGAGCCGCGAGGGCGCCGACCATCACCGGCGAAGGCCGAAGCCGCTGTCTCACGGTTGTCAGGGGATCGCGCACTTCCAGCGGTAAGTATCGTCACCACTTGTTACGACGAGACGGTAAGTTCGGTAAACAGTCTGTAAGAATCGGCTCCCGATGCAACCGGCCAGGGCGCCGACAACCGACTTCTCAGCGGCCGGCCGCTCAGTTCGAACGGGTTTTAGCGCTCGGCCGGTGAAGCGGAGCTGCGAGGAGAACCTGCTCTTGCGAGCGCGGTTCATCTCCGCCTCGAGCTGGACGCGCAAGGTGTAGCGACCGGGGCGGAAGCGCATGTTGAAACGCACGACGCGTGAGCGGTAGGCGTCCACGCTGCCGACCCGCTTGAGCACTCGCTTCCCACGCGCGTTGTAGAGGCCGGCCTCGAAGAGAGCGTCCTCTTGGGCGTTCAGCACGAGCTCTAGGCCTACTTTCCGGGCCGGCTGGGTCCGCTTGCGCGGCCACTTCACCCGGGCGCCCTCGACGCGGGTCGTGTGGCGCCAGGGGCGCATCTTGCTCTGACAGCCGCCGCGTGTCTGTGCAGGCCTTGACCGAGTAGAAAGAAGGCCGGCGCGTGCCGTCCGCACGGACAAGACCAGCCTGCCAGCGATCGAGGTTGGGCTCGTCGCGCAGCAGGAAGAAGAGCACCGAATGGACTGAGGCGTCACACGCGAGGTAGCGGACGGCGTCGCCGTAGATCTTCGCCTGCGCGATTTCGTTCGTCGGCCGGATGCTCTCCCGGCCGAAATACGCGAACGCGGCCGAGGGGGCGGCATTGGCCTGCCAGCCGAGCTCGTCGAGCCGGAACTTCATTCCGCCCGATCCTGTTCCCTCGGGGAAGCGCGGCTGGGCGGTGCCGCGAAAGGCATCCCAGAACGCTTGCTTGATGCGGCCCAGGTTGGGCACGCCGGCGTTCGGCCAGCGGTAGCCCTTCATCAGCGGGTCCCGGTCGTGATCCGGATACGGGTGGTACGCGAGCTCGTCCATGATCGGCCGCTTGCGGCCGCTCGCCCGATACGCCTTGCCGAGGGCGTTGATGAAGCGGACGGGGGAGGTCGAGACGTTGTTCGGAGCGCCCGGCCGGTCGCCGCCGCGCGGTGAGAGCCCCAGGCCGATCACTCGGATCGTGGGGTCGACAGCCTTGAGGGCGTCGTAGGATGCGGCGAGCAGCTTGTAGTACGAGCGGGCGGAGACGTTTTGCCCCGAGCTCCCGAACTGCGGCTGCCAGAAGCGCGGCTGGTTGGGCTCGTTCCCGATGATGAAGTCGTCGACGGTGGGATAGGTGCGCGCCAGGAGCGCGACGTACTGCGCGTAGAGCTGCGGCGCGTTGGGATTCTCGGCCACCGCCTTCGCCTTGGTGGGAGACACCGAGAAGACCGGGCGGACGCCGCGAAGAGTTGCGAGCGGGACGTAGAGATCGAGCTGCCACTGGTCCGGGATCGTGGTCGGCGCGGCGGGGTCGAAGTTGACCGAGATGCGGTTCTCGGTCATGCCGAGCTCGCCCACGCTGTCGAGGAACCAGGCGCTCTGGTCCGGGTACCTGCCGAGGTCGTCGGAAACGCCGATGCGCAGCGCGGCGGAAGCGCCGCCGGTGAACGTGAGCGCAGAAACGCCCAGGGCAAACAGGACGGCGAGGCCCTGCAATCGTCTACTGCTTCGGCGAGCTGTGCTCTTCGAGTTCATCGTCCCTTTCTTGTGGTGTTCCAGCCCCGCCAAGATGCCGCAGCGTCTCGGCTCAGGCGCTTGATCGTTGCTTGACGATCTGGAGGATGCGCACGTGCGAGACGCCGGCGGCCGCGGCGATCTGGCGAAGGCTCGAGCCTTCGGCATGAGCTTGGCGGATCGCTTCACGCCAGGAAGCGTTGGCCTCGGAGCGGCGCGCTGTCGCTCGTTTCACCGTTGTCAGGGGGTCGGCCAATTTGTGCGGTGCCTCTCGCGTCGATGTCTCAAGTTGCAGTGGTAAGTATCGTCACCACTTGTAACGACGAGACGGTAAGTTCAGTAAACAGTCTGTAAGCATCGGTTCCGAAGCCGACGCTCGGTTATCGCATCTCCATCTCCATGGAGGGCGACTGCCCAGGCTCGGTCAGCATCGGAACGGTCGAAGGCGAGACTGCGACCCAAAGCCCAAGGGCGATCAGGCCGATCCCGACGGCGCGCGTCAAGCGCGGTCCCTTCCGGAACACCTTCTCGACGAAGATCACCGCGGCGATCACCACCATCCAGAACACGCTCATCACGCCGAGCGCGAACAAGAACGGCCATCAGGCCGAGGCAGCACCCGACGCAGTACAGGCCGTTCGCGATGCCGGCCCGGAGGGCGCCACGCTCACCCGGGTCGTGCGGGCTGCTGCAGCGGCGAAGCAGCTGCTCCTTCAGGGGCGTCAGCTCGTAGATGCCGGCAAGGACGATCACTGCACCTGCGGCGTACGGGCCGTCCCGGTCCCAGGCGAACCGGCCGAAATCGAACGACGTCACAACACGAAACAGCGCGTACGCGACGACGCCGAAGGCAGTCCAGACGGCGAGGTAGCCGACGCCGAAGAGCGCTGCCGGCAGGGCTCGAGACGCTCGGGTGACGGCTACGGCTGCCGGCACCGCCGACGGCAGCATCATCGCGGCCATCATCGCCGCCCAGACGCCGAGGAACCACCCGAGCCCGCCGAGATCCGTGCCGGGCCCGGCATCCATCCCGCGCATTCGGTCGACGGTGACCGCCCAGGCAGCGGTGGCCGCGCCGAGAAACACGAGCGTCGTTCTGGCCGGCCAGGCGGGGAGGTTCATGACAGGCTCTTGGCTTCCTCGCACAACGTCAAGTCTCCTTCGAACGGACTGTTGCGTCCTCTCTTCCGACTGAGATCGAATGGGAATCTCATCGCTCCGCCAAAGCTCGTCAACTCCGGAACCGACGTGACGTCTTACTCCCCGTGGACGACACGCGCACGCTGCGCGGACAGGGCCGGTGGGACGAGGCGCTCGGGCTGACCGACGATCCGTTCGAGCGCGCCGACCTCCTCAACGAGCAAGCGTTGTTCACAGGCTCCGCCGAGGCACGCGAGGCGGCCGGGCGGGAGTTGCTCCGCGCGGAGGCCCGGCTGCTCCAGGAGCGCGGCCGGATCCTGCACGCGGCCTTTCTCTCCGACCGGAAGGAGGATCCCCGCGAGCTGGAGCTCTTCTGCCGCTCGCTCGAGCTGGCCCGCGAGGCCGGCGACGAGCGGATCGAGAGCTGGGCGGAGTTCTGGATCGGGATCGTCCACCAGGTCGTGCGCGAGGAGAACGACCGCTCGCTGCCGCACTTCCAGTCCGCCTACGACTGGGCGAAGGCGCACGGCGACACGCTGCTGCAGTCGTACGCGATCCGGCATCTCGGCTTCGGCTGGTACGAGCAGGGCAACCGGGACGAGGGCAGGCGCGGGCTGGAGGAGTCCGTCGAGCTCCGGCGGAAGGACGGCTTCCTCCCCGGCGTCGCCGCTGGGCTGCTGACGCTGGCGGAGATCGCCGGCGAGGAAGGCCGCACAGACGACGCGCGCCGGCTACTCGAGGAGGCGAAGCAGGCAGCGGACGCCTCGGGCGCGACCGCGTTCGGCGCCCGGATCGACGCCGCGCTTACGGCGCCTGAGAGGGGTCCCTGACTAAGTGGCTTCGAGCAGCTCGACGCCCGAGCCCGGATGCATGGCCTCCCAGACCCTGAGGTAGAGCGAGACCTCCATCCGCGCCTGATCCTCGTCATAGGCCCGGGGAACCTCGACCTCGACGGCAACGCCCTCCGCGTGCGCCTGGACCTCGCCGACGTCGGCGATGCAGTCCGCGCGCCGAAGGAAGCCGAGGAGCTCCTCCGCGAGACGGGGGTCACTGAGCCGCACGTGCATGCCTCTCACTCTCTGTGACGTATCCGAAACGCACAAGTCCGGACCTACACGGTCCGGCCGCCCGGCTAGGCTCATTCCGTGGCGCTGCTGACGTCGCAGGTCGAACGCGAGTCCGAGTCGTTCGCGCAGCGGCGCGACCGCATGGAAGCGCTCGTCGCTGACCTCCGCCAGCGCAGCGGCCAGGTCGCGCGAGGCGGCGGAGAGAAGGCCGTCGAGCGCCACCGGTCCCGCGGGAAGATGACCGCACGAGAGCGGGTCGACCGGCTCGTCGATCCCGGCACAGCGTTTCTCGAGCTCAGCGCGCTCGCGGCATTGGATCTGTACGAGGGCAAGGCGCCCGGCGCGGGAATCGTCACCGGCATCGGCGTCGTGGAGGGCCAGGAGTGCGTGATCGTCGCTAACGATGCGACCGTCAAGGGCGGGACGTACTTCCCGATGACGGTGAAGAAGCATCTGCGCGCGCAGGAGATCGCGGAGCAGAACAACCTGCCGTGCATCTACCTCGTGGACTCCGGCGGCGCATTCCTTCCGCTCCAGGACGAGGTCTTCCCCGACCGCGACCACTTCGGGCGGATCTTCTTCAACCAGGCGCGGATGTCCGCAAAGGGGATCCCGCAGATCGCGGCCGTGATGGGCTCGTGCACGGCCGGCGGCGCCTACGTCCCGGCGATGAGCGACGAGACGATCATCGTCCGCGGAACGGGGACGATCTTCATCGGCGGGCCCGCCGCTCGTGAAGGCGGCGACCGGTCAGGAGGTCTCCGCGGAGGAGCTTGGCGGCGCCGACGTGCACACCCGCCGCTCGGGCGTCGCCGACCACTACGCGACGAGCGACGAGCACGCCCTCGCCATCGTCCGCTCCGTCGTCCGCAACCTGCACCGGCGGAAGGAGGCTCCGTGGGACGTGGCTCATCCAGAGGAGCCGGTCGCCGACCCGTCGGAGCTGTACGGGCTGATCCCCGAGGACTTCCGCCAGCAGGTCGACCCGCGCGAGCTGATCGCCCGCATCGTCGACGGGAGCCGCTTCCACGAGTTCAAGGAGAACTACGGCGAGACGCTCGTCTGCGGCTTCGCGCGGATCGAGGGCTTCCCGGTCGGGATCCTCGCCTCGAACGGCGTGCTCTTCGCGGAGTCGTCGCAGAAGGGCGCGCACTTCATCGAGCTCGCGTGCAAGCGGCGCGTGCCGCTCGTCTACCTCCAGAACATCACCGGCTTCATGGTCGGTGTCGAGTACGAGACGGGCGGGATCGCGCGGGACGGCGCGAAGCTCGTGATGGCAACCGCCTGCGCGGACGTCCCGAAGTTCACGGTGGTGACGGGCGGCTCGTTCGGCGCCGGCAACTACGCCATGTGCGGGCGTGCGTACGGGCCTCGGCAGCTCTGGATGTGGCCGAACGCGCGCATCTCCGTCATGGGCGGCGAGCAGGCCGCACAAGTCCTGACGATGGTCGGCCAAGCAGAAGGCGATCCCGACGAGATCCGCGCCAAGTACGAGGCCGAGGGCAACCCGTACTACTCGACGGCCAGGCTCTGGGACGACGGGATCATCGACCCGCTGGACACGCGGCGCGTCCTGGCGCTCGGGATCTCGGCCGCGCTCAACGCGCCCATCCCGGACACCCAGTTCGGCATCTTCCGGATGTGAGCGGAAGCGAGGAGCTCGAGCAGGCGTTCGCGTACGACCGCGAGGGCTACGAGGCAGAGGCGATCCCGCACTACGAGCAGGCGATCGCGGCAGGCCTGGACGACGAGCAGCTCCAGAAGGCGATGCTGGGCCTCGGCAGCTCCCTGAGGAACGTCGACCGGATCGACGAGTCGGTCTCGGTGCTCGAGGACGCGGTCCGGCGCTTTCCCGACCACCAGTCGCTGCCGGTCTTCCTCGCGTTCTCCCTCTGGTCGGCCGGCCGGGGCGGCGAGGCGCTGGCCCTCCTCGCCCGGCGCCTCGGCGACGGCTCGGGCTACGAGCGGGCGATCGGCGAATACGCGGACGACATCGAGCGTTCAAAGGGCTGATCGCCGCCGCGCGAGTGGGGTTAGGCTCACCCCATGCACACGATCGAACTGACCGAGGAAGAGCTGCGGCTCGTGCGCAACGCGCTGCAGTCGTTTCTCGAGGATTTCGGCCACGACGAGGCCGACATCCTGCGCAGCATCAAACAGGTGCTGGCGAAGCTCCCCCAGCCGTCCTAGTCTCTCGCCGTGCGCCTCTTCCGCCGGAGGTCCGACGCCAGGCTCCACGAGATCGGCGAAGCCGAGGCGTATGGACGCTCGTACGGCGACCCGACCGGCCTCGTGAAGGTCGTCAAGGTCGAGCCTCGGCGGCCGCGGTACCACCTGAAGGTGAGCGGCGAGGCACTGCGGGACGCCTTCCTCGACCGGTTGAACCGCCGCAAGCCGGCCGACCGTCCCGACAAGACCGAGTGATCGTCCGGCTCGTCCTCTGGAATCTGGCCGATTCGCAGACGTCGATCGCCGAGTTGCGCCGCTACCTCGTGGACGAGTCGGTCGACGAGTTCGAGCAGCTGGAGGGCCTGAGGCTGAAGCTCTGGATCTCCGACGAGGCGACCGAGCGCTGGGGCGCGATCTACGTCTGGGAATCGGTCGAAGCTGCGCGGCAGCCGCTTCCGGGCCGGGCGCGCGAGCTGATCGGCAAGGAGCCCGACATCACCGAGGAGTTCGACGTCGAGGCCACGATCGAGGGCCGCTTCGACATCGAGGAGCTGTCGCGCCTCGGCCGCTTTCGAGATGTGAGAGCGACGGCGGTGAGATCGCGGCTCACGAGCACACCGTCTTGCGTGCGCCGAGCGCACCGAGGCCATCGGACGCGAGGAGCACGCGCAGTCGGGAGGCTCTGCGGGTCGGCGTGCCGAGCGGGAGTGGCACCGACTCGTGCGAGGGTCGACGATGCGAGACGGCGAACGCGCCCACGCTTGAGGGTCCGGCGACGATCTGGCCATGTCGGTGCCAGGCACCGAGCCGGTCCCGCGCGGACATGACGAGTGTCTGGCACTCGTCATGGCGTCAGAGGACGAGGGTCTCCGGGAAGATCTCGTCGCCGGAGAAGCGCTCGAGCCGGTACGGGCGTCAGGTCGAAGGACGATTCGCCGGCGAGGAGCTCCTCCGCGACCGCCTTGCCGACCGCCGGCGCCTGCATGAAGCCGTGGCCCGAGAAGCCGCACGCCGCGTAGACGCCGTCCGCGACCCAGCCGATGATCGGATGCGCGTCCGGGGTCATGTCGTAGAGGCCCGCCCAGGAGCGGGCGACGCGCACGCCCGCGGCGGGCGGATACCGGTGCGCCGCGCGCTCGAGCCAGTCCGCGACGAGCGCCTCGTCGACCTGCGCGTTGTCGCCCCAGCGCAACGTCGGCTCGGACATGGCCAGGCGCAGGCCGCCGTCGACCCGCCGGAAGTGGAAGCCGGACTCCGCCTCGACCACCATCGGCAGGTCCTCCGGCAGCGCCTCGACCCGGCGGGTATCGGTGAGCTGCCGTACGAGCGGGCGGATCGGAAGCTCGACCTCGTACCGCGACGCCAGCGCAGGCGACGCCGCGCCACAGGCGATCACGAGGACGTCGGCGTCCAGGTCGCGCGCGTCCATGTACTCGCGGAGTTGAACGCCGCGGCTCCTCGCCTCGCGGACGAGCCGCTGGGTCACGCCGGCCGGATCGGCGACGCCGTCCTCCCTGCAGACCACGGCCTTGAGGACGTCGTCGGTGCGCAGCCCCCGGACGACGCCCGGATCGGCGTCCTCCACAGGCACGCCGAGCTCCCGTTGGCGCCGGACGCGCTCGTCCATTTCCTCGACGCCGGCCTCGGTCGTCGCCAGGAACAGGTACCCGACCTGCTCGAAGAGCGGCGCGCCCAGCTCCGCGAAGAAGCGGGCGCTCGCCTGCGCCAGTCGCACTTCCGGCGCGGTCGTGAACTGCTGGCGCACGCCTCCCATCGCCTTGCCCGTCGCTCCCGATGCGACGCCGTTCCTGTCGCAGAGGGTCACCTGGTGGTCGCCCTCGGCGAGCGCAAGGTGGTACGCGATGCTGGCCCCGATCGCGCCGGCGCCGGCTACGACGATTCGAGCCACTGCTCCACCTCGGCGCGCTCCTCCGGGGTCAGACCCCGTAACGGGGGACGCACGACTTCGTGCACGGGGACGCCGCGGAGCGAGATCACGGTCTTCAGCGCCGCCTGGAACGGGAAGCGCTCGAGGAACGCCCGCCTGGAAGGGTCTGCCCCTTCCGGGAAGGCGGCCGCGAGGCCGGAGACGCTTCCCGCCGCGCCCCGCTCGAGCCCGGCGTCGACCAGCGACTCGGCGCCGATGAAGACGTCCAGCCCCTCGAGGAGGTACGGCTCGACGGCCTCGAACGGCTGGTTCGAGACCTTGAGCCCGGCCACCCGGTCGCCGAGCCGCTCGACCACCGACAGCGGGATCGAGTACCCCGCCCGGCCCTTGAACTCGTAGAGGTAGAACGGGAGCGAGCCGGCTGGCTTCCGCGGCCGCCGCGAAGTGGCGGTAGAGCGCTTCCTCGTCGTAGGTGAAGTACGGCGGCCCGATGACTGCGACCGCGTCGGCTCCGCAGTCCGCCGCATGGGCAGCGAGCTCGACGGTGTCTGCCGTGGTCTGGGCGCCGGCGTGAATCGCGACCTGAAGCCGGCCTCGCGCGGCCTCGACGAAGCGCTCTGCCGCACGCTTCCGCTCGTCGACCGAGAGGAGGATCTCCCTCTCCCGTCGTCCCGAGCGCGAGGATGCCCTCCAGCCGTCCGGGCGCCGCGAGGAAGTCGACGTACGGCGCGACGGCGTCTTCGTCGAGCGCGGCGCCGCCGTCGCGGAGCGGCGTCACAGCCGCGGCAAGAGAGCCTCGGAGCATGGCGCGACTTTAGAGTCCGGGCCGATGGCGGGGCTGCGAGTGGAGCGCGACGGACCGATCCTGCGGGTGACGCTGGCCAGACCGGACCGGCGAAACGCCTTCGACGCCGAGCTGATCGGCGAGCTTCGCGAAGCCTTCTCCGACGTCGGCGACGCCCGCGTCGTCCTGCTCTCCGGCGAGGGCGAGAGCTTCTGCGCCGGCGCCGACATCGAGTGGCAGCGGTCGGCGATCGACCTTTCCTTCGACGAGAACGCCGAGGACGCGATGCGGCTCTTCGCGATGATGCAGGCGATCGACGGCTGTCCAGCGCCGGTGGTCGCCCGGATCCAGGGGTACGCGCTCGGGGGCGGAGCGGGCCTTGCCGCTGCCGTGGATATCGCGATCGCGGCCGAGGACGCCATCTTCGGCTTCTCGGAGGTGAAGCTGGGGATCGTCCCCGCGGTGATCTCGCCGTTCGTCCTCCCGAAGATCGGCGAGGGTGCGGCGCGGCGCTTCTTCCTCACCGGCGAGCGATTCGATGCACAGACCGCACTTCGGATCGGGCTCGTCCAGGAGGTCACGCCCGACCTCGACGCGACGGTCGACCTTCTGGTCGGCGAGCTGCTGACCTCCGGCCCACAGGCCGCTGCGCGAGGCGAAGCGCCTGATCCGCACCCGGCCCCAGGGCGAGGAGACGGCGCAGTGGGCGGCGCGGATGCGCGCGAGCGAGGAGGGACAGGAAGGCCTGCGGGCATTCCTGGAGCGACGCAAGGCCGGCTGGCTGGACTGACGCGCGCGTGCGGCGTCTTCTGCTGCTCGTCGGCGGCATCGTCTTCGTCGACACGATGTTCTTTGCGGCGCTGACGCCGCTGCTGCCGGACTACCGAGAAGAGTTCGACCTGTCCAAGGCAGGGGCGGGCCTCCTCGCCGGCGCGTATCCGCTCGGCGCGCTCGTCGGCAGCCTGCCCGCCGGTGTCGCGACGGCGCGGTTCGGCGCTCGCGCCACCGCGATCGCGGGCCTGCTCCTGATCGCCGTGACGACGTTCGTGTTCGCGACGGGGGACTCGATCGTCGTCCTCGACGTCTCGCGCTTCATCCAGGGGTTCGGGAGCTCGCTCGCGTGGACCGCAGGGCTCGCCTGGCTTGTGGGCGAGACTCCGGCGGAGCGGCGCGGACAGACGATCGGGACTGCGATGGCAGCTGCGATCGTCGGCGCCCTTTTCGGCCCTGTGCTCGGAGGGATCGCCTCGGTCGTGGGCCAGGGGCCGGCGTTCGGCGCTGCCGGGCTGATCGCGGTCGGCCTCGCCGTCTGGGCCGCGCTCACCCCCGCCCCGCCGCCGACGACGCCCCAGCCGCTCTCGTTCCTCCTCCAGGCGGTGCGCAGCCGGCGGATCGCCCTGAGCATCTGGTTCGTCGTCCTCCCCGCCCTCCTCTTCGGGACGCTGGGCGTCCTGGCGCCCCTGCGGCTGGAGGAGCTCGGTTTCACCGCGGTGGCGATCGGCGTCCTCTGGCTCTGCACCGCCGGGCTCGAGGCGATCGTCAACCCGCTGGTCGGACGCGTCTCCGACCGGGTCGGACGCTTCGGCCCGATGCGGGCCTCCGTCTTCCTGTCCGCGGTCGTCGCGGCCTTGCTGCCCTGGCCGGACAAGAGCTGGCTCCTCGCCGCCCTTGTCGTTGCCGCCGGGCTCGCGTTCGGGAGCTTCTGGACTCCGGCGATGGCGCTCCTCTCGGATGAGGCGGAGACCCGCGGCCTCGACTACGGCTATGCGTTCGCGCTCATCAGCTTGGCCTGGGCGCCCGGTCAGGCGCTCGGCTCGGCCGGAGGCGGGACCCTGGCCGAGGTCACTTCCGACGCTGTGCCCTACCTGCTCCTCGCCGCCGCGTGCCTGGTTACGTTCGTGCTGCTTTGGCCATCCAGAAGCTCCTCGTAGCGAATCGCGGCGAGATCGCGGTGCGGATCTTCCGCGCGTGTCGAGAGCTCGGGATCGCCACCGTCGCCGTCGTCGCGCCCGACGATCGCGGGTCGCTGCACGCACGCTCCGCCGGCGAGACCGTCGAGATCCGGAGCTACCTCGACTCCGAGGAGCACATCCGGGCAGCGAAAGAGACCGGCGCCGACGCGATCCACCCCGGCTACGGATTCCTGGCCGAGAACCCCGACTTCGCCGAGGCGGTGGACGCGGCCAGCCTCGTGTTCGTCGGCCCGGGCGCCGAGGCGCTGCGGCTCGGCGGCGACAAGCTCGAGGCAAAGCGGATCGCCGTCGAGGCCGGCGTTCCGGTCGTGCCGACGGGCGAGCCCGACGAGGTCGGCTTCCCGCTGATGATCAAGGCGGCGGCAGGGGGCGGCGGACGCGGGATGCGCGTCGTCCGCGAGCCCTCCGAGCTCGACGAGGCACTCGACGCCGCGAAGCGCGAGGCGAAAGCCGCATTCGGCGACGACCGTGTGTTCTGCGAGCGCTACGTCGAGCGGCCGCGCCACGTCGAGATCCAGCTGCTCGGCGACGGCGAGCGGGTCGTCGCGCTCGGCGAGCGCGAGTGCTCGATCCAGCGGCGCCACCAGAAAGTGCTCGAGGAGTCGCCCTCGACCGCACTCGACCCCGCGCTGCGAAAGGAGATGAGCGACGCCGCCGTCCGCTTCGCCGAGGCGATCGGCTACGTGAGCGCAGGCACTGCGGAGTTCATGCTCGCCGGGCGCGACTTCTACCTCCTCGAGCTGAACGGGCGGATCCAGGTCGAGCATCCGGTCACCGAGCTCGTGACGGGCGTCGACCTCGTCGCGGCCCAGCTCCGCATCGCGGGCGGCGAGACCCTGAAGGCAAGTAACAACTTGTTACAAGCGGCGAGAGGCGCTTCGGGAGCCGCATCCGGGGCAAGTAACAACTTGTTACTAACCGGCCACGCGGTCGAGGTGCGGCTCTACGCCGAGGATCCGCGAACGTTTCTACCGCAGGCCGGGCGGCTCGATCGGCTGCAGCTCCCGACCGGGATCCGGGTGGACGCGGGCGTCGAGGAGGGCGACGAGATCGGCGTCGGCTACGACCCGATGATCGCGAAGCTCATAGCCCACGGCCCGACGCGGGACGAAGCTCTCGCCCGGCTCGCCGACGCGCTCGCCGAGACCGAGGTCGGCGGCGTAACGACCAACCTCCCGTTCCTCCGCTGGCTCGTCGCACACCCGGCCGTCCGCGCCGGCCGGACGACGACCGCCTTTCTGACCGACTACCCGCCGCTCTCCGAGCCGCCCGCCCGCATGCCCGGCCGGGCCGTGGGACGGCGCCTGGCGGCTGAACCTGCCGGTGCCTCCGGCCCACTCGCCGCCGGACGTCGACGAGGCCGCCCACGCCGCCGGGCCCGGGGGCACCGTCGAGAGCTCCCTGACTGCGCCGATGCCCGGCACGGTGATCCGGGTGCTGACGCAGGCGGGCGATCGCGTCGCGCACCGGCAGCCGCTGCTCGTGCTCGAGGCGATGAAGATGGAGACACCAATCGCCTCGCCCTACGACGCCACCGTCAAGGCCGTTCACGTCCAGGAGGGCGACCGCGTCGCCGGTGGCGCGCTCCTCGTCGAGCTCGAGGAGTAGCTACTTGCTCGCGGCGGCGGGACTGCCGGCGAGCTGTGCGTTCAGGCCGTTCCGCACGAGCAACGCGGCGAGCGCTGCGAAAACCAGCACGGCGATCCAAAACGATGCGTCGCCGAACTCAGGCTTCACCGTCATGTCGAAGATCAGCAGGAAGAGCAGCATCAGGTCGGCTCGGGTGAGCGCCAACAGACGGCGCAATCGTTCCTGAACGGCCGGCGACGTCGGTCCCTCCGCCTCCACGAGCTTGCCGAGCCGCCCGGACTCGGGGCCGAAGAAGAACGTCCCGGCAAGGAAGGTGATCGCGAAGAGCACGAGCCCGATGACGATCCAGTCGTCGCCGAAGCCCCAGAACTCGCTGTCGATCACCAGCAGGATTCCGGACACGACCGCTAGGCCTGACGCGGGAGCGAGGACGCGGTTTCCGATCCACTCGATGTCCTTGCCGAGGTGTGCCAGGCGCATCGGATCCGGCGCCTTGACAGCCCGGAGCCCGAAGAACTGCATCATCGCTCCCCCGCCGACCCAGATCACGGCCATGGCAATGTGGGCGAAAAGGAGAAACTCGTACCAGGTCATCCGGCGCTCAGAAGATGCGTGACAGCTTCATCGCGGCGCCCATGTCGCCGCGGACCTTCAGCTTCCCGGTCATGTAGGCCGTGGTCGCGTTCAGATCACCGGACGCGATCTGCTCGAAGGTCTCCTCCGACGCGGCGATCGTTGCGTCGGCGTCTCCTCCGCCCTCGGCGACCTTGACCGTCCCGTCGTCGACGTCGACCTTCCACGTGCCCGCGCCGTCGATCTCGAAGACGTAGGAGTTCGTCATGCCCGCCGTCTTCGCCGGATCGATTCTGGCCTCGAGGCCTTCGAAGAACTCGCGCGCGCTCCCCATGAGGCGGCGAGCCTACACGACCGGCTCGGCCGCGAGCTTGCGCCTTCGACCGCCGCGCGGCGACGGCAGCAGAAGCGCGAACGGGATCGCGAGCGCCGGAACGGCAGCGCTGACGTAGAGCGCGGTCTCGAGGTCGACGGCGTCGGCGATCGCGCCGAGCACAGCTGCGGCGACGCCGCCCAGGCCGATCGCGAACCCGATCGAGATTCCGGAGGCAAGGCCAAGCCGATTCGGCATGTACTCCTGGGTCATCACCTGGATCAGGCCGAAGGTTCCGACGACGCACACGCCGACGAGCGCAAGTGCCACGACGCCGACTGTCCCGCCGAGCGCGATGAACACAAGCGTCAGGGGCGGGACGCTGACAACGCTGGCAAGGAGCACCGGGCGGCGTCCGATCCGGTCGGCGAGCGGCCCCACGGCCAGCGTCCCTGCGCCGCCCGCGAACAGCATCAGCGAGAGCAGGTTGCTCCCGTAGCTCTCCGACCGACCGAGCTCGACCGCCCACAGCGGCACGAACGTCAGCAGCCCGAACCAGCCGACTGTCCGTGCGGTCACGACGCCGAGGAGGAGCGCGAAGGCGCCGGGGCGGTCCTCGCCGACTGCCGCCCTCCCGGTCCTCCGCTCCGGCGCGAAGCTCTGGAGGTAGGGCAGCGAGCGGAGGAGCAACACGGCGACGGCGACAGACGGTAGCGCCAGAAGTAGCCCGCCCCAACGCCCGAAGACCAGCATCACCGGCGCGGCCGAGACGGCGCCGAGCGCCACGCCCAGGTTTCCCCCGATGGAGAAGAGCGACATCCCGCTCGCCTTCCGGTGGCCGCTGACGAAGCTGGC
>CAVTEL010000010.1:0-5166 GCA_963733855.1 uncultured Actinomycetes bacterium
CCGGCCGCCTCCTCGAGAAATCGGGGCTCGATCTCGGCTCCCGCCTCGACGAGCAGCTTCGAGCCCTGCCCGCGGACCGGATACGCCCTCACGCGCATCCCCATCCTCGATGATTTTCCTCCTCTGCAAGAGTCTCTAGGGCATGGCAACCATTCTCAGCATCACGATGTCGCTTGACGGCTTCGTCGCCGGGCCGAACCAGACGCTGGACGATCCGCTCGGCGAGCACGGCGAGGACCTGCACCAGTGGATCGTCGGGCTCGAGAGCTGGCGTGAGCAGCACGGGCGCGAGGGCGGCGAGAGGAACGCGGACGACGAGCTCGTCCGGGAGATGCACGAACGGACCGGCGCGTTCGTCATGGGCCGGCGGATGTTCAGCGGCGGCGAGGGCTCGTGGGAGGACGACCCGAACCCGAACAGCTGGTGGGGCGACGAGCCGCCCTTCGACGGGCCAGTGTTCGTCGTGACGCACCACGCACGCGAGCCGCTCGTCCGCGGAACGACGACATACACCTTCGTCGACGGGGTCGAGGAGGCCGATACGTCAGGCGCGGGAGGCCGCGGGCGACAAGGACGTCCAGGTCTCGGGCGGGGGGAACGTCGCCCAGCAGGCGCTCGACGCCGGCCTGCTCGACGAGCTGCACATCCACGTCGCGCCGGTGCTCCTCGGCGGCGGCGTCAGGCTGTTCGAGCAGCCGGAACGCCGGCCGATCGAGCTCGTGCGCTCTGTTGAGTCACCGCAGGTGACCCACCTCGTGTACCGGGTGACGGGCTAGCCCGCGGGTGCAACCGGGCGGATCCGTCCGCCGCCGCCGCCCGAGTAGACCTCGAGCTGGTTCTCGGCGTGGCGGATCCGCTGCTCGACCTGCCACCGGTCGGCCTGCGACTCGCCGCGCTCGATCCGCTCGAGCTCCGCCTGCGCCTCCTCGAGCTGCTCGCGGGCCCGGTCGGGATCGATCTCGCGCGCGTCGACGGCGTCGTCGACGAGCGCGAGCGCCCGGTCCTGCTCGACCTTGAAGAAACCCGGCCCGGTGGCGAACTCGCGGATCTCCTCGTCCCTCCGAAGGTGGACGCGCGTCCCGCCCGCCTTCAGAGTCGCGACGAGCGGCGCGTGCCGCGCGAGGATGCCGATCTCGCCGTCCTGGCCGGGAACGATGAGCATCTCGACCTCGCCCTCGAAGGCCGCCCCGTCGGGCGTGACCAGCGAGAGGTCGAACGTGCGCCGTTCGGTCCGCCACTAGGCCGGGACGGGCTCAGCCGGCTCGGCTTCGGGAGTCTCCTCCTCCCTCGGCCTCTGCCTCCGGCTGCTCCGGCTCCTCGCCGGACATCTCGCGCGCCTTCTGCACGGCCTCGTCGATCGTCCCGACCATGTAGAACGCCTGCTCGGGGAGGTCGTCGTGCTTGCCGTCGAGGATCTGGCGGAAGCCCTCGATCGTGTCCTCGAGCTTGACGTACTTGCCGGGCGTGCCCGTGAACTGCTCGGCGACGAAGTTGGGCTGCGAGAGGAACCGCTGGATCCGGCGGGCGCGCTGGACGACGAGCTTGTCCTCGTCCGAGAGCTCGTCCATTCCGAGGATGGCGATGATGTCCTGGAGGTCGCGGTACCGCTGGAGGACCTCCTGGACGCGCGTGGCCATCTCGTAGTGGTCGTCCGAGACGATCCCCGGCTGAAGCGCGCGGGAGAACGAATCGAGCGGGTCGACAGCCGGGTAGATCCCCTGCTCCACGATCGCCCGCGAGAGCACGGTCGTCGCGTCGAGGTGGGCGAACGTGTTCGCCGGGGCCGGATCGGTGAGGTCGTCGGCCGGCACGTAGATCGCCTGCACCGAGGTGACCGAGCCGGTGCGCGTCGAGGTGATCCGCTCCTGGAGCTGGCCCATCTCGGTCGCAAGCGTCGGCTGGTAGCCGACGGCGCTCGGCATGCGGCCGAGCAGCGCGGAGACCTCGGAGCCCGCCTGGACGAAGCGGAAGATGTTGTCGATGAAGAGCAACGTGTTCTGGCCCTGGTCGCGGAAGTACTCGGCCATCGTCAGGCCGGAGAGGCCGACGCGGAGGCGTGCCCCAGGGGGCTCGTTCATCTGCCCGTAGACGAGCGCGACCTTGTCGAGGACGCCGGACTCCTCCATCTCGAGCCAGAGATCGTTGCCCTCACGCGTGCGCTCGCCGACGCCGGCGAAGACGGAGACGCCGCCGTGCTCCTGCGCGACGTTGTGGATCAGCTCCTGGATCAGGACGGTCTTGCCGACGCCGGCGCCGCCGAAGAGGCCGACCTTGCCGCCCTGCACGTACGGCGCGATCAGGTCGATGACCTTGATGCCCGTCTCGAAGATCTCGACCGTCGGGGAGAGCTCGCGGAAGCTCGGCGGGTCACGGTGGATCGGCCAGCGCTCGACCTCGCCCGGATCGTCGCCCTTGTCGATCGGGTCTCCGATCACGTTCCAGAGGCGGCCGAGCGTCACGTCCCCGACCGGGACGGAGATCGGCTCGCCCGTGTTCTCGACCTCCAGGCCGCGCGCGAGCCCGTCGGTCGAGTCCATCGCGACGGCGCGGACGCGGTCGTCCCCGAGGTGCTGCTGCACCTCGGCAATCAGCTCGCGGCCGTCGACCGTGATCTTGAGTGCGGAGTAGATCTGCGGCAGCTCGTTCGGGAAGACGGCGTCGATGACGACACCCTTGATCTCGACGATCTTGCCGACGTTCTGCTTTCCGTTTTGCGCGTTGTCAGACACGAGCCTCCCGAAATCTCAGTAGTCGAAGGCGGCGCCACATGGGCAGGCGCCTGCCGCCCGAAAGTCTATCGGAGCGTTCCTGCTCCGAAACCAGCAAACGGTGCCGCTCTGACGCGTCCGCCAACCTGGCGGCATGGTCGAGCGCTCAGACGTAGGACGTGATCGGCGAGGCATACATCACTCAAACCGTAGCGGTCGGAGTCGGGGTCACCTAGCGTCCTCGGGCGTCGCTGAGTGTGCGCGGCCGGAGGGGACAGTGCTTCAGCACGGCCCCGGAGAGCCGCGTGCGGTCAGCGGCGTCAGGCGTATGACGGAGCCGGGCTCCGCCCGGCGGGAGTCATGCGCCGGCGAGGGCGTTAGGTGATAGGGAGGTTCAGGCCGCCGGGGGAAATCTGACGGGCCGGCCGCCGAAGCATCTCGCGGCGGATGTCGCTGAACTCGCGGCTCTCGAGCGTGTTCGAGACGCCGGGTGCGCCGAAGCTGAGCGTCGGGTTGTTGGTCTCGACTTCCCTCAGCGCACCGGCGACGCCGAGCGTCGTCAGCATGAGCGCGGCAGCGGCGGCGATCTCGACCGGGCGGCGGGTGCCGAGCCTGCGGCGGGCCGGCAGCGAGACCGGCTGCTCGAGGCGGGCGAGCGGCGTCGCGCGCATGTGATCCGTCAGCGAGTCGAGCTCGTGCGCGAATGACCGGCATGGCTCGCAGCGCGCGAGGTGCGCGGCGAGGAGCGCCTGCTCGAACTCGGAGAGCTCGCCGTCCAGGCGCAGCGAGGCGCACTCGCGGGCGCGCTCACATTGTTTCGTCATCGGTTTCACAAGGCGCACGTCCATTGTGACGGAGCATCCAAAACATAGTTAGGCGGGCGGCTGTCCGCCAACCGTGTTCTAAACCAGGTCGTAACGATTGTCGGCAGCGACGCCGGCGAGAATGAGCACGAATCCGAGCACGACGAAGATCGCGGAGAGGTTGATGTTCTCGTCGCGCTCCGACGGCGACGCCCAGCGCACGAACCGGGAGCCCCAGAACAGCGGCGCCTCCTTGTCGCGGCGAAAGCGCACCGGACCGCGGTTTCCCACGAAGAAGCCCGCGACGAGCATGAACGAGCCAGTCAGGTAGAAGCCGACCGAGATCGAGCGGGCGGCGTCGGCGCCGGCCGCGACCCCGAAGATGAGCGCGCCGACCAGCGTGACCGCCGTAGCCAGCACGAAGAGCCCGGTGAGGCGGCCGAGCGCCGCTAGCCACATCTCAGGAGGCGGACGCGGTGGGCTCCGCCGACGGCTCGACGGGAGCCGAAGCGGGCCGTGAGCTCGGCCGCCGCATCTCTTCCTCGCTCAGCGGCCAGCCCTCGAGCGGGTAGTGGCAGGCGGCGACATGGCCCTCCCCGAACGAGTACAGCGGCGGCGGCTCGACGTCGCAGTGGCCCTCCTGGAACCGCGGGCAGCGCGGGATGGAAGTTGCACGCGGCCGGCGGGTTGAGCGGGCTCGGTACATCGCCCTGGAGCACGATCGGCTTGCGCGCGCGGCCGAGCTGCGGGTTCGGGATCGGCACGGCCGAGAGAAGTGCTCCGGTGTACGGATGCTTGGGCTCGGTGTAGAGCTGGTCGCGCTCAGCCGTCTCCGCGACCTTGCCGAGATACATCACGAGGACGCGGTCGGAGATGTGCTTGACGACGTTCAGGTCGTGCGCGATGAAGATGTACGTGAGGCCGAACTGGTCCTGGAGGTCCTTGAGCAGGTTCAGGATCTGCGCCTGCACGGAGACGTCGAGCGCGGAGACCGGCTCGTCGCAGACGATCAGCTTCGGGTTGACGGCGAGCGCCCGAGCGACGCCGATCCGCTGGCGCTGGCCACCCGAGAACTCGTGCGGGAAGCGGTTGTAGTGCTCCGGGTTGAGGCCGACGACCTCGAGGAGCTCCTGCACGCGCCGCTTGATCTCGGCGGCGGTGCCCATCTTGTGGACCTCGAGAGCCTCGGCGATGATGAAGCCGACCCGCTTCCGCGCGTTCAGCGATGCGAACGGGTCCTGAAAAATCATCATCAGCTCGCGGCGGATCGGCCGCATGTCGGCGCGCGACAGGTTCGTGATGTCCCGCCCGTCGAAAACGACCTTGCCGCCGGTCGGGTCGAGCAGCCGCATGATGCAGCGCGCCATCGTCGACTTCCCGCAGCCCGACTCGCCCACGACCCCGAGGGTCTCTCCCGACCTCACGCTGAAGGAGACACCGTCGACCGCCTTGACCGAGGCAACCTCTTTCTGGAAGACGATGCCCCGGGTGACCGGGAAGTGCTTCTTCAGATCCTCGACGACCAGCAGGTCGTTGCTGGCCGCCGTCATCGGACGATCGTTGCTCGAGACCTCAGTCATCTAGTGCTCCACACCTAAGAGACCCCCGCGAGGGTCGCCTCGAGGAGCTTGGCCGCCTCCCGGTCCTTCGTCTGC
>CAVTEL010000011.1:0-113283 GCA_963733855.1 uncultured Actinomycetes bacterium
TCGCTGAGCTCGCCTGGAGGCAAGTAACACCTGTTACTTGCCTCCCGAGCCCGCGCTGGGACGGGCCGTCCGGGGCAAGTAACACTGTGTTACTAGCCGATCCGGGCGCCTAGGATCTCCGCGTGGCGACCGCCGCGCTGATCCTCGTCACGGCGGTTTGGGGAATCACCTTCGTCCAGGTCAAGGATGCGGTGGAGCTGTACCCGCTCCTCGCGTTCCTGGCCGTCCGGTATTTGATTGCGACTGCGTCGCTCGCGCCCGTCGCGGTGCTGCGACTTCGCACCCTGGGCAGGGAGGGGCTTGTCGCCGGCGGCATCCTCGGCATCCTCGTCGCACTCGGGATCGGGCTGCAGACGGCCGGCCTCGAGCGGACGACGGTGACGAACACGGATTCATCACCGGCCTCTACGTGCTCTTCACGCCGCTCCTCGCCCTGGCGCTCTTCCGGACGCCGATCCCGCGGCAGCTCTGGCTCGCCGTCGGACTGGCCCTGGTCGGTCTCGCGTTGCTCTCGGGCGTTCCCGAGGGTCTGCGACGGGCGACCTGCTGGTTCTTGTGAGCACGGTCGCGCAGGCGCTCCAGATCGTGATGGTCGAGCGGTACGCGAACCGCTTCGACGTCTTCGCGCTCACGTTCGTGCAGGTCGCGGCTGCGGGAGTCGCCTTCCTTGCGATCGCCGGCGCGGCGGGCGACCTCTCGGTCCCGCGGGGGACGACGGTCTGGGCGGCGCTGCTCGTCACCGGCCTCTTCGCGGTCGCCTTCGCCCTCGTCGTCCAGGTCTGGGCCCAGCGCCGCGTCAGCGCTACGCGGATCGCTGTGATCTTCTCGCTGGAGACCGTCTTTGCGGGGCTCTTCGGCTACCTGCTCGCGGACGACCGGATCGGCGCGATCGGCTTCGCCGGCTGCGCCGTCATCTTCAGCGGGATCCTGATCGCCGAGCCCGCCGCGGAGTCCGCCCTCAGGCGGCTGGTCCGACGCCCCGCGCCCGAGCCCGGGCTTCGACCTCCCGGATGAACGGTGTCTTCAGCTCGGTGTAGACCTCGCGCGAGTGTCCCTCCGAGGCGAGCCGCCGCTTGAACTCGTCGTAGCGCCTGCGCTCCTCGGCGTCCGTGCGCAGCGCGTCCCTGAAGGTCAGCTGCCGCTCCCAGTGGTCGCCGCCGTGCTCGACGACGTGGACGTGATGGGTGTGGGGTTCCTTGCGGAAGAACAGCCGCCCGGCGAGACCGTATTCGCCGAGGAACTCGTAGCCGAGCGCCTTCATCGACTCGACCTGCTTCTTCGAGAGCTCGAGCTCGGGGACGCCCACGAGCACGTCGACGATCGGCTTCGCGCAGATCTCGGGCACCGACGTCGAGCCGATGTGCTCGATCCCGAGCGCCTTGTCGTCGAAGACGCTCGCCAGCCGATCGCGCTCCTGCTCGAAGAGCTTGGCCCAGCTCGGATCGTGCTCGACGAGCTCTACCAGGTCAGAACTGCCACTCACCGTTTTCTTGAACGGTCTCGCCGTCGCACTCGATTCGGCCGCCGTTGCGTAGGTCCTTGACCATGTCCCAGTGGATGGCGCTCACGTTCTTGCCGCCGATCGTGGGCAGGCCCGCGCCGACAGCGAGGTGGATCGTGCCGTACATCTTCTCGTCGAAGAGCGTGTTCTTCATGTAGCGCTGAATGCCGGGGTTGCAGCCGATCCCGTACTCGCCGAGGATCCGCGCGCCCTCGTCGCGGTCGAGCTTCGAGAGCAGCGCCTCCTCGTTCGATGTGGCCGAGGCCTCGACCACCTTGCCGCCCTCGTAGCGCATGCGGACGCCTTCGACGAGGTCGGGCTCCTGGTACGCCGGGTACTCGACGAAGCTGACGACCCCCTCGGTCGAGTCCTCGACCGGGCTGTAGAAGACCTCGCCGCCGGGCATGTTCGCGTGGCCGTCGTCGACCTCGCCCTCCCGGCCCTCGAGGCTGAAGCGGAGATCGGTCTCGGCGCCCACGATTCGAACCTCATCGGCCTGATCGAAGCGATCCTTGATCCTCTTCATCTTCTCGCCCTCGGCGTCCCAGTCGAGCAGGACGGCTCCGTAGAGAAAGTCATCGAACTGCTCGTTCGTCATCCCCGCTTCCTGCGCGAGCGCGGGGGAGGGGAAGCGGCAGGTGACCCAGGGGATCTCCATCCGCAGGCGCCGCTGGAGAAACGCCGCGTGCGCCTTGTTGATCGCCTCGCGCTTCTCCGCCGGCACGTCGGCGCCTGCGCGCGAGTTCTCCGGCGCGCCGAGCAGCATCCAGGCGTCGACGTTGTCCCAGGTGTACTGGTCGACGGGCGCGACGGTCTCGAGGGTCTCGAGCGGTGCCTCCTTCGCCCAGATCCAGTTGAACGGCAGCTGCTCCATCGAGTAGCTGAAGCGGACGATCGGGTACGCCCCGCGGCGCCCGATCAGGCGGACCACCTCCTCGAGCAACGGCCTCGCCTCCGGCTGCGAGATGACCATGACCTGCCACTCTGGCTGGACCCCGATCGACCGCTCGACGAGCAGCCGTGCATATTCCTGGACGCGCGGATCAGCCACGAGCGCGGCACACCCTACCGACGACGCCCGCCCCGTTCGGGGGAACGTTCGAGGGGACTGCGAAGAGGAGCCTTCCATCTCGCATGAGCGCGCTAAGACCCGTCCGCGCGCAATGACCTGCTACGATCCCGCTTAGATTTTTTCTGTTGTAGACGCTAAATCTTGGAGGTACGCACGAGCATGGCAAAGACGATCGGTATCGATCTCGGCACGACCAACTCCTGCATGGCGGTGCTGGAGGGCGGTGAGCCGACCGTCGTCCCGAACGCCGAGGGCGGGCGCACCACTCCGTCCGTCGTCGCGTTCACGGGCGACGGCGAGCGGCTCGTCGGCCCGCCGGCCAAGCGCCAGCAGGTGACGAACCCGCAGAACACGATCTTCTCGATCAAGCGCTTCATGGGGCGCAAGCACGACGAGGTCTCGGAGGAGATGACGATCGTCCCGTACGAGGTCGTCAAGGGCCCGAACGGCGACGTCCGCGTCAAGGCCGGCGACAAGGAGTACGCGCCGCCGGAGATCTCCGCGATGATCCTCCAGAAGCTGAAGGCCGACGCCGAGGCATACCTCGGCGAGGCGGTGACCGATGCGGTCGTCACCGTCCCGGCCTACTTCAACAACGCTCAGCGCGAGGCGACGAAGGACGCCGGCAAGATCGCCGGCCTCAACGTCGTCCGGATCATCAACGAGCCGACCGCGGCGGCGCTCGCCTACGGGCTCGAGAAGGAGGAGGAGCAGACCGTCCTCGTCTTCGACCTCGGAGGCGGGACGTTCGACGTCTCCGTCCTCGAGCTCGCCGAAGGCTTCTTCCAGGTCAAGTCGACCGCGGGTGACAACCACCTCGGGGGCGACAACTTCGACAAGGCGATCGTCGACTGGATGGCCGCCGAGTTCAAGAAGGACCAGGGGATCGACCTCGCCGCCGACAAGATGGCGCTCCAGCGCCTCTACGAGGCCGCGGAGAAGGCGAAGATCGAGCTCTCGTCCACGATGACGACGCAGATCAACCTGCCGTTCGTCACCGCCACGCAGGAGGGCCCGAAGCACCTCGACCTCCAGCTCACCCGCGCGAAGCTGAACGAGCTGACCGCGGACCTGCTCGAGCGGACCGTCGGCCCGACCAAGCAGGCCCTGTCCGATGCGGGCCTGGAGGCGAAGGACATCAACCACGTCGTCCTCGTCGGCGGGATGACGCGCATGCCGGCCGTGGTCGAGAAGGTCAAGGAGCTCACGGGCAAGGATCCGCACAAGGGCGTGAACCCGGACGAGGTCGTCGCCGTCGGCGCGGCCATCCAGGGCGGCGTCCTCAAGGGCGAGGTCAAGGACATCCTCCTGCTCGACGTGACTCCGCTCTCGCTCGGCATCGAGACGAAGGGCGGCGTCTTCACTCGCCTGATCGAGCGCAACACGACGATCCCGACCAAGAAGGCGGAGACGTTCACGACCGCCGAGGACAACCAGCCCTCGGTCGAGGTGCACGTCCTCCAGGGCGAGTCCGAGATGGCGCTCTACAACAAGACGCTCGGCAAGTTCCAGCTCGTCGGCATCCCGCCGGCGATGCGTGGCATGCCGCAGATCGAGGTCGCCTTCGACATCGACGCGAACGGGATCATCCACGTGACGGCCAAGGACCTCGGCACCGGCAACGAGCAGCAGATCAGGATCGAGGGCGGCTCGGGCCTCAAGGAGGACGAGGTCCAGCAGATGATCAAGGACGCGGAGGCGCACGCCGACGAGGCGCACAAGCTGCGCGAGCTCGCCGACGCCCGGAACATGGCCGAGTCGCTCGCCTACCAGACCGAGCGCACGCTCAAGGAGCACCGCGACAAGCTCGACGAGTCCGACGCCTCGACGATCGAGGGCCGGATCATGGAGCTCCAGGGCGTCCTCGAGAGCGAGGACTGAACGAGATCCGGCAGAAGACCGAGGCGCTCCAGGAGGCCTCGCAGAAGCTGGCCGAGGCGATCTACGCCCAGGCGACCGCCCAGCAGGCGGCGTCGCCGCCGGCCGGCGACGGAGCTCCGAGCTCCGACGACGAGGTCGTCGAGGAGGCCGACTACGAGGTCATCGACGAGGAAGAGGCGAAGACGTCGTAATGCCGGAGGAAGTCGAGAACAGGCCGAGGAGCGTCGAGGAAGTCGACGAGCGCGAGACGCTCCAGCGGGAGCGCGACGAGCTCGTCGACACCCTCCAGCGCGTCCAGGCGGACTTCGAGAACTACCGCAAGCGGGCCGCGCGCGACCAGCAGAGCCTGGTCGCGCGGGCCCACGAGCGGCTCGTCAAGGAGCTCCTGCCGGTGCTCGACGACCTCGAGCGGGCGCTCGAGGCCGCCGAGGCGCACGAGGAGGCGAAGCTCGAGGAGGGCGTCGCGCTCGTCGCGCGCTCGCTGGCGGACATCCTCCGCAAGGAGGGCCTCGAGGAGGTCGCGACGGACGGGAGGTTCGACCCGCACGTCCACGAGGCGCTGCTCTCGCAGCCTTCCGAGGCCGACGAAGGCGCCGTGATCGAGGTGATCCAGAAGGGCTACCGGCTCGGCGACCGCGTGCTGCGGCCGGCGAGGGTTGTGGTCTCGAGTGGCCACGACGCCTAAAGACCTCTACTCGGTCCTCGGCGTCCCGAAGGGCGCGCCTGCGGACGAGATCAAGAAGGCCTACCGGAAGCTCGCCCGCGAGAACCACCCGGACAAGAACCCGGGCGACGACGAGGCCGAGGACCGCTTCAAGGAGATCCAGACCGCCTACGACATCCTCTCGGATCCGGAGAAGCGGAAGGCGTACGACCAGTTCGGCTCGTCCGACGGGCGGCGCGGGTTCGACCCGCGCGGCGGTGGCGGCTTCGACTTCGGCGGCGACTTCGACCTCGGAGATCTCTTCGGCGGGATCTTCGGGCGCGGCGCCGGCCGGCAGCAGTCGCGCTCGCCCAGCGAGGCGCCGACCTCGAGGCGCACGTCAACCTCTCCTTCGAGGACTCGCTCAAGGGCATCGAGACGAAGATCCCCGTCGAGGTCGAGACCGCCTGCCGCGACTGCGGCGGGCTCGGGCGCGAAGCCGGCACCTCGCCCAAGGTCTGCCCCGAGTGCCGTGGGCGCGGCGTGACGTCCGAGAGCCAGGGGCTCTTCGCGCTCTCCCAGCCGTGCCCGCGCTGCCGGGGGAACGGGACGGTGATCGAGGATCCCTGCCCGTCGTGTCGCGGCAGCGGGTCGCGAGCGGCGGACGAAGCGCTACTCGGTGAAGATCCCGGCGGGGGTCAAGGACGGCACGCGGATCCGGGTGAAGGGCAAGGGCGAGGCGGGCGTCGCCGGCGGCCCGCCGGGCGACCTGCACGTCGTCACGCGCGTCGCGGCGTCGCCGATCTACCAGCGGCGCGGCGCCGATCTCGTGGTCGAGGTGCCGGTGTCGCTCGCCGACGCAGCGCTCGGGACGGAGGTCGAGGTGCCGACGCCGGAGGGCGCCGTCTCGCTGAAGGTCCCGGCCGGCTCGGAGCACGGAAAGCTCCTGCGGATCAAGGGCCGCGGTGCCCCGAAGCTGAAGGGCGGAAAGGGCGACGTCCTCGCCCGGCTCAAGCTCGAGGTCCCGAAGAAGCTGAACAAGAAGCAGCGCGAGCTCTACGAGCAGCTGCGGAAGGTCTCCTGATGGACGACCGCGGCCGCTACATGATCAGCGTCGCCGCCGAGCTCGTCGGCATGCACCCCCAGACCCTGCGCATGTACGAGCAGAAGGGGCTCGTGCGGCCCAAGCGCACGGCCGGGAACACGCGCCTCTACTCGGAGTTGGACGTCGAGCGCCTGCGCCTGATCCAGCGGCTGACGACCGAGCTCGGGCTGAATCTCGCCGGGGTCGAGATGGTGCTCCGGCTCGAGGACCAGCTCCAGAGGGTGCAGCGCCGGATGGATCGGATGGAGCGCGAGCTGCGCGAACAGATGCGCGACGTGGAACGGCAGTACAAGCGGGAGCTCGTGCTCTGGCAGGAGCCGACCTTGCCCGAGAGGAGACGCGCGTAGTGGACTTCAACAAGCTGACCCTCAAGAGCCAGGAGGCCGTCGGCGCGGCGCAGGAGCTCGCGCGCCGGATGGGCAACCCGGAGATCTACCCCGAGCATCTCGTCCTCGCGCTCCTCGACCAGGAGCTGCCGCAGCAGCTCGTCCCGGACGCGGCAGAGCTCCGCGCGCAGGCCGAGACGACGCTGCGCGGCAAGCCGGCCGTCCAGGGCGGCGCGCAGCAGCCGCAGGTCGGGGCGGCGTTCTCGCGCGTGCTCGACGGCGCCTTCGACGAGGCGCGCAAGCTCGAGGACGAGTACGTCTCGACCGAGCACCTGCTGCTCGCGCTCGACGTCGTCCCGCGCGACGACCTGCTCGCGAAGCTCGAGCAGGTTCGCGGCGGCCAGCGCGTCACGACCCAGGATCCCGAGGGCACCTACCAGGCGCTGGAGAAGTTCGGCCGCGACCTGACCGAGCTCGCCGAACGGGGCAAGCTCGACCCGGTCATCGGCCGCGACGAGGAGATCCGCCGGGTGATCCAGGTCCTCTCGCGAAGGACGAAGAACAACCCGGTGCTGATCGGCGATCCCGGCGTCGGCAAGACGGCGATCGCCGAGGGGCTCGCCCAGCGGATCGTCGCCGGTGACGTCCCCGAGGGATTGAAGGGCAAGCGCGTGTGGGCGCTCGACATCGGCTCGCTCCTCGCCGGCTCGAAGTACCGCGGCGAGTTCGAGGAGCGGCTCAAGGCCGTCCTGACCGAGATCCAGAGCTCGGAAGGCCAGATCGTCCTCTTCATCGACGAGCTGCACACGATCGTCGGCGCCGGCGCGGCCGAGGGCGCGGTGGATGCCGCGAACATGCTCAAGCCGATGCTCTCCCGCGGCGAGCTGCGCGCGATCGGCGCGACGACGCTCGACGAGTACCGGAAGCACGTCGAGAAGGACGCCGCGCTCGAGCGCCGCTTCCAGCCGGTCTTCGTCGGCGAGCCGTCCGTCGCCGACACGATCGCGATCCTGCGCGGGCTGAAGGAGCGCTACGAGGCGCACCACGGCGTCCGGATCCGCGACGCCGCGCTCGTCGCCGCGGCGGTGCTCTCCGACCGCTACATCTCCGACCGGCAGCTTCCCGACAAGGCGATCGACCTCGTCGACGAGTCGGCATCGCGCCTCCGGATGGAGATCGACTCCTCGCCGATCGAGCTCGACGAGGCCGAGCGCCGGGTGCGCCAGCTCGAGATCGAGCTGGCCGCGATGGGCAAGGAGACCGAGGAGGTGCGAGAGCCGGTCGAGCGCGACCTCGCCGAGGCGAAGGAGCGCCGGAACGAGCTCGCCGCGCGCTGGTCGACCGAGAAGGAGGCGCTCCAGCGAGTCGCGGAGATCAAGCGCCAGATCGACGAGCTCCGCATGGAGTTCGAGCGCGCCGAGCGCGAGGGCGACTTCAACCGCGCGGCCGAGATCCGCCACGGCGAGCTCCCGCAGCTCGAGGCCGAGCTGGACCGGAGCGACGGCGCCGTCGTCGAGAACCCGATGGTCAAGGAGGAGGTCGACGAGGACGACGTCGCCGCCGTCGTCGCCCGCTGGACGGGCATCCCGGTCGACAAGCTCCTCGAGGGCGAGACCGAGAAGCTGATCCACATGGAGGAGCGGCTGCACGAGCGCGTCGTCGGCCAGGACGAGGCCGTCTCGGCGGTGGCCAACGCGCTGCGCCGAGCCCGCTCAGGCCTGCAGGACCCCGATCGCCCGATCGGCTCGTTCGTCTTCCTCGGCCCGACCGGCGTCGGCAAGACCGAGCTCGCCCGCGCCCTCGCCGAGTTCATGTTCGACGACGAGCGGGCCACGATCCGCCTGGACATGTCCGAGTACCAGGAGCGCCACACGGTGGCGCGCCTGATCGGCGCCCCGCCCGGCTACGTCGGCTACGACGAGGGCGGCCAGCTCACCGAAGCCGTCCGCCGCCGGCCGTACTCGGTCGTCCTCCTCGACGAGATCGAGAAGGCGCACATGGAGGTCTTCGACGTGCTGCTCCAGATCCTCGACGACGGCCGCCTGACCGACGGCCAGGGCCGCACGGTCGACTTCCGCAACACCGTGATCATCATGACCTCGAACCTGCGCTCGGCCGAGCAGATGCGCGAGTTCTTCCGGCCGGAGTTCCTGAACCGGATCGACGAGGTCGTCGAGTTCCATCCGCTTTCGAACGAGCAGCTCGCCGAGATCGTCGAGCTCCAGCTCCAGCGGCTGCGCGACCGGCTGGCCGAGCGCGGGCTCGGCCTCGAGCTGACCGACGCCGCGAAGGAGCAGCTCGCCGAGGCGGGCTGGGACCCGACCTACGGCGCGCGGCCGCTCAAGCGGGCGATCCAGCGCCTCGTCGAGAACCCGCTCGCGCTCGGCTGCTCGAGGGCGAGTTCGCCGAGGGTGGCACGGTTCGTGTCGACGTGGAGGACGGGGGGCTCGTGTTCGAACAGGCACTCGCCGCCCAGCCCGCCACCTAAAGCCTGTACTTCCGCCGCTCGGGCTCCTAAGCTCGCAGGCGATGCGGCGGTGGATGCTTGTCCTAGCCGGCGTCGGTGCCCTCCTCTTTCCGGCGCTGCTCCCCGCGGCGCGCGGTGACCTTGACCCGACCTTCGGCTCGGGCGGCAAAGTGACGACCGACTTCGGCGGGTCCGAGATCGGCTGGGCCGTCGCGGTCCAGCCGGACAGGAAGGTCGTCGTCGCCGGCGGCCGCTCCGAGTCGGACTCCGACGACTTCGTGCTCGCGCGCTACACGGCGAAGGGCGTCCTGGACACGACCTTCGACGCAGACGGCAAGGTGGAAACCGACTTCGACGGCGTCGACTGGGCATCCGATGTCGCGGTCCAGGGCGACGGCAAGATCGTGGCCGCCGGCCGGAGCGCCCTGGGCGAGGAGGAGAGCGACGGAGGAGATATCGCTCTTGCGCGCTACAACCCGGATGGAGGCCTCGATCCGACCTTCGGTGACGGCGGCATGGTTCTCACGACGTTCGAGGAAAGCGACGTCGTCGCCGCGTCTGCGGTCTTGCTCCAACCCGACGGGAAGATCGTTGCGGGCGGACATCTCGGGACCGGACCCGACTCGGATTTCGCCCTCGCGCGGTACCTGCCTGACGGGGAGCTCGATCGGAGCTTCGGAGACGGCGGACGCGTCGCCACGCCGATCTCGGATGCCACCGACTGGCTCCTCGCCCTCGCCGTCCAGCCCGATGGCAAGCTCATTGCCGCCGGCTACAGCTACGAGAGTTTGAGTCGGGGGCACATCGTCCTCGCCCGCTACAACGCGGACGGCAGCCTCGACGCCAGTTTCGACGGTGACGGCATGGTTATTGCGACGTCCCTTCCCGCCGGCATGGTCGGTGAACAGCTCCTCGTGCAGCGGGACGGGAAGCTGCTCGTAGCCGGAATCGGCGGGGTCGCGCGCTTCAATGCCGACGGCAGCCTCGACCGGAGCTTCGGCGAGGGCGGACGAGCCGGCTCGGGCAACCTCGCGGCCTACACGGCGGCGATCCAGCCGGACGGCAGGATCCTCGTGATCGGCACGGTGTCCACCGGAAGCTCCGGGACCGGAGACTTCGCCGTCGCCAGGCTGACCGCTCGTGGCAGGCTCGATACGACGTACGGCCGCCGCGGCACCGTGGTGACCCCGTTCTCGTCCGGCTCCGACGATCAGGCTCTCGACGGCGTGCTGCAACCGGACGGCAAGCTGGTCGTCTCGGGCATGACCAACGCGCGACCGCGGGCCGGGGCGTGGGGGCCGTGGGACTTCGCCGTCACGCGCTACGTCGCGATCCCGTTCTGCGTCGTCCCCGACGGTGCGTGGCCAGAAGCTCGCGGCCGCCCGTACCCGGATCGTCCGTGCGAACTGCCGCCTCGGGACGGTCAAGCGGGCGTACTCGCCGCGGGTGAAGATTGGCCGCGTGATCTCGCAGCGGCCGCGGGTCGGTGCGCGCCTCGCCGAGCTGGCGAAGGTCGATCTCGTCGTGAGTCGCGGCCGCCGACGCTAGGTCTTGAAGCGGGCCGCCTCCTCCGAGCCGCCCGTGGCGTCTCCCTCGCTGTAGGAGTGCGCGCCGGCGCCGGCGAGCTTGCCGGCGTCGACGATCAGGTACTCCTCGCGGATCGGGCGGCCCTCGAACCAGCACTCGAGGATCTCGCGCGTCCCGGCGGCGTAGCGGGCCTGCGCGGAGAGGCTCGACCCCGATATGTGCGGCGTCATCCCGTGGTGCGGCATCGTCCGCCAGGGGTGGTCCTTCGGCGCCGGCTGCGGGAACCACACGTCGCCTGCGTAGCCGGCGAGCTGCCCGCTCTCGCACGCCCGGGCGACCGCGTCGCGGTCACAGATCTTCCCCCGCGCGGTGTTCACGAGGTACGCGCCGCGCTTCATCTTCGAGATCAGCTCGTCGTCGAACATGTGCTCCGTCTCCGGGTGCAGCGGCGCGTTGATCGTCACGACGTCGCAGACCGAGACGAGCGATTCCACGTCCTCGTGGAACGTCACGCCGAGCTCCTCCTCGACCTCTGTGGGGAGGCGATGGCGGTCGGTGTAGTGGAGCCCGACCTCGAACGGCTTCAGCCGGCGAAGCACCGCCGAGCCGATCCGGCCGGCGGCGACGGTGCCGACCTGCATGCCCTCGAGGTCGTACGACCGCGACACGCAGTCCGCGATGTTCCAGCCGCCGTCCAGCACCCACTGGTGCGACGGGATGTAGTTCCGGACGAGCGAGAGGATCAGCATCACGACGTGCTCGGAGACGCTGATGCTGTTCGAGTACGTCACCTCCGCGACCGTGATCCCGCGGTCGATCGCCGCCTGGAGATCGACGTGGTCGGAGCCGATGCCGGCGGTGATCGCGAGCTTCAGGTTCGGTGCCTTCGCGATCCGCTCCGCGGTCAGGTAGGCGGGCCAGAACGGCTGTGAGATCACGACCTCGGCCTCGGGCAGCTCGCGCTCGAAGAGCGAGTCGGGGCCGTCCTTGTCCGAGGTGACGACGAACCGGTGGCCGCCTTCCTCGAGGAATTTCCTCAGGCCGAGCTCCCCGGAGACGCTCCCGACCAGCTGCCCTCCGTCGAAGTCGAGGCGCGCGGGAGTCGGAGTGGTCTGTCCGTCGTGGTAGCGCTCGATCGTGGGGATGTCGTCACGCGCATACGAGGTCGGATACCCGTCGACCGGGTCGTCGTAGAGCACGCACAGCACGGTCGCCATCGCTAGACCGCCGAGTCCAGGATCTCGGCGTTCTCGCTCTCCGGCGGCCAGCCGTGGATGTAGAGCAGCAGCTCCTCGCCGCCCTCGTTCCGGATCTGGAGCGGCGTCCCGGCCTCCACGTGGATCAGCCCGCCCTGGGGGACCGCGAGCCGCTCGGGTGGCTCGCCCACGTACATCGTCAACGACCCGCGGACGACGACGAAGGTCTCGTCCTGCTTCGGGTGCCGGTGGCGGCGGCCCTTCGCTCCTGGCTCGTAGCGCCAGAGGTTCGCGCGGGCGTTCCGAAGGCCGGCGCGCTCGGTGAGCTGGGCCGTGCGCCGCTCAGGCTCACCCGGCTCGGTCGGACGCGTCTCCCACTCGAGCTCGTCGGGACGGACAGCGCGGTACGCCACCGCGCAAATATACGGCGCTAGCGGAGCGCCCTCCAAGGTGAAGGGCGCTAGCGTTGGCGCGTGCCCGAGCTTCCGCCTCCGTCGTCTCCCGAGACGCGAACCTCCGGGCAGCTCGTCGCCGAGGCGCTGCGCCTCTACGGCCGCCGCTTCTGGGCCGCGCTCGCGCTCGGCGTCGGCCCGCTCGTGGTCGTCCTGACCGTCAACGCGCTTCCCGGCCGGACGGGCCTGATCTTCCTCGCGACGGGCGGGGCGTTCGTGTTCGCGGTCTGTTACGTCGCAGCGACGCTGCTCGCCGGCGGGGTCCACGCAGAGCGGAGGGCGATCCTCACGGCGCTCCCGCTCGGCGTCCTCGTCTTCGCGCCGGTCCCGTTCCTGACGGTCTCGCTGATCTTCCCCGGCCTGATCTGGCTCGCGTTCTTCGGGCTCGCGGTACCGGTGGCGCTGCTCGAGAAGCAGGGACTGCGCCAGTCGGTCCGCCGCTCGATCGCGCTGGGCCGCGTGGATTTCGTGCACGCGCTCGGCTCGCTCGCGGCGCTGTTCATCGTCGGCTTCATCAGCGCCATCACGCTCGCGTTCCTGCTCGGTCAGTTCGGCGAGCAAAGCCGGGCGTTCGCCGCCCTGATCCCGCTGGTGCTCGTCTCGCCGCTCCTGTTCCTGGGCTCGGCCCTGCTGTACTTCGACCAGTCGGCGAGGCTCGCGAACCCACAGCGGCCGTAGAGCTGAGGCTGTGCCGTATCGCCGCGCCTGCGGCGCAGGCCAGGTCCTCAGTCGCGTCCGTATCTCATTCGATACGAACGCTCCCTGCGTCCGTGGCCTCGCATCCACAGATCACGCCGATACGACGAGCCGCATCCTGGAGCGAGCTCAGAGTCCCACGCACCCTCGCCGAAAGGAGCCGCGAATGCCCACCTACATCCTGCTGACCTCGTTGACCGCCCAGGGAGTCCAGACGCTGAAGGCGAACCCGGACCGGCTGAGGGAGGTCAACCGCGACGTCGAGGAGCTCGGCGCGAAGGTGCTCCACCAGTGGGCGACACTGGGGCCTTACGACTTCGTCAACGTCGTCGAGGCTCCCGATGCCGCGACCGTCGCCCGCGTGTCCGTCGCGCTCGGCGCGAGGGGCAGCGCGAAGCTCCAGACGATGACCGCGCTCTCGATCGACGAGTTCCTGGGCGGGATCACGAACGCCTAAGCCGTAGTCTCCGCCGGGTGTACCGGCTGAGCTTCGGCGAGTTCGTGATCGTCATAGCGCTCGCAGCGGCGGCTTCGCTCGCCGTGTTCGCGCACGCGGACCGCCACGGGAACAAGCACGCGACCGCCTGGGGGATCGCGACGTTCCTCGCGGCGGGGATTGCCGTCCCCCTCTACTTCATCCGGTACTGGCTGCGGACTCGTCGTCAACGCAGCTGAGCACCGCGTCCCACGCCAGCTCCGACGCCAGGACTCCCAGCGTCATGCTCGTGAGCTCGGGGTTCTCGACCTCGTTCGTCGAAACGGTGTAGAGCACGTCGCCGTCGACGAGCGCGTGGAAGGGCTGGATCGCGCGCGCCATCGAAGCGTGCACCTGGACACCGAGCTGTCGGAGCTCGCGGCGCGTGAGCCGCTGGTTCGTGACGACGAGCGTGAGCGTCGTGTTCCCGGGCGCTGCTTGCGGCAGCTGTGCCTCGAGGGCCTCGACGAGCGGTGCGCGGAGGTCGCGCTCCGCGTCGTAGTGGCCGCGGACGACGGTTCCCTCGCGGTCGACGATCGCGCCGAACGCGTTCACGACCGTGAAGACCGCGATCTTGGTCGGCCCGACCTCCCGGAACGCCCCGCCCTGGCCGGCGAACTCGCCCTGCTCGAGCGCGAAGGTCTTGCCGACGGTCACCGAGCGCCCGGCGCCGCGCCGCCCGAGCGGGAAGACGCCCTCGCGAGCGTCCCGCAGCGCCTGCCGTCCGAGCTCGGCGTCCGGGTAGACCGCGTTGTCGCGCCGGCCGAAGTCGTAGACGATCGCGCCGAGGACGAGCTCGACGTCCTCCCAGCCCACCGTGTTGCCGCGCATCGCCATCAGCTCGGCGGCGACGCCGCACGCCGCCTCGAGCCCGTACAGCGAGCCGCCGGCGAAGCACACGGCGTGCGCCCACTCGTAGTTGCCGATCGTTCCCGGCGAGCCGCCGCGGATGTCGACCGAGCAGGCGGCGCCGCCCGGCGGCAGGTGGAAGACCGTGCAGCCGGTCGGGCCTTCCTCGTACTCCGCGATGCCCACGCGAAGGCCGGGGAAGTCGAAGCGCAGCTCGTGTTTCATGTCACGTTCACCGCGAGCTCTCCGGCAAGCCCCGCGTTGGCCGCGGCGAGCTCCCTGTTGACCTCGAGCGTGCGGCCGTCGCTCCGCTCATGGAGCCGAGACAGGACGAACGGGGTCACCGCCTGGCCGGCGATTCCCTCGAGCTCGGCCTGCTCGAGCGCCTCCTCGATCAGGTCGTCCACGTCGATGCTCGTGTCGGGCGGCCGCGCGACGAGGACGCCGCAGCCGCCGAGCTCCCAGTGGAGACGCGCGAGGCGCACGGCCTCCTCGGCGTCCTCGACGCGCTCCGTCACCGCCGGCCCGCCGGCCGCGTCGTAGAAGCGGGGCATCGTGTCCGTCCGCCAGCCGAGCACCGGAATGCCGAGGGTCTCCAGCATCTCCGCCGTCGCCTCCACGTCGAGCAGCGATTTCACGCCCGAGCTCACGACGACCACCTCGGAGCGCGAGAGCTCCAGCAGGTCGGCGGAGATGTCGAAGCGCCTGCCGCGGTGAACCCCGCCGATGCCGCCGGTGCCCATGAACCGGAGCCCGGCCGCGCGGCAGACGGCGAGCGTTCCTCCCACCGTCGTCGCGCCGACTTCGTGGCTTGAAACACAAGCCGCCAGGTCGCGTGGGCCGGCTTTTCGCGCCGAGGAATCGAACCGCTCCAGCTCGGCCTCGGTGAGCCCCACCCGGATCTCGCCGTCCAGGACGCCGATCGTGGCCGGCACGGCGCCTGCCGCCCGCACGCGCCGCTCGCTCTCCAGCCCGACCGCCACGCCCTCTCCCGGCGGAAAGCCGTGCGCGACGATCGTCGTCTCGAGCGCGACGACGGCGTCGGCTTCTCGAACCTCGTCCGAGATCCGGATCACGGCATCGTCCCGAGCTGGGCGACGCACCGTGCCGCCGCCTCCATCGCGAGCTCGGGGACCGCCGACGAGATAGCCGGCGGCAAGCGCGTCGCCCGCGCCGGTCGTGTCGACAACCTCGCCGGGCACCGGAGGCAGGTGCTGCCCGTCCATCGACGCGCCGCGCGGGCCGCGCTTGGTGATCCGCAGGTCGCGTCGCCACCGGCAGCTCCTCGTGCTCCGCCTCGTTGCCGAAGACGGCGTCCGGCTTCATCCGGGCCAGTCGCTCCGCGAGCTGGTCGCGGCCGAACTCCCGGATCAGGTTGACCGACGAGAGGTCGACGCTGATCCGTGCGCCGGCCTCGCGTGCGAGCTCGACGGCCCGCTCGGCCGCCGAGCCGATCGGCTCGCCCATGAGCGAGTACCCGGAGAGGTGGAGCCAGTCCGCTCGGTCGACCCACTCGGGCTCGAGCTCGTCGGGCGCGAGCTCCGGCGCGACACCCCGGTCCGAGACCATCGTCCGGTTTCCGTCCAGCGTCGACGAGGGACACGACGACGCCGTTCCGACCGACCGGCGGCGGCCCGAGAACGTCGACCGCGCGGCGGAGAAGGTCGGACTCGACGAGCTCGCCGGCGCCGTCCGCGCCTCGCTTGCCGATGAAGCGCGCCTCGGCGCCGAGCGCCGCCGCCCAGGCGGCGACGTTGGCGGCCTGGCCGCCGGCGCCGGCCCGTGTCTGGCCGTGCGTGTCGTCGCCGTCGGCGAGCGGCCGGTTCAGCTTCACGACGACGTCCAGCAGCAGGTCGCCGAGGGTGCAGATCACCTTCACGCCTAAGATCGTCCCATGGACGCAGAAACCCAGGCGAGGCGACTGCGCTCCTTCCTGATCGGCAGCGCCGTGGGCGCGTCCGCGGTCCTGGCCGCAGCCCGGCGCCGCCGCCGCCGGCGCGACCGGCGTCCGGTCGGCCTTGCCGCCTTCGAGGGGGCGCCGTGCTACCAGGAGACGATGGAGGAGCGCCAGCAGGGGCCGCCTCCTAGGGCCGCTGGCTATCCTCTGACAGGGTGCCGGTCTACGAGTACAAGTGCCCGAACGGGCATCTTTTCGAGCTTTTTCACGGCTTCCACGAGCCGGCACCCGAGGCATGCCCGGAGTGCGGCGAGGGCCCGGTGACTCGCGTGCTGCACCCCGTCGCCGTCCACTTCAAGGGCTCGGGGTTCTACTCCACGGACTACGGGCGCGGCGGCCGCAAGCCGTCCCGCGACGGCGACAAGGCGGACAAGCCGGAGTCCGGCGGCGACAAGAAGGAGCCCGAGAAGAAGGCCCCGGCCACCGAGGCCTCCTAGCACTCCTAGGTCAGCGGCGTCCCGCGGAGGCAGCCCGCGCCGGAGATCGGGCTCGGCGGCTGGATCGCCGAGGTCCCGGCGAACATCAACAGCACTGCCGCGTTGTCGTCCCCGTCGCCCGTGAGGCCGAGCCGGCAGTAGATCGTTCGATCCTCCGAGGAGCGGAACCGCAGCCAGGCGAGCTGGAAGAGCTCGTTCGTCGAGAGGTCGGTCGTGAGCGGGCTGACCAGGTCCTCGCCGATGAACGGCAGCCGGAGAAAGGTGCCGAAGCTGACCATCTCGTCGAGGGTCGCCTGGAGGACCTGCTGCTGGCGGCCGACGCGGTTGAGGTCGCTCTCGCTCGGATCCAGCAGGTTCGTCCTGATCCGTGCGTAGATCTGTGCGTGGCGGCCGTCCAGCTCGTGCCGCCCGCGGCCGAACCGCCAGCCGCCCCAGCGCTGGCACCGCTCGGCGCTCGGGTAGGGGCACTCGATCTTCGTGACGGCGGGCTTCCGGACGTCGACCACGACCCCGTCCAGCGCGTCCACGACTTCCCGGAACGCCGTCATGTCCAGGAGGATGATGTGGTTCACCTCGATGCCGAACGCCTCGCGGATCGTCCGGATCGTGAGCGCCGCCCCGCCGTTCGGGAGCGTCGAGTTGATCTTCTCGTGTCCGAAGCCCGGCACCTCGACCTCGAGGTCGCGCGGGATCGAGAGGTACGTGATCCCGTGGTGGTCGGGATCGGTGCGGAGCAGCATCAGCGAGTCGGCGAGCCGGTTCCCGCGCCGCGTGGGATGCGAGGAGTGGTCGCTGCCGACGATGAGCGTCGTGCTCGGCTCCGAGAGCATCCAGCCGTCCACCGGAGTCAACTGCGCCTTGGCGGGCTCGCCGAGGCGGTCGTTGGCCTCCTGCACGCCGCGGCGCACCGCCAGGTAGCCGGCGACCGTCCAGCCGATCAGCAGGAGGATCAGCCCGACGACGACCAGGGTGATGATCCGTCCCGTGCCGAAGCGACGCGGCTTCTTCGCGGGGCCCGGGCCCGGCATAGCGGCGCGGTTTCGGCGCCTCGCGGGCCGCCTTCTTCCGCCGCTCGGGCTTCGGAGGCCTCGTGAGGGTCGGCACGCCGCCAGTGGCACGGCCTCCGCGGTAGACGCGGTACGGCTTGTCTTCGCGGGCCATCCGGCGGGGTATCGTAGCCGCCGCTCGTGAGCGCCTCCCGGGCCATCGGCGTCGATTGCGGCGGGACGAAGATCCACGCCGGCGTCGTCGGGCGCGACGGGACCGTCGACAGGCGGCACACCGTTCCAACCCCGGTCTCCTCCGAGGAAGACCTCCTTCAGGAGCTGGAGGAGGTCGTCGAGACCCTCCTGGGAGAGGACGTCGCCGCGCTCGGATTCGGGATTCCGTCCCAGATCGACCAGCGAACCGGGAGGGCCGTTTCCTCCGTCCACGTGCCACTGAGTGACGTCGACCTCCGAGGCCGGATGAGCCGCTTCGGCCTCCCGGTCGGGATCGACAATGACGGAAACGCGGCGGCGATCGCCGAGTGGAAGCTCGGCGCCGGGCGTGGGGCGTCCAACATCGTGCTGCTGACGCTCGGGACCGGGCATCGGAGGCGGGCTGATCCTCGACGGACGGCCGTTCCGCGGATCCGTCGGCGCAGGCGCAGAGCTTGGCCACATGGTTCTGGACTACGGCGGGCCACCGTGCAAGGGCGACTGCACGGGGCACGGCCACTTCGAAGCATTCGCGGCCGGGTCGCGCGGCGAACGCACTCGCCCGGGCGCGTTTCGGCGGGCACGCTGACGCCCGCAGGCTGGTCGACGAGGCCGAGGCCGGCGATGAAGGCGCGATCTCCGACCTGGCCGAGCTCGGGCACAGGCTCGGAGCCGGCATCGGCTCGCTCGTGAACATCTTCAACCCCGAGCTCGTGATCATCGGCGGCGGCTTCGCGGACGCGGGCGAGCTCATCCTGGGACCGGCGCGCGAGACGCTGGAGGTCGAGGGGCTTCCTTTGCCGCGGGAGTTCGTCCGCATCGTGCTCGCGGAGCTCGGCGCACGAGGCGGGGATGGTCGGCGCGGCGCTCGTCGGGTTCGAGACGCTCGACGGATCCGCGTAGCCGTGCCGCTCGCGGTCTGCGCGACCCCGATCGGCAACCTCGACGACGTCACGCTCCGCGTCCTCGACGAGCTGCGGGCGGCGGACGTCGTCCTTTGCGAGGACACGCGCCACACGCGCGGCCTGCTCACCAGGCACGGGATCGAGGCGCGGCTGCTGAGCTACCACGAGCACAACGAGGCGAAGCGCACGGCCGAGGTGCTTCCGCGACTGGCGGCAGGCGAGCGCGTCGCCCTCGTGTCCGATGCGGGGATGCCCGGCATCAGCGATCCGGGCGCGCGGCTGGTCGGTGCCGCGATCGAGGCTGGGATTCCCGTCACGGTGCTGCCCGGTGCCTTCCGCGGTCGAGACCGCGGTGGCAGCGAGCGGCTTCGAGGTCGACAGGTATCAGTTCGTTGGGTTCCTGCCGCGCGGTGCAGCGGAGCTTTCGGCGCTGTGGCGAGATTTGGCGCAATGGCGTCACGCTCTTGTCGCATTCGAGTCGCCGAACCGGCTTCCGCGGACGCTGGCGAGCTTGGCGGACGCCCTTCCTGACCGCCCGGTGGCGGTCTGCCGGGAGCTGACGAAGCGCTTCGAGGAGGTCGTGCGCGGGCCCGCCTCGGAGGTCGCAGAACGGCTAGCCGAAGGGGTAAAGGGGGAGATCACGCTCGTGATCGGACCAGCCGATGTGGAGCCGAGCGGTGGACGAGAGCGAGGCTCTGGAGGCCGTCGCCGACCTCGTGCGTGCCGGCTCGTCCCGAAAGGCCGCGGCTGACGCCGTCTCCCGCCTGACAGGCGTGCCCAAGAAGCGGCTCTACGACGCGTCGCTGTAGTCGACCTGGACAACAGCCGAACGCCTTGCTAGCGTCGCCGCCATGTTCACCCGACTGGCAACAGCGCTGGCGCTCGTCGCTCTGGCCGTGCCGCCCGCGGGTTTCGCGTGGACCTGGCCGGCGCCCGGCGAGGTGATCCGCGGGTTCGACTACGGCGGCGGCGCGTACACCTCGTCCGGTCATCGCGGGATCGACGTGGCCGGGCCGGCCGGCTCCGAGGTGCGCGCGCCCGCGGCGGGACGGGTGACGTTCGCCGGCTCGCTGCCGACGAACGGCCGGACGGTGTCGATCCGGACCGAGGACGGCTGGGCGGTGACGCTCACACACCTCGGGGCGGTCACGGTCTCGGTCGGCGACGGCGTGGCGGAGGGCGAGACCGTCGGGACGATCGCCGCCGCCGAGCCTTCCGCGGTTCCGCACGTCCAGCTCGGCACCCGGCGTGCCGACGATCCGCGCGGCTACGTGGATCCGTTGACGCTGCTGCCCCCGCGCCAGGCCGCTCCGTCGGCTGCGGTGGTGCCCGCGCCCTCGGCACCTGCCCGTACAGCCGGCGCCCGTGACCGCCGATCCAGCGCCTGCCGAGGCGTTGCCGGCGAACGAGGTCATGCGCGGGACTGCACCCGCCGGTGCGGCGCCTGCGCCTCGGTCGCGACCGAGGCGCGAGAGTCGCTCGACGAGCGGAGCGCAGATGCACCGCGTGACTCGATCCGAGCCCTCGCGTCGAGCCTCCCGGTCGAACGAGGCGCGGCCCGCGACGCTCCACACTGCACGTCCGGTCCGCCGGCGTGCGGCGGCGGCGCGCCCCATCGGCGAGCGCTCCGCGGCCCGTCCTCGGGCCCGCGCGACCGTGCGTTCGGCCGTACCCACGCTGCCCGCTCCCGCTTCGGCAGATCCGCCCAGGCGGGCGACGCTCGAGCCTGCACCGGCTCGGGATTCCCGTCCGCCGTGGCCTCTCGCCGTCGCGGCGCTGCTCGCTCTGGCGGGCCTGCTGCTCGCTCCGGCGAAGGGTGCCGGAGGCCCCGGCCGCGGCTCCGGTGGCCGCTAGGCCCACGCCTATCATGGACGCCCATGACGCTTCTACCTGACGACACCGATCTACTACGTGAACTCGACGCCGCACATCGGGCATGCCTACACGACGCTCGCGGCGGACATCCTCGTGCGCCATCACCGGCAGCGAGGCGAGGACACGTTCTTCCTCACCGGCACGGACGAGCACGGGTCGAAGGTCTACCGAGTCGCCGAAGAGGAAGGGCTCGACCCCAAGGTGTACGTCGACCAGATCGCCGAGAAGTGGCGCGAGGTTCCTGAGAAGGTCAACGCCGCCATCGACTTCTTCATCCGCACGACGGACGAGGGGCACAAGGCCTTCGTGCAGGACTTCGTCCAGCGGATCTACGACAACGGCGACATCTACGAGGACACGTATGCGGGGCTCTACTGCGTGGGCTGCGAGGCGTTCAAGAGCGAGGAAGAGCTCGTGGACGGGAAGTGCCCCGAGCACGACACGGTCCCGGAGTGGATCGAGGAGAAGAACTACTTCTTCCGGCTCTCCAAGTATCAGGAGCCGCTGCTGAAGCTCTACGACGAGCGGCCGGACTTCGTGCAGCCCGACTTCCGGCCGGAACGAGGCGCGCAGCTTCATCGCCGGCGGCCTCCAGGACTTCAGCCTCAGCCGCGCGGGACAGCCGTGGGGAGTCCCCGTTCCGTGGGACCCGGAGCAGGTCGTCTACGTCTGGGTGGACGCACTCATCAACTACCTCAGCGCCCTGACCTACGCCCGCCCGGGAGAAGACCTCCGCGAGCTCTACTGGCCGCACGCCAGACATTTGATCGCCAAGGACATCCTGCGGTTCCACTGCGTCTTCTGGCCGGCCCTGCTCCTCTCGGCCGGGTACGAGGTGCCGCGCCGGATCTTCGTCCACGGCTACCTCACGCTCGATGAGCGCAAGATCTCGAAGTCCCTCGGCAACGTCATCGATCCGCTCGGGCTGATCGACGTCTACGGCGCCGACGCGGTCCGGTACTGGGCGACCAGATCCGTGCAGTTCGGCCAGGACGGCTCCGTCTCGATCGACAGCCTCCACGAGCGGTACGAGCGGGAGCTCGGCAACGACCTCGGCAACCTCGTCTCGCGGACGACGGCGATGATCGCGAAGTACCGCGACGGGCGGATCCCGATCGCGCCGGGTGCCGAAGGCGCGCCATCGCTCGACGGTCTCGGCGCGGAGGTCGAGAAGCGCCTCGACGATTTCGACCTCAGCGGCGCCATCGACGCCGTCTGGGACGCCGTCCGCGCACTGAACAAGTTCGTCACCGACTCGAAGCCGTGGGAGCTGGCCAGGGACGACGCGAACGCCGACGAGCTCGACCGGGTCCTGTACGCGCTCGCCGACGGCCTGCGGGTCGTCGCCGTGGCGCTGCACGCCTACCTGCCGGACACGACGCCGCAGATCCTCCGGGCGCTCGGCCAGCCGGAGGACTTCTCCTGGTCCCGCGTCGCGCCTGGTCAGACCGTCGAGACCGAGGACGTGGAGCCGGCGCAGCCGCTCTTCCCGCGCGTCGAGGCGCCAGCCGCCGCTGCGTGATCGACACGCACGCGCACCTGCACGCGTGCGCGGAACCGCCTGTGGAGCTCGTCGCCCGAGCCCGCGAGGCTGGAGTCGACCGCATCCTCGAGGTCGGCGCGTGGCCGGAATCGTGGGGGCAGGTGGTGGACTTCTGCACGCTGAACGAGGCTGTGTTCCCGATTCTCGGGATCCATCCCCACAAGGCCGGCGAGGCTGACGCGTCTCAGCTCGGCAGGCTCGCTGATCTCGATCCGGTCGCCGTCGGCGAGACCGGGCTGGACTACTACCGCGACTACGCGCCGCACGACGCGCAGCGGCAGCTCTTCCAGGCCCACCTCGCGCTCGCCGAGGAGCTCGGCAAGCCGGTCGTCATCCACTGCCGGGCCGCCGATGCCGATGTTGCCCGGGCGCTCGGCGACTTCGAAGGCACGGTGATCCTCCACTGTTTCTCGTCACCGGGCCTGCTCCGGCCGGCGCTGGAGCGCGGCTACTACGTCTCGTTCGCCGGGAACGTGACCTACCCGAACGCCTACGACATCCGTGCCACCGCACGTGAGATCCCGGACGATCTGCTGCTCGCGGAGACCGACTGCCCGTACCTCTCCCCGCAGCCCCGCCGCGGTCGGCCGAACGAGCCGGCGAACCTCGTCCACACCGTCGCGGCGCTGGCCGAGCTTCGAGGCGGAGATCCTGACGAGCTGGCATCGCAGCTCGATCGAAACGCGAACGCCGCGTTCAGCCTCGCGTGAGCGACCTCCCGACTCCGAGCAGGGAGCTCGGCCAGCACTTCCTGATCGACGACAACATCGTCCGCGTCATCGGGCGGCTGGCCGACGTCCAGGACGAGGACGTCGTGCTGGAGATCGGGCCGGGCCAGGGAGTCCTCACGGCCTACCTGGCCGAGCACGCCGGCATGGTGCACGCGGTCGAGCTCGACAGGAGGCTCGCGCCGCACCTCGAGGAGCGGTTCGGCGGAGCCCCAAACGTCCACATCCATTTCGGGGACGCGCTGGACCTCGATCCCGCCGAGCTCGATCCGGCGCCGACCAAGCTCGTTGCGAACCTGCCGTACAACGTCGCCACGCCGATCGTCGTCGAGAGCCTCGAGCGGCTGCCGACCGTGACCTCCTGGTGCGTGATGGTTCAGCGCGAGGTCGCCGACCGGTTCTTCGCCGTGCCCGGCACGAAGGCCTACGGCGCGGTCTCGGTGCTGATCCAGCTCGCGGCCGAGCGCACCGGGACGCACCCGGTGTCGCGCGAGGTGTTCCGCCCGCGGCCCAACGTCGACTCGGCGCTCGTCGCCTTTCGCCGGCGCGAGACGCAGCCGCCGATCCCGTGGGGCGAGCTCAAGGCCGCGGTGGAGGCGGCGTTCGCGCACCGCCGGAAGCGGCTACCGAACTCGCTCGAGCTCGCGGGGCTCGCCGACCGCGCAAGAGCCGAGGCGGCGCTCGACGTGATCGGCCGGCCGCCCACGACCCGCGCCGAGGAGCTCTCTCCGCCGGAGTTCGTCGAGCTGGCGGCGGCGCTTCGATGACCGAGCGTCCTCGCTCCGGCGAAGATCAATCTCGCACTCGTCGTCGGGCCCAAGCGGCCGGACGGGAAGCACGAGGTCGCGACGGTGCTCCAGCGGATCTCGCTCGCGGACACCGTCCGGCTCGAGGCGGCTGACGTGCTCGCCGTCGACGGCTTCCCGGAAGACACGCTCGTCCGCCGTGCCCTCGAGCTGGTCGCCGTCCAGGCGGCGATCGAGCCGCGCTGGCGCGCGACCATCGAGAAGCAGATTCCGGTCGCGGCCGGCCTCGGCGGCGGAAGCTCGGACGCGGCGGCCGCGCTCCGGCTCGCCAACGAGTCACTGGACGGCGCGCTGTCGAGCGACGAGCTCCACGGCCTCGCGGCCGAGCTGGGCGCGGATGTCCCGTTCTTCCTCGCCGCCGGGCCGCAGCTCGGCCAGGGCGACGGCACGGAGCTCACGCCCCTCGACCTCCCGCAGGACTACTGGATCGTCCTCGTCACGCCGCACGGCGAGCAGAAGCGCTCGACCGCGGACGTCTACGGCGCCTTCGACGCCCGAAATGGAGCCGACGGCTTCGAGCAGCGCCGCACCGAGCTCACGAAGGCACTCGTTCTCGGCGACCTCGCGGCTCTGCCGCCGAACGACCTCGCCACCTCTCGGCTCGCCCGCGAGCTGGCCGAGCTCGGCGCCTTCCGGGCGGACGTGACCGGAGCCGGGCCCGCGGTCTACGGGCTCTTCGCGGAGGAGTCGCAGGCGGTGACCGCGGCAGCCGCGCTGGCAGCTCGTGGCGAGACCTGGGTGACGACACCAGGCTGGTAGCGTCCGCCGCTTGATCGAGCAGCCGGTTCTCGAGCACGGATCGACGCGCTCCGGCCGCTGGCTTCGCCGCCAGCGGACGACGATCGCGCTCGTCATCGCCGTCATCGAGGGGATCCTGGTCGTCTTCGGCGCGATCAACCGCCCGCTCGCGATCGTCGTCGCCGTCGGAGTGATCGTCCTCTACCTCTGGGTCGGACGGAGGCTTCGACCGCCGCTCCATGACGTCGCCTGGATCGCCGCGGTCTCCCAGGCGCTCGTCGCCCTGATCCCGCTGCTGTTCTTCGTTCTGGCGGGGGTTGCGTTCGTCGCCGTCGGGATCCTCGCGGTCGTCGCCCTCGTCGTCCTCTTCAGCCGCCGCTAGGCAGTGGCAGACTTGTGCGTACCAGTGCTGAGGCGTCGTTGCGAGCCGATTGGAGGCGGCGGCTAGCCGGCGGGCCGTTCTGTCGAGCGCGTTGGGAGTCGCTGGCAGACTTCATGTGGTCGATAGTCGAATCGGTGGGGCAGCAGGGTTTTGGTCCCGCGATCCCAGGTTCGAATCCTGGCGCCCCAGCCATTGCGCGAGAGCCCGTGAACGGATCAGACCTGGCAGTCGTCGTCCTCGCGGGAGGGCTCGGCACGCGGATGCGTTCGGCCACGCCGAAGCATCTCCACCCGCTGCTCGGTCGTCGCCTCGTCGACTGGGTGATCGAGGCCGGGCGGGCTCTCGATCCCGCCCGCCTCGTCGTCGTCAGCTCGCCCGACTTCGCGGACGAGTTCGAGGGCGTCGAGGTCGCCGTGCAGGAGAGCCCCCGCGGCACCGGGGACGCCCTCGCCTCGGCCAAGGACGCGCTCGCGGCGCATGCCGGGGGAGGTGCTCGTGCTCTCCGGGGACTCGCCGCTGCTGCGAACGGAGTCGCTCGCGTCGCTCCTGGAGACCCACCGGCGGGCCGACGCCGCAGCAACGGTCCTGACGTTTCGCAAGGACGATCCCGGCGCCTACGGCAGGATCGTCCGCGGGGATGACGGCGGCGTTCAGGCCATCGTCGAGGCGACGGACGCTACGCCGGAGCAACTCGCGATCGACGAGGTGAACTCGTCGATCTACGTCTTCCGAGGCGACGCGCTCTGGCCGGCACTCGGCCGGCTCGAATCCGGCGAACGCCCAGGGCGAGCTGTACCTCACCGACGCCGTGCGCCTCCTCGTCGACGCCGGCGAACGGGTCCTGGCGCACGAGGCGGATGACCCGACCGAGCCGGAGGGCGTGAACACTCGGGTCGAGCTCGCCGCGGCCGCCGCGGCGCTCCGCGACCGCATCAACGAGGAGCACATGCTGGCCGGGGTCACGATCGTCGATCCGGCGACGGCGTGGATCGAGGTCTCGGTGGAGATCGAGCCGGACGCCGTGATCGGCCCGTTCACGGTCCTGAACGGCCGCACGACGGTCGGCGAAGGCGCGAGCGTGGGGCCGCACGTGGTCGCCGTCGACGCCGTCATCGGCCCGCGTGTGCTCGTCGGCCCGTTCTGTTACCTTCGCCCCGGCACGGTCCTGGAGGCGGGCGCGAAGGCGGGCACATTCGTGGAGATCAAGAACTCTCGCGTAGGCGAGGGCACCAAGGTGCCGCACCTGTCCTACATCGGCGACGCCGACGTCGGCGAGGGCTCGAACATCGGCGCCGGGAACATCACCGCGAATCTCGGGCACAAGCCCGGCCAGCCCAAGGCGCGCACCACGATCGGCCGGAACGTCAGGACCGGTGTCCAGAATTCCTTTATCGCTCCCGTGGAGATCGGGGACGGTGCATGGATTGGTGCGGGATCCGTCATCACAAAGGATGTCCCGCCGGGCGCTCTCGGCATTGCGAGGGCGCGGCAGGAGAACAAGGAAGGCTACGCAGAGCGTGGAACCGACCAAGCCGAAGGAACCAGTGACGACGACTGAGGTCGCGCCTCTGCCCGGCCTGGAGGCTCCGGCCACCCAGGCGACGCCGAAGCCGCAGAACTGGCTCGAGCGCGGTCCGTCGAAGCGGCTGATGCTCGTCTCGGGCCGGTCTCATCCGGACCTGGCCACGGACATCGGCGAGAAGCTCGGCGTCACCTGCAGCCCCGTCGAGCTGAAGACGTTCGCGAACGGCGAGGTCTACTGCCGGTACGAGGAATCGGTGCGCGGCGCCGATCTCTTCATCGTCCAGTCGTGCGCAGGCGTCGGCAAGGTCAACGCCTACCTCTGGGAGCTCCTGGAGATGATCAACGCGGCGAAGCTCGCCTCGGCCAAGCGCGTCACGGCCGTCATGCCGTGGTTCCCGTACTCGCGTCAGGACAAGAAGTCCGCGCCTCGGGAGCCGATCTCCGCGAGGCTCCTCGCAGACACGCTGGAGAAGGCCGCCGGGGTCGATCGCGTTCTCACGATGGACCTCCACACCGGCCAGATCCAGGGCTTTTTCACGATTCCGGTCGACCACATGACGGCCCTGCCGCTGTTCGCGCAGTACTTCCGCGACAAGGGGCTCTCGGGCGAGAAGGTCGTGTCGGTGTCGCCGGACGCCGGGCGCGCCAAGCTCGCGCGCCGCTTCGGGCAGATGCTCGATGCGGACCTCGCGATCATGAACAAGACGAGGCCGGCGCACGATCAGGCGTCGATCACGGAGGTCATCGGCGACGTCGAGGGCAAGACGGCGCTGATGGGGGACGACATGATCCTCACCGGCGGCACCCTCCTCGCCGGCGCGAAGGCGCTCCGGGAGGCCGGCGCGAAGGAGGTCTACGTCTTCGCCACCCACGGTCACTTCGTCGGCGACGCGCTCGAGAAGCTCGCGACCGACGACCTCGCCGAGATCGTCGTCACGGACACGGTTTCGCTCAACCCGCTCGGGCGGCCGGACAAGCTGACCGTGCTCCCGGTCTCGGGGCTCCTGGCCGACACGATCATGAACGTCTTCGCCGACGAGTCCGTCTCGGCGGTCTTCCAGGGCGCGAATCAGCTCTTCTAGGACGGGTCTCGGCTGTTCGCCGGCGGTGCAGTCGCCGCGCTGTGCGGGCTGCTCCTGTATCGGATCGCGCCGGACGTCGGCGACAAGCCGCTCTACGAGGACGAAGCCGTCGCCGGACTGATCTCGATGCGCCCGTTGGGCGAGGTGCTCGAGACGGTGATGGTGGATCGCGGCGGCGCCCCGCTCCACTTCGTGCTCACGCACGGCCTGTTCGCGGTTGACGCGAGCGCCGAGGCACTTCGCTGGCTCTCGGTGGTGTCCGCGCTGGCGGCCGTGCCGCTCTGCTTCGACCTCGGGCGGCGGCTCGGGGGGTATCCGGCCGGACTGGTCGCCGCGGCGGTGACAGCCTCGTCGACGGCGCTCGCGGTCTACGGGAGCTTCGGCCGGATGTATGCGCTGTACGTCCTCGTGGCTGCTCTTGCGACCGACCTCTTCGTGCGGGCCCTCGAGCTTCGGACGAGGGGCGCCGTCATCGCCGCCGCGGTCGCCGCGTGGCTCCTGCCGGCGGTGCATCCCTACGGGGCGATCCCCGCGCTCGTGATGCTGGTGGTGGCCGCAATCGTCTGGCGACGACGAGCGTGGCCGTTCGGCGTCGCCGCCGTCGCCGCCGTGCCGTTCCTCGCCGCCGATCTCCAGCTCGCCGACCGGTCGGATGTGGGGGAGGGTGGAAGCTCGCTTGCCGGGCCCGGGAGACGCCTGGGGCGAGCTCGTCGCCGCCGTCTCGTCGTTTGCCGGCGGGAGTGGGCTGACGCTCGTTCTCTTCACGGGGCTCGCAGTTGCGGGCCTGGTCGTGCTGGCGATGGAGAGACCGGCCGTCGCGGTGTTGGCCGCGGCCGTCGCAGTTCCGCCCGTGCTCTTCATGCTGATCCCGGCAGGTTCCGAGCCCGACCTCTCGCCGCGCCACCTCTTCTACGGCCTGCCGCTCTGGGCCGCGGCGATCGGCGTCGCGGTCGCCAGGTTGCGCCGATGGCTCCCCGAGCGCGCGTGGCTCGTCGCCGTTGGCGCCGTGATCGTGCTGGCCGTCGCTGCGCCGGCGAGCGCGCTCGAGGATCCGCGAGAGCTTGGCCTGCTGCCGACGGAGACCCCGCTCTCGGTGCGGGCAGAGCGCGGTGACCTGCTCTTTCCGTACGCAACGCCGTTCCTGGCCGAGCTCGCGAGCGTTCGGGACGCGCTCGCCCTCCCGCAGGGCTCGGGGGACCAGATCCTGAGGGCGCTCGAGCACGCCGAGGAGCCGATCGGCGCCGTGCACGTCGCCCTGCCGCGGGGGGAGTGGGCGGTCGTGACCCTGCGCGGCCCGTTCGACGACGAGGGCGCACTGCGCGCCGCGGCGGAGACGATCGCAACAGCCCCGCATCCACGGGAGCTCGACTGGTGGTACGAGCTGGTCGCGCGGGGCCTGGAGACGCCTCTCGGAAGGGAGGGCTCGGCAGAGCGACGGCTGAGCCGCCGGCCACGCTGCTCGCCCCGAGGATGCGTCCTCAGTCGCCGTATCTCACGATACGGCGCTCCCGGCGTCCTTGCCTCGGAACGACCATCCGGCGACGAGCGCCGCTCTGCCAAGCCCTCCCGCTACACTGCCGCGCCGTGGCAGGTGAACGAATCAAGCTCGAGGTTGCGGAGCGCGAGGGGCGCGGTTCGGCCGACGCCCGCCGCCTCCGTCGCACGGGAGTCATCCCCGGCGTCCTCTACGGACGCGGGAAGACGCCGCACGCGATCTCCGTCCCGGAGCGCGAGCTTCGCCGGGTCCTGACCGGCCCGTCGGGCCTGCACGCGATCCTCGACGTCGTCCTCGAAGGCCAGAAGACGACGCATGCATCGATCCTCAAGGACTACCAGCAGGACGTCATCACCGGCCGCATCGCCCACATCGACCTCCAGGAGGTCCGCCTCGACCAGCCGATCCAGGCGCAGGTCGTGATCGAGCTCGTCGGCGAGTCCGCAGGCACCAAGGAGGGCGGCGTCCTGTCGCAGGTCTCGCGCGAGATCAACGTCGAGGCGCTGCCGATGGAGATCCCCGAACGGATCGAGGTCGACATCTCCGAGATGCACATCGGCGACACGCTTCGTCTCGCGGACGTCGCGAAGCAGGACGGCGTCACGTTCCTCGACGATCCCGAGGAGACGGTGCTCGCGACGGTGACGCTGCCGACGCAGATCGTCGAGCCCGAGCCGGAGGAAGAGGAGCTCGAGGAGGGCGAGGAGCTGGCCGAGGGCGAGGAGCCGCCGGAGGGTGCAGCCGAGGGCGAGGGCGAGGCTGCCGAGGACGGCTCGGGCGAGGGCGAAGAGCCCGGCACGACCGAGGGCTAGGTCGTGCGCCTGCTGCGTCGGGGCGAGCGCGCCTCGACGCTGGATTTCCTCGTCGCGGGCCTGGGCAATCCGGGCCGCGAGTACGAGCGCACCCGCCACAACGCCGGCTGGATGGTCGTCGACGAGCTCGCCCGGAGGCACGGCGGCTCGTTCCGCGGGAAGTTCTCCGGGCAGCTCTCGGAGACGCGCCTCGACGACCTGAAGCTCGCGCTCCTGAAGCCCGAGACCTACATGAACGTCTCGGGCCAATCGATCGGCGCCGCGCGGAAGTTCTTCAAGGTCGACCCCGCCGATGTCCTCGTCGTCCACGACGACGTCGACCTCGAGCCGGGACGTCTCCAGGCGAAGTTCGGCGGCGGGCTCGCCGGCCACAACGGCCTGCGCTCGATCGCGCAGGCGCTCGGAACGAACGACTTCCTCCGCCTGCGGATCGGTGTGGGGCGGCCGGGGCGAGGCGACCGGCGAAGCGTCGCGGACTATGTCCTCGGAGGATTCGAGCCCGAGGTGGACGTCGACACGCTGATCGGGCGATCAGCGGATGCCGTCGAGACGATGGCCCGGGACGGGCTCGACGAGGCGCAGCGCCGGTACAACTAGTTCCATGGCGATCGCGTGGTCGTCTCCGTAGGCGAAGGGCCGGGCGGCCGACGGCGCGCGGGCGCCGCGCCCGGTCCGCGTCAGGGGCGGACCTGGTGGGAAGTCATGCATCCGGAGGGGTCGGAAGGAACCTGGCGCGACCTTCCGGGCCTTCTCGGCGACTCGATCCGGCTGGTCTGGAGCTCCGGCCGCAACACGTTCCTGCTCACGTCCAGCCTCCAGCTTCTGACTGCGGTCGGCGTCGTCGTGCAGCTCTTCGTGGCGAAAGCCGTCTTCGAGTCGGTCCTCGGAAGCGGTGGCAACGCCGACCTGGCGGGTGTCGGGCCACCGCTCGTGGCGCTCGTCGGCGTGACGGTTGCCCTGGATCTCGCCCGGGCGATCCGGGACGAACAGGGCCGCGTCCTCGGTGAGCTGGTCGGCCGCAAGGCGATCGACCGTGTGCTCGACGTGTCGACCAGGATCGATCTTCTCGCCTTCGAGTCGCCGGAGTTCTACGACCGGCTCCAGCGCGCCCGTGCCCAGGGGCAGTTCCGCGCGCTTCAGACCGTCAACGGCCTGCTGGGGATCGTCGGCTCACTCATGACGTCGGCGGCGATCATCTTCGCGCTGGCAGCGCTCGCAGCCGCTGCTGCTGCCCTTCGTGCTCATCGGGTACCTGCCACTCTGGGTCGTCGCCTCCCTGAACACGCGCGACCTCTACCACTACTCGCGGGGAATGACGCCGAACGATCGGCAGCGCAGCTACCTCCAGAACGTGCTCATGGGCCGGAACGCGGCGAAGGAGGTGCGCGCTTTCAACCTGGCCGAGTTCCTCCGCCGCCGCTACGACACGCTCTACGACGAGCGGATCGCCGAGCTGCGGCAGCTCGCGAAGCGCAGGACGGGCCGGGCGCTGCTCGGCTCGATCACGTCGTCGGCGGTCACGGTCGGGACGATCGCGATGCTGGCGTGGCTCTACACGACCGACCGCATGTCGCTCGCGGCGGCCGGGGCGGCGGTCTTCGGCCTCTACCAGCTCGCGAACCAGCTGCGCGTGGCTCCACATGAGCGCGACGTCCCTGTACGAGGCCACGCTCTTCATCCGCGACTACTCGTCGTTCCTGACGCTCGAGCCGTCCGTCGAGGCGGCGGAGGGCCGGACGCCGGCGCCGAAGTCGTTCGATCGCCTGACGGTGGAAGACGTGTCGTTCACGTACCCGGAGTCGAACCGTCCGGCCGTGGACGGCGTCTCGCTCGAGATCGGAAAGGGCGAGATCGTCGCGCTCGTCGGCGAGAACGGCTCGGGCAAGACGACGCTCGCGAAGATGCTCGCGGGGCTGTACCGGCCCGAGACCGGCAGGATCCGCTGGGACGATCTCGACCTCGCGGACGTGGACGCCGACGATCTTCGTCGCGCCGTCGCGGTGATCTTCCAGGACTTCGAGCGCTACCTGCTTCCCGCGCGTGAGAACGTCGGGCTGGGGCGGAAAGAGCGCATCGACGACATCGAGGCGATACTCGAAGCGGCGGCGCGCGCGGACGCGCACGAGTTCCTCGCTTCGCTGCCCGAGGGGTACGAGACGATGCTCGGCCGCGAGTTCTCGGGCGGCTTCGACCTCTCGATCGGACAGTGGCAGCGGGTCGCGCTGGCTCGGGCGTTCTTCCGGGACGCGCCGTTCGTGATCCTCGACGAGCCGACCGCGTCGCTCGACGCGCGGGCGGAGAGCAACCTCTTCGAGCGGATGCGGGAGCTGCTGCACGGACGCTCGGTCGTCCTGATCTCGCACAGGTTCTCGAGCGTCCGGTCGGCCGACCGGATCTACGTGCTGCACGAAGGCCGCGTGGTGGAGGAGGGGTCGCACGACGAGCTGATGGCCAGGGACGGTCTCTACGCAGAGCTCTTCACGCTGCAGGCTCGGGCGTACGTCGAGCGGCCGGCGTCGGCGGCCGGAGAGGAGGACGAGCCTCGCGAGTCCGAGGAGCCGGAGGAGCCGATCGAGCAGGTCTTCTTCGGCGCGCCGTGACCCGGCGAGTCTCGGCACGGAATCGGCGTACTCACGCGCGAATCCAGGCGCTAGCCTCGAAGCTCATCCCCTTGGGTGGGTGGGGGTTTGGGATGGGTCCGACCCGCCGTGCGCTCTCGACCCTCACCAAGCAGGAGCGCGTATCTGAGCTCGACCGGGTACGGCGGGAACTCCGATCTCGACCGGGCGCCGTCGTCCCTCCAGCCGCGCGCCTCGTAGAACCGGCGCGCTCGCTCGTTCTCCTCGAGCACCCACAGGCAGGCCTTCGGCCCGTGTCGGCGCAGCAGCGCCACCGCCTCGTCGTGGAGCGCCGCACCGGCGCCGCGGCCCCACTCCGCCGGCACCACGAACAGGTTCCGCAGCCATCCCGGCGAGACGGACACGAACCCGACCGGCCTCCCGGCGCGCTCCGCGAGCAGCACGGCCGTCTCGGCGTCACGCAGCGCGCCGGCCCAGACCTCCCGCATCTCCGCGTCGGGGAACCGGTATCGATCGGGCGGGAAGATCTCCGCGTACGCCGTCATCGCGCTCTCCTTGTGGATCGCGAACAGCGTCTCGGCGTCGTCCGGCGCCGCCGTCCGAATTGCGAGCGCGCCCATCCCGCGATTGTCCCTGCGCGTACCATGGACGGCCCCGGAACCTGACCGTTCCGGCGTTCGTCGTGGACCCGCCGGTGCTACACGTCGTCGCCCAGGAGCTCGCCGACAGCGAGCGTCTCGAGACGTTCGCGGACGAGGTCTCCGAGGCGCACAAGGGCCTCGCCGTCGAGGCCGCCGACCGCAAGGGCCCTCGCGCCCGCGTCTCCGAGCCGGCGCTGCCGCTTCTCCTCGCGGCACTCCACCTCAGGCTCGATCGCGGCCTCGTCGTCGTCCTGCCAGAGGACTCCGAGGCGCGCGACGCCGCAGAAGCCGCCGCCTGGTTCCTCGGCGACGACCGCGTCGCGCTGCTGCCCAGCCGCGGCGTGGGTTGGGGCTCCGGCCTCGACCCGGCGCCGCACCTGGTCGGCGAGCGGGCCCGCGCGCTCGACGTCCTCGCCGCCGGCGGCCTGGTCGCCGCTTCCGCTGCCGCCATCTCGGAAGGGCTTCCCCCGCCGGACGAGCGGCCAGAGCCGATCCGCCTGCCCGAGGACGCCGAGGACGATCTGACGGAAAAGCTCGCGCTCGCCGGCTACGAACGGGTCGAGCGCGCAGAGGAGCGCGGGCAGTTCGCTGTTCGCGGCGGGATCATCGACGTCTTCCCGACGACCGGCCGCGAGCCGCTCCGCATCGAGCTGTTCGGGGACGAGATCGAGTCGATGCGCGCGTACTCGCCGTTCACGCAGCGCACGCTCCACCCAGTCGAGAGCGCCGTCATCTACTCGGCCGCCGAGCGCCGCGCCGACCTGACCGAGCCGACGCTGACGGAAGAGGACGCCGCGCCGCAGGCGCCCGACGACCTCGTCCCGCCACTCGCCCGCGTGCCCGACCTCGTCTGGCAGCCAGAGGCCGTCCGGTCGGTGTGGGACGAGGAGGGCCTCCCGCCACAGCCGCTCGAGGGCGCCGCCGAGCTCGATCCCTTCCCGACCGGTCAGCCGATCTCGTTCGAGGCGCAGCGGCCGGCGATCGCAGCCCGTGGCCTGTCGGAGGCGGAGCAGGAGCTCGCCTCGCTCGTCCGCGGCGGCTTGCGAACGATCGTCGCGTTCGCGCACCGCGGCGAGGCGCTCCGCAACCAGAACCTCCTCCGGCGGGTCGAGGCCCGTCTCCTCGAGGAAGGCGACCAGCTCCCGCCCGAGTCCGAGCTCCTCTACGCAGTCTCCCCGGCCCGGCGGGGGTTCGTCTGGCGCGACCTCGGCATCGCGCTCCTTCCGGATACGCAGGTCTTCCGCCGCAGGCCGCGCCGGGCCGAGCACAGGGTCGGTCGCGCGCTCCAGTCCTTCGCCGACCTGCGCACGGGCGACCACGTCGTTCACGAGGACCACGGCGTGGGCCGGCTGCTCGGCTTCGAGACGAAGGAGGTCGCCGGCGTGACGCGCGACTACCTCCTGCTCGCGTTCCGGGGAGACGACCGCCTGTACGTCCCGCACGAGCAGCTCGGGAAAGTCTCGCGCTACATCGGCTCGAACGGCGGCGCGCCGGCGCTCTCCAAGCTCGGCGGGAAGGCGTGGCAGCTGCTCAAGAGCCGCGCCCGAGAGGGGATCCGCGAGCTTGCCGGCGAGCTCCTCCGTCTCTACGCCGAGCGGCAGCAGGCGCCCGGTGTCGCGTACGACCTCGACCACGAGTACCTCGAACAGCTCGAGGCGAGCTTCCCGTACCAGGAGACCGACGACCAGCGCGTCGCGATCGAAGCGGTCAAGGAGGACCTGGAGACGCCGCGGCCGATGGATCGCCTCGTCTGCGGCGACGTCGGCTTCGGCAAGACGGAGGTCGCCGTCCGCGCGGCCTTCGCGGTCGCGCTGAACGGCAAGCAGACCCTGATGCTCGTCCCCACGACGGTGCTCGCGCAGCAGCACTGGAACACCTTTCGCGAGCGCTACCGCGACTTTCCGCTCCGCGTCGAGATGGTCTCGCGCTTCCGCAGCGCCAAGGAGACCAAGCAGGTGCTCGCCGACTTCGCGGAGGGCAAGGTGGACGTCCTGATCGGCACGCACCGTGTCCTCTCCCGCGACGTGATTCCCAAGGACCTCGGGCTCGTGATCGTGGACGAGGAGCAGCGGTTCGGCGTGGCCCAGAAGGAGCTGCTCCGCCAGCTGCGGCTGGAGGTCGACGTGCTCGCGCTGACGGCGACGCCGATCCCGCGCACGCTCCACATGTCGCTCTCCGGCCTGCGCGACATCTCGATCATCGAGACTCCGCCCGAGGGACGCCGCCCGATCCGCACACACGTCGGCGAGTTCGACGAGGACCTGATCAAGCAGGCCATCGAACGGGAGGTCGCCCGCGGGGGACAGGCGTTCTTCCTCCACAACCGGGTCGAGACGATCGAGGAGCGTGCGGCGTGGCTCCAGGCACTCGTCCCCGAGGTCCGCGTCGTCGTGGCGCACGGACAGATGCGCGAGAAGGAGCTCGAAAACCGGATGCTGTCGTTCCTGCGCGGCGACGCCGACGTCCTCGTCTCCACGACGATCATCGAGTCCGGCCTCGACATCCCGCAGGCGAACACGCTCATCGTCGAGCGGGCGGACGCGCTGGGCCTCGCGCAGCTGTACCAGATCCGCGGGCGGGTGGGCCGCTCCGACGAGCTGGCCCACGCGTACCTGTTCTATCCGGACGCGTCAGAGCTGACCCCGGAGGCCCGCGCACGCCTCGCGACGCTGGCCGACCACACCGAGCTCGGCGCAGGGTTCGCGATCGCGATGCGGGACCTCGAGATTCGCGGCGCGGGCGACCTCCTCGGGGCCGAGCAGTCGGGCCACGTCGCAGCGCTGGGGTTCGAGCTCTACGTCGAGCTGCTCGGTGAGGCTGTCGCGGAGCTCTCGGGCGAGCGGCGGCCGACCGCCAGACCCGTGCGTGTCGACGCCCGGGTCGACGCCTACGTCCCGAACACCTACATCGACTCCGAGGCGATGCGGATCGACCTCCACCGCCGGCTCGCGCTCTCCGAGACGGAGGACGAGCTGCGCGAGCTGGAGGCGGCCACGATCGACCGCTTCGGCCCCCTGCCGGAACCGGTCGAGAACCTGTTTGCGATCCAAGAAGTAAGGATCAAGGTCGCCCGGCTGGGCGCCGACTATCTGGTCTTCCGAGGGGGGCGGGCGACCGTCGGGCCGCTCGTTCTCGGCTCGGGAGAGCTGCGCGAGCTCCGTAGCCGAATCGACACCGCCGTCTACACGACAGCCCGAAATGAAATCTCGTTAAGAGACGATGTATTTAAGGGGGCGGTGCGTTTGGTCGATGCTATTCTCGACACGCGTCGCGCAGCATAGGTCGGCGCGTTTTTTATGAAACGGGTCTTCTCGACACTCTTCCTCGCCCTCGGGCTCGCCGTATTCGCGGTGGGCTGCGGCAGCGACGACGGCGGCTCCGATGCGGTGCCGACGAACTCGGTCGCGGTCGTCGGCGACCAGTCGATCCCGAAGTCCGAGTTCGACGACCTGATCACGTACGCGAAGCGCAGCTACGACTCGCAGAAGCGGCCGTTCCCGAAAGTCGGCACGCCCGAGTACGTGCAGCTCCGCGACCAGGCGATGCGCTTCCTCATCCAGCGCACCCAGTTCGAGGTCAAGGCCGACGAGCTCGACATCGACGTCAGCGACGAGGCCGTCGACAAGCGGATCGACCAGTACGTCAAGGAGCGGCACCAGGGCGACAGGAAGAAGTTCGACGCCGAGCTCAAGACTCAGGGCCTGAGCCCCGAGCAGGCGAGCGACATCATCCGCGCCAACCTCGTCCAGGAGGCGATCTTCAACAAGGTCACGAAGGAAGTGAAGGTCACCGACGAGCAGGTCAAGACGTACTACGACAAGAACAAGGCGCAGTACGGGACGCCCGAGACGCGGTCCAGGTTCGCCACGTCCTCGTCAAGGACAAGGCGAAGGCCGACGACCTCTACGCGCAGCTCAAGGCCGGCGGCAGCTGGCAGGCGATCGCGAAGAAGCACTCCCAGGACCCGGCCTCGAAGAACCAGGGCGGGAAGATGACGGCGACGAAGGGCCAGCTCGTTCCCGAGTTCGAGCAGACGGCCTTCACGATCGGCGACAACGGGATCTCCAAGCCCGTGAAGACGCAGTACGGCTGGCACATCATCCAGGCGCTCGGCCCCGTGAAGAAGAGCCAGTCCACGCCCTTCCCTCAGGTCCAGGAAGCGATCCGGCAGCAGCTCCTCCAGGAGAACCGGAACAAGGAGATGGAGAAGTGGGTCACCGAGATGCGCAAGGACCTCGAGGGCGAGACGACGTACCAGGTCGGCTACAAGCCGAAGCCGGCCGCCGAAGAACCGGCCACTGGCTAGTTCCTCAGAGTCTCTCGCCGCAGCCCTTCTCGATCTTCAACGCCTGACCGAGCGCCTCCGGCGCGACTGCCCGTGGGATCGCGAGCAGACCGCGCGGACGATCGTCCCGCACACGGTCGAGGAGGCCTACGAGGTCGCAGACGCCGCTCTCGCGGGAGATGACGCCAAGCTCGAGGACGAGCTCGGCGACCTGCTCTTCCAGACGTACTTCCTGGCGCTGCTTCTCCAGGAGCGCGGCGCCGGCTCGCTCGAGTCGGTCGCGCGCGGGATCGAGGAGAAGCTCGTGCGCCGGCACCCGCACGTCTTCGGCGAGGAGGCCGCGGAGACGCCCGGCCGCGTGCGCGAGAACTGGGAGCGGATCAAGGCCGAGCAGGAGAGCCGCGAGGGGATCTTCCACCACGTCCCCGAGACGCTTCCGGCGCTGCTCTACGCCCGGAAGCTCCAGCGGCGCGCCGCCGCGATCGACTTCGAGTATCCCGACGCCGCCGGCGCGCTGGCCGACCTCGAGGACGAGCTGCGCGAGCTTCGCGAAGCAGTCGCCGAGGCCGGCGAGCCGGCGCCCGAGGCCGAGCCGGACGCCCACGTCTTCGAGGAGCTCGGAGACGTCCTCTTCGCCGCCGTCAACGTCGCGCGGCGGCTGAACGTCGACCCCGAGCTGGCGCTGCGCGCCATGTCCCGGCGCTTCGCGGACCGCGTCGAGCGGGCGTCGGAGCTCGCAGCGGCAGAGGGCAAGGACTTCAACACGCTCGCGCTCGACGAGAAAGACCGATACTTCGACGCCGCGAAGGAGGAGTTCCGCTGAGGCCGATCCACGACATCCACGCCCGCACGATCCTCGACTCCAGGGGCAACCCGACGGTCGAGGTCGAGGTGGTGCTCGAGTCCGGAGCGCGGGGCCGGGCCGCCGTGCCCTCGGGTGCCTCGACCGGGCAGTTCGAGGCGGTCGAGCTCCGCGACGGGGACCCATCGGCGTGGCTCGGCAAGGGCGTTTCGAAGGCGGTCGAGAACGTCGTCACGGAGATCGCACAGGCGATTCGCGGGCTCGACCCGGCGGATCAGGCTGCCGTCGACTCGGCGCTCGTGATGCTCGACGGCACCGACAACAAGGGGCGGCTCGGGGCGAACGCGATCCTCGGCGTCTCCCTCGCGGTCGCCAAGGCGGCTGCCGCGGAAGCCGGCGTCCCGCTCTACAACTGGATCGGCGGGCCTGAGGCGCACGTGCTCCCGGTGCCGATGCTGAACGTGGTCAACGGCGGGGCGCACGCGGACAACTCGCTCGACCTCCAGGAGTTCATGATCGTCCCGGGCGGCGCCGAGAGCTTCTCGGAGGCGCTCCGGATCGCAGTCGAGACGTTCCACACGCTGAAGAAGCTCCTCGACGAGCGCGGCCTGGCCACGGCGGTCGGGGACGAGGGCGGCTTCGCGCCGGACTTCGAGTCGAGCGAGGCGGCGATCGAGGCGATCCTCGAGGCCGTCGAGCGCGCGGGCCACCGCGAGCGGATCGCGATCGCGCTCGACCCGGCGATGTCCGAGCTCGTCGGCGACGACGGGAGCTACCGGTTCGAGGGCCGCGAGGCGACGCCGGAGCAGCTGACGGACTACTGGGCCGGGCTGGTCGAGCAGTATCCGATCGTCTCGATCGAGGACGGCGCCGCTGAAGAGGACTGGACGGCGTGGAAGGCGCTGACCGAGCGGCTCGGCGACCGCGTCCAGCTCGTGGGCGACGACCTCTTCGTCACGAACGTGGAACGGCTGAGGCGCGGCATCGAGGAGGGCGTCGCGAACTCGATCCTCGTGAAGGTGAATCAGATCGGGACGCTGACCGAGACGCTCGAGACGATCGCGCTCGCCAGGTCGGCCGGGTACACGGCGGTCATCTCTCACCGTTCGGGGGAGACCGAGGACACGACGATCGCCGATCTTGCCGTTGCGACCAACGCGGGGCAGATCAAGGCCGGCGCGCCCTCGCGCTCGGATCGCACCTCCAAGTACAACCAGCTGCTGCGGATCGAAGGGGAGCTCGGCGCCGACGCCGAATATCCGGGCTGGGATGCGTTTCCGAAGCGTCGTTAGCGTCGCTCCTTCTCGCCTGCGCGCTCGCCGGCTGCGGCGGTGGCGACACACAGACCGTGACCGTTCGCGAGACGGTGACCGAGACCGCCGCGTCTTCGGTGCCGACGGAGGCGCCCGTTCAGCTGAGCCTCTACTTCTTGCGTGAAGGGAAGGTCTGGCCGGAGCAGCGAGGGGTAGTCGCGCGTCCCGACATCGCCACCGTTGCGATCGAGGAGCTCCTCGAGGGGCCGGCCACCGACCTGAGCACCGCGATCTCGTCGGAAACGAGCCTACGGGGGCTGGCGATCGACGGCGGGGTCGCGGAGATCGAGTTCGCTCCCGAGGTGACGGACCGTGAGGCTCGCGCGCAGATCGTCTACACGCTGACGCAGTTCGCGACCGTGAGGCGGGTCGCGTTCAACTCCGGGCGTGCAGTTTCGCGAGCGACGTTCGAGCAAGAGACGCCGGCGATCCTCGTCGAGTCGCCGCTCGAGGGCGAAGAGGTCGACAGGGGATTCGCGGTGCGGGGAACGGCGAACACGTTCGAGGCGACGTTCAGCTACGAGCTGCTGGACGCCTCGAACCGGGTCGCTGGCCGAGAACTTCGTTACGGCGACTTCGGGCTCCGGCACACGCGGGACTTTCCAGTTCACGGTTCAGTACGAGGTCGACTCGGCCCAGCAGGGAAAACTCGTCGTTTTCGAGATCTCCGCGGAAGACGGCTCGCGCACGAACGAGCGAGCGGTACCGCTGGCGCTACGCTGAACGCCGTGTCCGCGCGCGTGCCCCGTCGCACGAAGATCGTGGCCACGCTGGGGCCGGCGTGCGCGATGCCCGAGCAGGTGCTCGCGCTCGCCCAGGCCGGCATGGACGGCGCGCGACTGAACTTCTCGCACGGGACGCACGAGCAGCACGCCGAGTACGCGCGCATGGTCCGTGCGGCCCAGGACGAGGTCGGCAGGCCGATCGCGTTGATCGCGGACCTCCAGGGGCCGAAGCTCCGGATCGGCGATCTCGAGGAGCCGATGCAGCTCGCCGACGGCGACGAGATCGTGGTCACGGGCGGCGACGATGCGAGCCTCGACGGAGAGCTCCCGGTCCTGCCGGCAGTGATCGGCCAGGTGCTCCAGCCCGGCCACGACGTGCTGATCGACGACGGCCTCGTCCGGCTCCGCGTCGAGAACGTGACCGCTGGCCGGGCGCGCTGTGCCGTCGATCGTGGGCGGCACGGTCAGCTCGCACAAGGGCGTGAACGTCCCCGGCGTTCCGGTGCCCATCCCGGCCCTGACCCGAAAGGACACCGACGACCTCGAGTTCGCGCTCGAGCTCGGCGCGGATTTCGTCGCACTCTCGTTCGTCCGCTCGGCCGCCGACGTCCGCGACCTGAAGGGGCTGATCAAGCAGGCGGGCGTCGACGCGCATGTGATCGCGAAGATCGAGAAGGCGGAGGCAATCGACGCCTTGCCGGCGATCCTCGAGGAGGCGGACGCGATCATGGTCGCCCGCGGCGACCTCGGCGTCGAGATCGGCGTCGAGGTCGTGCCCCTCCTCCAGAAGCGGATCATTCTCGGCTCGCTCAACTGGGGAAAGCCGGTGATCACGGCGACCCAGATGCTCGAGTCGATGGTCAACCACGCCGAGCCCACGCGGGCCGAAGCGAGCGACGTCGCCAATGCGATCCTCGACGGCACCTCGGCGCTGATGCTCTCCGAGGAGACGGCGATCGGCCGCTACCCGCTCGAGGCCGTCCGAACGATGGAGCGAATCGCGCGGACGATCGAGCCGAGCATCGAGTACCGGCACCAGTTTCCGCAGCCGGGCGACGAGCCCACGGTCGGGCAGGCCATGTCCAACGCCGCCTGCGACCTGGCGGAGACGCTCGGCGCGAAGGCGATCCTGGTCCCGACGTTCACCGGCCGGACGGCGTCCGTCGTCGCCAGGCTCCGCCCGCGCCGCCCGATCATCGGCCTCTCCCACCACCCCGCCGCACTCCAGCACATGGCGCTCGAGTGGGGCGTGACGCCGATGCAGATGCCCCAGGCGGCCGACGTGGAGGAGCTCTGGACCCGTTCGCTCGAGTCCGGTCGCGAGTCCGGCCTGCTCGACGAGGGCGACCTGGTGGTGCTCACGGCTGGGACCGCGGTGAACCTCCCCGGCACCACGGACATGATCAAGCTCTCGTACGCCTAAGAAGGAGCCGCGGTCACCCTCCCGAACGGACGGCCATGCCGTCCCGGTCCCGGTCCAAGCGGCCCCGCCGCCGGCCGCCGCTCATGCGGTGGCTCGCGGTCGCAACGATCCTCGTGGTCGGGCTCCTCTACTACAGGCCGCTCAAAAGCTATCTGGACACGAAAGCGTCGCTCGAGGAGCGAGCGGCCCAGGTGCGATCGCTGCGCGCCGAGCGCGACGAGCTCGCGCGGATGGTGGCCGAGTCCGACACGCCGGAGGCTCTGGCCCGGCGTGCCCGGCGCCTCGGTCTTGTCAAGCCCGGCGAGCGGCTCTTCATCGTCAAGGGAATCGACGAGTGGCGGGCACGACAGAACGCCGGAACAGGTGCCGCGTCCGGCGACGAACCCAACGCCGCAGGCGACCGCTGACACGGCGCCGGGCTGCGTCCTCAGTCGCCCCGATGCTTCTAGCATCGAGGCTCCCTGCGTCCTGCCCCGGCTTGGTCATCGGCCCCCTGCGACGGGGGAGCGTCACCGGACGCGACACTAGGATCGGAGGCGGTGGATGACCGGGCGATCGTGGAGCGCCAGCTGGGCCGGGAGCCGCGCGCGTTCCTGCGCGTGGCCGTCCGCTGCCCGTTCGGCGCGCCTGCCGTAACGCTCCAGGCGCCGTACGACGGCACTGGCGATCCCTTTCCGACGACCTTCTACCTCACCTGCCGCCACCTGGTCGCCGCCGTCGCCCGCATCGAGGCGGCCGGAGGGATCGAGCGCTGGGGCGAGCTCGCGTCCGGCGACGAACGGCTCGCGAGCAGCCTCGAGGCGGCGACGGCCCAGCAGCGCGTCATCCGCCGCGAGCTTGCGGACGGGCAGGTCGGACGGGAGCAGGGAGCCTCGCTCGACCTCGGCATTGGCGGCACGGCGAACCCGCTATCGGCTCAAGTGCCTTCACGCCCATGTCGCGTTCGCACTCGCCCGGCCGGGGTACGAGCTAGGCGAACGGATCTACGCCGAGATCGAGCCGAGCTGGCCCGATCGGTGCTGCACGCTGGATGCTCCTGGGTAAGCGATGGCCAGCTACCTGGAGACCGCGAGGCAGCAGTGGGCGGAAGGCGACCGTCGGCTCAGGGCTGCCTCCTCGGACCCGAACGCCTACGAGACGCTGATGGCGCAGGTCGAGGCCGTGACCGAGGCACTCAGGCGCCGCATCGGCGAGCGCTTCACGCTCGTGCAGCTCGCGGACCTGTACGCCGGTGCCGACGGCTGGGTGTACGAGGCGGTCGCCGAGCGCGCCGCTCGTCCCGGATGGACGGCGACGGCGTCGGTCGCTCAGGACGCTGCGTTCCATCGGTATGCACGAGGCGCGACGGACTACGCCCCATGAGCACCGACGTGCCCACCCGCAGGCGCCGCAGGCGAGGCGTCGGCGTCGTCGGCTGGCTCATCCGGATCGCCGCGGCGGTGATCGTCTTCGGCGTTGGCGTCGCCGTCGGGCAGGCGCTCGAGGATCGCCCCGAGCCCACGAAGCCGGTGACGAGCTTCCGGACGATCCAGCCCTGGACGCAGACGAACCGCGGGACCGAAACGCGCACCGTCACCGTGACTCCCTGAACACGCGAGAACGAAGAAAGTGCAGCTTTGATTAGATTCATGCCGTGTCCGAGGTCGGGGGCAAGGCGCACAGACAGCCGCCTGATGAAGGTTCCGACTGGTTGACCCTCGGTCAGGCGGCGAAATACCTCGGAGTCGCGCAGAGCACGATCAGGAAGTGGTCGGACCAGGGCCGCCTGCCGGCCTTCTACACGCCCGGTGGTCATCGCCGGTACCAGCGGCACGACCTGGACGCATTCGTATCCGGCTCCAGCAGCGCCTCCACCTCGCGGACGCGCGGGACGCCGCTCGTCCTGATCGTCGACGACGATCCGCGGATCCGCGAGTTCGTCCGGGTGAACCTGGAGATGGACGGCTACGTCGTCCGCGAAGCGGGGAGCGCGGAGGAAGGCCTTGCCGCCCTCGAGGAGCTGCCGCCCGACCTGATCCTCCTCGACGTGATGATGCCCGGCGTGGACGGGTGGGAGATGCTGCAGCGGATGCAGGAGCGCCACGACCAGGGCTCGATCCCGGTGATCATGTTCAGCGGCCAGGTGGATAGCTCGGACAGCGACGCCGTCGCACGGGGCGCTCAGGGCTTCCTCGGCAAGCCCTTCAACCCGCAGGACCTGATCACGCGGACGAAGGAGCTCTTAAGGGCTTGAGGCGGCCACCGCCCGGCCGAGACGCTGATTGCCGCTTCCTCGCGTTCCGCGGCGCAACGCTAGAGCTCCTCTGACGCCCGTAAGAGGCCGGCGACGATCACAAGCACGGCCGCAACGAGCGAGATCCAGATGCCGATGCCGCGGCCGGCCGGCTGGAAGTCGTCCGGGATCGAGATCACGCGGATCAGGACGAGGATCGTCGCGATCGAGCCGAGCACGATCACGATCAGGCTCTCGGGGACCGTGGCCGGGAGCTCGATGCCGGCTGCGTGCAGCAGATGGAGCGCGACGACCGCGAGTCCGAGCAGCAGAACGATCTTGGCCAGCGCACCCGTGTGCCAACCGATGACGGCGACCGTCAGGTCTCCCGAGCTGTTGACGTACCAGCCCATCAGAGTCGAGAGCGCGAGCACCATCCCGGCGAGCCAGGTGAGCCGCTCGCCGGCACCCCACAGCCAGGCAGTGTCTGGCGAGAACCGGTCGCTCTCGTCGGGCTCGTAGGCCTCAGGCGGGTAGGTCTCGGGCGACTCCACGCCGGCATCTTCGCTGAAAGCCCCGCGGCTCTCAGTGAGTGGATCGGGTCGCGAGGGTTCCACTAGAAGCCGAAGAGCTGTTCGATTTGCCGCCATACGACGAGCGAGAGATAGGCGGCGAGAACGACGAGGGAGAGGAGGATCGCGAAGAACCGCAGCCGCGCGAGGGCCCGCTCCTGCTTCCGGTCCTGCCGGATGCGACGCCGTGTCTTGTGGAATCGGTACGCGCGCTCGACCGCGATCGGATCGGGAAGCGGCGGCTCTTCCACGGCATCGGGGCGCCGGGCGGGCTCGGCCATCGCCGCACTCTATAAGAGGTTCCGGCGGTGGGAAGGGCCCCTGGCGGCTCGAGCCTCGTGGCGCCGGAGCCTCCTACACTTGTCGGGTGATTCCCTCTGGACAGGAGGTACGGGAGGCGGCGCTCCAAAGCCTCGCTGCGGCGGGCCAGGACCTCGTCGACACGGACGATCTGGACGCCGCCCTCGGAGTGCTGGCCGCGGCGGCGGCGTCGGGCGTCGGCGCCACGCTCGCCGTCATCCGCGTCGCCGAGCAGGGCGACGAGGATCTGCAGGCGCGCGGAGTCTGGGCGGCATCGCCGGCGCTCCGGGCCGAGCTCGAGGGCTCTCGCATCGCGGCCGGGACGATCGGCTCCGAGGAGCTGACCGACCGCGACGACTTCCCGAGGCGATCCGCCGGCTCGCGCGCCGTTGGGGCGCGTCGCGCGTGCTGATCTGCCCGGTCTGCTCGGAGGGACGACCGTTCGCGAGCCTCGAGCTGGCGCGCGCCGGCGATCCGTTCTCCGAGCAGGACATCCTGCTGGCCCGGGTGGTCGCAAGCCATGCCTCGCTTCTCATCCGTGCGGTCGATCCGGCCGGACGGGCACTCGACGGTGACCGGACGGGACGCGATGCTCGAGCTCGCCGGCCGCGCGCTCGCCGTCGTGGCGGAGGAGTCCCGCAGCGGGGAGCGCATCGCCAGGCTCGCGCTCGAGGCGACGGGGGCGCGGTCCTGCATCCTCTGGCGCTCGAACGGCCGGCCGGAGCCTGTCGCGACGGCCGGTGCCGCCGAGGATCTGGACGACGCCGAAGCGGCGGTGCGCGACGCCGACGAGCAGCTTTCGGCGAACGGAAGTGTGACGCTCGGGGACGGCGTCGTCCTCGTTCGGCTGGGCGAGCCGCCGGTCGGCGGTCTCCGGCTCGTCTTCGAGCCGGGGGACGAGCCGGGCGACGAGGAGCTCTCCCGGCTCGCGACCTTCGGCGCCCGTGCGGCGCACGCGGTTCGCGTCGGCGAGCGGACGACCGACCTCGCGCAGGAGCTGGAGCGCAGCCGGGCGCTGCTCGCGGTCGTCGGTCAGGCGATCGCAGAGCTGTCGCTGTCGCACACGCTCGAGACCGCGGTCGACCGCGTGGGCGAGCTGCTCGAGACCGACCGCGCGGCGGTCTATCTGCGCCAGGCGGGAGGGCTCGAGACGGCGGTCGAGCGCGGGCTCGCGGGGCCGCACGTCCGTGTCGCCGAAGGGCTACTCGACCTGATCCTCGGCGGTCTGCGGGCGAGGCCCGTAGTCGAGGTGCAGGACGCGACGTCCGACCCGCGGCTCGGGTCGGTGCGGGACGCCGTCACCGAGTCGGGCATCGAGGCGGCCGTCGTCGTTCCGCTGCGTGCCGCCGGCGAGCTGATCGGGCTGCTCGTCGCCTACCTCCCGGCGACGCGGCGGCTCGCCGAGGGGGAGTCCACGCTGCTCGCGGCGCTCGCCGGACAGCTCGCCGTCGCGGTCCAGAACGCCGAACTGCACGAGGACACCGCGCGCCTTGCGCGCGAGCGGCAGGAGGCGCTCGACGCGGAGCTCCTTGCAGCCAAGCGCCTGGAGGCGTTCTACGAGATCTCGCGCTCGTTCTCCGAGAGCCTCTCGCTGGAGGAGACCGTCGGTGCGATTGCCCGCACGGCGGTCGAGCTTCTCGGCGTGGACGCTGCCGTCCTGCGCATGCCGGACGCTCGCGGCGACTCGCTCGTCGCGCGGGCCGTCCACGTCCCGGATGTGCGCCTCGGCGTCGCGCTCGATCCGATTCTCCGCCGCCCGCAGCCGCTCGACCGGATCGCGGCGGCGACACCTGTGGCTCTCACCACCGGTCAGGCCGCGCGGCTCGGCGGCGGCCACGAGCTGCTGGTCCCGTTCCTCGAGCGCGGCTCGACGGCCTCGTTCGTCCCGATCGTCTCGGCGGGAGAGGTGATGGCTGCGCTCACTCTCATCTCGCTCGACCCGGCGCGGCCCATCGACCGCGAGCTGCTCGAGACGGCGGGGTCGCTCGCCGCCCAGGCGTCGCTCGCGATCGGGAACGCCCGTCTCTACGAGCAACAGGCCCACTTCGCGGACGCGATGCAGCGGTCGCTCCTGCCGGACGAGCCGCCCGACCTCCCCGGCGTCGAGATCGGCAGCGTCTACGAGTCCTCGGCGCGGCTGGACGTCGGGGGCGACGTGTTCGACTACACGGTGCTGCCCGACGGCCGCCTCGCGGTCGTGGTCGGCGACGTGACCGGCAAGGGGATCGACGCGGCCGCCGACATGGCGATGACGAAGTTCGTCTTCCGGTCGCTCGCGCGCGAGCATCCAGAGCCGTCGGAGCTGATGCGGATCGCGAACCAGGTCGTCCTCGACGAGGTGGAGGAGGGCAAGTTCGTGACGATGATCTACCTGACCCTCGATCCCACCACGGGCGAGCTCGCCTGTGCGGGAGCGGGTCATCCTGAGCCCCGCCTCGTACGGCCGGACGGCTCCGTCGAGGAGCTGGAGGCGCGCGGGCTCGCGCTCGGGATCGCGCCGGACCAGCAGTACCCCGAGTCGAGAGCAACGTTGGAGCCCGGGGCGTCCGTCGTCCTCTACACGGACGGGGTGGTCGAGTCCCGCGTCGGCGGCGAGCTGTACGGAAAGTCGAGGCTCGACCGGCTGCTCGCCGACAAGCGCGACCTGCTGGCGCAGCAGCTCGCACGCGCCGTCGTCGAGGACTCCCGGGCGTTCGCAGGCGGCGGGCTCGCGGACGACTCGGCCGTGGTCGTCGTCAAGCGAACGCCAGCTTCAGGTTGATGGGGACAGGATCAATCCTGTCCCCATGAGGCTAGGTCGGCCCTCATTCCAGGCGACGCTGACCGGCGTCGTCTTCGCCGCCGGCGTCGGGACGCTGGCGACGGAGATCGCCGCGTCGCGCCTCCTCGCCCCGTACTTCGGGAACTCCACGATCGTCTGGGCGAACGTGATCGGGCTGACGCTGGCCTCGCTCTCGGTCGGCTACTGGCTCGGGGGCCGGCTCGCGGACCGATACCCGAGTCCACGGGCCCTCGGCCTCGTCGTCTCGGCCGCGGCCTGTCTCGTCGCGGTCGCGACGCTCCTGGCCCGCCCGATCCTCGACCTTTCGGTGGAAGGCCTCGACCGGGTCTCCGCCGGCGCGGCGATCGGCTCGTTCTTCGGCGTCCTCATCCTGTTCGTCCCGCCGGTGACGCTGATGGGGATGGTGGCGCCGTTCGCGATCCGGCTCGCGATCCAGGACGTCGAGAGCGTCGGGACCGTCGCCGGGCGCCTTTACGCAGTCTCGACGATCGGCAGCCTGCTCGGCACGTTCCTCGCCGCGCTCGTCGCCATCCCGGCGATCGGGACGCAGCGCACGCTGCTCGCGGCTGCGGCGCTGATCGGTGCGAGCGGCGCCGTGCTGCTCGGGCGCCGCTGGCTCCTGCTGGCGGCGGCCTCGCGGCGCTGCTGCTCATCCCGCCCGGCGCCGTGAAGGGCCAGAGCGGCGTGATCTTCGAGGACGAGTCGCGCTACCAGTTCATCCAGGTCGTGGAGGAGGACGGCGTGCGCCGCCTCTACCTCGACGAAGGGCTGGCGACGCACTCGGTGTGGCGGCGGGACGAGGTGCTCACCGGAGGGGTATGGGACACGTACGTCGCCGTCGTCGACCTGCTCGGGCGGCAGCCGGAGCGGGTGGCGATGCTCGGGAACGCCGCCGGCACAGCCGCGCGGGCATACGCTCGCTACTTCCCGATGGTGCAGATCGACGGTGTGGAGCTCGATCCGGCGGTCAGCGAGGCCGGACGGAAGTACTTCGAGATGGGGGAGACCAGTGGGCTGGCCGTCCACGACGCGGATGCCCGGGCCTACCTGCGCCGGACGGACGAGCGCTACGACGTGATCATCGTCGACGCGTACCGCCCGCCCTACGTCCCGTTCTACCTGGCAACGGAGGAGTTCTTCGAGCTCGTACGGGACCGGCTCAGGCCGGGCGGGATCGTCGCGCTCAACGTGGCGACGACGCCCGACAACCACGACCTTGCGAGGAACATCGGCGGGACGCTCGCGTCCGTGCTGCCGAGGGCGTACGCCTGGCAGCCGCTCGAGTTCAACCAGATCGTCATCGGCCAGAACGGTGAGCCGACCGGCAGCGTGCGCGTAGCGCCCCCCGATGTCGCGCCCCTCGTCCGGGATCTCCGCGCCACCATGCGCCCGATTCCGCCGTCCGACGACCCGTGGACCGACGACCGCGCGCCCGTCGAGTGGATCACCGACCGGATGATCGTCGAGTTCGCCGCGCAGGGCGGGCGGTTCGAGGAAGACCCGCTCCCGACCGCTGCCGACGGCGAGAGTTAGCAGGGCTTTTCTCTACACTGGCGCCGATGAGGCGTGGGGTCTCGATCATCCTTGGTGTGCTCGCGTGCGCGGCCGCGGGCCTGCTCGCCGCTGCCGTCGTGGCGGCGCCGGGCCTCTCGCAGCTTCCGATCACGACCGGGCACGACGACCGGTCGCCACAACCACCGCGCCGACGACGACCGACCGACCACGACGCAGGCGCCTCAGGCCGACCTGATCCCGGACGGTGTCTTCGTCGGTCGGGTCGAGGTGGGCGGGCTGACGCCCGCCGGTGCGACCGCACTCGTCCAGGCGGAGTTCGACGAACCGCTCACGCTCGTGTTCGGCCGCAAGAGGATCCTCGTCACGCCGCAGCGGCTCGGCGCGACTGCGCGCGTGAAGCTCGCGATCGACCAGGCCCGCCGCGCGGCGCCGGGAACCAGGCTCCCGCTCTTCGTCACGCTGCGGCGCGGCGGCGTCGCGAAGTACGTGAAGGCGCTCGGGAAGCGCTTCGACAGGGGCGGGAAGAACGCCGAGCTCGTCGGCCTGCGCGGCAGCCGGCCGTGGATCACCAAGGAGCAGACCGGGCGGGTCCTGAAGCAGCGCCCGGCGGTGCGGGAGATCGTCGCCAACCTTCGATCCCACCGGCGCTCTCCGCTGCGCGTCCGCGCCGAACGAGTCGAGCCGAGCGTGACGCGCGCCCGCTTCGGTCCGATCATCGTCATCCGGCGCGAGTCGAAGGTGCTCAACCTCTTTCGCGGGATGCGCCTCTGGAAGCGGCTCGGCGTCGCGACAGGCCAGTCGTCCTACCCGACGCCGCTCGGCAATTACTCGATCGTCACGATGCAGCGGCATCCCTGGTGGTATCCGCCGGACTCGGACTGGGCCAAGAACGAGAAGCCGGTCCCGCCCGGGCCGGGGAACCCGCTGGGGACGCGATGGATGGGCATCAGCGCGCCGGGCGTCGGCATCCACGGGACGCCGGACCCGGCCTCGATCGGTTACTCCGCGTCCCACGGGTGCGTGCGCATGCGGATCCCCGAGGCGGAGTGGCTGTTCAGCCGCGTCCGGGTCGGGACGCCGGTCTTCATCGTCCGCGCGTAGGCTCTGTAGGTCATGAGCGGCCGTCTGAAGCTCGCGGCCCAGGGTCTCTCCGTCGCGCTCGTCGCCGGGCTCTTCGCGCTACTCGTCTGGAAGGTCGCGACGCAGGAGGAGGGCGCGGCGCGCAAGCTCGGACGCGGCGAGATCGTCAGCGCGCCCAACTTCCGCCTCGATCGGCTCGACGGGCAGGGGAAGATCTCGCTCGCCGAGTACCGCGGCCGCCCCGTCGTCGTCAACTTCTGGGGCTCGTGGTGCGACCCGTGCAAGGAGGAGGCGCCCGTGCTCGAGGAGACCTGGCGGCGGTACAAGGATCGCGGCCTGGTCGTGCTCGGGGTCGACTTCCACGACCTCAAGGGCGCAGCGACGACGGTTCGCGCGCGAGAACGACATGAGCTATCCACTCGCCTACGACGGGCCGGGGAACACGATCTCCGACTACGGCGTCGAGGCTGCGCCGGAGACGTTCTTCGTCTCGCCCGACGGGAAGCTGGTCTGCGAGCGGCTGCTCGGCGGCGTCCACATCGAGCGGAACCGCCTCCGCTACGACGACTGCGTCCGGGAGCTGCTCGCCGCGTGAGCAAGCTAGTAACAGAGTGTCACTTGCCCTCCGCGGCCGCCGCTCCGGCTGTCCGAGAGCCGTTGCGCCGCTCGAGAAGCCTTGTAACACAGTGTTACTTGGTCGTGCTGGCGGTCGTCGTGCTCGCGCTGGGTATGCCGGCCGCGGCGAACGCTGCCTGTCCGACGCTCGCAGATCTCGAGGGGGAGGTGATGTGCCCGCAGTGCAAGACGACGCTCGACCAGTCCGACGCGCCGGTCGCCCGGGACATCAAGCAGTTCATCCAGGCGCGGGCCGAGGCGTGCGTGCCCGAGGGGCAGATCAAGGACGAGCTGGTCGCGCAGTTCGGGCCCGCGGTCCTGGCCGCGCCTCCGCGCGAGGGCTTCCACTGGTTGGCCTGGCTGCTGCCGCTTGCCGGGCTGCTCGCGGGCGCCGTCGTGGTCTCGATCCTGGTCTGGCGCTGGAGCCGGCGCCGGCCGGTCGCGCAGCCGGTCGCGCCGCCCAACGGCCGGCCGCTGGATCCCGAGCTCGAGCGGAGGCTCGACCGGGAGCTCGCCCGCTTCGATGGCTGAGGCCCTTCCGCTCGCGTTCTTCGCCGGTGTGCTGTCGATCATCACGCCCTGCGTCCTGCCGCTCGTGCCCGGCTACCTGTCGGCGGTCTCGGCGGTGGAGGCGGACCGGCTCGGCGAGGCCGGAGTGGGGAGGCGGGTGGCGCGCTCGAGCATCCCCTTCATCCTCGGCTTCACGACGGTCTTCGTCGTCCTCGGTGCGGGAGCGGCGGCGCTCGGCGGCGTTCCTCGACGCGAATCGACGGGCTGAGCTCGCTGGTCTCGTGCTCGTCATCCTCGGGCTCGCGTTTCTGGGTCTGCTGCCCTGGCCCGAGCGGCTCGTCGCGCCGGGGCTCCTGACAGGCGCGCGGAGGCGCGGTTCGGGCGTCCTCCTCGGCGCCGCTTTCGCGGTGTGCGCGGCGCCGTGCATCGGCACCGTGCTCGCGTCGGTGCTGGTGCTGGCCGGGAGCGCGGAGGAGATCCTGGAGGGCTCCGCGATCCTCGCCGCGTACTCGGCGGGCCTCGCGCTCGCCTTCGTGCTGGCGGCGATCGCGTTCGTGCGCGCGATGGGCGCGTTCCGCTGGCTGCGCGACCATTACACGGTGATCCGCGTCGTCAGCGGCTCGGTGCTCGTCCTCATCGGGCTGGCGTTCTTCTTCCATCGCGACGGGTGGATCCGGGTCGGGTTCGACCGGGTGCTCGACTGTCGTCGGGCTAGGCAGCTCTAGCGGCTCTCGGCAGCTCGAGCGAGCCGGAGCTCGACGACGCGCTGCGCGCAGCGCCGACACGACGCAGAGGACGGCGGCGACATCGACGCCGCGATGCTCCGGCGCGAACGGGCTCGAGCGCGCCGCGCCGCCTTCGCGAGCTGCCGCTCGCAGCCCGGCCGGTTCCCCCGGCCGGCGTGGTGCCAGGCGACCGCGACGTGGACGAGGCCCTGGAAGAAGTCCTTCTCCGCCGGCTCGGCCGCACGCCACGCCTCCTCGAGCTCCTCGTGCGCCTCGAAGTACTCGCCGCGCCGGATCAGATCGAGACCGTTTCGCAACCACTCGTCCACAAACGGGAGTGTTACGCTCGGCGGGTCGTGGCGACGATCCTGCTCGAAGGCGTCGACCTCTTCATCCGCGGCAAGCTCGAGGCGCTTCTCGAGGGCCACCACCTCGTCACGAACGACTCGGTCGATCCGCCGGATCTGGTGATCGCGGACATCGGGCGAACCGATCCGGACGAGGTCGCGGACGCCTATCCCGACGTCCCGATCCTCGGCTTCTCGAACCACAAGGACACCGCGGGCCTGCGCCGGGCGCACGAGGCGGGCTTCGACCAGGTCGTCGCGAAGTCGGCGCTGACGGAGCGCGCGCCTGAGCTCGTCGAGCAGCTGACCACGTAGTTAGGCTCCAGGCGTGACGTACATCATCGCCGAGCCCTGCATCGACATCAAAGACCTCTCCTGCGTGGACGTGTGCCCGGTCGACTGCATCCACGAGTTCGAGCGGATCCTGATCATCGACCCCGAGGAGTGCATCGACTGCTTCGCCCCGACGGAGCGGTTCGTGACCTCGAAGGGCATCCGGACCTTCGCCGAGCTCGAGAACGAAGCCGTGCGAGTCCTGACCGACGACGGCTTCAAGCCCGCGCTCGTGAAGCGGTTTCGCCGGAAGCCGCTCGTGAAGCTCGAGCTGGCGCCGGCGTTCGAGGAGCGCGACCGCTACGGCGGGACGCGGCTGACGACCCGCAACATCTCGAGGTTCCGCCGGACGATCTGGGCGACGCCGACGCATTCGTGGCTCCTCGCGGACGGCGAGCGAACCGATTCGCTCGAGGCAGGCCAGTTCGTTCCGTCGATGCGCGCTCAGCCCCGTCGCGAGGGCGAGACCTATCGCCTCGGCGTCCTCCACGGGCTCGTGTTCGGCGACGGAAGCTGGAACAAGCAGGAGATCCGTTCGAGCGAGCACCTCCACTACGTCCAGCTCTACGGCGAGCGCGTGGCGAAGTTCCGCGACTTCTTCGACCAGGTCAACTTCTCGCCGTGCCTCGACGTGCATCCCGGATACGTCGGAACCGGCGTCGTGCGCTCTTCGGCGAATCTCAAGCGACTCTTGCCCGAGACGGCCGACACCGAGTACATCACCGGCTTCGTCGACGGCTGGATCGCCGCGGACGGCGATCCCGTCAAGGCCGGATCCTGGCGCCTCCGCTCGACCGACCACGAGGCGCTTGCCTGGCTCGAGCAGGCAGCGGTGATCGCCGGATACGTCGCGGTCGGCTCCGGCGAAGAAGCAAGCCGCGAGACGAATTTCGGCGTCCGCAGCCGCCCCATCCGCTGGCTCTACCTCGCGACCCGGAGGTCTCCTGGCGGGTGATGAACGTGGAGGAGAACGAGGCTGACGCAGAGGACACCTACTGCGCCGTCGTTCCCGGAAAGCACGCGTTCACGCTTGCCGGCGGCGTCTACACCAAGAATTGCGGTGCGTGCGAACCGGAGTGCCCGGTCGAGGCGATCTTCCCCGAGGATGCGCTCCCCGATAAGTGGGAGCCGTTCGTCAAGATCAACTACGCCTACGGCGAAGGCGCCGACGTGGTCAACAACCTCACCAACGAGTACGCCACCGAGCACAACGTGCAGAACCCTCCGCTCGACGAGCGTTAGCGGTTCCACCAACCGGGTACGGACCATCCGTTCCGAAAGGAGGGTCACATGCCACAGGAAGCGTGGAGCAACAAGCGCGAACGGCAGTACGAGCACATCAAGGAGAGCGCCAAGGACAGCGGCGCCTCGACGAAGCGTGCCAAGGAGATCGCGGCCCGCACGGTCAACAAGGAGCGGGCCCGGTCGGGCGAGGCTCGGACGTCGTCGAGAACGTCTCGGCAGGACATGTCGTCAAGCCGCCGCGGCGGTCAGCGCTCCGGAACGAACCGTCCGAAGGGCCGCACGAAGGAGCAGCTCTACAACGAGGCCAAGCGGATGGGCATCGACGGCCGCTCGAAGATGAACAAGCAGCAGCTGCAGCGCGCGGTCGATCGCAGGAAGTAATCGCCTTCCGTCGGTTGCACGGCGCTGGCTATATTGCGCGGCGCCGTGCGACCGAAGACCCTCGATCACGTCGCGTACTGGCTCGCCGACCGGGACCGCATCGCCGACTTCGTCACGACGCACCTCGGCATGCACGTCATCGAGCGAACCGACCGCTTCACGCTCGTCGGCTCCGACGCGCGCAAGGGGAAGCTGACGCTCTTCGATGCGGAGGCGCCGCGCGAGCGCGGCGCGCTCAAGCATGTCGCCCTTCGCGTGAACGACCTGGACGCCGCGCTCACCGAGCTGCCCGACAGCGTCGTCGTCGAGCGGACGAACGGCGCGGCGCTCTTCGACCTCGGCGACGGGGTGAACCTCGGCCTCGTCGAGGCGCCGACCGAGACGGAGTACGACCTCGATCACGTCGCGCTCTTCTCGGCCGATCCCGAGGCGACCGCGCAGCGATACCGCGACTACGGCTTCGAGTCCGCCGAGCGCGGCTCGGGCGGCGCAGCCTCGCGTGCAGGTCGCAGGGGCCTACGTCGAGTTCCACCAGGGCGAGCCGGGCGACCCCGAGTCGCCGCTGCTGAACCACCTCGCGGTGCTCGTCGACTCCGCGGAGGATCACCGGGCGGAGGCCGAGGAGAGCGGCATCGAGGTGCAGGACTTCGTGGACGCCCCGAACACGCTCGCGGTGTTCGTCTGGCTCCCGGAGCGCGTCCGGCTCGAGTACGTCGAGCACAAGCCGACGTTCGCGCTCCAATAGCCCTGCGTATCGCGGGAGCCGGAATGGCCGGCCTCGTGGCGGCCGCCAGGGCGCGCGAGCTCGGCGCCGAGCCGGTCGTCTACGAGAAGGGGACGCGCGCGGGCGGATCGATGCTGCTCTCGAGCGGCTTCGCCTGGCGCTACCGGTCGTGGGAGGTCTTCCGTGAGCAGTGCCCGGGCGGCGATCCGACGCTTCAACGCCTGATCCTGGAGCGGTTCGACGACGCGCTCGACTGGCTCGAGGCGAAGGGTGTCGAGCTGCGCACGCGCGAGACGGGGAACCCTCTCACTGTCGGTGCCCGCTTCGACCCGCGCCAGCTCGTCGAGACGCTCGCGCGTGACGTCCGGCTAGGGGAGACGACAGAGGAGCCGACGATCCTCGCCACCGGTGGTTTCCCCGGCGCGGCTCGCCCGCGAGCGTGGGCTGCTCCTGCGCGCCAACCCGTGGAGCGAGGGGGACGGGCTCGACCTCGCCCGGGACCGTGGCGCGGCGACGGCGGGCGAGCTCGACGAGTTCTACGGTCGCGCGATGGCCGCGGTCGACGCCGTCGCGGAGGAGGACTTCGTCCGTCTCGGCCAGCTCTACGCGAAGTTCGCCGAGATCACGTCGGAGGACGGGTCGGAGCGTTTCGTCGGCGAGCCGAGCTGGTCGGAGATCGACGTTGCGCAGCAGATCGCGCGCTGGCCGGGCGGGCGCGCGTGGTTCGCGGTCGACCGCGCCGCACTGGACGAGCGCGTGCGCGACCGGACGGTCAGGGAGATGATCGAGGCGGCTCGTCAGGCAGGCGCGCCGGTCGAGGAGCAGGACGGCCGCGTGCGCGTCCTCGTCCGGGCCGGAGTGACGCAGACGCTCGGTGGCCTGCGCGTCGACGAGCGGGCCCGGGTGCTGGACGCGAGCGGCGAGCCGATCGAAGGTCTCTTCGCGGCTGGCGCGGATGCCGGCGGCATCTCGACGGGCGGCTGGTCGAGCGGCCTCGCGACGCGCCCTCGTCCTCGGCCTGGTCGCCGCCGAGTCGGCGCTCGAGCTAGCCGGGAAGCGGCTGGAGGTACGCCGCGCGGCGGTCGTCGCCGGGCAGCGGCGAGGGCGCGAGACGGTTGACCTCCTGCCGGCCGCCCTCGTCGAGCTCGACCACGCTTCCCATCGTCGGCAGCTCGCCCTCCCGCTCGTGGAGCTCGTACCCGGTCGTCTTCCAGACGAAGAGCAGGTGCTTGTCCGCCATCGCGGCCGGACTCTAACCGCGCGCCGTATAGGGCGGCAGCGTGATGCGCACGGCCGTGCCGCCCTCGTCCGAGCTGCGGTCGACGTCGACCGTGCCGCCCAGCGCCCGCGCCCGCTCCTCCAGCGCCTCGAAGACCCGCCGCCGCCGCTCGGCCGAGCCGTCGTCGGTGATCAGCGTCTCGACGGCTCCCGCGTCCACCTCGCCGATGGCCACGGAGATGCGCGTCGGCGGCCCTCGACGCAGTGCCGCGTCGAGCGACTCGCGGATGATCTGGTACAGGACGATCTGGGCCCGGCTGGCCAGCGCGCTGCCGGCCTCGACGTCGAGTTCGACGCGAACGCCCTGCGAGCTCTCGACCTGGTCGGCCAGCGCTTGCACCGCAGGCCCGAAGCCCTGGTCGCGCAGGACGACCGGCTCGAGGGCGAACGAGAGGTCGCGCAGCTCGCGGATCGTCTCCCGCTGGCGGCCGACGGCTTTGCTCAGGATCTCCTGCGCGTCCTCGACCCGGCCGCGGTCGATCGCGTCGACGACGCCGTCGAGCATCAGGGCGATGCCGGACATGGACTGGACGGGGCCGTCGTGGAGGAACAGTGCGAGACGTCGCCGCTCGTCCTGCTCTGCGGCGATCAGCTGGTCAGCGTGCCGTGACCGCTCGGCTTCCTCCTGCCGCGTGCGGAGCAGGCTGAGGGCGAGCGCCGCAGCGGCGACGACGGCGACGCCGACGGCGCCGTAGGCAAGCCAGTCCACTCCCGTCGCCGCGCCGGCCAGCGCAAAGAGCGCGGCGGCCGCAATGACGCCGACAAGGACGGCAGCCCTAGTCGATGATCGCTTCGCGAAGCGCAATCGCCACCGCGTGCGTCCGCGTGTCCGCCTCGAGCTTCGTGAGGATGTGGCGCACGTGGCTCTTCACCGTCTCCTGGCTGATGAACAGCCGGGCGGCCACGTCCGCGTTGGACATGCCGTCGGCGAGGAGCTGGAGGATCTCCCGCTCGCGCCCCGTGAGCATGTCGTCGCCCTTTCCGGGCAGGAACGCGGGCATCAGAGCCGGGTCGACGTAGCCGTCCCCGGCCGAGACCTTCTCGATCGCCTTCACGAGGCTCGCATGCGGCGCCTCCTTGAGGATGTAGCCCTTCGCGCCGGACTCGAGCCCGCGGCTGAGCAGGCTCCGCTCGCTGTAGGCCGTGAAGATCAGGACGGCGATCTCGGGCACCCGTTCGGTGAGCTGCTTCGTCGCCTCCAGGCCGTCCATGCCCGGCATGCGCACGTCCATGATCACGACGTGCGGCTTCCGGCGCTCGGCCAGCGAGACGGCTGATGCGCCGTCGGACGCTTCCCCGATGACGCGAATGTGCGGCGCGCGCGACAGCGACAACCGCAGCCCCTCGCGGACGACCTCGTGGTCGTCGACGATCAGGCAGGTGATCTCGGGGCGGCCGTCCTCACTCTGCTCGTCAGTCACGGGCGTGGAATTCTAGGCCGCGGGCACGGAGTCCTGTCAGACGGCAAGGCTGAGCTGCTCGTCGTGCTGCGTTCCGTTGAGCCGGATTCGGCGCCTGTCCCGTACGCCCAGCTCCTTCGCGAGGGCGGCAACCTCCTCGCGCACGGGCTTGGCGGCAGCGCTCGGCAGGTAGGCGCGCCCACCCGGATAGAGCTCGAGGTAGTGGGGCAGCTGCTCCGGGAAGTCCTCGGCGAGGTGCTCGAGGAAGTGCTCCCTGGTTCCGGGCCGGAGGTTGAGGAGGTTCGTCCAGACGCCGGTCGCTCCGGCCTCGCGCGCGGCCGTGACGACCTCGCGCAGCTGCTCGGGCCGGTCCGAGATCCCGGGGAGGATCGGTGCCATGCCGACGCCGACCTTGATCCCCGCGTCGACGAGCTCCTTCAGCGCGCGCAGCCGCTGGCGGGGATGGGCGGTGCTCGGCTCCGTCTTGCGCCAGACCTCCTCGTCGAGCGTCGGGATCGAGAAGGTGATCGCGACCTTCGCGCGCCTCGCCGCCTCGGCGAGGACGTCGACGTCGCGCACGATCATCGGGCCGCGCGTGATCAGCTGGAACGGGTTCGAGAAGTCGCGCGAGCGCCTGGAGGCAGCCGCGGGTCAGCTTGTACTTGCCCTCCGCGGGCTGGTACGGGTCGGTTGCGGCCCCGATCGCCACGGACTCGCCTTCCCACGACGGCCGCGCCAGTTCCTTTCGTAGCACCTCGGCGACATTCGTCTTCACTCGGATCGACGTGCCGTAGCGATCGTCGCTGGGTCGGTCCGCGCGCCGCTCGAACGCCCTGACATAACAGAACGTGCAGCGGTGGACACAGCCCATGTAGGGGTTCAGCGACCAGGAGAACCCCATGCCCTTGACCCGGTTGAGCGCGCTTCGGCAGGGCTCTTCGCGGTACTCGACGCCCATGCCTGGAGTTTAGAACATACGTTCGCTCTCGCGGCGGTTCTGTCCGCCTCGTTCCTATAATCCGAAGACTTCCTTGGACGACGACCGACCGCCCAGTACTCAGGCCCCGGAGAGCGGGGCATGAGCGATCTCCTTCGAATCGTCGTGGTTCTCCTGCTCGTGCTGGGGAACGCGATCTTCGTCGCCGCCGAATACGCGCTCGTGACAGCGCGGCGTAACCGCCTGCAGGAGCTGGTGGACCGCCGGGCGCCACGGCGCGAAGCACGCCCTCGAGCTGATGGACAACCCCGTGCGCTTCATCAGCACGGTGCAGGTCGGGATCACCGTCGCCGGCATCGCCATGGGCGCGATCGGCCAGCCGCTCGTCCAGGACTGGTTCACGTTCGTCCAGTCCGACACGGTCGCGTTCCTGATCGCGTTCTTCTTCCTGACCTACCTGAGCGTCTCCCTCGGTGAGCTCGTGCCGAAGGCGATCGCGCTGCAGCGGGCCGAGCGGCTGGCCATCGCCCTCGCCTGGCCCATCGACCTCCTCGGCCGGATCGCGCACCCCCTCGTCTGGCTGCTCCAGACCTCGGCGAATGCCGTCGTCCGCCTGTTCGGGATCAGGCCCGCACCGGCCGGCGTCATCGTCCACACGAGGGACGACATCCGCGCGGTCATCGCCGAGGCGGGCGAGAGCGGCGCCGTCGAGGGGGTCGAGCAGGAGGTGCTCTACCGCGCCTTCAGGTTCGCGGACAAGGAGGTCCACGACGTGATGGTCCACCGGCCGGAGGTCGTGGCGATCTCGGTCGACCTTCCCCCGCGAGAATGCCTGGCCGCCGTCGTGAACTCGCCGTACACGCGCTACCCCGCGTACCGGACCTCACTCGACCAGATCGACGGGATCCTCCACGTGCGCGACCTCTTCTCCGCGCTGTACGAGAAGGGCATCGACAACGTGGTCATCGCTGACCTGCTCCGGAAGCCGTACATCGTTCCGGAGACCAAGGATCTGGCCGCGCTCCTGTCCGAGTTCCGCGCGCAGAACCAGCACATGGCGATCGTCGTCGACGAGTACGGCTCGATGCAGGGGATCGTCACGCTGGAGGACCTGCTCGAGGAGATCGTCGGCGAGATCGAGGACGAGTACGACCTGCCGGACGAGTCGCTGGAGCGGATCGACGAGCGCACGGTTCGGGTCGACGGCACCTTCCCGATCGACGACTTCAACGAGCAGTTCGATGTCTCGATGCCCGACGACGACTACCACACGCTTGCCGGCTTCGTCTTCGGCCAGATCGGCCGGGCGCCGGAGACAGGCGACGAGGTCGCCTGGAACGGCTTGAGGTTCCGCGTGATCGACATCGAGGGGACGCGGATCGAGAAGCTCCAGGTCGAGTTCCTCCCCGAGGAGGAGATCGAGGCCGCGTCCGCGGAGTCGGTCTGAGCCTTCGAGGTTTCGCGGGCGGCAACCCCGAGTGGCCCGTCCTGCCGGGCTCACCGCGGCCGGAGCGGCTCGAGCTCGGGCTCGAGACGCTGGAAGGCGTCGGGCCTACGGTCAAGAAGCGGCTGGCGGCGCTGGGGCTGCGGACGATCCGGGATGCGCTCGAGTACCGGCCGCGCCGCTACGAGCCCGCTGCGCCAGAGTTGGCGATCTCGGATCTGTTCGGCGAGGACGAGGCGGCGATCGCGGGCGAGGTGCTCAGCGTCCGCGTCCAGCGCGCCAGGCGGCTCCAGCTCGTGAAGGCGCGCGTCGCCGACGAGTCCGGGGAGATCACGGCCGTCTGGTTCAACCAGGCCTGGCTGAAGGACCGGCTCCAACCGGGCACCCGAGTCCGCCTGCGCGGCAACCTGAAGGGCAGCGAGTTCACGGTTCGCTCCTACGACGTGAACGGTGTGGCGGCGACCGCCGACTTCGCGCCCGTCTACCCGGCGAGCGAGGAGATCACGGTCAAGAAGCTCCGCGAGGTCGTCGGCAAGGCGCTCGACTACGCAAGGCGACGTCGTCGATCCGCTGCCCGCCGCGCTCAAGGCGCGCGAAGGGCTGCCCGGCCGCTCCGACGCGCTCGTCGCGCTCCACCGACCGGCGAGCGAGGAGCAGGGCGAGCAGGCGCGGAGGCGGCTCGCGTTCGACGAGCTGCTCGCGCTCCAGGTCGGGCTCGCGCGGCGCCGCGAGGGTCGGGACGAGGAGCGCGCGGCGCCGCTCGGCGAGCCGGGCGAGCTCGTCGCGCGCTACCGCGGCGTCCTCCCGTTCGAGCTGACGCCGAGCCAGGAGAGCGCGATCGCGGAGATCGACGCCGACCTCGCCGGCGAGCGGCCGATGGAACGGCTGCTCCAGGGCGACGTCGGCTCCGGGAAGACGGTCGTCGCGCTCTACGCGCTCCTCCGCGCCGTCGAGGCGGGAAAGCGGGGCGCCCTGATGGCCCCGACGGAGACGCTGGCGGAGCAGCACTTTCTGACCCTCGACCCGATCTGCACGCAGCTCGGCGTTCCGATCGCGCTGCTGACGCGGTCGGTGAAGCACGACGTTGGCGCCGCGCAGGTCGTCGTCGGGACGCATGCGCTGATTCAGGAGGGGGTGGAGCTCGGCGACCTCGGCGTCGCGGTCGTGGACGAGCAGCACCGCTTCGGCGTCGAGCAGCGGGCGGCGCTGACGACGGGCCGCCGGCCGCACGTCCTCCACATGACGGCGACACCGATCCCGCGCACGCTCGCGCTGACCGTCTACGGCGACCTCTCGGTGACCGAGATCGCGAAGCCGCCGGCGAACCGGAAGCCGATCGAGACCGCGTGGGTGACCGAGGAGCGATCGAGCGCCGCCTACCAGCGGCTGCGAAAGCATCTCGACGCCGGCCGCCAGGCGTACGTCGTCTGCCCGCTGATCGAGGAATCCGAGACGAGCGTGGCGCGTGCGGCCGAGCGGGAGGCCGAGCGCCTGCGAAAGGGCGAGCTCCGCGGCTACCGCGTCGGCCTCCTTCACGGCCGCCTGAGGCCGGACGAGCGGCGGCAGCTGATGGCGCAGTTCAAGGCGGGCGACCTCGACGTGCTCGTCGCGACCACCGTGATCGAGGTCGGCGTTGACGTCCCGAACGCGACGATCATGATCGTCCAGGAGGCGGATCGGTTCGGTCTCGCCCAGCTCCACCAGCTGCGAGGACGGGTCGGCCGCGGCGCCGAGCAGTCGTACTGTCTGCTGATCTCGCGCCCGAAGGAGGAGCTGACGGACGCTGCCCAGGCCCGGCTCGAGGCGCTCGTGCGCACGACGGACGGCTTCGAGCTCGCCGAGGTCGACCTCGAGCTCCGCGGCGAGGGCCAGCTGCTCGGCACCCGCCAGGCGGGCCTCTCGGAGTTCCGCTTCACCCGCCTGCGCGCCGACCGAGACCTGCTCGAGCGGGCGCGCGTGCTGGCCGACGAGCTGGTCGACTACGAGGGCCCGCTGAACGACGAGGTCGACCGCCTCTTCGCCGACCGGGAGCTCGCGGCGTGACGCTGACAGGCATCTCGCCGGTGCTTCTTGTCGCCGACATCCAGCGGGCGGTCGAGTACTACCGGGACAAGCTGGGCTTCGACTGCGAGGTCTACGGGGATCCGCCCGACTTCGCGACGGCCCAGCGCGATCAGGCCACGATCCTCCTCGCCCTCTGCCAGGAGCCGGAACGGATCGTCCCGAACTGGAAGATCGTGGACAAGGTTTGGAACGCGTACATCCGCGTGGACGACGCCGACGCCGTCTACGCCGAGGTGCAGGAACGCGGCGCGGGGATCGACTACACGATCTACGACGCTCCTCACGGCTTTCGGGAGTTCGGCGTGCAGGATCCGGACGGCCACGATATCGCCTTCGGTCAACCGATCTGAGGCGCAGGGATGCGGATCATCGCGGGGGAGAAGCGGGGCTCCAAGATCGGCGCCCCGAAGGGCCACGACACGCGGCCGACCGGCGATCGTGTGCGCGAGGCCGCCTTCAACCTGATCGGCCCGGTGGACGGCGCGTCCGTCCTCGACCTCTTCGCCGGCTCGGGCGCCTACGGGCTCGAGGCGCTCTCGCGCGGCGCGGCGAGCGCCGTCTTCGCCGAGGCCGACCAGGCCGCGTACCACTCCATCCGCCAGAACGTCCAGAAGCTCCGACTGACCGGAGCGACGATCCTCCACCGGGACGCGATCCAGGTTCTCGCCGAGGAGGCCGCCGCGGGCAGGCGTTACGATCTCGTGCTGCTCGACCCGCCCTACCGGATGTTCTCCTCGCTGCAAGACCGCATCGCGCTCTACCTTCCCGCCGTGCTCGCGCAGGACGGCCTGGCCGTCGTCGAGACGCACGCGAAGGAGGAGCCCGAGCTGCCGCTGCAGAAGCGGACGAGCCGGAAGTACGGCTCCGCACGCCTGACACTGTTCGAGCACTCGTGATTACCGCGATCTACCCCGGGACGTACGACCCGGTCACGAACGGCCACGTCGACGTGATCCAGCGGGCGGCGGAGATCTTCGACCGCGTGGTCGTCGGCGTCGTCGGCAGCCCGGCGCACAAGCAGCCGATGTTCAGCGTGGACGAGCGGGTCGAGTTCCTGCGAGGAAGCGCTGACCGAGGTTGGACAACGTCGAGGTCGACGTCTTCAAGGAGCTCGTGGTCGATTTCGCCCGCCGCTGGGACGCGAAGGTGATCGTCAAGGGCCTCCGCGTGATCTCCGACTTCGAGTGGGAGCTCCAGATGAACCAGCTCAACCGGACACTCGCGCCGGACATCGAGACCGTCTACGTGATGGCGAGCCCGGAGGTCAGCTTCGTCTCCTCGAGCGGCGTCAAGGAGATCGCGGCGTACGGGGGAGTCGTGGACGCGCTGGTGCCCGAGGCGGTGGCCAGCAGGCTGCGCGAGCTCTACGGCGACGGGCGGCCCGGGGCTCCCGTCTCCCCCTCTGAGTAGACTCCAGAGCCATGGACGTCCTCGTTCTCATCGACAAGCTCGACGACCTCGTGCACAACGCCAAAGCGGTGCCCCTGACCGACCAGGTCCGCATCGACCGCGAGGAGATCTACGAGATCCTCGACCAGATGCGGGCGACGATCCCGGAGGAGATCAAGCAGGCCCGGTGGATCGTCAAGGAACGGCAGGAGATGCTCGCCGAGGCCAAGAGGGAGTGCGACCGGATCCTGGGCGAAGCCCGGGAGCAGGCGGTTCGCGAGGCCTCGCAGACCGAGATCGTCAAGCTCGCCGAGCGGCAGGCGCAGGAGATCATCGACGAGTCGCGGCGGTCCGCACGCGAGACGCGGCTCGAGATGGAGGACTGGGCCGACAGCATCCTCTCCACGCTCGAGGTGAACCTCGACAAGTTCCTCGGCGCCGTCAAGCGCGGCCGCGAGCGGCTCCACGAGCGCTCGCAGGAGACTGTCGTCGCCGGCATCGCCGCTCCGGGCTCCAACGACGATCAGCCGTACGAGTAGCCGCCGCGTCCAACGCGTAGCGGCGCTTTACGACGTCCACGGGAATCCGGCGGCGCTCGAGGCCGTCCTGGCGGAGGTCGGCGATGCGACAGCTCGTTTTCGGCGGCGACCTTGCGTGGGGCCCGGTGCCGGCGGAGGCCGTCGATCGGATCCGGGAGCTCGACGCCCTCGCGATCCGCGGCAACGCCGACCGGGACCCGGGCGACGACTGGGTCGTGGAGCAGCTCGGCCCGGAGCGGCTCTCGTGGCTCCAGTCCCTGCCTGAGCAGCTCGAGCTCGAGATCGACGGGCTGGGACGGGTGCTCTTCGTCCACGGGTCGCCGAGAAGCGACGAGGAGATGCTCTTGCGCACCGCTTCGGACGAGCGGCTCGCCATGATCCTCGAGGGCGTGGAGGCGGACGTCGTCGTGTGTGGCCACACGCATATGCAGTTCGATCGCAGCTTCGGCGGCAAGCGCGTCGTCAACGCCGGCAGCGTCGGTCTTCCATACGGCGCCTTCGGTGCGCACTGGGTCGAGCTCGGCCCGGAGGTCCGTCATCGACGCGCGGACTACGACGCGTCGCCGCTCGCCGCCTCGGAATGGCCCCGGGCGGAGGAGGTCGTCCCGGTGATCCAGTCGCCTCCGAGCGAGGACGAGGCGATCGCGGAATTCGAGGCCCTCATCGCGGCAGGGCGCGACGCTACCCTCATCCAGTGACCACGTTCGACCTCAGACAGGCCAGGCTCCGCCCCGGCGAGGAGTACCGCGACGAGCAGGAGATCGAGCTCGCGCCGTTCGACCTCGGCGGCCAGCGCTACCTGCCCGTTCCCGAGAAGGTGCCCGCCGAGCTCGTGATCGGCCGCGGGTCGAGCGGGACGACGTTCGAGCTGCGTTTCCGCACCCGGCTCCACGGGCCGTGCGTCCGCTGCCTGAAGGACGCCGTCGTCGACCTGCCGGTCTACGCCCGCGAGTACCAGGCGACGAATCCCGGCGACGCCGAGGAGCTGCGAACCCAGTACGTGACCGAGAACCGGCTCGACCTGTCCGCCTGGGCGCGGGACGCCGTCGCGCTCGAGCTGCCCGATCAGATCCTGTGCCGGGAGGACTGCGCCGGCCTCTGTCCCGTCTGCGGCGAGGACCTGAACGAGAACCCGCACGAGCACGTCGAGGAGCGCAGCGACCCTCGCTGGGCCGCGCTCGAGGAGCTGAAAGAGAAGCTCTAGACAGCCAGGGTCGAGGTCGGCGCGACCCGCTCCAGGAAGCGCCGGTCGTGTGTGACGAGCACGAGCGTGCCCTCGTAGTCCTCCAGCGCCAGCTCGAGCTGCTCGATCGCCTCGAGGTCGAGATGGTTCGTCGGCTCGTCCAGGATCAGCGCGTTGGCGCCCTGCGCCGACAGGAGCGCCAGGATCGCCCGAGTTCTCTCACCAGGAGAGAGCGAGGACGCGGATCTCGCGACTTCGGCGCCGCGGAGCGCGAACTTCGCGAGCAGCGTCCGCGCCTCTCCCGTCGCGAGCTCCGCCCGCTCGCCGAAGAGCTCGATCAACGGCCGCTCGGAGTCCAGCCAGGCACGGTCCTGCTCGAGCTCGCCGAAGCGCACGTTGCTCCCGACGTGACGCCGGCCGCTCGCAAGCGGAAGAGCGCCGACGAGCGCGCCGATCAGCGTCGACTTTCCCGATCCGTTCGGGCCCACGATTGCGAGGCGGTCGCCGTATCGCAGCTCGAGGTCGATCGGTCCCAGCCGGAAGTCCTCCCGCTCGACGACCGCCTCCTCGAGGCGAGCGACGACCTTGCCGGAGCGCTGCGACTCGAGCGAGAGCTCGAGGCGCCACGGCGTCCACGGCTTCTCCACCTGCTCGAGGCGCTCGAGCCGCTTCTTGGCAGAACGCACCTTGGACATCAGCGCGTGGGTCCCGCGCCGATCCGCCATCCTCCCGGCGGCCCGCGCCTCGCCCCGGCGGGTTCGCAGCAGCGCCTCGAACCGCGACCGCTCGTCGACGTACCGCTCGTAAGCACCCTCCTCGCCGCGGCGGCCGACCTCTCGCAGCCGCTCGTAGTCGCCCCAGCCGCCCGCGAACTCGCGGATCCTCCTCGTCTCGGCCTCGAACTCCACGACCCGCTCGACCGTCTGCTCGAGAAACGTCCGGTCGTGGGAGACGAGGACGAGCGCGCTCGGTGTCGAGGCCACGAAGCGCTCCAGCAGGTCGAGGCCGTCGAAATCGAGATCGTTCGTCGGCTCGTCGAGGAGCAGGACGTCGAAGCGGGAGAGGAGGACCGCGGCCAGCTTGGCGCGCGCAGACTCACCTCCAGAGAGCCTTCCGAGCGGCCGATCCAGGCGATCGAGCCCGACCCGGGCCGCCGCTTCGCGGGCACGCGCGTGGAAGTCATCGGCGCCGAGCGAGAGGAAGCGCTCCAGGGCGTCGGCGTGCTCGTGTGCGACCTCGGGCTCGGCGCCGAGGCGCGCCGCGAGTGCGTCCAGCTCGAGCGCGGCGGCGCCGACGCCCGTGCGCCGCTCTAGGTACGTGAGGAGCGTTTCGTCGGGCCGTGCGTCGACCCCCTGGGAGAGGTAGCCGACGGTCAGCGACGGCGGACGACGCTCGACCGAGCCTCCGTCGGGCTCGTCCAATCCGGCGAGGAGACGGAGCAGCGTCGTCTTCCCGCTTCCGTTCGGCCCCACCACGCCGATTCGGGCGCCGGGCAGCACTGTCAGCGAGGCGTGGTCGAGAATCGTCTCGGCGCCGTAGCTCTTCGTGATGTTGGACGCGGCGAGCGCGCCGCTCGGGCGTTGCATCGGGTCCTCCTGATCGACAAGACGGCCCAGCGGGCCGGAAACGAGGATGTGTCGATCAGCAGACGCGCATAGGTCGAGCCCGTGGGCTCGCGCAGAACGATAGCTATAGTGGCGAGCCGCGATGGCAGTCCCCAAGAGGAAAACGTCGAAAGCGCGCCGCGACAAGCGCCGCGCCAACCACAAGCTCGAGGCCCCGAGGGTCAACGAGTGCCCGGTCTGCCACCGGCCGAAGCGGCCGCATCAGATGTGCCCGACGTGTAAGACGTACCGCGGACGGGAAGTCGAGCCACTACGCACGCCGGTTTCGTAGAATCCCCGCGCTCCCAGTCCATCGAACGTAAGCGAGGTCACATGGCAGCGTCCCGCGACGAAGTCTATGAGCGCGTCAGGGAGGTCCTGGCAGAGCGCTTGTCCGTGGAAGAAGCGGACATCACGGAGGAAGCGAACTTCCAGCAAGATCTCGGCGCCGACTCGCTCGACCTCGTCGAGATGATCATGGAGCTCGAGGATCAATTCGGGATCAAGATCCCGGACGAGGACGCCCAGAAGATCCAGACGGTCGGTCAGGCTGTCGAATACGTCACGTCGCACCAGTAGCCAGGCTCCGAAGCGGGAGCTCGGCCGTCTTGCGCGGCTGATCGACGAGCTGCCCGCCGAGCGGGCGGCCAATGCATTCACGCACCCCTCGTGGGCTCCCGACAGGGCGTCCTCCTACGAGCGGCTGGAGTTCCTCGGAGACAGCGTCCTCGAGCTCGCCGTCGCCAACGCGCTCTACGAGCGGTTTCCGGATCTTCCGGAGGGCCGGCTGGCGAAGATTCGGTCGCACGTCGTCTCCCGCGCGAGCTGCGCGGTGGTATCGCGCGAGCTGGGTCTGGGCGCTCGGCTCGCGGACCGGGGTGACGGCATCGTTCCGCCGGAGGAGCTCGAGCGGCTGGCGCGCAATCGCAACGTCCTCGCCGCGGTGCTCGAAGCGGCTCTGGCTGCGCTCTTCCTGGAGCACGGCTTCGAGCCGATCGAGGACGCGGTCGTCGAGGCGTTCGCCGGGCGGATCGAGTACGCAGCCACCACACACGTCGACTACAAGACGGAGCTGCAGGAGCAGCTGGCGGCTCTCGGGCTGCAGGTCAGCTACTCCGTCCTCGAGGTGGAGGGGCCGCCGCACGACCGGAAGTTCACCTCGGCAGCCGTCATCGACGGCGACCAGGCCGGCGTGGGGGTCGGGTCCTCGAAGAAAGCTGCGGAGCAGGAAGCCGCCAAGCAGGCGCTCGAGAAGGTCCGCGCCGCGTAGGGAACACCATCCGCCGGTCCCACTAGCGTTCCGGCGGCGTGCATCTCCGCGCCATCCGCATCCGCGGCTTCAAGTCCTTCCCCGAACCGGTCGAGGTTCGCCTCGAGCCGGGCGTCGCCGTGGTCGTCGGGCCGAACGGCTCCGGGAAGTCGAACGTCGCCGACGCACTGCTGTGGGCCTCGGGCTAGCCTGAGCCCGAACGAGCTCCGGGCGGAGAAGCCCGACGACGTGCTCTTCGCGGGCTCGGGCGAACGGCAAGCCGGCGCCGTACTGCCAGGTCGAGCTCGTCCTGGACAACGAGGACGACACGCTGGCCGACCTCCCGGCGGAGGTGTCCGTCATGCGGCGCGTGCACCGGGGCGGCGAGGGCCAGTATCTGATCAACGGGACCGCGGTTCGGCGCACCGACCTCGTGGAGCTGCTGGCCGACGTCGGTCTGGGAGGCGCCGCCGGTTCGGTCATCTCCCAGGGCAAGGTCGAGCAGATCCTGGCCTCGAAGCCCGAGGAGCGCCGGGCGCTCGTCGAGGAGGCGGCCGGGCTCGGGAAGTTCAAGCGTCGCCGCCACCGCGCGGAGTTGAAGCTCGCGCGGGTGGGACAGGACGTTGCGCGTGCGCGCGACATCGAGGCGGAGGTCAAGAAGCGGCTTCGGCCGCTCGCGCTCCAGGCGAGCGCGGCGCAGCGTGCGGAGAAGCTCGGCGGCGAGATCGCCTCGCTCGAGGCCGCCGTCGCCACTCTCGATCTGGCCGCGGTCGACGAGCGGATCGGCGAGGCATCCGAGCGGCGAGCGGCGGCGGATCACGCGAAGCGGCGGACGGAGGGGAAGCTCGAGGAGCTGCTCGCCGAGCGCCACCGCGCGGAGGAGGAGCTGGCGGACGCCGCCGGCAAGCGCGAGTCGGCGACGGCCGCGCTCTACCGGCTCAAGAGCGCCGGCGAGCGGCTGGAGCTGCGGCGGGAGAGCGCGGCGGCACTCGTCGAGTCGCTCCGGCACGCGGCGAGCCGCCCGCGGCTGCGGACCGGCCCCTCGGCCGCCGACCTGCGCCGCCTGAAAGCTGCGCGAGGAGGCCGATCTCGCCCGGGAACGGCTCGCGGCGCTCGAGCGGACGCTTGCCGAGCGCGAGGGCGTTCCGCCGGCGGCGCGTGCGCTCGCCGAAGCCGGCCACGAGCTCCTGCTGTCCAAGCTCGAGGTCGCTCCGGGAGACGAGCGCGCCGTGATCGCAGCCCTGCGAGGCCGCGGCGGCGCCGTCGTCGCGCCCGACGAGCGGACGGCACTCAGGCTGGTCGACGAGGCTCGGGCGGGCGGGCTCGGGAGCCTGAACGTGGTCGTCGACGAGACCGTCGACGAGTTCGTCGTCGTCGAGCGCGACGAGCTCCTGCGGCAGTCGACCGTGGCCGTCACGCGCGACGGCATCGGCTACGACCCGTCAACGCGGGAGGTCTGGTTCCTCGGCGAGGCTGCCGAGGCGGTCTTGCTGGAGCTCGAGGCCCGCCGCCGGGCGGTTGCCGCCGAGGTCGAGGAGCTGGAGCGGCAGGCGGAGGCCGTCGTCGACGAGCCCGGTCCGAGCGCACGCGCTGGACGACGGCCGGTACCGCTCGCAGATCGCCGCGGCAGAGCGCCTGGAGCGCATGCTCGCAGTAGCCGGGTTGTCGAGCGACCGTTGGGAGCCGACGCTTCGCGCGCGCGCCGACGCCGGGACCACCCGGACGGCCGAGCTCGCGGACGAGCTCCGCCGGCTAGGCGGCGCGGAGGCGGAGATCCGCCGAGAGGCAGGCGAGGCCGCGACCGCGTCCGGCGCGATCGACGTCGAGCTCGCCCGCCTCCAGGCCGAGCGCGACGAGGCTCAGCGGCGGCTGGAGGCGGCGGGCGCCGAGCCGGCAGAGGGCGACGACCGCGAGCGCGATCGCCGAGCGGCTCGAGCGCCTGGGCCGTCGCCGCGAGGAGCTCGGGCGCGTCAATCCGCTCGCCGCCGAGGAGTACGAGCGCGAGAAGGAATCACTCGCGGAGCTCACGGCGCAGCGCGAGGATCTCGAGCGCAGCCTCGACGAGCTCGCCAAGCTGCGGGACGACCTCGACCGCACCGTCGAGCGCCGGTTCGCCGAGACGTTCGATGCCGTCAGCGAGCCACTTCGAGGAGGTCGCGTCGACGCTCTTCCCGGGAGGGCACGGTCGGCTACGGCTGACCGCCGAGAGCGAGGGTGACGACGACGAAGCGACGCCGGGCATCGAGGTCGAGCTCCGCCCGGCCGGCAAGCGCGTGACGCGGCTTTCGCTGCTCTCGGGCGGCGAGAAGGCACTCGGCGCGATCTCGTTCCTCTTCGCGCTCTTCCTCGCCCGGCCGTGCCCGTTCTACCTCCTGGACGAGGTCGAGGCGGCGCTCGACGACGCGAACATCGGCCGCTTCGTCGAGCTGCTGCGCCGCTTCTCCGACCGGGCGCAGTTCATCGTCATCACCCACCAGAAGAAGACGATGGAGGCGGCCGACGTGCTCTACGGCGTGACGATGGGCGACGACGGCGTCTCGCAGGTCGTCTCGCGCACGCCTGCCGCGCGAGCCCGCCGCCGAAGCCGCGGCCTAGACGCCTAGCCCGTGAACGGCACGCGCACGACCGGCCGGCCGCGGACGAGCACGCGCGCCCGGTCGCGACAGGCCGGCAGTCGCCTGGAGATGTCGGGCGCCGGCAGTTGAGCCGTGTTCGAGCCGGAGACGTCGGCGGGGTTCACGATCGCGCGTCGACGGCTCGACGGGCCGACTCGGGCGACGACCACGAAGGTCTTCCTTGTGTTTGGTCGCATCGTCGCGACCCGCCAGCAAAGATTCCGTCCGGACCGGCGAGCTCCGGGTGCCCGCACGACGGTCAGGCCGGCCGGCATGCGGTCACAGGTGATGACGTTCCGAGCGGTTCCGCGGCCGCGGTTCCTGACCGTGATCCGGAACGTCGACACGCTGGCTAGGGATACAGGAGATGCCGGTTCGCCGCTCTTGTCGAATCACCAGGACGGGCGAGCGGGCCGGGCCGCTGCACGTTCGTGACCGTGCACGTCAGGACACCGCCGGGCGTGCTCGGGGTCGTGACGGTGAAGGGGCCGCCTCGGTAGAGCCTCAGGTCACGCGGGCCGGTGCCGCAGTTGATGAAGGCGACGTACCCCTGCGGCATGGCGGATCTCACCGATCGTGACCTGGGTCGACGGCGGGTAGTCGAACGACACGCTCTGCCCGTCCGCGGTGGCGACCGAGGCAACGTCGAACGGCGCACTGCCGGCTTCGTCGACGAAGATCGTCGCCGACCGCTCCGCGCCGCCCCATTCCTTGAGCAGGCGGACGGTCGTCACGGGGGTGTTCGTGATCGTGCACGTGATGGTGGCGCCGTCGACGGCCGGTGAGGTAACCGGGAACGGGCCGCCTGCATAAGCCTGCGGGCCGCCGCCGCAGTCGATCGCCGCCGTGAATCCAGCGGGCACCGTGGTCTCGCCGACCGCGACCGGAGTCGAGACGGGGTACTCGAATGACGTGCCCTGGCCGCTGGCGGTCGCGACCGTGGAGGCGTCGTAGGGCGCCATCCCGTTCACGTCGACGAAGAGCGTCGCCGCTGACGAGGCCCCGGCCCATTCCTTGACGACCTGCACCGTCGAGCGGAGCTCCGTGTTCGTGATCGTGCAGGTGGTGACCTCGTCCCCGTCCGCAGGAGAGGTGACCGGGAAGGGGCCGCCGGTGTAGGGCTGGGGGCCCTGCCCGCAGTCGATGGTGGCGGCGTAGCCGGCCGGCACGGGATCTTCACCGACCGTTACCGGGGTCGAGACCGGGTACGTGAAGGAGGCGCTGTCGCCGCTCGCAGTCGCGACGGTCGAATCGTCGAAGGGCGCCGCGCCGTCCTGGTCGACGAAGATCGTCGTCGAGGCGGGTGTTCCGATCCACTGCTTGACCACCTGGACGGTCGAGAACAGCTGGGAGTTCGTGACGGTGCAGGTGAGGACTCCGAGGTGTTGAGCCGGAGACACCACCGGGAACGGCCCGCCGTCGTACGGCTGACGAGGCTGCGTGTGGCCGCAGGCGATCTCGGCTCCATAGCCGGCCGGCACCGTGGTCTCGCCGACCGTGACCGGCGTGGAGGTCGGGTAGACGAAGGACGTGTTGTCGCCGCTCGCGGTGGCTGTCGTGGAAGCGTCGTACGGTGCCGCGCCGTTCAGGTCGACGAAGATCTCCGCGGACGACGTAGCGCCGACCCACTGCTTGACGGTCCGGACGAACGAGAGCGTCTGCGTGTTCGTGATCGTGCAGGTGACGACTCCGAGGTGCTGCGCCGGAGACGTGACCGGGAACGGGCCGCCGTTGTATTGCTGGCGACCCTGCAGCTCGCCGCACGAGATCGTCGCCTGGTACCCGACCGGCACCGTGGTCTCGCCGACCGTGACCGGCGTCGAGACCGGGTAGACGAAGGACGTGGTGTCGCCGCTCGCGGTCGCTGTCGTGGAGGCGTCGTACGGTGCCGCGCCGTCCCGGTCGACGAAGATCTCCGCCGAGGAGGGGGCGCCGACCCACTGCTTGACCACGCGGACGGTCGAGAGCAGCTGCCTGTTCGTGATCGTGCACGTGAGGGTTTCCCCGGCTGCAGGAGCGACGACGGCGAACGGCCCGCCCTGGTAGGGCAGTGCCCGGTTGGCGCCGCACTGGATCCTCGCGTCGTAGCCGGTCGGCACCGCGGTCTCGCCGACGGTCACCGCCGTCCCGGCCGTGTAGTTAAAGGAAGTGTTGTGCCCATCAGCAGTCGCGACCGTCTCGGCGTCGTACGGCGCCGCGCCGGTGGCGTCGACGAAGATCGTCGCCGAGGAGGGGGCGCCGTCCCATTCCTTGACCACCCGAACGGTCGCCGGCGGCGGAATGATGTTGTTGCTGATCGTGCAGATCAGCGTGTCGCCGTTGGTTGCCGGCGACGTGACCGCGAACGGGCCGCCGAGATAGGCCACCGGAGCGCCGGACCCGCACTGGATCGTCGCCGTGAACCCGGCAGGCAAGGCGGTCTCGCCGACGAACGCCGGCGTGGAGACCGGGTAGGTGAAGAACGTGTTGTGCCCGCTGGCGGTGGCGACCGTGGAGGCGTCGAAGGGCGCCACGCCGTTCTGGTCCACGAAGATCGTCGCGCTGGTCGGCGTACCTGACCAGTTCTTGATTACTCGGATCTTCGAGAGCTGTTGTGTATTGACGATCGTGCAGGTAATGGTCGCTCCGTCGGTTGCAGGCGACGTGACCGGGAATGGGCCGCCGGCGTAGGCGACTGGAGCGCCGGTGCCGCACTGGATCGTGGCGGCATAGCCGGCCGGGAGGACGGTCTCTCCCACGAACACCGGCGTCGAGATCGGGTAGGTGAAGGAGGCGCTGGCGCCGCTCGCCGTCGCGACGGTCGAGGCGTCGAAGGGCGCCGCTCCGGTCGCGTCGACGAAGATCGTCGTGGTGCTCGGCGCGCCAACCCATTCCTTGACCACCTCGACCGACGAGAGCTGCTGGGTGTTCGTGATCGTGCACGTGATGGTTGGCCCACCGATGGCGGGCGAAGTCACCGGGAATGGGCGCGCCCGTGTACGGCTGCGTAGTCGCCCGTCGCCGCACCGGATCGTGGCCGCGTAGCCGGCCGGGACGGGTGTCTCGCCGACCGTGACCGGGGTCGAGATCGGGTAGGTGAAGGAGGCGCTGTCGCCGGTCGCGGTCGCGACGGTCGAGGCGTCGAAGGGCGCCGCGCCGTCCTGGTCGACGAAGATCGTCGTCGTCGAGGGGGCGCCGACCCAGGCCTTGACCACTCGCACCGTGGAGGTTTTCTGCTTGTTGGTGATCGTGCAGGTGATGGTTCCGCCGTCGGTAGCCGGTGAGGTGACCGCGAACGGGCCGCCCGTGTAGGCCTGCGCGGCGCCCGTGCCGCACTGGATCGTCGCCTCGTAGCCCGACGGCACGGCGGTCTCGCCGACGGACACCGGCGTCGAGACCGGATAGGTGAAGGAGGTGCTGTCGCCGCTCGCGGTCGCGACCCTCGAGGCGTCGAACGGAGGCGATCGCCGTTCCGGTCGACGAAGATCGTCGCGGACGACGGTGGCGCCGACCCAGTTCTTCACGACCTGCACGGTCGAGCGCAGCTGCTTGTTGGTGATGGTGCAGGTGACGGTCGTCGCCGTCGGTCGGCGGTGACGTGACCGCGAACGGCCCGCCGGTGTAGTCCTGCACGGGCCGGCGCCGCATTGGATCGTGGCCGTGTAGCCAGCCGGCACCGGGGTCTCACCGACCGTCACCCCGGTCGAGACCGGGTAGTCGAAGCGAGGCGCTCGCTCCGCTGGTGGTCGCGACGGTCGAGGCGTCGTAAGTCGGCGGCGCCGGTGGCGTCGACGAAGATCGTCGTCGAGCTGGGGTCGCCGACCCATTGCTTGACCACGCGGACCGTCGAGCGCTTGAACTGGTTGCGGACGACGCAGTTGACGTGGTCGCGCACCTTCAGGCCCGTGAGAGTGAACGACGCCACTGTGGCCGGAACGTTGCTGTCGAGGATCGTCTGGCCTGCCGGACGTGCAGGTCACCTTCTCCGGTTCGTACCCCGGCTTCGTCCCGTCGGTGATCGTGATGTTGCTCAGCGTGGTGTGCTGAGTTCGGCCGCCAGACGAAGTCGATCGTCCCGTCGGCGACCGTGTTTCCCGACTGGGTTGCGGTCGCGGAGGTGACGGGGTTGACCGGGTTCGGCTTGAACCACCGGTAGGCGTACTGACCCGGAGGAGCCTCGACCCGGCCGCTGAACCCCCAGCCCGGCTCGGAGACCCAGGCGTCCCGAACCAGCCTTGTCCGTCTCCTTCCTGACCGTCACCGTGAGATTGCAGAGCTTGGAGGCGAGGTCAGCGAACGCATTCTCGAGGTCGTTGAAATTGGTGACGAGCGTGTAGTCGGCCGTCTCGATCGGGTACTCCGGGAAGCTCCTCGTGCCCGAGACCGCCTGGATCCGCAGCGCGCTGAGAGCGTCCGTCACGCCGTCGCCGACGCCGATCGCGAACATGTGCGAGTTCGCCTTGAGCTGGTTCGCGGCGTTAGCCGCGGGGTCCATTGCCGAGTAGAAGCCCTCCTCCACACCGGTGCCGCCTCCGGCCCAGCGGTTCGGGTTCCCGTCAGTGAGGAACACGACGAGGTCAGGCTTGTCGCCGGTCGTCTGTGTGCGTACCCGGTTCAGTCCCGGCATCCCAGTTCGTGGTCCCCCCGGGGTTGTAGTTGTTCAGGTACGTCGTGAGCTGGCCGTCGATGAACGCTTGAGTGATGTCCTGATACGGCGTCGATGTGGCTCGTACTGGCCGTCGTCGAGAACTTGAAGACGGCCATCCTGGCGCCTGTGTCGAGGAGACCCCGGGCGAGAGCTTTCGTCGCGCTCCTGACCTGTGGTGCGGCGCTCCCGATCGATCCCGACTCGTCCAGAACGACGGCGACCTTCATCCCCTGACACGCTGCGGTGAGCGGCTCGTTGTGCGCGGGAACGTCGGTCGTGAGGTCGAGATGCTCTGATTCGCGAGGCCGCTCCCGGAGCAACTGTCGTTCGTGAAGAGCTCGATCCGGAGCGTCGAGGGGCCGCCGGGCGGCGGCGTGAACACGTGCTCGCTGGGCCCGACCTTGCCCGGGTCGGGGAGGTTCCCCCGGGGCGGGCTCTCAGCAGCTTTGATCGCCGCGTTGGCTTCGTACTCGTACTCGAGGTCGACGGTTTGACTGCCGTTCGCCCTGATCGCTCGTGGTTGACGCACCGGGTCACGCCGCCGGTCGTCCAGCTGGTCGATTCCCAGGTCGTGCCGTCGCGTGACGTTCGCCACGATCCGAATGTCGTAGCCGGAGCCCATCGGCCCGGACGTGATCGATGCACCCGCTCGCCCGCGCCTGCAGGCTCGTGATCGTGATCGCCGCGTGTGAGGAAGCTACGACCGCGAGAGCTCCGGCCACGCCGACGGCAAGGGCCGCCGCAGGCAGTCTCCACCTCTCGCGCATCTGAGTCCCCTTCCTCGCCGTGCTGGGACGGGCACCGAAGATCGTACTTCCCATCGGTGTTGTCAAAAAAAGCGCCGTGCCCGCAGCTAGCCTCCTCCGGACATGAGCCGGAGTTGGGGCGAGTTTCTCGGCGACACCGACACGTCGGACGAGACCGCGGACGAGCAGTCCGGCTTCCTCTCTCGCCTGCGCGACTCGCTGGGCAAGAGCCGCCGGGCGCTGACCGAGCAGATCGCGGCGGCGGCGTTCGACCCGGCGGACGACGAGGCATGGGAGCGGCTCGAGGAGGCGCTGATCGCGGCCGACGTCGGAGTCCCGACGACGGCCGAGCTCGTCCAGCGGCTGGAGGCGCGCGAGGTCGCCGGCGAGCTGGGCGCCGCGCTCAGCGACGAGGCCGCCGAGCTCCTGGGCGGCCCGCCGCGCCTCGACCTGAGCGCCGGGCCGACCGTGATCCTCGTCGTCGGCGTCAACGGGACCGGGAAGACGACGACGATCGGCAAGCTGGCGCAGAAGCTCCGCGAGCACGACCACTCCGTCCTCCTGGCCGCCGCAGACACCTTCCGCGCCGCGGCCGAGGAGCAGCTCGAGATCTGGGCGGGCCGCGCGGGCGCGGACTTCGTCGGCTCGGAGCGCGGGGGAGACCCGGCCGCCGTCGCCTACGACGCGATCGAGGCGGCGGCGGCTCGCGGCCGCGACGTCGTGATCGTCGACACCGCCGGCCGGCTGCACACGCAGACGAACCTGATGGAGGAGCTCGCGAAGGTCCGCAGGGTGATCGAGCGCCGCCTGCCGGGCGCGCCGCACGAGACGCTGCTCGTCGTCGATGCGACCACCGGCCAGAACGGCCTCCAGCAGGCGCGCCTCTTCGGCGAGGCCGTGGACGTGACCGGCGTCGCCCTGACCAAGCTGGACGGCTCGGCGAAGGGCGGTGTCGCGCTCGCGATCGCCCACGAGCTCGGTCTCCCGGTCAAGCTCGTGGGCGTCGGCGAAGGGCTCGACGACCTCAGGCCGTTCGACGCCCGCGACTACGCGAACGCTCTCCTGCTCTAGCGCTCCACCGCGAACGCGATGTTGACGGTCGTGCGGTACATGCTGATCTTGTCGTTCTCGACGAGCGCGCTCATCGAGATGACGTCGGCGCCGGAGATCCCGCGTAGCGTCTTCGACGCCTCCTGAACGGCGACGTCGGCCGCCTTGGCGAAGCTCTCCGGCGACTGGCCGATGACGGTGATGACCTTCGCGATCTCTGCCATGCAGTCTCCTCTCGTCTAGGGCTGGATTTGCTCGAGCTCGACGATGTAGTCGTGGATCGGTTGCTCGCGGTGATGTACATGCCCGCTTGTCCGGTCTAATCGAAATCGACGAGGTAGTCGTGATGCGGGTTTCGGCTAAGCCTCTTCACCGTGACTCTGATCACGCGTTCATCGCCGACCGGCACGTCGTCTCGTATCAGCGCCGCGTTGACCGCCTCCTTGAGTTCCCTCCGAAATCCGCGGTCATAGTCCTCGGTGCTGGTCTGTTCCTGGTCCTCCATGTTCACCTCCTCGAAGCTCCGCGATTTTCAGACGGCTGAAGCTCAGCCGTCGGTGTCCAGAACCACGATGTAGTCGTGAATCGGGTTGTGGACCTCCACGTACATCTCTGCGACCCTCAGACGTACCGGCTTGCCGGGCTCCGGGGCCCCGTGTTCGGCCTTGTAGTTGTCGACGGCCGCCTTGGTGGCGGCCCGAAAGCCCGCTTCTGGATCTTCCGAAATGACGTGAAACTCCCTCGACCTGGGGCATCCCATCCTCCTTTTCTGACTGCGTCGTTCGTTCGATCCTACGACGGAAGAGCGCGCGCGGCGAGGCGCGCGACCGCCGCGACATTGCCCTTGCGCTCGTACTCCGCGACTGCGCGGCCGCGAGCCGCCTCGTCCCCTGTCACCTCCCAGATGCCGAGGAAGGCGCGCGCCTTGAGGTCTGGGCAATCGGTTTGCTCGGCCAGCTGGACGGCCTGTCGAGCAAGGTCTGGCTCATGGGCGGCCTTGGCTCGCGCCAGACGCCACATCACCTGCGTCACCACGTCCTCCGCAGCGGCATCGTCACGGCTCAGCTGCGCGTAGTACAGGGCTTCGGCGTCGTCGCCCTCTGATGCAAGGGCGTCCGCGAGGTATGCGGCCATGGTGGACCCCACGCTGGTGATGCCCATCTCCTGCAGCTCGCCGAACGCCCAGCGCAAGATCGCGATCGCCTCCTCCGGCCGACCGGCGAGCGCCTCGATATCCGCGGCGCCGAATGCCCGAGCCGCGATGCGTAGGCGCTGACCGAACTGCTCGTCGAGCGCGCGGGCCTTCGCCTGGAGTAAGCGGGCCTGCTCCAGATCGCCGCGCATGGCGCTGAGGCCCGCGATGGTGCCGGTGATCGAAGCGCTCAGCGACCTGTCGTCAGGTCTCTCGGCGAGCAGCTCTTCGCAGCGCGCGATCGCCTTGTCAGCCGGCATTGGACCGTAGTAGAGGGCCTGGACGAGTTGGGCTGCGAGCGTGGCGAACTCACCCGCATCGCCCGCCTTACGGGCGTGCTCGAGCGCGCGCTCGAGATACTCCGCCCGCTGGCCCCAACGGCAGGCGTTGACATGAACCTCGCTCTTCAGCCACCACGCCTTGGCGAGGCCGAGGTCGTCGTCGAGGTCCTCGAGGAGGGGGATGATCTCGTCGGCAACTTCGGCGATCTCCTCGACTGAGCCCTCGGGTCTCGTGAAGGCGCGGAAGAACGCACGGTCGATCAGCGTGCGGAGCTCCAGGCCCCGGTCGCCCGCTGCTTGCGCGCCCTCGAGCGCCTCGTCGAGGAAGCGCTCGGCCCGCGTGAAGTCGCCTGTGCGCATGAGCGCCCCACCAAGGATCGGAAGGATTTCCCGTCGCTGCTCGTGGGAATCGGGCAGGAGCGCTGCCGCCCGGGTGAGGAGCGTGACCGCGGCCGGGAGGTCCCCGCGTCCTACTGCTCGGCGCCCGGCGCGGGCAAGCCGCTCGCCGGCCTGGGCCGCGAGGGACTCGTCGGCCGCGCCGAGCTCCTGCCGGTAACGAAATGCCTGCTCCAGGTGGTAGCCGATGATTTCGTCCAGCTCTCCCGCCGACCGTGCGAGCCAGTTCGCGTACCGCTCGTGGAGCTCGGCTCGGCTGGCCTTCGCGACGCCGAGGTAGGCCGCGTCGCGGATCAGGATGTGGCGGAAGCGGAAGCCGTCGTCGCCGGGAATCAGCGAGCGGTCCGGCTCGATGAGGTCCCGGCGGACCAGTGAGAGGAGCATCGAGCCCACGGCCTGATCTCCGGAGAGCGAGTTGACGGCACCGGCGGTGAACTCGCGCCCGATCACGGCTGCCTGCTCCAGAACGGCGCGCTCCTCCTCCGCCAGCCGGTCGAGGCGCGCCGCGAGCAGCGCGTGGATCGTGGGCGGGATCGCCTCTGCCGGAGACCCCTCGACCGCAAGCGCGAGCATCTGCTCGACGAACAGCGGATTGCCCTCCGCGCCGGCGAGGATCCGCTCCCGCTCGCTCTCGTCGATCTCCGCCCCGAGTGCTTCGACGAGGCGCTCCGAATCGTCCTCGGAGAGCGGCTCGAGCGCAACGACGAGCGAGCTGGTCGCGCTCCAGGTCGGCCGGTGCTCCAGCAGCTCGGGCCGCGCGAGGCCGAGGACGAGAACCGGTGCGTCGGTCGTCCAACCGACGAGGTACTCGAGGAGGTCGAGGAACGTCGGCTCGGCCCACTGGAGCTCGTCGATCCCGAGGATGATCGGGCGCTCTCGCGCCATGTGCTCGAGAAACCGGCGGACGGCCCAGAACGTCTCCTCGCCGCCGGGCGGCGCCTCCTCTGAGCCGACGGCGCCCGCGAGCCTGTTTGCGATCCGGTCCGCGTCCTCCGCGCCCTCGAGGAACTGCGCGATCCCCTCCTGGGTCAGGCTCCCTGTCGCGGAGAGGACGATTCCGCGCAGTGGCCAGTACGTGATCCCCTCGCCGTACTCGAGACAGCGCCCCACGAGCGTCGTCGCACGGCCGCGGGTGGCCGAGAAGACCTCATTGCCGAGCCGGGACTTCCCGATACCCGCCGGGCCGACGATGGTCGCCAGGCGGCACCGCCGTTCGCGATCGGCCGCGTCCAGCTCGGTCTCGAGCGCCGCCAGCTCGTCCTCGCGCCCGACCATCGGTGTGTCGAGCCTCCGCGGGAAGGGCGGCGCGCCCTCGACGACGCCGAGCAGGCGCCAGGCGCGCACGGGCTCGGCCTTGCCCTTGAGCTCCAGCGGCTCCATCGGCTCGACGAGCACCGCGTTCGAGACGAGCCGGTAGGTCGAGTCGCCGAGCAGGATCTCGCCGGAGCGGGCTGCGGCCTCGAGCCGCTGCGCGGTCGCTACGGCAGCGCCGGTGGCGAACGACTGCCTGTCGGTGGGGTCACCGGCGACGACCTCGCCGGTATTGACGCCGGTCCGAATCGCGAGCCGCACGCCGTGGGTTTCCTCCAGGTCCTGGTTGAGCGACCGAGCGCGGTGCGCATGTCCATGGCGGCCCGAACAGCGCGCAGCGCGTCGTCGTCGTGGACGGTCGGGATGCCGAACACGGCCATGGCCGCGTCGCCGATGAACTTCTCCACGGTGCCGCCGTGCCGCTCGAGCTCCCGGCGGACGACGGCGTAGTACTGCTCCATCACGCCGCGCATCACCTCAGGGTCGAGCGCCTCGCCGAGCGGCGTGGAGTTCGCGATGTCGGAGAAGACGACGGTGACCGTCTTCCGGGCAGCCATGGTCAGACTCTAGGGGGCTAAACCGGCTGTCTCTAGACTGTTCCGCCGGTGTTCGACACGCTCGGTGACAAGCTCAACGCCGCCCTCGGCCCGCTTCGGAGCCGCGGAAAGCTCGACGAAGAGGTGATTTCGCGCTCGATGCGCGAGATCCGTCTGGCGCTGCTCGAGGCGGACGTCAACTTCCGCGTCGTCAAGGACTTCGTGGCCCGCGTCAAGGAGCGCGCGCTCGGCCAGGACGTCGCGCGCAGCCTCACTCCCGGCCAGCAGGTCGTGAAGATCGTCCACGAGGAGCTGACGACCCTGATGGGCACCGGGGACTCCAAGCTCGTGTTCGCGGGCAAGGGGCCGACCGTGATCCTGCTCGCCGGGCTTCAGGGCTCGGGCAAGACGACCGCCGCGGCCAAGCTGGCGCTGCTGCTCCGCAAGGAGGACCGCGCGCCGGCGCTCGTCGCCGCCGACCTCCAGCGCCCGGCCGCCGTCGAGCAGCTCCAGCAGCTCGGCCGCCAGATCCAGATCCCGGTCTTCACCGGCACGGAGCCGGTCGAGGCCGCGAAGGACGGGATCGAGCAGGCAAGGGCGCAGGGCCGCGACGTCGTGATCGTCGACACCGCCGGCCGGCTCCAGATCGACGAGGACCTGATGGAGGAGCTGGGCAGGATCAGGGACGCCGTCAAGCCGACGAACGTCCTGCTCGTGCTCGACGCCATGACCGGCCAGGAGGCCGTCTCGGTCGCGGAGGCGTTCCAGGAGCGGGTCGCGTTCGACGGCGTCGTCCTCACGAAGCTCGACGGTGACGCACGCGGCGGCGCCGCACTCTCCGTGAACGCCGTCACCGGCAAGCCGGTGAAGCTCGCTTCGGTCGGCGAGAAGCTCGACCAGCTCGAGTACTTCTATCCCGACCGGATGGCCTCGCGGATCCTCGGGATGGGCGACGTCATGACCCTGATCGAGAAGGCCGAGGAGGCCGCGTCCGAGGAGGACCAGGCGGCGATGGAGGCGCGGATGCGCGCCGGCGAGTTCAGCTTCGACGACTTCCTGACGAGCTTTCGGATGATGCGGAAGATGGGCCCGCTCAAGGGCGTCCTCGGCATGGTCCCGGGACTCGGGAAGCAGCTCAAGGGGCTCGACGTCGACGAGGCAGAGCTCTCACGCGTGGAGGCGATCGTCCTCTCGATGACGCCGCAGGAGCGCCGGATGCCGCACCTGATCGACGGGTCGCGGCGCAAGCGGATCGCGGCCGGCAGCGGCACCGACATCCAGCAGGTGAACAAGCTGCTCTCGGCGCGGAAGCAGATGCAGAAGATGATGAAGCAGATGGGGAAGGGCAAGATGCCCGGGCTCCCACCGGAGCTGATGAAGGCACAACGGAGGTGAAATGGCAGTTCGCATGAGATTGACGCGGGTCGGGTCGAAGAAGAACCCGATCTACCGCGTCGTGGTCGCCGACCAGCGCTCGCCGCGGGACGGCAGGTTCATCGAGATCGTCGGGCGCTACAACCCGCAGACCGACCCGTCGACGATCGAGTTCGACGAGGAGAAGGTGCGCGAGTGGCTCGGCAAGGGCGCCCAGCCGTCGAACACGGTCTCGCGCCTGCTCAAGGTCAAGAACATTGGCTGAGCTGCTCGCGTACCTCGCGAGGCAGCTCGTGGACGATCCCGACGCGGTTCGCGTCGAAGAGGTGGAGAGCGAGGATGCGCTCGTCCTCCGTCTCCATGTCGCGAAGGACGACGTCGGGAAGGTGATCGGCCGCCAGGGGCGGATCGCGCGGGCGCTGCGGGCGATCGTTCGCGCGGGCGGCGCGCGCCAGCGCCGGCGGCTCGTGCTCGAGATCGCCGATTAGCGACCAGGAATTCGTCACCGTCGGCCGGGTGGGGAAGCCGCACGGCCTGGACGGCTCGTTCGTCGTCGAGCAGGCGAGCGAGGACCCGAAGCGCTTCGAGCCGGGCGCGGTCCTGCGCGCCGGCGGCGAGGAGGTCCGCGTCGAGGAGCGCAAGCACTCGGGCGGCCGCCTCGTGATCCGGCTCGACCGGCCGGTTCCCCGCGGGACGACGCTCGAGGTCCCGCGGGCGGAGCTGCCGGCGGCCGGCGCCGGGCGAGTACTACGTCTTCGAGCTCGTCGGACTCGAGGTCGAGGAGGAAGGCGGCCGGAAGCTGGGCGTCGTCACCGACGTCGTCCCCGGACCGGCGAACGACGCCTTGGAGCTCGACACGGCTATCCTGCTCCCGCTCGTCGAGGCCTGTGTCCGACAGGTCGACCTCGACGGGCGCCGAATCCTGGTGGCGCACGGTTTCGCGCCGACAACTAACCTGCTCAAGCCCTGCGCCTCGACGTCTTCACGCTGGTTCCCCATGTCTTCGCTGCTGTCTCCGAACAACGCCCAGTCGCCTCCGTCCTCGGTGGGGAGCTCGACCTGCGCCTCTTCAACTACCGGGACTGGGCTCCCGGCGGCGAGGTCGACGACGAGCCGTACGGCGGCGGCCCGGGCATGGTCCTGCGGGTCGACGTCGTCGCCGCGTCGCTCGAAGGCGTCTACGGCGGGCTGCCGGAGCACCGGGTGGTCGCGCTGACGCCCCAGGGTCGCCAGCTCGACCAGGGGGTCGTCGACGAGCTCGCCGGGGAGGAGCACCTGACGCTGCTCTCGGCCCGGTTCGAGGGCTTCGACGAGCGAATCGTGGAGCACCTCGCGAGCGACGCGATCTCGATCGGGCCGTACGTCCTCTCCGGCGGCGAGCTGCCGGCGATGGTCGTGGCCGACGCCGTGGCCCGGCGGCTGCCGGGCGCGCTCAGCGAGGGCTCCGGCTCGGAGGAGAGCTTCTCGGCCGAGCTCGAGAGGTGGGCTCGAGTACCCGCACTACACGCGGCCGGCGGAGTTCCGCGGCTGGACGGTGCCGGACGTCCTGCTGTCGGGCGACCACGCCCGGATCGCGGACTGGCGGCGGGAGCAGAGCCGCATGCGGACAGCGGATCGGGCATGAGGAACCCCGTCGACCGTCTCACGCACCGCCTGCCGCGGCCCTGGAGGGTTGCGATCGACTGGGTGGTCACGATCGTCGGCGCCGTCGCGATCGTGCTCGCGATCAAGCAGTGGGTCGTGAACCCGTACCGGATCCCGTCCTCGTCCATGGAGCCGACGCTTCACTGCGCCGGCTCGGGGCTGGGCTGCACCTCGCGCTTCTCCGACCGGGTGCTCGCGAACCGCTTCATCTACCACTTCACGGATCCAGAGCGGGGCGACATCGTCGTCTTCACGACGCCGGAGCGCGCGCGGAAGGACTGCGGCGCCGGCGGGACGTTCGTCAAGCGGATCGTCGGGCTTCCCGGCGAGACGTGGGAGATGCGCAACGGCTTCGTCTACATCAACGGCAGGCGCCTGAACGAGCCCTACGTGAAGGAGGACCGGCGTGACGTGGACACGAGGCCGCCCGAGAAGATCCCGCCGGGCCAGTACTTCGTGATGGGCGACAACCGGGCCCAGTCGTGCGATTCCCGCGTGTGGGGCCCGCTGGCGCGGGACAACCTGATCGGCAAGGTTTTCGCGATCTATTTCCCGCCGAGACGAATCGGCTTGCGCTAGCATCCCGCGGTCGGGCCGCCGCCCGACCCTTTGCCATGGCCAATCCCATCGAGACACTCGAGCGCAAGCAGCTGCGCGCCGACCGTCCGGAGTTCAAGGCTGGGGACACGGTCCGTGTCCACTTCCAGGTCATCGAGGGACAGCGCCGCCGGATCCAGGTCTTCGAGGGCATCGTCCTCAAGCGACAGGGCTCGGGCTCCCGTGAGACCTTCACGGTGCGGAAGCAGTCGTTCGGCGTCGGCGTCGAGCGGACGTTCCCGCTGCACTCGCCGAAGATCGAGCGGATCGAAGTGATGGCAATCGGCGACGTGAACCGCGCGAAGCTCTACTACTTGCGCGGGAAAGTGGGCAAGAAGGCGCGCGTGCGCGAGCGCCGTGATGGGGTGCGGCTATCCTCGGCCGGTGCCGCAGCCGTCGTCGCCGAACAGCCTCCCGACGAAGATTCCGGGCCGGAAGAGGCCGTCGAGGCCGCGGCCGACGAGCTCGAGCCCGAAGCCTCAGAAGAGGGGTAGAAGGCTCCTCGAGTTCGACCGCCGCTTCGGGCGGCGGTTCGTCGCCGGGGTGGACGAGGCGGGCCGCGGTTCCTTGGCGGGACCGCTGGTCGTCGCCGGGGTCCTCTTCGACTACGAGCTCCTGCGAGACCACCGCTGCCGGCCGCTGGCGGGCCTGAACGACTCGAAGCAGCTGACCGCCGAGGAGCGGGAAGCGCTGTTCCACGGCGTGGTGGCCTGCGCGAGGTCGTTCACGGTGCGTGTCGTGTCGTCGTCCGAGATCGACCGCAACGGGCTGCATCGGTCGAACCTCGAGGGGATGCGCTCGTGCCTGCGGGAGCTGGCGCCGCCGGCGGAGGCGTGCCTGGTGGACGGGTTCCGGCTGGGGCCTTCTGCGCCGGTGCACACGGCGGTCGTGGACGGGGACGAGCGGTCGGCGGCGATCGCCGCTGCGTCGATCATCGCGAAGGTGGTGCGGGACCGCGCGATGCGGCGGATGGACGCGCTGTTTCCCGCGTATGGGTTCTCGTCGCACGTCGGCTACATCACGCCGCGGCACTCGGCGGTCGTGAGGGAGCGCGGCCCGTCGGAGATCCACCGGCGGTCGTTCCAGGCGCTCTGCTACCTCTCGCCGGAGGAGCTGGCCGCGAGGCTCGAGGAGGAATGAACCGGACGGGCGCGCGGGCCGAGCGCCGGGCGCGCCTCTTCTATCTGCTTCGCGGCTACCGGGTGCTGGAGCGCGAACTGCGGCCGGGTGCGGGTGGAGGTCGATCTGATCCTGCGTCGGGGCCGTCGGCTGGTGTTCTGCGAGGTGAAGGCGAAGCTCGGCGAGCGGTTCGGCGATCCGGCCGAGATGGTCGGGCTGGAGAAGCAGGAGCGTCTGAGGCGGGCCGCCGAAGCGTGGCTGGCAGAGCATCCGGAGGCGGCGGAGTGGGAGGTGCGCTTCGACGTCGTCTCGGTGACGCCGCGGGGCGTGCGGCGCGTGGCGAACGCGTTCTAGGACTCCTCCGCCGCCCGGCGAAGGAGGTTCGTCGTGGCGCCGACGCAGGATGCGCTCTACGCGGAGATCGACCTCGAGCTTTCCTGGTCGGAGCGCGACCTTCCCGAGCGCGAGCGGACGAAGCACGTCCACCGGCTCCATCCGTACCTCGGCAAGTTCATTCCGCAGCTGGTCGAGGCGCTGCTCGGCCGGTACGTCCCGGCGCGTGGGCGGGTGCTCGATCCGTTCGCCGGCTCGGGGACGACGCTCGTCCAGTCGCTCGAGAGCGGGCGAGACGCTGTCGGTGTCGACATCGCGGCGTTCAACTGCCTGCTCATGAGCGTCAAGACGCGGCGCTACGACCTCTTCTCGCTCGAGTCGGAGCTGCGTGACGTCGTGCGTCGGGTGGAGGCGTTCGACGGGGGCGGGCCTGCCGCGTCCGGCTACGCGGCCGAGTGGTACGCGCCGAGGGCGGCCTCGGAGCTGCTCGCATTCCGGGAGCTGGTGGGCGAGTACGAGCACCAGGACGTGCTCCGCGTCATCCTTGCCCGCGCCGCCCGTTCGGCGCGACGCACGACCCACTTCGACCTGGACTTCCCGCGCGCGCCGCAGCTGGAGCCGTACTGGTGCCACAAGCACAAGCGGATCTGCCGGCCGGTCGAGCGCGCGGAGCACTTCCTGCGGCGGTACACGCTCGACACGCTGGCGCGGATCAAGGAGTTCGCGCGCGTGCGCGCGCGTGGGCGAGAGGCTGAAGTTCTGCACGGGGACGCGCGGGAGATGGGTTACGGCGGCCGGTTCGACGCGGTCGTGACGTCACCGCCGTATCCGGGGCTGATCGACTACCACGAGCAGCATCGGTACGCCTACGAGCTGCTGGGTCTCGAGGACCGCCGTGCGGTCGAGCTCGGCGCGGCTGCTCGCGGCACGAGCGTCGGCGGCGCTCGCGGAGTACGTCGAGGGAATCGCCGCGGTGCTCGCGCACGCACGGAAGTCCCTGCGGCGCATGCACCGGTCGTGATCGTCGTCCACGACCGGCGCGAGCTCTTTCCGCAGATCCTCGATCGGGCGGGCCTGCGGCTCGAGGAACGTCTTCGCCGCCATGTGAACCGCCGGACGGCCGGCGAGCCGGCGAGTTCTTCGAGGACATCCTGATCGCCCGCTAGCGCGGTTTCGGCGCGAAGTCGGCACAGACACGCGCGTCTTTGAGCCGTACCGTCGGCGGGTGTGCTCGGACGGACGGTTACCCATGCTCTCGTAGGGCTCGAGGCTCGCAAGGTGGAGGTCGAGGCGCACCTCCAGAACGGGGTTCCGGGGCTCGCGATCGTGGGCCTGGCCGACCGGGCGTGCCAGGAGGCGAAGCATCGAGTCCGGAGCGGGATCGCGTCCGCCGAGCTCGAGTGGCCGCAGCGGAGGATCACCGTCAACCTCGCGCCCGCGGCGCTGCGGAAGGAGGGATCGGGATTCGACCTTCCGATCGCGCTCGCGATCCTGGCCGCGTCTCGACAGTTCCCGCCGGACCGCCTGGCTGGGCATGCGGCGATCGGCGAACTGGCGCTCGACGGGCGGCTGCGGCCGGTGGCCGGCGTGCTCGCGGCCGCCGAGGGTGCGCGTGGGGCCGGGCTCGGGCGTCTGGTCTGCGCAGCCGAGTCGGCGGCGGAGGCGGCCCTGGCCGGCGTCGAGCCGATTCCCGCCCACCATCTGGCCGAGGTCGTCGGGTACCTTCGCGGCGAGCACGAGCCGTCGCCGGTCGAGGCAGCGTCCAACGGTCACGTGAGACCCGACGTGCCAGACCTGGCGGACGTGCGGGGTCAGGAGCGAGCGCGGAGAGCCCTCGAACTGGCTGCGGCCGGCGGCCACAACCTCCTGTTTGCAGGGCCGCCGGGAATCGGCAAGTCGATGCTGGCGCGGCGCCTGCCCGGGGTGCTGCCGGCGATGACGAGGGACGAGGCGCTCGAGGTCACGCGGATCCACTCCGTCGTCGGGCTGCTGTCGCGCGAGCGGCCCCTGGTGGACCGGCGGCCGTTCCGGTCACCGCACCACAGCGCGTCGGTGGCGGCGATCGTCGGCGGCGGCCCTGGGCCGAGGCCGGGTGAGGCGACGCTCGCGCATCGAGGCGTCCTCTTCCTGGACGAGCTGCCCGGAATTCCAGCGACCGGTGCTCGAGGCGCTGCGCCAGCCGCTCGAGGACGGCGAGATCGCGGTCGCGCGGGTGGGAGGGAGGGCGGTCTTCCCGGCGCGGTTCCAGCTCGTTGCGTCCATGAACATGTGTCCTTGCGGAGGGCGCGGCGATGCGGGTGCGGATTGCCAGTGCTCGGCCCAGCGGCTGGCCGCGTTTCGCGAGAAGCTCTCGCGTGCGCTCCTCGATCGCTTCGACCTCGTCGTCGCGCTGCCTCGTCCTCGCGCGGCGGAGCTGGGCGGAGCCGGGGGCGAGCCCTCGAGCGCCGTCGCCGGTCGAGTGGCTGCGGCTCGGCGACGACTCGCGGGTCGTCCGCTCGAGCGCACGGATCCGGCGACGGCGCTCCTCGACCGGGCAGTCGAGCGGTTGCCGCTCTCCGGTCGTGGGCGGGCGCGGGTGGCGCGCGTCGCGCGGACGGTTGCTGCCCTCGCGGCCGCAGAGGCCGTCGAGGAGGAGCATGTCGCCGAGGCGCTCGCCTACCGCTCGCCGCGGGAGCTGGCGCAGTGAAGCTCGCGCGCTCAGACGTGCGCTTTCCACCGCGGTTGAAGGCGATCTTCGATCCGCCTCCGTCGCTCTATCTGCGTGGCTCGGGCGAGCCGGAGCTGCTCGGGCGGAGAGCAGTCGGCGTCGTGGGGGCGCGATCGTGCTCGCCCTACGGCGCGCAGGTTGCGCGGATGCTCGGCCGTGAGCTCGCGGCCGCCGGCCTCGTCGTCGTCAGCGGGCTTGCGCGAGGGATCGACGGCGAGGCACATCGTGGCGCCCTCGAGAGCGGCGGGCCGACTGTCGGCGTACTGGGGTGCGGCATCGACCGCGACTACCCGGCCATGAACGCAGCCCTCTCACGACGGATGGAGGACGGCGGTCTCGTCATCTCGGAGTACGAAGCCGGGGTGGAACCGGCGCCGTGGAGGTTCCCGGCGAGGAATCGGATCATCGCGGGGCTCTGCGAGGCGGTCGTCGTCGTGGAAGCCAGAGAGCGGAGCGGCGCGCTGATCACGGCCGACTTCGCTCTCGAGGAGGGCAGAGAGGTCTTCGCAGTGCCCGGCGAGATCACGAGCGCGCTGTCGGTCGGGTCGAACGCTCTCCTGCGGCTCGGCGCCACGCCGCTGACCGGGTCGGGAGACGTGCTCGAAGCGCTCGGCATCGAACGCGCCGCGGCGACGGAGGATCCGGACGTCTCCGAGGCCGCCAAGCGCCTGCTGGTGCTGGTTCGCGACACGCCGTCTGCCGCGGACGAGCTGGTCGCCAAGGCCTCGCTTGCGGCCGGCGCGGTCAGCGTCGCGCTGACAGAGCTGGAGCTCGCGGGCCTGGTGGCGGCGGCCGACGGTGTGTACAGGGCGGTGCGATGACGGTGTCTACGATCGCCCGGTGGACACGCCGTACTGGCTGGACGAGCCCGTCGAGCCCCTGGGCGGCAAGCGCCACGACGATCCTGTCGACGCCGCGATCGTCGGTGGGGGCGTCACGGGTTGCTCCTGCGCGCTCACACTGGCTGAGGCCGGCATGCGTGTTCGGCTGTACGAGGCGCGCACGATCGCCTCCGGCGCCAGCGGGCGGAACGGCGGCTTTGCTCTCCGTGGCGGCGCCATGCGCTACGACGCCGCACGGGCGACGTTCGGACCGGAGCGCGCAACAGCGTTCTGGCGACTGACCGAGCGTGCGCTCGATCGGATGGCCGAGCTCGCCGGCGACGCGTTTCGGCGCGTCGGCAGCCTCCGGCTGGCCGCAGACAAAGAAGAGAGAGACGAGCTGCGAGCGGAGTACGACGCGTTGCTCGCGGACGGCTTCGCGGCGGAATGGGTCGACGAACTGCCCGAGCGGCTCTCCGGCACCTACCTGGCCGCGATCCTCCAGCAGGACGACGGGGCGCTTCAACCTGGGCGCTGGGTCCGGCGCCTGGCTTCCCGGGCCGGCGAGGCCGGAGTGGAGATCCGTGAGGGCGCACGCGTCGCGTCCCTGGACGAGCTCGAAGCCGAGCACGTGGTGATCGCCTCGGACGGCTACCCGAGCGGCCTCGTCGCGGAGCTCGACCAAGTCGTGCAGCCCACGCGTGGCCAGGTCGTCTCGACCGAGCCGCTGCCCGAGCTCCTGTACGAGCGACCGCACTACGCGCGGCGGGGGTTCGATTACTGGCAGCAGCTGCCGGACGGCCGGCTCGTCGTCGGCGGTCGGCGCGACGTCACGCTCGAGGCCGAGTTCACGGCGGACGAGGTGACGACCGAGCCCGTCCAGGCTGCACTCGAGTCGTTCCTTCGAGACCTCGTCGGGTACCTGCCCGCGATCACCCACCGCTGGTCCGGGATCTTCGGTACCTCGCCCGACGACCGTCCGCTCGTGGGCGCGGTTCCCGGGCGCGACCGCGTGTGGGTCGCCCGTGGCTACTCGGGCCACGGAAACGTGCTCGGGCTCGCATGCGGCGAGCTCGTCGCGAAAGCGATTCTCGGCCGGCGCGAGCCCGAGCTCGAGCTGTTCGATCCTTCTCGGCTTCTCTAGCCCTGTTCCGGCGCCGGCGCGTTCTCGTCGTTCTGCCAGATCGAGAACGAGTTGCCTTCGGTGTCCTTGGCATGGGCGAACCAGCCCATGCCCGGGCACGGGGCTCTTCTCCTCCACCGAGCCCCCAGCTGCTGCAGCCTTCTCGCGTGCTGCGTCGATGATCCTCGACGGCGAAGTAGACGGTGAGGCCGCTCTGACCATCTCGCGGCATGAGGCCGCCGCCGGACTGCTGATCGTCGTTCGAGAACATGTAGTACTCGACCGGCCCGTCGTAGCTCTGCAAATCGATGCCGAACAAGCCCGACCAGAACTCCTTGGCGCGACTCGTGTCGTCAGCGGGAATCTCGAAATGCACGACCTTGCTCATCCGCTTCCTCCCTTCTCGACCACCCAGCCGATATCGATTTCTTGGACGTCCGAGAAGCTACCGTCGCTAGGCCCCGCCCGGAAGCGGTTCACCACCTCAATACCGATCGCGCGGGATCCCAGAAGTCAGGGAAGATTCGCGAGCCGGCTTAGAGGTCGATCATCGGCAAGTCCAGCTCGTCAGTGCGCTCCATCGCCGTGAGAGCGACCGCGAGGTCCTGAATCGCGAGGCCGGTCGAGTCGAAGATCGTGATGTCGTCACTCGACTGCCGCCCGGCCGCTGTCCCAGTGAGTACGTCACCAAGCTGCGTCACGTCCTTCCGACCAAGCGCGCCTGCCTCGACCGCGTGGGCGAGATCACCGTTGTGGCTTGCCTGCTCCCAGTCGTCGCAGAAGATCCGGACTCGGGCCAGCTCGCCGATCGTGATCTCGGACTTTCCCGGCCCGTCCGCGCCCATCAGGCTCGCGTGCTGCCCCGGCCGGAGACTCCCGTCGGGAAAGACCACCTCGTGGCCAGGCGTCACCGTCACGACGAGATCCGCGCTCAACGCCTCCTCGGCGCTCGCCGCCACCCGGCCGCCAACCTCCTCGGCAGTCGCCCTGGCTCGCCCGGCGTCCACGTCCCACACGATCACGTCCCGGCCACGGGCGACGAAGGTCCGCGCGACCGCCCTTCCGTTCACGCCGGCGCCGATCACCGCGGCAGTCCCCGCATCCGGCCGTCCCAGCGTCTCGGCCGCGAGCACTGCGGCCGCGCCGGTCCGCAGCGCCGTCACCGCCCCCGCTTCGAGGACGGCGACGGGCATCCCGTTCGACGCGTCCGACAGCAAGACGAGCCCAGCTACCGTCGGCAGCCCCAACGCGGGATTCCCCGGAAAAGACGTGACCCATTTCAGGAGCGCGAGACCAGCGCCGAGGGCCGGCATCGCCCGAAAGTCCCCGGCCGGGTACGCAGGCACGTAGACCTTCGGCGGCATCGACCACTCGCCTCGCGCATACGCCACAAAAGCGTCCCGGACAACGTCGACCGCCCGCGCGGGAGGCACCGCGGCCTCGACCACCGCCGCGCCGAACACGGGAACCGGGGTCAAACGGCCTTCAGCGACGTGACAAGCTTCTCCAGCGCCGCCTTCGCGTCGTCGAAGAGCATCACGGTCTTCGGGTCGTAGAACAGCGGGTTGTCGACGCCTGCGAACCCCGGCGAGAGGCTGCGCTTGATCACGACGACGTTGTGCGCGCGGTCGACGTCGAGGATCGGCATCCCGTAGATCGGGTTCCCGGGCGAGTTCCGCGCCGCCGGATTGACCACGTCGTTGGCGCCGACGACGACGACGACGTCCGTCTGGGGAAACTCGGGGTTGATCTCCTCCATCTCGAAGAGCTCGTCGTACGGGACGTTGGCCTCGGCGAGCAGCACGTTCATGTGCCCCGGCATCCGTCCGGCCACCGGATGGATCGCGTAGCGGACGTCGACGCCCTTGTCCTCCAGCAGGTCGCCGAGGTTGCGGACGTCGTGCTGCGCCTGCGCGACCGCGAGCCCGTAGCCCGGGACGAAGACGACGCGACGCGCATAGGCGAGCATGAAGGCGATGTCGTCGGCGAGACGCGGTCCGGACCGACCCGTCGCCGTCGACGGCCGCGACTGCTGCGCCCGCGCCCTCGGGCGCTGCGCCGAATGCGCCGAACAGCGTCAGCCGCAGCGGCCGTCCCATCGCCTTGCCCATCAGGATGGTCAGCAGCGTTCCCGAGGCGCCGACGAGCGTCCCGCCGATGATCAGCGCCGTGTTGTCGAGCACGAAGCCCGTCGAGGCGGCCGCCAAGCCCGGTGAACGCGTTCAGGAGCGAGATCACGACCGGCATGTCGGCGCCGCCGATCGGCAGCACGAAGAGGAAGCCGAAGATCATCGCCCCGAGCATCAGCATGGCAAGCCAGATCCCCTGCTCGGTGACCGCCGTGAGCGCGATCGCGCCGAGCAGCGTCAGCGCCAGGATCGCAGTCGTGAGGTTCTGTGCCGGCGCGAGGATCGGCCGGCCGGGGACGAGCTCCTGCAGCTTCCCGAACGCCACGAGGCTCCCCCAGAAGCTGATGGAGCCGACGACGGCCGAGAACAGGATCCCGATGAGCAGCTCCCCCGGGAGGCGGCCCGGGTCGCCCGCGGTGCGGTGGTACTCGGCCGCTGCGATCAGCGCTGCCGCTCCGCCGCCGACGCCGTTGAAGAGCGCCACCATCTGCGGCATCGCGGTCATTCGCACCGCCCGCGCCGGAGCGACGCCGATCACGGTCGCCGATCGCCATCCCGGCGACGATCAGCCAGTAGCGCTCGAGCCCCTCGATCGCGAACGTGAAGCCGACCGCGATGGCCATTCCCGCTGCGGCGATGTGGTTCCCCGAGCGGGCCGTTCGCGGATGAGACAGCCGCTTGATCCCGATGACGAGGCAGATCGCCGCCACGAGGTAGGCGACGTCGATCCAGGTCCTACTCACGCTGTTCCGTGTCCTCGTCCGGCCGGCGCTTGAACATCTCCAGCATCCGGTCGGTCACGAGGAAGCCGCCGACGATGTTGATCGTGCCGAAGACGACGGCGACGAACCCGAACACCTGCTCCAGCGTCGAGTCGGCCGTGCCCACGATCAACATCGCCCCGATCAGGACGATCCCGTGGATCGCGTTCGTGCCGGACATCAGCGGCGTGTGCAGCATCGTCGGCACCTTCGAGATCAGCTCGAAGCCGAGGAAGACCGCGAGCGCGAAGATCGTCAGCTCGGCGACGAGCTGCGTGCTCACGCCGGTACTTCCTCGCGCCGCGTCACGCATGCGCCGGCGGTGATCTCGTCGTCCCAGTCGAGGTTGAGCTCGCCGTCCGGCGCGAGATGCGTCAGCAGCGCCTGGACATTTCGCGCATAGAGCTGGCTCGCGTGCACAGGGACCGTCGCCGGGCAGATTCGTGTGGCCGACGATCGTCACGCCGTTCCGCTCGACTTCCTCGCCCGGCTCGGTCAGCTCGCAGTTTCCGCCCGCCTCGGCGGCGAGGTCGACGATCACCGACCCCTCGCGCATCGCCTCGACCGCGGAGGCCGGGATCAGCTTCGGCGCCGGCCGGCCGGGGATCAGCGCCGTGGTGACGACGACGTCGAAGTCGGCCGATGCGCCGCTCCAGCTCGGCCTGCTGGCGGCGTTGCTCCTCGTCGCTCAGCTCGCGTCGCGTACCCGCCGGACGTCTCCTCGCCGACGACGCCGAGGTCGAGGAACGTCGCGCCAAGGCTCTCGACCTGCTCGCGCACAACCGGGCGCACGTCGAAGCCGGACACGACCGCGCCGAGCCGGCGAGCCGTCGCGATGGCCTGCAGCCCCGCGACTCCGGCCCCGACCACGAGCACCTTCGCAGGCGGAACCGTGCCTGCCGCGGTCATCAGCATCGGGAAGAACCTCGGCAGCCGGTCGGCGGCGAGCAGCACCGCCTTGTAGCCAGACACGGTGGCCTGCGAGGAGAGCGCGTCCATCGGCTGCGCGCGCGTGATTCGCGGGATCGACTCGAGCGCGAAGCCGATGACGCCGCGCCGTGCCAGCCGCTCGATGCCGTCCGGATCGGTCAGCGGCTGGAGGAACGCGATCAGGATCGAGCCCTCGGGGAGCCGCTCGACCTCCTCGGCCGACGGCTTCTGCACCTTCACGACGCCCTCCGCGTCGGTGAAGAGCTCCCCGAGCGCCGACGACGCGTGCCCCCGCCTCCCGGTACTCCGAGTCCGAGAAGCGTCGCGCCCTCGCCGGCTCCCTGCTCGACCGCAACCTCGAACCCGCCCGCTGCGAGCTTCTCGACGATCTCTGGGACGAGCGCGACGCGGCGCTCCCCCGGCGCTGTCTCTTTCGGAACGGCGACCCTCACTGGCGGAGGAATCCTACGGGCGCTCTTGAACGAGCCACGCGTGGTGCTGACTGCGCTGTCGCGCCCCATCGAGGCGAGCGATCCGTTCACGCGCGGCCATTCGGCCCGCGTGAGCGCGATCGCAGAGGTGATCGCGCGGAGGCTGAGCCGAAGGCGACTGCGCCGAGATCCGCGCCGCCTAGGCTTAGTAACACAGTGTTACTAGTCCCTCGAGCCGCTCGGTCAGCCGCCGCGCGCGGCTTGTAACACAGTGTTACTTGGCCTCAGAGCGATGACCAGACGTCGAGTTTCTGCTTCGCCCGGCGGATCACCTCGTCCGTGAACTCGCTCGTCGACGAGTGGCCGCTGAGGTCGGCCGTCCGGATCCCGTCCGCGACCGCCTCGAGCGCGCCCTCGCGGATCGCCCGGCCCGCCTGCTGCGCCTGCTCCTCGCCGTAGCCGAGCAATGCCGCGGCCGCGAGGATCATCGCCATCGGGTTGGCGACGTTCTTGCCCTGGAGCGCGGGCGCGGTCCCGTGGGCAGCCTCGGCCATCACCGCGTCGGGCACGTAGTCGTCGTCGAAAGCCACGAGCAGCGACTCGGCGCCGGCGATCGAGCCGAAGAGCGGCAGCACGAGGTCCGAGAGCACGTCTCCGTCACGGTTCAGCGTCGGGATCACGAGCGGCGCCCCGCTGGACGTGACGAGGTAGGCGAAGGTCGCGTCGATCAGCTGCGGCTCGTACGGCACGTCCGGATGCCGCTCGGCCGCCGCATCCATCTCCTCCTTCAGCATCCCTTCGTAGACCGGGCTGACCGTGTACTTCGGCCCGCCGAACACCTTGGCGCTCGTCCGGTCGGCGAGCCGGAACGCAAACTCGGCGACCGAGCGGCAGATGCGCCGTTCGATGCGCTCGGTCCGGAACGCGACCTCCTCCTCGCCGTCGCCTTCGCGCCACTCCTTCGCGCCGTACGCGTCGCCGACCGCCATGCGCACGACCGAGATCGGCGCGTGGACACCGCCCAGAGGGACCACGCCGGGAATGCGCCGGCCGGTCCGGACGATCACCTTTCCGCCGATCTCCTCCCGGATGAGCCGGTTCGGCGAGCCGACGTCGTCCTTTCCCTCCGGCGTGATCGTCGCCGCCTTCAGCCCGAGCCCGTGCTCCCTGATCGCGGCCGCGGCCTCGTGGACGATCGCCGTTGTCGGTCTTCCGCCGCGACTCGAGCGAGAGGTCGTAGCGGGGGAGGTCCAGCTCGAAGCCGATCACGTCGGGGGCAAGGACTCGAAGAGACTCCTCGAGGAGCTCCTGGCCGGTCTCGTCCCCTTCCAGCACGGCGATCGTGTCGACGTCCATCGGCGCCGGATGCTACGCGGGATTCAAAGATCGGGTGGGTGGAGAGAAGACCTCCACCATGGCGAGGAAAGGCGGATGGCGAAGACTCGGGTCGCGGCGGCGATTCCGCTACGAGGATTCGCGGGGCAGGCGGATCACCGACCCGGACAAGCTCCGACGCATAGAGGAGCTCGTGATTCCCCCGGCATGGCGAGATGTCTGGATCTCGCCGCGACCGAATGCGAAACTGCAGGCAACCGGGGTCGACGCGGCCGGCCGGCGCCAGTACCTGTACCACCCCGACTACCGCGCGCGGCAGGAGCAGGCGAAATACGACAAGCTCGTGACGCTTCGCCGAGCATCTACCCGAGATCCGCAAGGCGATGTCGAAGGATCTCGAGCGCGAGGAGTTCACACCCGAGTGGACCTGTGCGCTGGCCGTCAAGCTGATCAATCTGGGCTGGTTCCGCGTGGGAGCAGACCGCTATACGAAGCAGCATCGAACCTACGGGATCACGACACTGAACAAGAGCCACGTCAGCGTCCGGGGAAGCCGGGTCTCGTTCAAGTACCGCGGGAAGCACAAGGTCTGGGCTCACACCGCGGTCGTGGACGCCGAGCTCGCCACTGCGATGAAGGCGCTGAGGTCGCTGGACGGCGGCCGCCGGTTGTTCCGCTACGAGCTTCCGGACGGCACTTACTCGCAACCTGAGCAACCGAAAGCTGAACGAGTACATCCAGGAGAACATGGGCGAGGAGTTCACGGCCAAGGACTTTCGCACCTGGGGCGGGACGCTGATCGCTGCGGTCGCGTTCGCGGAGCGGGGCATCCCGGAGACCGAGACGGAGGCGAAGCGGCGCGTCGCGAAGGTGATGCGTATCGTCGGCCAGCGGCTCGGAAACACTCCGGCGGTCGCGCGCTCGTCGTACGTCAGCCCTGCCGTCGTCGAGCAATATCTCGACGGTCGTACGATCGAGGACTTTCGCCCGCGCCATTTGCGCGTCGTCCGTGCGCGCGATATCGACCTCGATCATGAAGAGCAAGCGCTTGTCTCGCTGCTCCGTTCCTGGCGTATTCGACGGTCGCGAGCAGCAGCCTAGAATTCCTCTGCGCGTTTCGATTACGCTTCGCGAATCCTCACCGTAAAGGAGGCCCCCAACGTGGCTCGCAAGACCGTGCTCGTCTGTGACAATTGTGGAAAGGAAGTCGGCGAGGGCAAGGGCGCAACCCTGCGCCTGACCTATTCCGACGCGCGCCGAGGCGCGAAGCAGGCCGATCTCTGCGACGACTGCTCGAGCAAGATGCCCGGCAGAGCGGCGGCACGCCGCGGCCGGCGCCCGAAGTCGGCGGCGGCTTAGCCTTTGTGAGAGGGCGGGGAAACCCGCCCTCCGGCTTTTCCACAGGCTCGAAGGAGCCGTCTTAGGGCAGGTCTACGATAGGCCGATGGGGTTGACGCTGCTCGCCGGGCCGGCGAACGCGGGCAAGGTCGAGTTGCTGCTCGATCGGTACCTGGCTGCGCTCGACCAGGACCCGGTTCTCATCGTGCCGAACCGCCCGGACGTCGACTGGGCGGAACGGGAGCTGCTGCGGCGCTCGCCTGCGCTCCTCGGCGGCTCGATCACCACGTTCGACGGCGTCTTCCAGCGGATCGCGGCCGGAGATTCCGGCACGAGACCGGTCGCCGCCGACGTCCAGCAGACGCTCGCGCTCAGGGCTGCGGTCGCGAAGACGGCGCTCAACGGCCTCGGGGAGTCGGCCCGCTCCGCCGGCTTCGCGGACGCGCTGCGCGACGCAATCGGCGAGGTCGAATCCGGTCTCGTCGCGCCCGAGGAGCTCGAGGGGCCGCTTGCCCGCCTGTACACCTCGTACCGCGAGGAGCTCGACCGGCTGCGCCTCTGGGATCGTCACCAGCTTCGGGCGGCCGCGGCCCACCGCCTCGCCAACGAGCTGGACGCCTGGGATGGCCATCCGGTCTTTGCGTACGGGTTCGAGGACCTGACCGAGACCGAGTGGGCGCTGATCCGCGCGCTCGCCGGGCGCTCGGACGTCACGGTGTCGCTCCCGTACGAGCCCGGCCGGCCGGCGTTCGAGTGGCTGACCGACACCTCGACGGAGCTCGCCGGCCTCGCCGACGGTTCGGTGACGGAGCTCGGTCCTCGCTACGCCGAGGTCGCGCACCCCGCCCTCGCCTACCTCGAGCGCGGCCTGTTCGGCAGCCCGACGGGCGACCCGCCTGCGCTGGAGGGAGCGATCCGGTTCTTCGAGGGCGCCGGAACCCGTGGCGCGCTCGAGCTCGTGGGCGAGGAGATCCTCCAGCTGCTGCGTGAGGGCACTGCGCCGGATCAGGTCGGTGTCGTCGTCCCGTCGCAGGAGCGCTGGCGCGCCCCGCTCGCGACCGCATTCTCGACCCTCGGGATTCCGTATGCGATCGACGCGCCGGCGCGTCTGCCGCAGACCCCGTTCGGCCAGGCGCTGCTCTCGCTGTTGCGGTTCGCCTGGTCGGGAGCGAGCCGGCCGGAGCTCTTCCGCTATCTCCGCTCGCCGTACTCCGGACTCCGGCGCGGCAGCGTCGACTTCGTGGAGGGCCGGCTGCGCGGCCGGGCAATCACTGGGGCCGACCGTGTCGAGGAGGAGCTGGAGGCGCTGCGCGAGGCCCGCTTGCCGGCACTGGACGCCGTTCGCGCGGCCGAGTCCCCGGTCGAGGCCGTGCGCGAGCTCGCGCGCTCGATGATCGGAAACGCCTACGGGGTGGAGCAGCCGCCGGTGGGCGAGGCATCGCGGGACGATCTGCGCGCGTTCGAAGGGTGCCGCCGAGTCCTCAAGGACCTGGAGGCCTGGGAGCGGATCGCGGCTCCCGTCTCCCGGGACGACGTGCTTGCTGCGCTGGAGCGGGCTCCGGTTCGGGTTCCGGCGGCCACGGAGCTGGGCCGGGTTCCCGTGCTCGACCTGACCAGGGCCCGTACGCGGCGCTTCGAGCACGTCTTCGTCGTCGGGCTCGAGGAGGGCAGCCTCCCGCGTCGCGCCCCGGCGACGCCGTTCCTGGGCGACGACGAGCGGCGCAGGATCGGCACGAGGCTCCGCCGGGGCGACGCCGTCGCGCGCGACAGGTACCTCTTCTACACGGCCTGCACGCGCCCGACCGAGCGGCTCTATCTCGTCCGCGAGGCGGCATCGGACGAGGGAAGCCCCAAGGAGGCGAGCCCGTTCTGGGAGGAGGTCGCCGCCCTGTTCCCGCCGGAAGACGTCAGCCGCTGGACGACGCGGCGGCCGCTGTCGGCGCTGACCTGGAGCCTCGAGGCGGCGCCCACCGAGCGTGAGCGGCTGCGGGCCGTCGCCGGGCTCTGGGCGGACGAGGCGCGCCGCGACGACGCGGACGGGCTCGCGAGCGCGAACGGCTGGGACCGGCGCCTCGATCGCGCCCGGCGGGCCTTCAAGCGTCCCACTCGCCTGACGCACCCCCTCGTCCTCGGCGAGCTTCGCGCGCGATCCGTCTTCAACGTGACGGAGCTGGAGCGCTTCGCCGACTGCTCGTCCGCCTGGTTCTTCGATCGCGTGATCGACCCGAAGACGATCGACCAGGAAGTAGACGCACGCCTGCGCGGCTCGGTCGCCCACTCGGCGCTCTTCCGGTTCTTCAAGGGCCTGCCGAAGGAGCTCGGCACGGACCGCGTCGTCCCCGACCGAGTCGAGGACGCCGTCCGCTTCATGCACGCCTGCCTCGAGCAGGCTCTGGCCGGCGTGCGCGTCGAGATGACCGAGCTGCAGCGGCGCGAGCTCCAGCAGACGCTCGCGCGGGACCTCGAGCGGCTCGTCCGTGCCGAAGCGGAGACCGAGCTGCCGCTCCAGCCGAGCAAGTTCGAAGTGGCATTCGGCAGCGAGCGCTCGGTGCCGGAGCTCCAGCGCGGGCTCGAGCTCGAAGACGGCGTCGTGCTCTCCGGGAAGATCGACCGGATCGACGTCGACCCGTTCAGCGCCCGCGGGATCGTCCAGGACTACAAGTCGGGGAAGAGCGCGCCGTCCGCCCGCGACATCGACAAGGAGCTGCGCCTCCAGATCCCGCTCTACATGCTCGTCCTCCGCGATCTCGTCGGGATCGAGCCGCTCGGCGGCGTCTACCGGCCGCTCTCCGGCGACCGGGGGCCGCGCGGGCTGCTCCGCGCCGAGGCGAAGGACGACGCGTTGCCCGGGTTCGCGAAGGCGGACTACCTCGACGAGGAAGCGTTCTGGAAGCAGGTGGAGGGCGCGAAGGAGACGGCGCGGCGCTTCGCCGGCCGGATCCGCGAGGGCGACGTCGTCCACGATCCCAAGGGCGGCGAATGCCCCTCGTGGTGCGACCTCTGGACGATGTGCCGGGTGAGGCGCGCATGAGCTGGACGCCCAACACGGAGCAGCAGGCTGCGATCGACGCGCGCGGGCGGGTCTTCGTCTCGGCCGGCGCGGGGACCGGCAAGACCGCCGTCCTCGTCGAGCGCTTCGTCGAGGCGGTGTGCGACCGAGGGCTCGACGTCGAGTCGATCCTCGTCATCACGTACACGAAGCGGGCAGCGGGCGAACTGCGCTCCCGGATCCGCGCCGAGCTCCGCCGCCGCGGCCGGGCCGACCTCGCGAGGAGCCTGGACGGCGCCTACATCTCGACGATCCACGGGTTCTGCAACCGGCTGCTGAAGACGTCGCCATTCGAGGCCGGGCTCGACCCGCGCTTCCACGAGCTCGACGACGCGCAGGCCTCCGTCCTGTCGAGCGAGGCCTTCGACGAGGCTCTGGACGCGTTCTGCGCGCCAAAAGACGATGAGCGCGCGCGCCTGCTGACGACGTACGGGGCTGCCGGCCTCCGCCGGATGATCACCGGGATCTACGAGACGCTTCGCTCGGCGGGGCGGGGCCTCGTCCTGGAGCTCGGCGAGACCCCGCCGATGGACGAGCGGCTCGAGGCGCTGCGCGAGGCGGCCCGCTGCCTGGTCGACGACGGGTCGGCGACCGAGCTCCAGCGGGGGAGCGCCGCGGCCCTCCTGCACGCCGTCGCCGGCCGGCCGCGCACAGAGGACCTGCTCGACCTCTCGGCCCATCGCGCTCACGGAGAGCGTTCGGCCACGTACGAGGAGGCTCGCGTCGCCGTCGAGCAGGGCGCCCTCGACCAGCTCGCAATGCGAGACAGGGACCTCCTCCAGCAACTCCTGGACGGCTTTGCGGAGGCGTACGCCGCGGCCAAGCGCCGCGAGTCGGCGCTCGACTTCGAGGACCTCCAGCTCGCCGCCCGGGCGCTCCTGCGCGACAACCAGGAGATCCGCGAGCGCGAGGCGCTGCGCTTCAAGGCGATCATGGTCGACGAGTTCCAGGACACGAACCGCCTCCAATGCGACCTGATCGACCTGCTCGCCGACGCGCCGGGCGAGCGCGATGTGTTCTTCGTCGGCGACGAGTTCCAGTCGATCTACGGGTTCCGCCACGCCGATGTCGCCGTCTTCCGCGAGCGGCGCAAGGCGGCGGGCGGCGGCCTGCCGCTCGTCCAGAACTACCGCTCCCGCCCCGAGGTGCTCGAGGCCGTCAACTACCTGTTCCGCGGCGACTTCGGCGAGGGCTTCCAGAAGCTGACCGCGTCCGGTGAGTTCCCGGACCCGGTCTTCGGCCACCCCGTTGAGCTGCTGGTGACCGACAAGTCCACGTACGCCGGCACCGGCACGCACTGGCGCCGCGCGGAAGCGCGGCATGTCGCAGGACGAGTGCGCGAGCTGATCGACGGCGGCGACGCAACCGCAGCCGAGATCGTCCTGCTCTTCGCGGCCGGCACGGACGCCGAGTGGTACGAGCAGGAGCTCCGCGCGCTCTCAGTCCCGACGTACCGCGCCACCGGCCGCGGCTACTTCGGGCAGCAGCAGGTCGTCGACCTCCTCAACTACCTGCGGCTGCTCCAGAACCGGTACGACGACCAGGCGCTGGTCTCCGTGCTCGCCTCGCCGTTCGTCGGCGTCTCGAACGACACGCTCTTCCTGCTTCGGCGGGCCGCCGGACGCCGCCCGATCTTCGCCGGGCTCGAGCGTTCCTTCCCCGAAGAGGTCGGCGCGGACGACGAGCGTCTGCTGCGCGCGTTCAAGCAGCGGTACGAGCGCCTCGCGGCCTCGTCGTCGAGGCTCTCGTTGGAGCGACTCTGCGAGCAGATCCTCGTCGAGCACGACTACGACCTCGCGGTGCTCGCTCACTGGGACGGCCGGCGGCGGTACGCGAACCTCCGCAAGCTGGCGCGGCTGGCGCGGGCGTACGAGGAGCTGCGCGGGCGCGACATCGAAGGCTTCCTCCGCTTCATGCGTGACCAGGAGGCCGTCGGCGCCAAGGAGCTCGAGGCTGTCGCCGAGGAGGAGGGCGCCGACGCCGTCCGGCTCCTCACCATCCACTCGGCCAAGGGGCTCGAGTTCAAGGTCGTGATCGTGGCCGATGCCGGCCGCGACCGGCCGCCGCCCGGCCCTGACGAGCTGCTCGCGCTCTCCGACGGCCGCTTCGGCTTCCGCGTCGCCGACCCCATCACGAGCAAGCGGCGCGGTGTCTTCGGGTACGACGAGGTGCGGCGGACGCGCGTGGAGGAGGATCGCGCGGAGCGGCTGCGCCTCTACTACGTCGCAATGACCCGCGCGATCGACCGGCTCATCGTCTCGGGCGCCGTCGATCCCGCCAGCACGGCCGATGCGTCGACACCGCTCGGGTGGGCGCTCGCCCGGCTCGACGCCGGCAAGGAGCTCGAGGCCGCCGCCGACGGCCCGCTCGAGCTCGAGCGCGAGAACGCCCGGCTACTGCTCCGGCTCGACCGGTTCGCGCCCGAGCCGGAAGCCGTCGAGGAGATCCCCTCCGCAGACGAGGACGGCCAGCTCGAGCTCTTCGCCGCGAACGGCGCCGCACCACTTCCCCCTCCGTCACCGAAGCTTCCGCCGCTCGCGGAGATCCCGGCGCCGCCTCTCCACGCCGTTCGCTCGCTTTCCTACACGGCGCTGTCGCTCTTCGACCGGTGCTCGTACCGCTACTACGCCGAGCGGGTCGTCGGCATGCGACCGAGCGACGAGAGCGGCCGCGTACCGGGCTCGACGGGCCTCGCGGCGACCGAGATCGGAGACGCGGCGCACCGGCTCCTCGAGCTCGTCGACCTCTCGGCGCCGTCGCCGCCGGATCTCGAGCTCGTGCGCTCGTGGTACCCCGCAGTGACGGACGAGGAGCTCGAGCGCATCGCGGGCTTCGTCGCGGCCTACTGCGAGTCGGAGCTCGCCCGCCGAATCGCGGGGCTTCCCGGCGCTCAGGTCGAGCGTCCGTTCGCATTCGAGCACGACGGCGTGCTCCTCCATGGGCGGCTCGACGTGCTGCATCGCGACGGGGACCGCGCCCTCGTCCTCGACTACAAGACCAACGTGCTCGAAGACGCGGGCCCCGAGGAGGTCATCGAGGAGAGCTACTCGCTGCAGCGCCTCGTCTATGCGATCGCGTGCTTCCGGGCCGGGGCGGAGGAGGTCGAGGTCGTCTACCAGTTCCTCGAGCGGCCGGACGCAGTCGTCTCGCGGACCTTCGACCGCTCCGAGCTGCCTGAGCTCGAGGCCGAGCTCTCCGAGGCGATCGCCCGGATCAACGCCGGCGACTTCCGCCCGACGCCGGGTGAGGTCTGCCACGGCTGCCCGGCGCTCGATCTCGTCTGCGCAGGCCCGCGGCTGCCGAACGCACGGCCGCCGGCAGCCGCCGCCGCCCTCGCGTAGTGCCCCGTAGCTACGTCCGCGAGGCGCGCAAGCGGGTCGGGCCGAAGCGGGCACGAATCCTTCCGATCATCGAGCGGCTGGCAGCCGAGCATGCGGACGCGGCGATCGCGCTCCGGTTCCGGAGCCCGCTCGAGCTGCTCGTCTCCGTGATGCTCTCCGCGCAGACGACCGACGTGAACGTGAACCGGGTCACCGAGCGGCTGTTCGAGAAGTACCGGACGCCCGAGGACTACCTGGCCGTCCCCGAGGAGGAGCTCCAGCGCGACATCTTCGCGACCGGCTTCTACCGGCAGAAGACGAGGTCGCTGCGCGGGACGATGCGCGTGCTGCATCGAGGAGTTCGACGGCCAGGTTCCGCGGCACATGGAGGAGCTGCTCCGGCTTCCCGGAGTCGCGCGCAAGACGGCGAACGTCGTCGCCGCTGAGCTGGGCGAGCCGCAGGGAGTCGTGGTGGACACGCACGTCCGGCGGCTCTCGCAGCGCCTCGGCCTGACGAAGCAGGAGGACCCGGTGAAGATCGAGCGCGACCTCCAGAAGCTCGTCCCGCGCGAGTCCTGGGGGATCTTCCCGCACCTCCTGATCTGGCACGGCCGCCGGGTCTGCGACGCGCGCAACCCTCGCTGCGAAGCCTGCGTGCTGAACGACCTCTGCCCGAGCAGCCGGGTCTGAGCTACTCGCGCGGAGCGGCGAGTGCGGTCGGCCAAACGGCCCTCGCGGGCGGCGAGCCAGCGCTCGGCGTCCAGGGCGCCCATGCAGCCCATCCCGGCGGCGGTTACGGCCTGGCGGTACGTGTGGTCGACGACGTCCCCGACCGCGAAGACTCCCTCGACGTTCGTCTCGGTCGAGCCCGGCTTGGTGAGGATGTAGCCGTTCTCGTCGAGGTCGAGCCAGTCGGCGAAGAGCTTCGAGTTGGGGTCGTGGCCGATTGCGACGAAGAGCCCGTCGGCCGGGAGCTCCGTGGTTTCGTCCGTGTTGACATCCCGCAGCCGTACGCCGCTCACCGAGGTCTCGCCGAGCACCTCGTCCACGACCGCATTCGTGACGAACTCGATCTTGTCGTTCGCCCGGGCCCGGTCCTCCATGATCTGCGAGGCGCGGAACTCCTCACGCCGGTGGACGACCGTGACCTTGTCGGCGAACTTCGTCAGGAAGATCGCCTCCTCCATCGCCGAGTCGCCGCCGCCGACGACCACGATGTTCTTCTCGCGGAAGAAGGCCGCGTCGCAGACGGCGCAGTACGACACGCCTCGGGCCTGGAGCCTCAGCTCAGAGTCGAGACCGAGCTTCCTCGCCTCCGCGCCGGTCGAGACGATGACGGCCTCGGAGCGGTACTCCTCGTCGCCGACATAGACGCGGAACGGCTGCTCCGAGAAGTCGACGCGCGTGACGTCGTCGCTGACGAACTCGGCGCCGAAGCGCTCGGACTGGCGCCGGAAGTCCTTCATCATCTCCGGCCCGAGCACGCCTTCCGCGTAGCCCGGGTAGTTCTCGACGTCGCTCGTGATCATCAGCTGGCCGCCCCACTGGAAGCCCTCGATGACGAGCGGCTCGAGGTTCGCGCGCGCAGCGTAGAGCGCGGCCGTGTACCCGGCCGGGCCTCCTCCGACGATGATCAGGTCGCGGACCCCGTTCTCAGTCATTAACTCCTCCAGACATGCGCCGAGCCCGCAAAGGGCTCGTCAACAGTATTGAACGAAGCGGACGACTCGAAACTTCCTTTTGTGCGATGCCTGTGCTTATCTCCAGTGCGTAGTGCTGCGGTTCTACGGGGTTTGGATTCTTCTGATCTGTGTGGTCTCGCTTGGATGGGGAGCCGCGGGCGCAGCGACGCCGCAGCGGGCCGTGTTCAAGGTCACCCTGACGGGGACGCTGACGAAGGACTGGACGATCACGCGCACGGTCGAGGGCGAGTGCACCCAGGTGACGACCCACAACGGGCAGTGGCGAATGACGCTCGGAACCCGCCGGCAGTCGCGGATCGCCTTCACATCGCGAGGCCGCGGTAGGCCTCTCGGCGTCTCGCCCTCGCTGGTCCGGGCGATCGCCGGAAGCGCGAGCCAGACCGGCTCTTTCCGGATCGATTTCCGCGGGCCGCGCTGCACCCGGTCGATCAAGCCGCAGCCCTGTGCCCGGCGGAGCGCATCCTTCCGCGGGGCGACCGTCCGACTGACCACGCCTCGCGCCGGCCTCGCTCGCTTCGCCCGGCTTCAGGGCGCCTCCGCCGCGCGTGCCTTCCCCGGTGCGTGCCCCGAGGAACCGGACGACATCCGCGCGCTGCGCACGGATCTCAGGCTCGCAGACGCCCCGCTCTCTGCGGCGGACGTGTTCGCCCGCAACGTCCCGCGCTTCTTCATCAGCGGCAACACCACGCAGGAGACCACGATCGAGGGCGACTACGAGGGCAGGGTCGTCGAGCGCGTCCGCTGGACGCTGAGGTTCACGCGGGTCACTCCTTCCTAGGCGACGAGCTCGCCGCACAGATACAAGCGCCCGTCGCGGGCCTCGGCCTCCTCGGGGAGGCGGTGCGGCTCGACGCCGTGGGGCGAGAGGTGCAGCACGTCGTGGCCGCGCGCGACCAGGAGGTCGGCAATGAAGCGCCGGTGGCACTTCGTCCACGGGGTCTCGGCGCACATGAAGCACGGCTCGGGCTCGGCGAGCGCCGTGGAGAGCGCCTCCTGCCACTCGTCGGTCCCCATCCGGGCGGCGTAGCTCCGGAAGGCGGGCTGGCGGATGCAGGCAAACCGGTCCGCTCCCGGTTCGCCGCTCAGGCGTCCGCCGAGCGCCTCGGCGTGCCGGTACGCGATCCCGGAGTCGGCGAGAGACCGCTCGAGCGCGCCGCGGTTGTACTGCGGATTGCGTCGCGATCCGGGGTAGCGACGAACGTCCACGAGCGTTTGAACAGCGGCCCGTCCGAGCATCTCCACGAGCGCCTCGGCAGGCCTGGTCCCGTGTCCCACAGTCCACACCCTCATTACCCCTAGAATCGCGGTCCGTGGCCAGCTCCGTGACCTGGGACACGCTGCGGCAGCTCGCCGGATTCCGGGCGACGAAGGGCTGCGCGATCAGCCTCTACCTCGGCCTCCATCCCAGCGACTCGCCCACCGCCGGCGACGCGGCGACGCGGGTCAACTCACTCGTCGACCAGGGCGCGAAGTCGAACGGAGCCAATCGCGGTGAGCAGACGCACGAGCAGCGGGTCGGCCTGCGTGAGGACTTCGAACGGATCAGGCACTTCTTCAACGAGGAATTCGACCGGGACGGCGCCCACGGCTTCGCGGTCTTCTGCGCGGGGCTCGACAACGTCTGGGAGGCGCTGCCGCTCAGCGAGCCGGTGCCGGACGACATCAAGGTCGGCCGTGAGCTCTACCTCGCGCCGCTCGTCCCGCTGGTTGGGCGCGGCGAGGGCGCGGTCGTGGCGCACGTGGGACGGGAGCTCGGGCTCCTCTACCGGCTTCGCGCGGGACGCCTGGAGCAGATCGCCGACCTCTCGGAGGAACAGCCGGGCCAGCACGATCAGGGCGGCTGGTCGCAGTCGCGGTACCAGCGGCACATCGACGAGCTCGCAAACAGACATCTGAAGACGGTCGCTGCGGAGCTGGAGCGGCAGCTGCGCCGGCTGCAGTTCCCGCGCGTGGTCGTCGTCTGCCCGGAGGAGCTGAAGAGCGAGTTCGCCGACGCTCTCGCCGCCGATGCGCGGAACGCGATCGTCGGCTGGACGACCGCCGAGGCGCACGCGTCGCCGACGGAGCTCTACGAGGTCTCGCTGCCCGTGCTCGAGAAGTGGCACCGCAAGCGCGAGTCGGAGCTCGTCGAGCGGTGGAAGGAAGAGGCCGGCCGCAGCGGGCGCGCCGCCTCCGGCTGGGAGCCGACGCTCGAGTCGGCGTCGGACGGTCGAGTCGAGTGCCTCCTGTTCGAGGAGGGCGTCGAGCAGTCGGCGTTCCAGTGCCCGTCATGCGGCCGGGTGAGCGTCAAGGGCGGGCGGTGCCCGCTCGACGGGATGGAGATGGAGCAGCGCGACGAAGGTCTCGACCTCGCCGTCCACCAGGTTCTCGCACACGGCGGCCAGGTCCTCGCCCTCCGCGACCAGCCGGCTCTCCAGCCGGTCGGCGGCATCGCCGCGATCCTGCGCTACTGACCGTTCTTCGGCAACTCCGGGAGGGCGACGCCGAGGCGGTCGTGGAGCTCTATCGCGCGGCGTACGGCGACCAGCGGCCGATCGACGACGCGGAGGTGGTGGCGTGGTGTCGGAACTCAGAGCTGAAGCCCGACTGGCTTCGCGTGCTGGAGGAGGGCGACCGGATCGTCGGCTACGGCGACATCGTCGTCAGCGGGGACACCGTCGCGGTCGACCTTGCCGCTCCCGACCATTGGGACGTCTTCCTCGAGTGGGCGGAGGATGAGGCGCGAGCCCGCGGCGTCTGCTCGCGTCCGCGTCTTCTTCCCGGCGGGGCTCGAGCCTGCCGGCGTGCTGGCCGACCGGGGCTATCGGCTCTGGCGCTCGGCTTTCACGATGCAGGTCGATCTCGGATGATGGCGCGCCTCTGACGCCGGCTTTGCCTGCTGGGATCGAGCTCCGCGAGTATGAGGCCTGCCGCGAGCGACGCTCTCAGAGCGGCGCTCAACGAGGCATTTGCCGAGGATCCGTTCTTCGACGAGGCAACGCCGTCGAACTTTCGCGAGTTCTATCTCGGCGCACGCGGGTTCGACCCGTCGCTCTGGCTGCTCGCGTGGGACCGAGGCGAGCTCGCCGGGTTCGTGCTCGGGCTCTCCGAGCGGGCCGGCGAGGCCGACCTCGGCTGGATCGAGTCGCTCGGAGTGCGGCCGAGGTGGCGGCGTCAGGGGCTCGGCGAGGCGCTGCTACGTGCGCGCGATCGCTCGACTCCACGGCCGGGGCCTGCGCAAGGTCGGTCTCGGAGTCGACGCCGAGAACGTCACCGGCGCGCTCCGGCTCTACGAGCGCGTCGGCATGCGCGAGGTTCGGCGCGGGGACAACTGGGTGCACGAGCTCTAGCTCGCGAGTAGCCGCAAGACGCATGGGAAAACGGCACTCGCCGCGTACCATTGCCGCGATGACGACGAAGGACGACATCGCGAGTGTCGCCGGACAGCTTGCGGCCCTACTCGAACCGTCGAGGAGATGGCGGAGGAGCTCAAGGCGCTTACCCAGCGTGCTGAGAGCCAGCGAGAGCGGTCGGACACCCAGCAAGAGCGAATCGAGCTCGCGGCGAAGGAGCTCACCGACGTGAGCGATCGCCTCCAGGCGGCGGCGAACGCGCTCCGAGAATCGATCTGACCCCGGACTAGGCGGCGAGTAGCCGCCGCAGACGTACGGGAGGATCCCGCCGTGGCGGACGTACTCGCGCTCGCGCGGGGTGTCGAGCCGGAGGCGTGCTTTGAATTCCTTGTCGTCCGCGCGCACCGTCACCTCGCGCGCCTCGCCGTTCTCGACGCCCTCGACCGAGAACTCCTCGCGACCGGTGAGTCCGAGCGTGTCGGGGTTCTCGCCGTCCATGAACTGGAGCGGGAGGATTCCCATCATCAAGAGGTTCGAGCGGTGGATCCGCTCGTAGGTCTCGGCGATGACGGCGCGGACACCGAGGAGCTTGGGACCCTTCGCGGCCCAGTCGCGTGAGGAGCCCGAGCCGTACTCCTTGCCGGCGATCACGATCAGCGGCGTGTCGTCGGTCTGGTACTTCACGGACGCGTCGTAGATGGTCATCTCCTCGCCGCTCGGGACATGCACGGTCCACGTGCCCTCGCTGCCCGGCACGAGCAGGTTCTTCAGACGGACGTTCGCGAACGTTCCCCGGACCATCACTTCGTGGTTTCCGCGCCGCGACCCGTAGGAGTTGAAGTCCTTGCGCTCGACGTCGTGTTCGATCAGGTACTTCCCGGCCGGGCTGTCCGGCTTGATCGCGCCGGCGGGAGAGATGTGGTCGGTCGTGACCGAGTCGCCGACACGCACCAGGCAGCGGGCGCCGTGGAGGTCGTCGACCGTGCCGGGCTCCGCCGCCATGCCGTCGAAGTACGGCGGTCGCCGGACGTAGGTCGACTCCTCGCGCCAGTCGTAGAGGTCGCCCTCGGGGATCTCGAGCGAGCTCCAACGCTCGTCGCCCTTGAAGACGTCGGCGTACGTGCGCCGGAACATCTCCCCGTCGACCGAGGACGCGATGGTCTCGGCGACCTCCTCTGCGCTCGGCCAGAGGTCGGTGAGGTAGACGTCCTCCCCGTCGGAGCCCTGCCCGATCGGCTCCGTCGTGAGGTCGACGTCCATCTGCCCGGCCAGCGCGTAGGCGACGACGAGCGGGGGAGAGGCGAGGTAGTTCGCCTTGACCTCCGGATGGATCCGGGCCTCGAAGTTCCGGTTCCCAGACAGCACCGAGCACACGACGAGGTCGCCCTCGGCGACGGCCTCTGAGATCGGCTCGGGCAGCGGCCCGGAGTTCCCGATGCAGGTCGTGCAGCCGTAGCCGACGGTGTAGAAGCCGAGCTCCTCGAGGTATCGCGTGAGTCCGGCGCGCTCGTAGTACTCGGTGACGACCTTCGAGCCCGGGGCGAGGCTGGACTTCACCCACGGCTTCCGCTCGAGCCCGCGCTCCACGGCCTTCTTGGCCACGAGGCCCGCGGCGACCATCACGCTCGGATTCGACGTGTTCGTGCAGCTCGTGATCGCCGCGATCACCACGGCGCCATGCTCGAGCTCGAACCGCTCGCCGTCCATCTCGACCGTCACGGGCTTCGCGCGCTCGGCGACGACGGTGGCCGGCACCGTGACCGGAGCTTCGGGCTGCGGGTCGGCGATGCCGTCGTGGAGCGGGTGCTGCTCGACCGTCGGGTCGCTGGCCGGGAACGTCTCTGCCACCTGCTCGTCGAGCGGCTCGCCGTAGTCCACGCCAAAGGTCTCGAGCGCCGAGAGGAACGAGCGCTTCGCCTCCGTGAGCGGGACGCGGTCCTGCGGGCGCCGTGGGCCCGCGAGGCTCGGCTCCACGTCGGCCAGGTCGAGCTCGACGACCTCCGTGTAGGTGGGCTCGTGCTCCGGGTCGTGCCAGAGCAGGTTCTCCTTGCAGTAGGCCTCGACGAGCGCGATCCGCTCCTCGGGCCGGCCCGTCAGCCGGAGGTAGTCGAGCGTGATCTGGTCGACGGGAAAGAAGCCGCACGTCGCCCCGTACTCCGGCGACATGTTCCCGATCGTCGCCCGGTCGGCGAGCGGGAGGTTCGAGACGCCCGCGCCGAAGTACTCGACGAACTTCCCCACGACGCCGGTCCGGCGCAGGATCTGCGTGACGGTGAGGACGAGGTCGGTCGCCGTCGCGCCCTCGCGGAGCGCGCCAGTGAGGCGGAAGCCGACGACCTGAGGCACGAGCATCGAGACGGACTCGCCGAGCATCGCCGCCTCGGCCTCGATCCCGCCAACGCCCCAGCCGAGGACGCCGAGCCCGTTGATCATCGTCGTGTGCGAGTCGGTGCCGAGCAGCGTGTCGGGGAAGGCCTCGCCGTTGCGCGACTCGACGACGCGGCCGAGGTACTCGAGGTTCACCTGGTGGACGATCCCCGTGCCCGGCGGGACGACCTTGAGATCGTCGAACGCCTGCTGGCCCCAGCGGAGGAACGCGTAGCGCTCGCCGTTCCGCTCGTACTCGCGGTCGATGTTGACGTTGATCGCCATCCGGTTCGCGAACGCGTCGACCTGGACCGAGTGGTCGATCACGAGCTCGGCGGGAAGCTGCGGGTTCGTCCTCGACGCGTCGCCGCCGAGGTCGTGCATCGCGTGCCGCATCGCGGCGAGGTCGACGATCGCCGGCACGCCGGTGAAGTCCTGGTGGATCACGCGTGCCGGCGTGAAGGAGATCTCCCGCGACGGATCGTCCTTCGCGACCCACTCGGCAACTGCCTGGACGTGCTCTTCCGTCGAGGTGCGCAGGACGTTCTCGAGCAGGATCTTCAGCGTGTACGGGAGGCGCTCGACGTCGAAGCGTTCCTGGAGCGGCGCCAGCCGGTGGATCTCGTAGCTCTCGCCCCCGACTTCGAGCGTCGAACGAGCTCCGGAGGGCATCGGCGGCGGCCACACCTCGATTCTAAGGGCCGCTACGCGGCGTCGAGAGCGCGCGGAAGCTCCTTTGCCTCCGCGACTTCGAGCTCGTCAGTCTCCCACTCAGTTGCCCGCTCGAGGTTCGCGCCGAGACGCGCGGCGCGCCGGTCCGCCTCAGCGTATTTCGTCTGGGCGTTCCCGATGTGGGTACCGAGCTTGCGGAACTCGTCGTGGAACCGCTCGAAGTCCTTGCCGAGCGTCGTGCAAAACGCCATCACGTCCTCGGCGTGACGCTCGATCTGCAGTGCCCGGAGGCCCTGCGTGACCATGACGAGGTAGGCGTGGAACGTGTTCGGCGACACGGGGAAGACCCGCTTTGAGAGCGCGTACGCCGACAGCGATCCCGTCTTTCCGCAGACGACCTCGTAGTAGATCGACTCCGACGGCAGGTACATGAACGCGAAGTCGAACGTCCCCTCCTCGGGCCGGATGTACTTGGTTGCGATCGCGTCCACCTGGAGCTTGACGTCGCGCCCGAACGCCTTCTCGTGGAGCTCACGCTCTCCGTCGTCCTGAGCGTTGACGAGGCGCTCGAAGTTGTCCAGCGGGAACTTCGCGTCAACCGGGAGCAGCTTGTCGACCCGGATCAGCGCGTCAACCCGCTCGCCGGAGCGGAAGGTGTGCTGCAGCTTGTAGGCGTCCGCGGGGAGCATGTCCCGCAGGAGGTTCGCCAGCAGGATCTCGCCGACGCCTCCGCGCGCCTTGGGCGGCCGTAGCGCCTGGTCGAGGCGCGCAAGGTCAGTGGCGCGCTGGATCATCTGCGCGGCCGCGCCGTCCAACTTGCCGAGCCGCTCGACGATGTCGCTCGCCGTCTGCCCGGCGGTCTGCTGGCTCGAGAGCAGCCGGCCGTCGAGGCTTTCGAGCCGGCGGTCGAAGCCCTCGTGCACTTCGGAGAGGCGGCGGTCGAAGCGCTCCTCGACAGAGCCGAGTCGGCTCTCGATCAGCTCGCGGATCGTCCGCACGACCACGGTGCCGGCGATCGCGACGGCCGCGGCCAAACCAAGGGTGAGCAAGACAGTCCCCATAGGACTTGGAAACGCTAGAGATGGGGTCGGACGACATCGGGGCGACGCAACCGCGTCGCCCCGACCGTCGCTCTACATCGGGTCTTCGCGCTCCGCCCGGTGCGTAGCTGCGTCGTCGCGGGCCTCCTGCGCCATGTCCTCCGCCTGTTCGGCGCGATCCTCGGCGGCACCCTCCGCCTCCTGGTGCATCCCTTCCGCGCGCATCTCCGGGTCGTCCTTCATGTCGCCGGCGGCCTGCTTGCTCCGTCCGAGCAGCTTGTCGAGAAAGCTCATCTCTCCTCCAATCGTTGCGGCAGCCGGAGAGTATGGGTGATGCGGCGGCTACTCGCCCGCGAACAGGTCGAGACGCCAGTCGTTGCACCGCAGTGGGTTGCCCTTCGGGTACTCGAAGTCGCACTCGCCGAGAAGCGTGAAGCCGAGCTTCCGGCAGATCGCGTTCGACGGGAGGTTCTCCACGGACGGAAACGCGTGCAGGAACCGGTGCTTCCGCTCCGCACGGGCCAGCTCGATCGCC
>CAVTEL010000012.1:0-175318 GCA_963733855.1 uncultured Actinomycetes bacterium
CGGTCGACGGGTCGAGCTTGACGACGATCTGGTTGGGCTCCGGGCGGTCGCGGCGCATCCGGGAAGAAGCCCAGCCGAGGCGGCCGGCGGAACACGAGACGCGCCTCGGTCTGGGTCGTGGGGAGGCATTTGCCGGTGCGGATGTAGAACGGCACGCCGGACCAGCGCCAGTTGTCGACGTCCAGGCGCAGCGCCGCGTAGGTCTCGGTCTGCGAGTCAGGGGCGACGCCGTCGACGAAGCGATATCCGTCGTGTTGGCCGCGGACGTAGTGATCGGGATCGGCGGGGCGAATCGAGGCGCAGCGTCGGCCGCGATCGGCGTCCTTGAGCGTGCGCGGGTCGTTGCCCGCCGGCGGCTCCATGGGCGACGGCGGCGACCACCTGCATGAGGTGGTTGACGACGACATCACGTCAGCGCGCCGACCGGGTCGTAGAAGTGGCCGCGGGCGTCTACGCCGAAGTCCTCGGCCATCGTGATCTGCACTCGACTCGACGTAGTTGCGGCTCCAGATCGGCTCGAAGATCGCATTCGCGAACCGCAGGTAGAGGAAGTCCGACCAGCCCCATCTTCCCCAGGAAGTGGTCGATCCGGTAGAGCTGGTCCTCGTCGCAGGTGCACCATGGAGCTCGGCCTGCAAGGCGCGCGCGGCGGACGCGAGGTCGTGCCCGAACGGCTTCTCGACCACGACCCGTGCGTTCGCAGTCAGGCCGGCGCCGGCCAGGCCTCTTCACGACCATCCCGAACAGAGCCGGGCGGGATCTCGAGGTAGAAGACCGGGTTCCTGCGCGCCGTTCATACGCCTGCGCGACGCGCTGGAATGTCGCGGGATCGGCGAAGTCCCCGCTCAGGTACGAGAGCCGAGCGGCGAAGCGCTCGAACGTCTCGGTGGTCGATCGTCTCCCCGCAGGCCTCGATGGCCGCGCGGGCGTGTGCGCGCAGGTCCGCGTCGGTCCAGTCGTCGACGGCCACTCCGAGGATCGGGCAGCTCCAGGAGGCCGCGACGCTCGAGCCGGTACAGCGACCGGAACGTCATGACCCTGGCGAGGTCGCCGCTGATACCGAAGACGACCAGGACGTCCGTGGCACGCGCGTTCGTAGCGTCCGTTGCCGGACGCGGGGCTCGACTGCCGTGTTCATACCCTTCACGCTCCTCGCTCGCGGTGCCGCCGCCATCGTCCGTTCCGGGTGAAACCCGGCAGAATCAACGCACGGCGATCGAGAACGCCGCGCGGTAGCGGTCGCCGGGCGCGAGCAGGGTGAGGTCGCGCGCGTCGACGAGCGCGTTGGCCGGCGCCGTCATCGGCTCGAAGCGATCACGTCGTCGTCCGGCGGGGCGAACACCTGCGCGTACGGATAGCCGGCTGTCGAACGCCAACTCGATCCTGCGGTCCGGGCCTTCGAGCGCGAACGCCGCGGCATCTGGCGGCGCGACGTAGCCATCGTCGAGTCGCGCTCGCCCAGCGCCCGGCGGGACCTCGACCGGCGCGTCCCGCCGGTCGGGAGCATCGCGTCGTCCAGCCAGACGCTCGCGCACCGGCATCTCGACCCGCCACACTCGCGTTCCGCTCCCGGGAGCCGCAAGTAGGGATGAAAGCCGAACGAGATCGGCACCGGGACTTCGCCCGTCGCGTGGACGGTGGTGCGCAGGTCAACCGACCGCTGCGAGCGCCGCGTGACGGCTCAGCTCGTGCGGGAATGGGAACGCCGCCATCAGGTCGTCGTGGGCGGCGAAGTCGAACCGCGCCACAGATCGCTCAGCTCGTGGTGGTCGACCTCCCAGTCCGGCGACGCGCTCATCAGTCCGTGCATCGGTAACCCGTTGCCGTCCAGCCGCAGCGGCGTCGTGGCCGGGTCGAGCTCGACGACGCGGCCGGCGACCGTGAAGCGGCGGCGCGACAGCCGGTTCGCCCACGGGTGCAGCAACGGGATGCCGAACGTCTTGCGCTCGGCGACGTACGCCTCCAGCCCGCCCCGCTGGCCGAGCAGCTCCTCGCCGCGATGGCGCAGCGAGCAGCCGACCATCCCGGCGTCGGGGACGAAGGACGCGGCCAGGTCGCCTGCTTCGAGCGTGATCATCGCGTCAATTGGACCACGCGCCGGAACCAGCCGCTGAAGGCCTTGTACGGCTGGCCGCCGCGGGAGCGCTGGAGCGCGTCGGCGACGGCGCCGTCGTCCCGCACCGCTTCGGCCTCGCGCCACGTCGGCGACTGCTCGCCGTCCGCGAAGAACTCGGCCAGCGCGGGCAGCGCGGAGCTCTCCGGGTCGAACAGGAGCAGGTGGCCCTCACCCGGGACGAGCACGAGTCGGCTGTTGGGCACCTCGCGCGCGAGCAGGACGCCATTGGCCGGCGGGACGAGCCGGTCGCACAAGCCCGAGAGCACGAGCGTGGGCGCGGAGATGCGGTGCAGCCACGGCAGGCTCGAGTAGGCCGTCCCGGCCAGCACCTGGCCCCAGTAACCGCGCAGGGACGGCGGGTTCGCGCGGCGGGCGTCGGCGTGGGCCCGCGAGTGGCCGTCCTGCGCTCCGCTGCCGCCGGTGCCGTCGAGCAGGTGGCTCGTGGCCTCGTAGAAGGTCTGCGAGTAGTACCGGAGCGGAGTGGCGAGGAGGGCGAGCGCGCGCAGGTCGCCGGGGACGCCGCCCCAGCCGCAACTCGTGCCGGCGAGCGCCAGTCGCCTGACCCGGTCGGGCGCGGTGACCGCGATCTGCTGCGCGAGCAGCCCGCCCCACGAGTAGCCGAGGACGTCCGTGCGCTCGATCCCGAGTTCGTCGAGCAGCCGCACGATCAGCCGCGCGACGTTCGGGATCGGCATCGGCACGCGCGCGGTCTGCGAGCGGCCGGTGCCGGGCGCGTCGAAGGCGATCGTGAGTGCCGTTCGGACAGGCGATCCTGGGCCGGTCCCCACATGTCGACGTTGCCGCCGAGCCCGTTGACCAGCAGCAGCGGGTGACCGGAACCGCGCTCTCGCACCGCGAGGCGAAGACCGCCGACGTCGATCAGCCGGTCGCTCATCCGAGGCGCCGGGCGACGTACTGGCCCGGGGCGGGCTCGATCGCCGGGAACTCGCCCGAGCCGGCCGCTTCCGGCGCCGGGCGGCGGCCGGACGAGCGGCGCTCGACCCAGGCGAGCCAGTGATCCCACCAACTGGCGTCGTGGAGCGCCGAGTTCGCCAGCCACTGGTCGGGATCGGGCGGCGTCCCGCGCGAGAGGCGGTAGCCGGCGGAGCGGCCGCCGGGCGGGCGCAGGATCGCCTGCAGGTGGCCGCCGTTGACGAGCACGAACGTCGCCCGGGAGCCGATCATCGACGCCGTCTGGTAGCAGCTGCGCCAGGCCGTGAGGTTGTCGGTCAGGCCCGCGATCAGGTACGCCGGGATCTTCACCTGCGCCGAGGTCGACGGGCTCGCCCAGTACGCGCAGGGAGCCTGGCTTGGTCAGCTGGTTCTCGAGCGTCAGCTCCATCAGGTCGCAGACAAGACCGGCGGGCAGGTTCGTGGTGTCCTCGGACCAGTAGAAGAGGTCCATCCGCGGCAGGTCGGCGATCAGCAGGTAGCGCTGCACCCACGCCCACCAGATGCTGTCGATCGGGCGCAGCCAGGCGAGCGCGGCCTGCAAGCGGCGGCCGTCGACGAGCCCGTCCTTCACTATGCGCTCCTTCGCCTGCTCGGCGGAGCCGCGGTCCATGAAGCCGGTCGGGCTGGCCGGCTCGGCGTGGTCGAGCACGGCGACGGTCAGCGTGAAGCTCGCGACCTCGTCCTGGCGGCCAAGTGCAGCCAGGTGCGCCAGCGCGATCGTCAGCAACTGGCCGCCGGCGCACACGCCGACCGTGTGCGCCTGCTCGGAGCCCGTGATCGCGCGGACAGCGTCGAGCGCCTCGATGATCCCGGCGACGTAGGTGTCGAGATCGAAGTCGCGATGGCTGACGTCCGGGTTGACCCACGAGATGTGGAAGGCCTGGACGCCGTGCTTGACCGCGTACTCGACCAGGCGAGCGGCCGGGCGAGAGGTCGGTCAGGTAGTACTTGTTGACCAGCGACGGCACGAACAGCACCGGCTCGGCCTTCACTTCCGGCGTGACCGGGTCGTACTGGATCAGCTCCATCACCGGCGTGCGCAGGACGACCGAACCGGGCGTCGCCGCGACCTCCTCGCCGAGCTTGAACTGGCCCGCTTCGGAGCGGATCGGCAGGCGGGGCGGGCGGCTGACGTCGTCGGCGAGCCGTTGCGCGCCGGTCACGAGGCTGCCGCCGCCGCTGTCGATCACGGCCTTCCACGCCGCGGGGTTCGACCACGGCCAGTTGGCGGGCGCGAGCGCCTCGATCAGGTTGATCGCGATCAGCCGCAGCCGGTAGTCGTCGGCGGGGTCGAGCTCGGCGGTGTCGAGCAGCTCGTCGATCGCGAGCGCCAGCGCGGCGTGACCCTGCGCGATGCCCTTGAAGATCGCGTTGTCCTTCCAGGCCCGGTCGGCGTACCGGCGGTCGCGTCGCGCGGGCTCGATCGGCGAGCGGCCGGTCGCGATCTTCGCGGCGTCGCCCGCGAGCTTTCCGATCGGCCGCACGGCACGGTGCGGACGGCGCGCGATGCCGACGCCGAACTTCGCGGTCTCACGCCACGCGAACGCGCGCCGGACCAGGCCGAGCGTGCCGGCCAGCAGCGCGGCATCGAAGTTGATGCCGGGCTGATCGGCGATCCATTCCGCGTCCTCCTCGGACGCTCCTATCGGGGATGGAAATTTGACCAAGCGTTTGGTAGCTTACACACATGGCGACAAGGAGTACACCCCGGCGCGACCAAGAGGTGCTGAGCGCCGCCGCGCGCGTCTTCCATGCTCGCGGCTACGCCGACGCGTCGGTCCAGCACGTCGCCGACGAGCTCGGCATCCTCAAGGGCAGCCTGTACCACTACATCTCCTCGAAGGAGGAGTTGCTGTACCGGTTGCTGGACGGGACGCATGAGGACGTGAGCCGGATCCTCGACGAGGTCTCGGGCGAGGACGGCCTCGCGCCGCTCGACCGGCTGCGGGTCTACGTGCGCCGGCAGGTCGCGTACAACCTCGAGAACCTCGAGCGCGTCGCGGTCTACCACCACGACCTCGAGCGGCTCGGCGACGAGCGCCGTGAGGACATCGTGTTCCGGCGCCGCGCGCACGAGGACTTCGTCGCCCGGCTGATCACCGAGGCCCAGCGCGACGGGGACATCGACCCGTCCGAGGATGCTCGCGTGCTCACGCGGCTCGTCTTCGGAACGATGATTTTGACCTACAGCTGGTTCCGCTCGGGCCGCGACGATCCGGAGCAGGTCGCCGACTCGTGCGCGGAGTTCGCGATCCGAGGCGTGACCGAAAGAGGAGATGACATGCCCGAGTTGCTGCGCGGAAAGGGCGCCGAGCTCGGCGCCTACGGCACACGGTTCCCGATCGAGCGCCGCACCATGCTGCACGTGCTCGACACGCAGGCGCGCGAGCGCCCCGACGCGACCTGGATCGTCGTCGACGGCACGCAGCGACTGACGTTCGGCGCGGCGCAGGCCGAGGCGCACCGGGTCGCGCACGCGTTGCTGGAGGACGTCGGCGCGTGCAACGTCGGGCTGTTCCTGCGCAACCAGATCGAGTTCATGCCGTCCTTCTACGGCGTGCAGTCGTCCGGTGGCGTGGCCGTGCCGCTGAACGCCGACTCGCGCGGGCTGCTGCTGCAGCGCGTGATCGAGCGCGCCGACCTGCGCGCGATCATCGTCCGCGGCGACCAGCTCTCCGTCCTGCAGGAAAGCTCGAGGGCCTCGGCGCCGTCGAGCTGCTCGTCGTCACCGCGCCGGAGGGCGAGCTGCCCGAACCGTGCACGGCGCGCGCGTGGTCGAGTACCGGGCGTGGATCGACGGACGCTCCGACGAGCGCCCGCGCGAGCTGCCCGACAGCTCCGAGGTGGCGCTGATCCAGTTCACGTCGGGCACGACCGGCAACTCGAAGGGCGTCGTCTACCCGCACCACTTCCTGTACCTGTATTCGGCGGCCGTGTCCGACGCGCAGGGCCACACGCCGATGACGTGCTGACCACGCCGCTGCCGCTGTTCCACGTCGCCGCGCTGCACATCATCTGCAACTCGGCGCTGCACGCCGGGTGCACGGCGCACCTGAAGAGCCGCTTCTCGGCACGCTCGTACTGGCAGGAGATCGCCGACGACGGCGCGACGTTCGGGATCATCCTCGGGACGCTCGCCGCCATCCTGCTGCGGACGGGCGGCGAGGCTCCGGAGCACCGGCTGCGGGCGCTGTTCTGCGTGCCGTTCCCGCCCGGCGGCGAGGAGTTCGAGAGCGCTTCCGCGTGAAGCTGCTGTGGCAGGGCTACGGAATGACCGAGGTCTACCCGCACCCGATGCCGCGCGAGCTCGAGCCCGGCCGGGCGAGCTGCCGAAGACGCCGAGCCAGAAGGTGCAGAAGTTCAAGCTCGCCGAGGCCGGCGTGGACCGGCCGAGGTGATCGAGTGCGTACCGGGCGCCGCTGACCGCTTGACCGACGTTCGAGCAGATGCGAGACATCTGGGCCGGATCCCAGTTGTATTGGTGTGAACCGCATCGCTCCCGCTCTCCTCGCCGCCGCGATCTCGCTGGCCGGGCCCGCCTCCGCGCCCGCCGCCGAGCGCTTCGCGGGCGTCCTCGAGGACGGGCGCCTGACCACCTTCACGGTCCCCACCAATGGGCGCTGACCACTCCGGTGACCCCGCGCGGCCTGGCCGCGGGGGAGCGGCTGGTCGCCCTCGGGGTCGGACCACAGGGGCCAGTCGGCGTCGGCTCGAGCGCTCGCCTGTACTCCGTCGACCCCAGGACAGGGAGGGTCGCGCCGATCGGGCCGCCGTTCCCGCAAGGGCTGCGGGGGTCGCGCTTCTCGCTCGCGGCGGCCCCGACGAGCGCAACGGCCCGGCTGCTCAGCGACGTCGGCCAGGACGTGATCGTCGACCTGACCACGGGGGCGACGAGTGACGGCCCCGGCCTGACGCACGCCGAGACCGGAGCCAGGATCCAGCCCGCGGCCGATCTGGCGACCGACGGCCGGCTCGTGGGGGCGCGGCTGTCTCCACACGGTGTTCACCGAGACCGCCGCGGGTGCCTCGACGTTCACGGCGAGGCAGCGGAGCCGTTGCCGGGCCCTTCGAAGCCCGGCGGAGCCGATCGGGGTGCAGGTCGGCAGCGACGGCGTGGGATACCTGATGGCGGTCGCCTCGGACTTCCAGCGCCAGCGCCAGATGGTGATCCTGCGTTTCGATCCGGCGACCGGCCGATCGCTCCCGTTCACGGATCGCTTCCAGGGCTTGATGAGCCGCCGCTTCACCACGTTCGCATCGCTCGGCGCCGTGCCCCGGACAGGACGCCCCCGCGGGTCCGCATGCGGCTCGGCCGTTCGGTGTCGGTGCGCGCGCTGCTGGAGGACCGGCTGCCGCTGAGCATCGGCTGCGCGGAGGCGTGCGAGATCTCGCTGTCGCTCGAGGCCGGCGGTGAGAATGTCGGCCTCGGATTCGAGCTCCGCGACACGCCACAGACGGGGGCCGTCGAGGTGGTCCTCGTCCACGCACGCAAACGCAGCCGGCTGCGTGCCGCGGTCGGGAGGCGGATCCGGGTCGTCGCCACGGTCAACGACCTCAAGGGCAACAATCGGAAGGTCGCGCGCACCGCGCGGCTGGTCCGGTGACCCGGAGGACGCTGGTCACCGTGGTCGTCGTCGCGGCACTCACGGCGAGCGCTGCGGCTGAGGCCGAGGGCTTGTCGACCCGTAGGCTCTGTGCCAAGTCCGCGACGCTGCGCGACTCGCCAGAGGGATTCATCATCGGCTGGCTCTACCGCCCGCAGCGGCTGCGCGTCGAGCGCCGGAGCGCGAATCGCCGGTGGACGCTCGTGGTGACCCGCTCGGGCGTGGTCGGGTGGATCGCAGCCGGAGCCTGTGCCGTGCTTGACCGGCGCGCCGAGACCGACGACCAGGGCCTTGTCGCGGCGTTCCGGCGGGGCGACGACCGCGCATTCGAGCAGATCGATGAGCGCCACCGGCGACCGCTCGAGCGCCATGCACGCAAGATCCTCGGCAAGGCGTCCGACCAGGCCGAGGACGTCGTCCAGGAAGCGATGCTGCGCGCGAGCCGTGCGCTGAGGCGCGACGAGCGCCAGATCGAGCTGCGGCCCTGGCTCTACAGGCTCGTCCGCAACTGCGCGCTCGACGAGCTCGCGCGGGTCCGGACGGACGCCGTCGTGCTCGACGACGCTGACCAGCGCGGCGCGCTCCGCGCCTCGGACGCTACCGAGCCGGAGGTCGCCACCGAACGCCGCAGCCGGATCCGCGACGTGCTCGGCGACGTGGCGGCGCTCCCCGAGCACCAGCGCCACGCCCTCCTGCGCCGCGAGCTCGACGGCGTCTCGCACACCGCCCTCGCGCTCGAGCTCGGCACGACTCCGAACGCGACCAGGATGCTCGTCAGCCGCGCCCGGGCGAACCTGGTCAAGCATGAGGAGGCACGCTCGGCGGACTGCCGGCACGTCCGGGCGGTTCTGCTGGAGGCCCACGATCGTGGCCGCCGCGCACCCGCCGCCGTCTACCGCCACCTGGCGACGTGCGGCGAGTGCCGGGGCTTCCGCGCCCGGCTGAAGGACACCCGACGCGCGGTGGCCATCCTCACCCCGGGCCGCTCCTGCTCGGGTCGCTCGGCCTGCTGACCGGCACGGGCGTCGTCGCCGGGAGTAAGGGGGCCGCGCTCAAGACCGGTGCCACGATGGCCGCGGTCGGCGCCGGGGCGGTCGGCATCGGCGTCGAGGTCTTCATGGACGGCGATCCCGCACCGCTGACGGCCCACAGCCGCGCGCTGCCGGGCGGTCGCGTCGCCGCCGGGCAGCCGCTGCCGAAAGGGACGGCGATCGTCCGCCGGACGGTCGCCGTCCCGGCGGACCGCGACGGCCGCACGATCGCGGTCGGCCTTGCCTGCCCGACGCCACTGCGAGTCGCCGACCTCATCGCCAGCGCGGGCGCGACCGCCGCCTACGCCCCGCAGACCACGGTCGGCGCGAGCACCCACGCGCGCGTGCTGGTGGAGCCGCGCACGGGTGCGCGCACCGCCCGCATCGCGATGCTCTGCAAGGCACCCGACGCGACCGGCTCGATCGTGGCGGGGCCGCCCCGCGCCTCCGCGGCGGCGGGCCGCGCGTTCCGGGTCCGGGTCCGGCGCGCCGAGCTCTTCGTGCGTCCGGGCGGCGCTGCCGTCGGCTCAGTCCGGCTCGGCCAGCCCGTCCGCGGCGCCGGAGCCGCCAGGCGCGGGTGGCGGCGGATCCGGACCGACACCGGCGCGACGGGCTGGGTGCGCGAGCGTGTTGTCGAACCGGTGCGCTGAGCAGCTGCTGACCGGCGGCGCGCTTGCGACTCAGCTGGGTGAACGTGGCTGGCGCGAGCCGCGGCGGGACCCCGGCTCGGCGGTCGCGCCAGACGTGCGCGGTCCAGGTCCGTCCGTCCCAATAGCGCCGGGCGCCGGGGTGCCGCGGGTCGGGGTACCAGCCGGCTTCCCCGCCCGCCGGGGGCTCCGGCACCGGCTCGGGCTCAGGCTCTGGTCCAGGCACCGCCGCGGGCTCCGGTTCATGTGTTTCGGGCTCTGTTTCAGCGTCGGGCGCGGGCGACGATGCGGATGCATCCGACGGGGCGTCCTGCGCGGCGAGGGCCGGCGGCACAGCGGCGTCCCGCGATCGGCGCAACGCGCGAGTCGCGCGCATCAGCAGCGATCGGAACCCGAGCCCGAGCATCGCAACCACGCCGCCCAACCCGAACCCCGCCACCGCCAGCGAAACCGCCACCGCCGGCTCCTCCGGCATCACCCGCCAGCCCGCCCACGCGCCCGCGGCGGCACCGGCGAGGCCGAGCACAAGCACAACGATCAGCCAGCGACCCCTCCCCCCGCTGCTCGCCCCACCGCTCACGACCGCACGAGCATACGCACCACGCGGCGCGCACCGCCTCGCGGTGGTGACGGCGGTACGGCATCGATGCCGCGCCGCTCCGGCGCGCTCGTGCCAGCATGGCGGCGTGGATGACGACACGCGCGTGTGCCCCTACTGTGCCCACCCGCCCGGGCCGGGCGTGTTCTGCGAGGCCTGCGGCCGCAACCTCGCGGACGTCGAGCGCCTCCCCACCGTGCGCGAGCTCGCGTCAGCGGGACCGTCGAGTCCACCGAACCCTCCACCCGAGCGCGCCTCCCTAAAGAGCACCGTCAGCGAATTCCTGGAGACCATGCGCGCGGCGGGCAACCCCGGCACCGTGGAGCTCCCGTGCGCGAAGCCGCGGGCGTTTCGACGCACACCGCAGATCACCGGTGGATCGTGCTCCCGGTCGACCGCGAGGACTTCGAGGAGCCGCACCACTACGAGCCCGGCCTGCTGCTGAGCCTCGACGGGACGTTCCACCGCCTCGACAGCGAGCTGCGCGGCTGGGGCCAGCGCGATTTCCCCCGGTACGAGCAGCGCGTCTCGCCCGAGCCCGTGGAGCCACGGGCCGACCAGGAGCAACACATCCTCAACGCGCTCGCGGCGCCAGGCTCGCTCTAAGGCCGCCCCCGCCATACGATCGCCGGCGGCCAGTCGCTCGGCGCGTCCATCGCCCTTCTGCTCGCGGAGCGTCATCCCGACCGGTTCGATGGAGCGCTGAGATGTGCGGCGCGCCCGATCCGCTCGGGACGTGGAACGCCAACCTCGACGTCAACTTCACGGTTAGGACGCTGCTGGCCGCCGGGCAACCGCGCGGCCGGCCTGGACCTCAAGCGGGACCTCGCGAAGCTGCACCGTGCGCCGCGCGTCGCGCCCGACCTGCGCGCGGTCGCGTTCATGTACCGCTACGGCGTGCCCGACGGCCGGATCGCGGTCCCGGTGCTGACGATGCACTCGATCGGCGATGGCGGCGCGCCACCCGACCAGGAGCGCTGGTACGCCGAGCAGATGCGGCGCCCCGACCTGCTGCGCCAGCTGTGGGTCGACCGCGGCGCACATTGCTCGTTCAGCCCCGCGGACGAGATCGTCGCGCTCGAAGCGCTGGTCGACCGGATCGAGACCGGCCGGTGGTCGGACACGAGCCCGCAGCGACTCAACCAGGCGGCCGGTGCGCTCGGCGAGCCCTGCTCGCTCGTGCTCGACTTCGGGACGTTCACGGACGCGCCCATGCCGCCGGCGTTCACGACGTTCACGCCGCCCCCGCCCCTGCGCCCCTCACGCTGAAGGAGCGCTCCACGAACGCGCGCGGTCCCGTGGCCCCGGCGTTCGATGCCGAGAGTCACGGGGCCGCGGCGGCCTTGGCCTTGACCTGCTCCTCGATGTCGAGCAGCGCCTGCTGGTATTCGTCGGACTCCTCGGGCGAGGCGGCCTCGAGTCCCAGCACGGCCCCGAACATCTGGCCGGAGATCGAGACGAGCGTGATCCAGGCGACCAGCTCGACGATCTCCTCCTCGGTGAACTCCTCGCGCAGGACGTCGAACTGGGCGGCGGTGATCCCGCTCGGGTCCGCGGCGACCAGCTCCGCGAAGCCGACGGCGAGCGACGTGCGCGTGTCGCCGGAGTGATCCTCGGGCGCACCGAGCGACTGGCAGTACTCGCAGCCGACGCCGCCGGCGGTCGCGCGCCGCACGGCCTCCTTGAGCTCGAGCGGCAGCAGCCCCTTGAAGCGCAGCGTCGTGTCCAGCCGCCCGAACGCCTGCAGCACGTCCGGGCGGCGGCCCATCACGCGGGCGAGCAGGCTGTTCGACACGGGGTTGCCGTCGGGATTGATCGGTGCAGGCTCGACGCGAGGCATGGCCGGATCATACGGCACACTTGATCCGAAAACAACCGATCGGTTGGTAGCGTTCATCAGCGCGTGATACCTTGCCAAGCGGTCGTTTGGTCGGCATCGAGGCAGTGGGCGCGACGGCTTAGACTTCGGCCCGCGCGCCATAAACAGGAGGAGAGAAGGCATGGCTACTGCACCGCTGGAGGACATCGGGCTCGCCGAGGACGTGATGCCGCTCGGGCATCTGCTGCTGCGCTCGGCGCGCAGCGGACCCGGACAAGGACGCGCTCGTGTTCCCGGACGGCGCGTCACGCTACCGCGAGCTCGCGGACACGTCTGGGGCGTCGCGCGCTCGCTGCTGGCGCTCGGCGTCCAGCCCGGCGAGCACGTCGGCGTCCTGATGACCAACCACCCGGACCTGTGTCGACGTCGGTGTTCGGCGCCTCGCTGATCGGGCGCCGTGGTGGTGCCGATCAACGCCCGCTACCGCACGACCGAGCTGCGCTTCCTGATCGAGGACGCCGATCTCGTCGTCCTGCTGACGCACGACGCGGCCGACGCCACGTCGACTTCACGGCGCTGATCGAGGACGCGCTCGGACGACCTCGACGCGCCGAAGCTGCGCACGGTCGTGATGATGGGCGCCAAGCGAGCCGGAGGGATGCTCGTCCCGCGCGGACTTCGACGCGCTCGGCGACGGCGCCGACGAGGCGCTGCTGCGCACCCGCGTCGAGGGCGTGCCGCTGCGCGACACGGCGCTGATCCTCTACACGTCGGGCACGACCTCCAACCCGCGCGGCGCGATGCTCAGCCACGAGGCGTTCGTGCGCACGTGGATGGTCACCGCGCGGCATCTGGGGCACGACGTCCGAGGACCGCCATGTGGAGCGCGCTGCCGCTCTTCCACGTCACCGCGCTCGGCTGCCGTGACCTGGGTGCTGGGCCAGCGGCGCGACGTTCTTCAGCGACTACTCCTTCGACGCCGAGCGCACGCTCGCGACCCTGCGCGACGAGCGATCACGCAGTTCTATCCCGCCTACCAGCCGGTCACGGAGGCGGTCGCTCGCGCACCCGCGACTTCGACAAGGCCGACCTGAGCCCGATCGACACGTGGCTCAACGTCGCCCCGCCGGAGGTGCTGGCGAAGTTCCAGAAGCGGCTGCCGCACGCGGTCCAGCTCACGACCTACGGCGGCACCGAGGGCGGCTGCGTACGCTGACCCGCCTCGACGACCCGCTCGAGGTGCGCCTGAACACCTGCGGCGCCTGCCAGCCCGGGCATCGAGCTGCGCGTCGTCGACGCGATGCGGCCAGCGTGCTCGGCCCGGGCGAGCGCGGCGATCATCCAGTTCCGCGGCTACAACACGCTCGAGCGGCTACTGGAAGGCGCCCGAGAAGACCGCCGAGATCGATCCTCGCGGGCGGCTGGGTGACGATGCAGCGACCTCGGCGTGCTCGACGAGGAGGGCCGCGTGCTGTTCCTCGGCCGCGTCAAGGAGACGCTCAAGGTCGGCGGCGAGAACGTCGCGCCGCAGGAGATCGAGGCCCAGCTCTCGCACGCACCCGGCGGTCAAGCTCGTGTAGGTCGTCGGCATCCCCGACGAGCGGCTGCTCGAGGTGCCGGCGGCGTTCGTCGAGCTGCTGCCCGGCCGCGAGGCCACCGAGGAGGAGCTGATCGAGCACTGCCGGGGCCGGATCGCGTCGTTCAAGGTGCCGCGGATGATCCGCTTCATCGGCGAGCGACGAGTGGCCGATGTCGGCGACGAAGATCCAGCGCTTCAAGCTGCGCGACCGCCTGCTCGAGGAGCTGGCGGCGGAGACCCGGGAGGAGACCCATGCCTGATTTCGGCGCGATCGTCACCCTGTTCAGCCCGCTACGCCGCGGCCAACGACTGGCCGAACCAGGAGTTGCTCGAGTCCACGTTGACCGAGGACGCGACGTTCCTGCTGCACATCGCGGGCGCCGACTCGATCGGGCCGTTCGAGGGCCGGAAGGCGATCGTCGAGCTTCTTCATGCCGATCCTCAACGGCCAGACCGACACCCGCAAGCACGTGATCTCCAACTACGACGTTCAGGGCGAGGGGCGCGTGAACGCCTACCTCACCCTGATCGCTACCGAGAATGGCGAGACCGCGCTCAAGAGCGCGGGTCTCTACGAGACCGAGATCGTCGACAGCGAGAGCGGCCCGCGCTTTCGCGCGATGACGCTCTCGCTCGACAGCGGGTTCTAGCTGAAGCGGATGCGTGTCGAAGGTGTTGGCGGCGCCGGGCACGATCGGGTTGTCGGTGTTCGTGATCTGGTTCCAGATCTGGATGACGTTCCCGGTCACGACGCCGGTCGAGCTCTGCTTCGCGTAGTTCTGCTGCATCGCGCCGTAGACGAACGTCAGCTTCTCGGTCGGGACGTCGTCGCCGGTGGAGCCGGTGTGCTGCTGCTTGGTGACGAAGACGGGCTGGAACGACCAGCTCATGTACGGCTTGACCGGCCCGGCGCTCCCGGCCTTGCGCGCGACCAACTCCATCCCGTGAGGGACTGGCCGGTGGCGAGGCGCTTGAAGAAGTGCGGGCTCGTCGAGTCGACCGGCTTCGTGATGGTGAACTCCTGGAACTTGGCCTTGCCGACGCCGGCGCCACCGCTCACGGAGCCGATCGTGGTCGGGTTCTCGACGCCCAGCTCGAACGAGTGGACCTCGATGGCCTCCTTGGCCCCGAGGGCGACAGACTCGCCGGCGATGCCGTCGACCTTCAGGTAATAGTCGGTGGCCGCGTGGGCGGCCGGGGCGGCGACGAAGGCGGCGACGGAAGTCGAGAGCGGCGGCGACGAGCTTGGTCTTGAGCATGGACACAGCCCATCAAGGGGCGCTGACATCCGGCAGACGTGTCGCTGACGAAGCTCGTCAGCGAGCGAGCTGGGGCGCCGCGCTACCGCGCGTGAAGCGGCGCGAGCGGGCCACGGCCTCGCTCGCGGAGAGCCGCCGGCCCTCGGCTTCGAGCGCCGCGAAGGCCTCGTCGCCGAGCGCGCCGCGCGCCGCGGCCAGCGCGCTCTCGTGGATCGCGTGCAGGGCCTCCCACGGCGGCGCGCCGATCCGCTCGTGGATCGCCGCCGACGCTCCGGCCTGCCGCGCGGCGTCCAGGTGCTGGCCGTCGAGCGCGGCCTGGGTCGAGAGCCCGGCGAGCGCCTCGGCGACGATGAACTGATCGCCGACGTGGCGTGCGAGCGCGAGGCAGTCGAGGAACCCGCGCCGCGCGGCCTCGCCGCTGCCGCGCGCCAGGTCCAGCCACGCATTGTCGATCAGCGGCTCGACGAGCCGGCGGTCGTCGCCGAGCTGGCGGCGAAGCTCGACCGCTTCGCTGAGCCGCCGCTCGGAGCGATCGAGGCGCCCGTGCACGATGTCGTAGAAGCCCTGCTCGCCGAGCGCGCCGGCGACGCCGTACGGGTCGCCGGCCTCGCGGTAGAGCGCGAGCGCCTCGTCGGCGAGCTCGGCGGCCCGCTGCCAGTCCCCGGCGCGCTCGTACGCGCCCGCGGACGCGAGCACCGCGTCGGCCAGCGGCCCGGGCGCGCCGACGCCCCGCGCGACGGCGACGGCGGCTTCACACAGCTCGATCGCTGACGGGTCGGCGATCAGCACGGCGCGCCGGCCGAGCGTGGTCAGCGCCGCGGCCTCAAGCTCGCGGTCCTCGAGCGCTCCGCGCCTGCGCCAGCGCCTGCTCGAGCGGCGCCTCGGCGGCGGCGAAGCGCGCCTGCGAGAGCGCGAGCTGCCCTTCCCAGTACAGGCCGGCGGCGCGATGCGGGCGCGGGTGTCGGCGGGAGCTTGGCGAGCGCTTGCTGCAGCCAGGCGCGGACCTCGTGCGCGTGGGCGTCCCAGGGCAGCGTGCGCGCGAACGCGATCGCGATTCGTAGCGCGTCCTCGGCCGCGCCGGCGCGGAGCAGGCGCTCGAACGCGATCCGCAGGTTGCCGCGCTCGGCCGCCAGCCGGGCGAGCCAGGTGCGCCGGTCCGCGCGCGCGGCCTGCTCCGCCGCGCGCTCGGCGTAGTCGAGGAAGTAGAGCGCGTGCTCCTGTTCGAGCGCCGCCAGCTCATGACGCTCGATCTGCTCGGCGGCGAAGTCGTGGACCGTGCCGAGCATCGCCAGTCGCGGGTGCCCGTCCGCGCCGGCCTCGACGACCACCAGCGAGGTCTTGTTCATGATCATCGCCAGCACCGCCTCGGCCGGCCCGCCTTCCAGGTTGCAGACGGCGTCGAACGCCTCCAGCGAAGCCCCGCCCTCGAACACGCACAGCCGCGCGAGCAGCCGCCGCTGGGGCGGGTCGAGCACCTCCCACGACCACTCCAGCGTCGCGCGCAGCGACCGCTGGCGCTCCGGCAGGTCGTGCGGGCCGCAGCTCAGCAGCTCGAGCCGGCGTTCGAGGCGCTCGAGCAGCGCCGGGAGCGGCAGCAGCCGCGCGCGGTCGGCCGCCAGCTCGATCGCCAGCGGCAGGCCGTCCAGCCGCGTGCAGATCTCGGTGACGACGTGGTCGTCCTCGGACGGCGTCCAGTCCGGGCGCGCCGCGGCCACGCGCGCCTTGAACAGCGCCGCGGCATTCGAGATCGCCAGCGGCTGCACCCGGTAGGCGTGCTCGGCGGTCAGCCGCAGCGGCGCGCGGCTGGTGACGAGCACGGTCAGGTTCGGCGCCGCGGCCGAGCAGCTGCGCCATCTGTGCCGCCTCGGCCAGGAAGCGTTCGAAGCCGTCGAGCACCAACAGCGCGCTTGCGCCGCGCGTCGCGCGCGCCAGCCGCTCGCCGAGCTCGCCCGGCGTGCCGGCCACGACCCCGAGCGCCGACGCCGCCTCGGGCACGAGCGCGCCGGCGTCGTCGACGCCGGTGAGATCGACGTACGCCGCGCCGCCGGCGAAGCGCCCGGCCAGCGTCCGCCCCGCTTCAAGCGCCAACCTCGTCTTGCCCACGCCGCCCGTGCCCACCAGTGTCAGCAGCCGGACTTCGGGCCGCATCAGCAGCGCGCCGATCTCGGCCAGCTCGCCCTCGCGGCCGATCGTCGCGTTCGCGACCGTCGGCAGCGGCGCCTGGAGCACGTCGGTGGAATCCTCGGCGTTCAGCTCGGGATCGTGGGCCAGGATCATCGTCTCCAGCCGGCGCAGCTCGGGGCCGGGCTCGAGCCCGAGCTCCTCGACCAGCAGCCGCCGGCCCTCGCGCATGACCTCGAGCGCGTCCGCCTGGCGTCCGGCGCGGTAGAGCGCCAGCATCAACGATCCGCGCAGCCGCTCGCGCAGCGGGTGTTCGGCCACGAGCGAGCGCAGCTCGCCGACCAGGTCGGCCGCGTGGCCGCGCGCCAACTCGGCCGCCATCCGCTCCTCGATCGCCTCCAGGCGCAGCTCCTCCAGGCGGGCGATCTCGCTCTGGGCGAACTCGTCGAAGCGATGGTCGGCGAGCGCGGGGCCCCGCCACAGGGCCAGCGCCGCCTCGAACTGGTCGGCCGCCAGCAGCGCCTCGAACCGGCGGCTGTCGATCGCCTCGCGCTCGATCTCCAGCGCGTAGCCCGCCGCGCGCCGCCGCACCGGCAAGCCGGTCGCCGAGCCGCGCGCGCAGGCGCGAGACCTGTTTCTGGAGCGCCTGGTCGCGGCCGTCCGGCGCCTCGTCGCCCCAGACGGCCTGCACGAGCTCATCGACCGACACGGCCTCCGGCGCGCGCAGCGCCAGCGCGACGAACAGCCGCCGCTGCTTCGCGCCCTCGAACTCCACGCCGGCGACCTGCAGCGGCCCCAGCAGCCGGATCTCGATACCCGCGCTCATGGCCCGCTCAGCGCCACCCTAACCGGCGGGCCGCGCGCGGTCTACGCGCGCGCCGCCGCCGCGCCCACGATCAGGAGGACGGCGGTGACGAGCGTCACGTCCCGTCAGCTCGGCGTGGGCGCCCCCTCGAGCAGGCCGCGCAGCTCGCGCAGGGCGCGGAACGAGTAGACCGACAGCTCCGGGTCGCCGAACGGCGTGATGTTCCACAGCACGACGTCGCGCAGGCCGACCTCCTGGTAGGCGCGGATCTGCTCGGCGATCTGCTCCGGCGTCCCGCACAGCGTGTGGTCGCGCACGATCCCGCCCGGGATGTGGTCGACGATCCGCATCGCCTCCTCGCGCGTGACGGTGGACGGCAGGAACGAGTGGAAGCCCGTGCCGCCCTCGAACGGCGACGTCGAGCCGTAGCGCTCGTAGGTCTCCTGCGGCAGGTCGACGGCGGCGAACAGCAGCCGCGCGAGCGGCGAGTCGCACATCCGCTCGAGCGTCTCCTCGTCGGGCGCGCACATCACGTAGGCGAGCATCGACGGCGTGATCGCGTCGGGGTCGCGGCCGGCCTTCTCGGCGCTCGCGCGGATCTTGCCGAGCTTCTCGCCGTAGGCGTCGGGCTTGATGTTGGTCGGCAGCCAGCCGTCGGCGAGCTCGCCGCAGATGCGCAGCATGCGCGGGCCGTGGGCGGCGAGCCAGATCGGCGGCGGCGTGTCCTCGTAGAGCGGAAGCCCGAAGACCGCGTCCTTGAGGTTGAAGAAGTCGCCGGCGAAGTCGACGGTGGCGCCCTGGGACTCCCACAGCATGCGGATGACCCGGATCGCCTCCTCGAGGCGGCCGACGGGCTTGTGGAACTCCATGCCGTAGGGCTCGATGTTCATGCGCTCGCCCGAGCCGAGGCCGAGGATCGCGCGCCCGCGGGCGAGATGCGAGGCGGTCAGCGCCTCCTGGGCGAGCTGCGCGGGGTGGCGGCGGATCGTGTCGGTCACGCACACGCCGACCTTGATGCGCTCGGTGGCGGCGCCGGCGGCGCCCATCATCATCAGCGGGTGGAAGTACTGATGCGGGTTCGCCTGGTAGTTCGCGAGCGCGGTCAGGTCCTCGGTCCACACCGAGTCCGGCGTCCAACCCATCAGGTGGCAGGGCCACCAGATGGCGTCGAAGCCGTCCGCCTCGGCCTGCTGCGCGAACTCCACCGCCTTCGAGGCCGGAGGCATGATCCGCCCGGGGGCGCCCAGTGTGACTCGCATCGGTTCCATGGTCGGCGAGTGTAATCCAGGATCGCGAAAAAAATCTACCAACCGTCTGGAAGGTTTTGCTACGCTTCCGCCACGATGCTCTCCTACCGCACCGAAGGACCGATCGCGTACGCCACGCTCGACCGGCCCGAGAAGCTCAACGCGATGACGCGGTCGTTCTGGGACGACCTGCGTCGCGTGCTCGATCAGGCGGAGCGTGACGACGCCGTGCGCGTCCTGATCTTCCACGGCGCCGGCCGCTGCTTCTCCGTCGGCGGCGACATCGAGGGCTTCGGCGAGCTGTCGGGCGCCGCGGACAAGCGCGCCTACCTGCGCGAGGCGATGGGCGCGATGCAGGCGGTCGACACGTTCACCAAGCCGACGATCGCGGCCGTCCACGGCCACGCCGTCGGCGGCGGCTGCGAGCTGACGATGGTCTGCGACATCGTGATCGCCGACGAGACCGCGAAGTTCGGCACGCCCGAGGCGACCGTCGGGCTGATCCCCGGTCCCGGGCGTCGCGCGCGGGGCCGCGCACGTGAACCTGCACTGGCTGAAGCTGATGGTGCTCGCGGGCGAGATCCTGGACGCGCGCGAGGCGCAGCTGGCCGGGCTCGTGAACCGCGTCACGCCGGCCGGCGAGCACCTCGCCGCGGCCGAGGCGCTCGCGGCCAAGATCGCCGACAAGGCGCCGCTCGCGCTCGCCGTCGGCAAGCAGGTACTCAACGCGCGCTTCGAGGAGGCCTATCGGCACGCGATCGACGCCGTCGGCTTCCTGCAGTGCACCGAAGACTTCGCCGAAGGCATCGACGCATTCAAAGAACGGCGCCAGCCACAATTCAAGGGGCGGTAACGGAAGTGTCAACGGAAACGACCGTGCAGACGGATCCCTACGAGGAGCTCGAGCGACGGCGCCGCCAGGGCCTTGAAGGCGGCGGCGCGCGCTACATCGAGAAGATCCGCGCCACCGGCCGCCAGACGGCCCGCGAGCGGATCGACCAGCTGATCGATCCCGACTCCTGGTACGAGCTCGGCATGCTCGCCGAGCCCGAGTTCCGGCGCCCGGACAAGGTCACCACGGGCGACGGCGTCGTCACCGGCCTCGGCCGCATCGACGGCCGCCGCGTGGCGATCATCGCCATCGACACGACCGTCCTGACCGGCACCACGGCGCCGGTCAACATGCGCAAGCAGAACCGGATCGCCGAGTGGGCCGGGCGCCGCAGCATGCCGCTGATCTGCCTCTCCGACAACGACGGCGGCCGCCTGCCGGATCTGCTCGGCTGGCGCTTCTCCGGCGTCCCGTTCGACTTCGGCACGTTCCTGCAGTCGCCCGCCGGCTTCCCGGCGATCCCGCACATGACCGCGGTGCTCGGCCCGGCCTACGGCGACGCCGCGCTGCACGCCGCGATGGGTCACTTCGTGGTCATGCGCAAGGACTCGGCGGTCGCGCTGTCCGGCCCGCCCGTGATCGAGGCCGCGATCGGCGAGAAGGTCGAGGCCGACGAGCTCGGCGGCCCGAAGGTCGCGCACGAGACCAGCGGCGCCGTCCACATGGTCGTCGACGAGCGAGACCGAGGCGTTCGACGCGATGCGCCGCTACCTCTCCTACATGCCCGACTCGGCCGCGCTGCCGGCGCCGGTCGCGCCGCCCGTCGATCCGGCGCGCGACCCGGCCGAGCTGGCCACGCTCGTCCCGCGCGAGCCGCGCCGCGGCTACGACATGCGCAAGGTGATCGAGTGCATCGTCGACGCCGACTCGCTGTTCCAGTGGGGCGAGCGCTACGGGCGCAGCCTGATCACCGGCTTCGCGCGCATCGAGGGCAACGCCGTCGGCGTCGTCGCCAGCCAGCCGATGCAGCGCGCGGGCGTGCTCGACGTGCCGGCGCTGACCAAGCTCGCCGGCTTCGCGAAGCTCTGCGACACGTTCAACATCCCGCTGACGTTCCTGCAGGACGTGCCCGGGCCTGATGATCGGCAAGGACGCGGAGCGCGGCGGCATCCTCGCCGGCTACAAGAACGTCGTCACGACGCTCGCGTACGCGCGGGTGCCGAAGATCGCGGTCGTCGTGCGCAAGGCCTACGGCGGCGGGCACATCGCGCTCGGCGGCCGCCCGGTCCGCCCCGACCTGCTGTTCGCGTGGCCGACGGCCGAGATGGGCTTCATGGCGCCGGACACCGGCGTGCGCACCGTCTACAAGCGCAAGCTCGACAGCGTGCTCGCCGAGGAGGGCAAGGAGGCGCACGACGCGCTCGTGGCCCAGCTCGAGGCCGAGTGGGCGGCCGAGTCCGAGCCGTGGGAGGCCGCGGCCAACATCATCCTCGACGACGTGATCCTTCCCGAGAACACGCGCACGGTGATCGCCGACGGGATCGAGTACGCGTGGCCGACCGGCCCGCGCGTGACGCCGACGGGAGCTTCGACATGAGGCAGCAGGGGCGTGAAGTCGTCATCGTCGAGGCCGTTCGGACGCCGATCGGCCGCGGCCACCTCGAGAAGGGCTACTACAAGGACCTGCACCCCGCGGACCTGCTCGGGCGCACGTACGTCGAGCTGCTCGAGCGCGCGGGCGTGGACCCGTCCGAGGTCGAGGACGTGCTCGCCGGCTGCGCGCAGCAGTTCGGCGAGCAGGGCCAGAACATCGCCCGCAACGCGTGGCTGCAGGAGGGCCTGCCGATCGAGGCCGCCGCGACGACGATGGACCGCCAGTGCGGCTCCGCGCAGCAGGCGGTCAACTTCGGCGCGCTGCAGATCGCGGCCGGCATCCACGACGTCGTGATCGGCTCGGGCGTCGAGCACATGGGCCACATCTCGTTCGCCGACGGCGCCGACGTGATGGAGCGCCACGGCTCGCCGTTCACCGAGGCGTTCTTCGCGCACCAGCCGGTCAAGAACCAGGGCATCGGCGCCGAGCTGATCGCCGAGCAGTGGGAGATCCCGCGCTCGGAGCTCGACGAGCTCGCGCTGCGCTCGCACCAGAAGGCGCATCACGCGACCGAGCAGGGCTGGTTCGAGCGCGAGATCCTGCCGATGCGGGTCAACGGCGACATCGTACGTGCGCGATCAGGGCATCCGGCCGGAGACGACGCTCGAGGCGCTGGCCGCGTTGAAGCCCGCGTTCAAGCCGGACGGCGTGGTGACGGCGGGCAACGCGTCGCAGATCTCCGACGGCGCGGCCGCCGTGCTGCTGATGGCGCGCGAGAAGGCCGACGCGCTGGGGCTGACGCCGCGCGCGCGGATCATCGACCAGACGACGGTCGGCTGCGACCCGGTGAAGATGCTCGAGGGCCCGATCCCGGCGACGACGAAGATCCTCGAGCGCAACGGGATGACGATCAACGACATCGACTACATCGAGATCAACGAGGCGTTCGCGCCCGTGGTCGCGGCGTGGGCGCGCGAGCACAAGCCCGGACATGGAGCGCGTCAACCCGCGCGGCGGCGCGATGGCGCTCGGGCATCCGCTCGGCTCGACCGGCGCGCGGCTGATCACCACCCTGCTGCACGAGCTCGAGGACGACGACAAGGAGATCGGCTTCGTGACGATGTGCTGCGGCGGCGGGTTCGGCACCGGCACCCTGATCCAGCGCGATCTGATGAGCACGGTCCAGGCCTACTTCGACGGCATCAACGACGAGCGCTACGACGACGTCGGCGCGCTGTTCGCGCGCGACGGCGTGCTGATCGCGCCCGGCATCGAGCCCGCGGCGCGGGCCGGAGGAGGTCGCCATCGTACTTCCGCGCGGCGCTGCGGCTGTATCCCGAGCACTACGACGACCCGACGCGGATCATCGAGGCCGGCTCGACCGTGACGGTCGAGATCCACTTCACGGGCCGGCTCGAGAACGGGGCAGCCGATGGAGTTCGACGCGATCGACGTGTTCGACCTCGACGACGACGGGCGGATCGTGAAGCTGTCCTCGTGGTACGACTCGCACGCCGTCCGCAAGGCGCTGCGCGCCGCGCTCGAGGCCGATGGTCGGGCCGCCGCCCGATAGCTGGGCGGTCCCGCCGGAGCGCGCGCGCGCGTTCGAGCTGGCGCCGGGGGTGTGGCAGCTGCGGCTGCCCCTCCCCTGGCCGCTGGTCCCGCACGTCAACGCGTACTGGCTCGCGGACGAGCGCGTGCTCGTCGACTGCGGGTCGGCGGGGCACCCGAGCCACCGCGCGTCGCTGAGCGCCGCGCTGGCGATCGCCGGCGCGTCGGTCGGGGACGTGCGCGCTGCTGGTCGGCACCCACGCGCACTCCGACCACGTCGGGCTGGCGCAGTGGGTGATCGAGGCGCAGCGGGTGCGAGTTCCTCATGCACCCGGACACGGCGCACTTCTACGACGCGCACGCGCGATCCGGAGCGGATCGACGCCGCGCGGCGGCGGCGGGCGCGGGCCGAGGGCGTGCCCGAGGAGCATCTGCCGGACTACGGCGACGTGGCCGAGGAGGTCGACGGCGTGCTGGCGCCGGTCGAGCCGACGCGGCCGATGCGCGACGGCGACAGGATCGGGCCCTGGGAGGTGATCGAGACGCCCGGCCACGCGCCGTCGCACGTCTCGCTGGTCGACCGCGCGGACGATCATCCTCGGCGACCTGCTGGCCCCCGCGTTCACGCCGTGGTTCGACTACGGCTACTCGAACGACCCGGTGGCCGAGTTCCTCGGCTCGCTGGACCGCGTCGAGGCGCTCGGCCCGTTCGCGCTCGCGCTGCCCGGCCACGGGCGCGCGCTCGAGGACCTGCCGCGCGATCATCGCCGAGCACCGCGCCGGCGTCGCGACGCGGCTGGACGCGACGGTCGGCGGCGATCCGCGACGGCGCCGACAGCGGCCACGAGATCACCGCGCCGCGTGTTCGGCGACCTCGAGCCGACCGCGATGGTCTGGCGCCTCACCGAGATCATGGCCTACCTGCGCCACCTGCGGCTCACCGGCGCGATCAGCCGCTCTGAGGACGCCGACGGGTTCTTCCACTACGAGCTGAGCGCGGTACGGGCATGAGTGTCGGATTGGTGTTGATCGGCCCGCCGGGTGTCGGCAAGGGCACGCAGGCGGCGCGGCTGCGCGAGGAGTTCGGGCTGGAGCACATCGCGACCGGCGACCTGCTGCGCGACCACTGCGCGCGCGGGACCGAGCTGGGCCAGGCGGCGTCCGAGCACATGACCGCGGGCCGGCTGGTGCCGGACGAGCTCGTCGTGGCGATGGTCGAGGAGCGGATCCAGGAGAGCCCGCGGTTCCTGCTCGACGGCTTCCCGCGCACGCTCGCGCAGGCGCATGCGCTGACCGACCTGCTGGAGCGGGCCGGTCGAACGCTGACCGCGGCCGTGCTGGTCGACGCGCCGGACGAGGTCGTGATCGACCGGATCGCGGGTCGCAAGGAGGGACGCGCCGACGACTCGCCGGCGACGGTTCGGCGGCGGCTGATCGTGTTCCACAAAAACACCGCTCCGGTCATCGGGTACTACGAGGAGCTCGGCCTGCTGCGCCGGATCGACGCGGCACGGCCGGTCGAGGAGGTCTACGCCGAAGCGTACGAGCTGCTCACGGCGCTGGCCTGAGCAGCCGGTGGCGCTCGAGCGCCCACCAGGCGGCGACGAACGTCGGCGTGTCGCGCAGTGACGTGCCGGTCAGCTCCTCGAAGCGGCGGACGCGGTAGCGGACCGTGTTCGCGTGCACGTAGAGCTCGGCGCCGGTCCGCTCGCAGTGGCCCTGGTGGCTCATGTACGCGTGCACTGTCTGCAGGATCTCGGTGCCGGTGGCCCCGAGCGACTCGACCGGAGCGATGAAGCGGTCCATCAACCCGTCGCCGACGTCATGGTCGGCGAGCACGGCCGGGTGGACGCCGAGCGCGGAGACGTCCTGACAGCCGGTGCAGCCGAGCGCCGTCGCCGAGTCGAGTGCGCGGGTGGCGAGCCGGAACGCGCGTGCCAGCGCGTCCAGCGGCACGGGCCCGGACACGCCCACGGCGAAGTCGACGTCCGGCAACCGAGGCGCGAAGCCCCACACCTCGCCATCGATCTCCGCCGCGAGGCCGTGTGCGAGCCGCATCGGCTCGCCGGCACGGAGCGCGTAATAGGTGCGGTGGGGATTGAGGCCGTACATGCGCGCGCGCACGCGCAGCTCCTCGCCGCCGACGTCGCCGGTCAGGACGCGGCGCACGAAACCCGCGCGTGCCTCCGCGTCGAGCTGCGCCGAACGCTGCGCGGCGAGCCGGTAGTAGTCGACCGACACGGACACGCCGGAGTCGAGCCAGGGGATCGTCACGTCGAGGAAGTCGAGCAGGACGTCACCGGTCAGCCCTTCGGACTCGACGTGCTCGGAGGCCCAGGTCCGCAGTACGTCGAAGCCCATGTGCCAGGCCTGCATCATCTCGTCGAGCGTCACGCCCTGCGACGCCTGCGCCTCGGTCGTGTGGCGGTACAGCCGGCGCTCGTTCAGGTTCGGCGCGCGCCGCTCGGCGACGAGCGGCACGAGACCGCCGAGGCCCTCGCGCACGATCCCGCGCAGCTCCGCCTCGGGCACGAACTCGTACGTCGGTAGCTCCTGCATCCGGCGCGTGACCCGATCCGAGTACGCGTCGAAGCTCCCTTCGAATGACGCTGCGAACCCTGCCCACGCCTGCGCGCCGGACCGGCCCGCAGCGGGTGCCGCGGCCGTCATTGCCACGACACCCTATCGACCAGTCGTTTGGTTTGTCAAGCAGCGTTCGAACGCTCACCGGCGACTGCCGGGACCGACTCCGCCTTCAGCCAGTCGGCCAGCCGCTCGCCGATCATGTACGACGTCAGGTTGGTCAGCCCGGTCGGCACGTTGACCATCACCGAGGCGTCGGCGACGAACAGGTTCTCGGTCCCGTGCACCGCGAGCCGCTGGCTGACGACCGCGGCCGGATCGCCCTCCGGCCCCATCCGGCACGTGCAGCTGCCGTGGTAGCTCGTGTTGGCGACGGCACGGATGAACGCCTCGAGCTTCTCGTCGTCGGCGATCGTCTCCGCGTCGGGGAACAGGATCTCCTCCCACTCGTCCTTCAGTTCGTCCGAGTTGGCGATCTCCCAGGCGAGCCGCATCGACTCCATCAGTCGCTCGACGTCGCTGTAGTCCGACAGGAAGTTCACGTGCAGCTCCGGCTGCACCTTGGGGTCGGTGGAGGTGACGGTCATCCAGCCGATCGAGCGCGGCTTGGCCAGCAGCGACACGAGCGTCAGCGCCTTCAGCCCACGCGTGTCGACGTCCATGTTGAGCGTTGCCGGGTCGAGCACGGAGCCGAACAGCATCATGTCGTCGACGAGGCCGCCGGAGGCGGTCGAGAACTTCAGCTCCGCGCGCACGCCGACGTGCTCGGTGTCCTCCTTGAGCAGGCCCATGACCGGGCAGAACGGGTGGTCCTGGAGGTTCTTGCCGACCGCCTCATTGACCGCGACCGGCTCGATGCCGAGGCTGTTCAGCAACTCGGCGGGACCGATCCCGGACAGCATCAGCAACTGCGGCGAGCCGATCGCGCCGGACGACAGCACGACGCGGTCGGCGTGGATCGTTTCGATCTCGCCGTCGTGGTCGACCTCGATCCCGATCGCGCGGGTGCCGTCGAAGAGCACCCTGCCGACAGGTGCGCGCCGGCGACGATCGTCAGGTTCTCGCGCTCGCGCGCCTGGTCGATGTAGGTGACGAGCGAGCTGGCGCGGACGGTGCCGATCTGGTTGCGGGGCACGGAACCGATGCCGGTCGAGCCACGCGCGTTGAAGTCCTCGCAGGCCGGGAAGCCGTGCGCCAGGCAGGCGGCCTCGAACGCGCGCGCGCCGGCCGACCACTCGTCGCGCGGGTGGCGGAAGATCGGCACCGGCCCGTCCGCCCCGTGGTCGGGCGTGTCGCCGTAGTCGAGGTCGGCCTCGAGCCGCCGGAAGTACGGCAGGACGTCGTCGTAGGACCACTCGTCGTTGCCGGCCGCCACCCACGTCTCGAAGTCCTCGACCGTGCCGCGCTGGGCGATGGCGGCGTTGACCGCCGAGGAGCCGCCGACGAGGCGCCCGCGCGGGTACGGCTGCGGCTCGCGCGCCGAGGCGGGCTCGATGAAGTACGCCTGCAGGCCCCAGTCGTGGCTGACGACGCTCATCTCGTACGCGTCTTTGACGTCGGTCGGGACCGACTCCAGGTCCGGGTAGTCGGGGCCGGCCTCGACCAGCACGACCTCCTGCTCGGGGTCCTCGGTCAGCCGGGCCGCGAGCGCGCCGCCTCCGCTGCCCGCACCGACGATCACGGTCTTGGTGCTCATCGCAGCCTCCTCTGGGTGGCGATGTAGGTGACGGAGCGCTCGGGATCGGCACCGTCGGGGTTCATCAGTTCGTTCCAGGCCTCGGTCTCGCTGGCCGCGCGGACGGCGTCGAGGTCCTCGAACCACAGCTCGCGGACGACGTCGTAGGCGGGCCCGCCGTTCACGTAGCTCTCCGGGACGCTGCGCGAGCGGATGTGGCGGATCGCGCCGACGGCCTTGCCGTGCTCGGCGTCGGCCGAGTCCTGCGCGAACTGCTCCGGCTCCACGCCGTCAGCGCGACGCAGCAGCCGGATCACGTTCACGCCGTCGGCGTCGCCGGGGCCGGGCTCGCCGTCGACCGGGTCCTCCTCGGTGAGCAGGAACTGGAGCTTCGGGATGTCCATGAAGTGCTGCTGGTCCTCGTCGGCCTCCTTGTAGCCCGGCGCCTCCTGCATGGCGGCCGCGGCCGCGAGGTCGTCCAGCCACACCTCCGGGATGCCGTCGAACGGGGCGTCCGCCAGATCGTCGGCGTCGGCCAGGCGGGCGTTCTGCACCGAGTGCCGGATGCCCTCGATGTTGAGCGTCAGCGGGATGCCGTGCGGTTTGTGCCAGTGGCTGTCGAACTGCTCGAGCGTCAGCCCGGGCTTGCGCGTCAGCAGCGCCATCACCTTGATCACGATGCTCAGCTCCCCTCGTCGAGTCCCTGGATGACCTTCGTCTCGAGGTAGGGCGACAGGCCCTCGACGTTGCCCTCGCGCCCGAGCCCGGACTGCTTGAAGCCGCCGAACGGCTGCACGACGCACATCGACCAGCTGTTGACGCGAGATCTGGCCCGTGCGGACGCGGCGCGCGATCCGCTCGCCGAGCTCGGCGTCGCTGGCGTAGACCGCGCCCGACAGCCCGTACGGCGAGTCGTTGGCGATCCGCACGGCGTCGTCGACGTCGTCGAACGGGATCACGCACAGCACCGGGCCGAAGATCTCCTCCTGGGCGATCCGCATGCCGTTGTCGACGTCGGCGAACAGCGTCGGCTCGACGAACCAGCCGCTGCTCGAGGCCCGCGGGGCGGCCGCCGCCGGTGACGAGCCGGGCGCCCTCCTGCTTGCCGAGCTCGACGTAGGACTCGACGCGGTCGCGCTGGCGCTCGGCGGCCAGCGGGCCGAGCACGGTGTCGTCGGCCTCGGGGTCGCCGACCTTGATCGTGTCGAGCATGCCGGCCACCGCGTCGACGACCTCGTCCTGGCGCTCGCGCGGGACCAGGATGCGCGTCAACGCGGCGCACACCTGGCCGGAGTGGCCGATCCCGCCGAAGACCATGTCGGGCAGCACGTCGTCGAGCGCGATGTCGTCGGCGATGATCGCGGCCGACTTGCCGCCCAGCTCGAGCGTCACGCGCGCGATCCGCTCGCCGCACAGGCTCATGATCCGCCGGCCGGCAGCCGTGCTGCCCGTGAACGCGACTTTGTCGACGTCCGGGTGCGAGACGAGGTGCTCGCCGACCTCGCGCCCGGTGGGGAGGATGCTCACGACGCCCTCGGGGAGCCCGGCGGCCTCGATCGCCTCGGCCAGCAGCATCACGCTGACCGGACCTTCCGGCGCGGGCTTCAGGATGACGGTGCAACCGGCAGCGAGCGCGGGCCCGAGCTTCAGCGACGCGGTCGCGACCGGCCCGTTCCACGGGATGATCGTGGCCACGACGCCGACCGGCTCGCGCACGATCCGCGCGCTGCCGTCGGCCCATGTCCGCGTCTCCTCGAACGCGAAGCGCTCGTGCAGCGTGGCGGCGTCGGCCCACATCGCCAACGCGTTCTCGTGGAACGCGCGGCTGACGGCAAGCGGGGCGCCGATCTCGGCCGTGAACGAGGCCACCATGTCCTCGAAGCGCTGCTCGACCTCGTGGCGGATGCGCAGGAGCGCGGCGGCCCGCTCGGCCGCGTCCATGCGCGGCCACGGGCCCTCGTCAAACGCGCGGCGCGCCGCGGCGACGGCGGCGTCGACGTCTGCCGGTTGCGCCTCGGGGACGGTGGCGATCACCTCTTCCGTCACCGGCGATATGACCTCGATCACGCTGTCGCTCGACGGCGCTACCCAGCGACCGCCGATGAACAGTTGCGAGTAGCTCTTGACGGCCGGCCGTGCGGCGGTGGCCATGGGCTCTCTCCTCCCTATCGACTCGCCGCACCGTAGATCGGGTTCCGCCACCACTCCATGTCGGGCTCGCCAAAGATCGTTGTGAATGTCGACGACGCCGTTGACAAAACCAAACGGTTGTTTGATACTGCGAAGACGTGAACGCCGCAACCCACATTTACCGCTTTCCGCGCGTCACCGAGATCGTGACGGTGCCGCCGGCGCCGGTCGCCGATCAGGCGACTCGCCGGTAATGCAGGAACAGCGTGCCCTTCGGGCTGCGCGCCACGTCGAGTAGCTCGAGCGAGTCGAGCGCGTCGTCGTCGGCGAACAGCCGCCGGCCCTTCCCGGCCAGCGAGGGCGCGACGACGAGCCGCAACTCGTCCACGAGCCGCGCGCGCAGCAGCGAGCCGGCGAGCGCGATGCTGCCGTGGATGCCGATGTCGCCGCCGGGCTGCTCCTTGAGCTTCGCCACGTAGCCCTCCGCCGGCGTCGACACGAACGTGCTGTTGTCCCACTGCTCGGTGGGCTCGCTCGACGTGAAGACGTGCTTGCGGGTGCCGTTGATGAACGACGCGAACGGCTCGATGGCGGACGTCGGCCAGTAGCCGACCCAGTAGTCGTAGGTGCCGCGGCCGAGCAGGATGTCGTCCTGCGTCTCGATCGTGGCGGCGAGGTTCGCGAACATCTCGTCGCCGCCGTCGAACATCCAGTCGCCCGGCTCCTCGGCCACACCGTCGAGCGACAGGAGCTGGTAGAGGACGACGTTGCGTGTCATCGATGGGTCCATGTATCCAGTACCCGCGCCGGCGCCGAAACTCATCGGGGTAGCCTCAAAGGGATGAGTGTCACCGCCTCCCGCCTGTTCGCCTTCGACGATTCGTTCGTCCGCGAGCTGGAGGGGCTCTACGTGCCCTGGCAGGGCGCTGCGGTCGCCGCGCCGCGGCTGCTGGCACTCAACGACCGCTGGCGGCCGAGCTCGGCGCGGACTCGGCGGCGCTGCGCGCGGACGACGGCGTCGCGCTCTTCGCCGGCAGCGGCGCCGCGCGCGCCGGTCGCGCAGGCGTACGCCGGACACCAGTTCGGCGGCTACTCGCCGCGCCTCGGCGACGGCCGCGCGCTGCTGCTCGGCGAGGTGCCGATGGCCGCGACCTCCATCTGAAGGGCTCCGGGCGGACGCCGTTCTCGCGCGGCGGCGACGGCAAGGCGGCCGTCGGCCCGATGCTGCGCGAGTACGTGATCGGCGAGGCGATGCACGCGCTCGGCATCCCGACCACGCGCGCGCTCGCCGTCGTGGCCACCGGCGAGCGGGTGATGCGCGAGCGGCCGCTGCCGGGCGCCGTGCTGACGCGCGTGGCCGCCAGCCACATCCGCGTCGGCACGTTCGAGTACGCGTCGGCGACGGCGGCCCGGACGCTCGTCCGGCGGCTCGCCGACTACGCCATCGCCGCCACTACCCCGCCGCGAGGCCGACACCCGTACCTGGACGTTCTTCGAGCGCGTGGTCGACGCGCAGGCGGCGCTGATCGCCCAGTGGATGCTGGTCGGGTTCATCCACGGCGTGATGAACACCGACAACATGGCGATCTCGGGCGAGACGATCGACTACGGGCCGTGCGCGTTCATGGACGCGTACGACCCGGCGACGGTCTTCAGCTCGATCGACCACGGCGGCCGCTACGCCTACGGCAACCAGCCGCAGATCGCGCAGTGGAACCTGGCGCGGCTCGCCGAGACGCTGCTGCCGCTGATCGACGACGACAGCGAGCGGCGGTCGCCGCGGCGACCGCGGTGCTCGAATACCTTCCCGGAACGCTTCGACCGGCACTGGAGCGCGGGCATGCGCGCCAAGCTCGGCCTCGCCGAGGCCGGCGACGTGACCGACGCGCTCGTCGACGACCTGCTGCGGCTGCTGCACGAGCAGCGGGTCGACTACACGTCGACGTTCCGGGCGCTGGCGGCGTCGCTGCGCGGCGACGCGCTGCCCGCGCCGGGCTGTTCGCCGACTCCGGCTTCGAGTGCGCTGGGCGCGAGCAGGTGGCAGGATCCGCGAGCCGCCGACGCGATGGACCGCGTCAACCCGATCTACATCCCGCGCAACCACCTCGTTGAGGAGGCGCTGGAGGCCGCCACCGCCGGCGACCTCGAGCCGTTCCAGCGCCTGGTCGACGTGGTCTCCGACCCGTTCCGAGCGCGGCCCGGGCTCGAGTCCTACGCCGACCCGGCACCCGACGACTTCGGGCCGTACCAAACCTTCTGCGGTCGTATCCTGGCCTCCCGGCCATAGCGCGCGCACAAGCGCGCGCTCCGCTCGGAGCGAGCGATGAGTTTCGTCGCCCGCGTCGGTCTTAGCGGGCATGATCGAAGCCGCCACCCCCGCTGACATCCGCCGTGCCGTGCTCACCGCCCGCGCCAGCGGCATGCGCGTCGCCGTCCGCGCGACCGGTCACGGCACGTTCGCCGAGCCGTCGCCCGGACACGCTGCTGATCGACACGTCGCAGATGCGCTCGGTGCTCGTTGATCCCGACCGCCGGACCGCGCGCGTCGGCCCGGGCGCCACCTGGGGCGACGTGATCGAGGCCGCCGCGCCGTTCGGCCTCGCGCCGGTGTCCGGCACGAACGCCACCGTCGGCGTCACCGGCTTCACGTTCGGCGGCGGCCACGGCTTCCTGTCGCGCAAGTACGGCCTCGCCGCCGACAACCTGATCCGCGCCGACGTGGTGACCGCCGACGGCGAGACGCTGACCGCCCGCGAGGACCGCCGCCGCGGCCTGTTCTGGGCGCTGCGCGGGGCGGGCGGGAACTTCGGCGTGGCGACCTCGCTCGAGTTCGGGCTGCATCCGCTGCGCGAGGTCTTCGGCGGCGTCGCGCGCTTCGACCGCGGGCTCGCGCCGCACCTGCTGGCGCGCTTTCGCGAGTACGCCATGCCGGAGGCGCTGAACGTCTCCGTCGTGGTCACGCCCGACGCGGTGGCGCTGCGCGGCGTCTACGCCGGCGGCGCCGACGACGCGTGGCGCGCGCTCGCGCCGCTGTTCCTCGGCGAGCCGTTCGCGGACACGTTCCGCGCGATGCCCTACAGCGAGACGGGCACGATCGGCGGCACGCCGCCGCGGCGCTTCGAACTGCTGCGCGACGTGCCGGTCGACGCGATCCTGCGCATGGCCGACACCGCCGACGCGGTCGAGGTCAAGCGCTGGGGCGGCGCGATCGCGCGCGGGACCACGCCGGCGGGCCACCGCCAGGTCCCGTTCTCCGTCACGGTCGACGGCGAGGACATCGACGCCGCTCGCGCCGCACGTCACCGGCGGTTCGTTCCTGAACTTCCTCAAGGACACCTCGCGCACGCGCGATGCGTACACCGCGGCCGACCTCGCGCGGCTGCTCGAGCTCAAGCGCGCCTACGACCCGGACAACGTGTTCGGCGTCGGCCACAGCCTCGTCGCCGCACCGACCGCGGCGGAGCGCGCGGCTTGACGACGCCGGTCCGGTGCGTGAGAGTCGGCACCGGATGTACGATCGCCGCGCCCTCCGCCCGGATGCCTCGGAGCACGATGAGGCGGCGCGGGAGCAGCCGCCGGTCGCGCCGCCCGCGCTGAGCAGCGCCGCGCTCGCGCGGTATGTCGCGCGGCGCCGCGCGGCGGTCGCGCGCCAACCAGGTCCGGGCACAGCCGCACCGGCGGCGACCACACTCGCCGACCGGCTGATCGCCGGGCTCGAGATCTACGGGCCGGTCCACTACGACGCGCTGATCGCTGACGTGCACGCGGCGCCGCTGGCCGAGCGGCGCACCGCGCTCGCCAACGTCCGCGTTCGCCAACTCGCGCGCGAGCGACTCGGCCCCGACGTCGGCGTGTCGCTCATCTCGGCGCTGCTCGAGGGCTCGCAGCACTGGGAGAACCCGCCGGCGAACGACTTCTTCGACTACTTCGTCACCCAGAAGGGGACCGGGACGCTCCCGTCGACCGCGACCATGAACTGCTGGGAGATGATCCTGTACTCGGCGTACCTGATCGGTGCGATCGGGCAGCCCTGGATCGAGCAGTTCTACATGGACGCGCTGGCCGCGCCGGACCCGAACGTGCTGATCTGGCAGCGCCTCGGCTGGACTGCGGCGCTGCCGCGCTATCCGGCCGTCCAGCCGGTCGCGGGCCAGTTGTTGTTCTATTTCGACGGCGGGACCTACCCCGGCCACGTCGCGATCTCGATCGGCGGCGATCAGGCCATCAGCCTCTGGAACCAGCCGCGCGGCGAGTACGCCACGCAGCGGATCCGCGTCGACGAACTCGCCGGGACCGTGCACATCGGCAATCCGCCGTGGTGATGGCGTCGCGACTCGTCCTGCGGTGGGGCGAGGATCTCGAGGACTCCGTGGGAGAGGTCGGGCCGCCGGAGGGCGGTTCGTTCCTGGTGACGCCGGGTCCGCGCGTGCGGCTCGCGCACGCGTCGCTCGTCCCGTCCGCGTCCGTGGGCGGCCGGATCGCGGCACGCGTGCTGGCGGGCTCCGGCGGCCCGCAACCGCGGGTTGTGCTGGGGGACCGGATCGTCGAGCTGACCTCGGCGCCGTTGGCGGCGGCCGCCCGCGACGACGGCGGCTTCTGGGCGCTGCATCCCGGCCAGATCGTCCAGCATGACGCCGAGGGCGGAGCGGTCCGCTCGGTGGGAGCGCATGCGGTTGTCCTGATTCCGGCTCCTGAGGATGCGGTGTGGGCGGTGACGCTCGACGAGGCGCTGCTGCTCGACGCGGACGGGCGCGAGCAGCACCGCGTCCCGTGGCGCGGAGGTCCCGCGTCGGCGCCCGCGGCCGGCGGCGCGCTCGCCCGGCTCGCAGACGACTCTCTGGAACTCGTCGAGCTCGACGGCTCGGTGACTCGCCGGCCGGTCACGGTGGAGCCGCACGAGCGACTGCTCACGGCCACGGCCGACGCGCTTGTCACGGCCGTGGGGGGCGGTATACGCCGCGCCGACGAGGAGATCCCGCTCCAGGCCGCCGGGCTCACCGCCGACGGCAGGCCGTGGATCTCGGGGCGCAGCGGGCCATCCGAGGTCGAGCTGCGCGTCGAGGACGACGTGCGCCGGCTCGACATGCCCGACGCGCCGGCGGTCGGCGCGCTGCGCGTCGTCGCGGTCGACGACGTTCTGACGCTGCTCGGCCCCGGCGACGATCCCGATGCCGTGTTCGACGTGGCCTGGGAGCTCACATCGACGACCGGCACGCCCTGGGGATCCGTGCTGCTCGCGGTGTCAGGTCCGCCCGGCCCCGCGCTGGTCGAGCTGACCTGGGATTAGAGCGACAAGACGTCGCCGTTCCGCGGGTCGACGCGAGCTATCAAGCGGCTGCTGCGTGCTCGATCGCGTCGACGAGGCCGTCGTGGTAGTGGTCGGCGAACATCTTCGCCACGAGCTCGCCGCGGCTCGAGACGCCGGCCTTCTCGTAGACGGACTTCAGGTGGTCCTGGACCGTGTAGCGCGAGAGGTGGAGCTCGCGCGCGATCTCGTTCGTCGTCAGGCCGCGCGCGAGCGCGCGAGTGACGTCGACCTCGCGCGGCGTGAGCTCGTACGCGTCGACGATCAGCGGCGCCACCTCGCTCGCCTTGGCCGGCTCGATCACCACGGCGGCGTCGGCCGCCGTCGGCGCCCTGCAGGCACGAGGCGTGGATGAGCAGCCACACGCCGCCGCGGGTCCGCAGCGCGGGTGCGGGTGCGCCGCGGCGCGGGCGCGGGCCTCCTGCGCGGCGACGACGACCTCGCTCGGCACGTCGCGGCCGAGTCCGGATCGGGCAGCGGTAGACCGACTCGATGTCGTCGAACCAGGCCAGCGCCTCCGGCGTCGCGGACACGAGGCGGTTGTCGGCGTCGACGATCGCCATCCCCGGCCCGCGCGGCGGCGACAGACGAGCCGGATGGGAGATCAGCGACGGCCGCAGCGCGCGGCCGACGATCGGCGCGATCGCGCTCGACGAACGCGACCTCCTCGTCGCTGAAGCCGTGCGACGGTCCCGGCGCGGTTGAGCTGCAGCAGCCCCCAGCCGCGGCCGCCGGCGTTGAACGTCGCGCGCAGCTCCGCGTCGGCGTCGATGAACGTGCGGAACTCGCGCCAGCGCGCGCTGCGCTGCGGGCGCCCGCCGGTCGCGGCGTGCAGGTCGGCGACCTGCCGCGGACCGCGCGCGAGGTCGCTGAACTTGTTGAAGTCCGGGACCTCGAACTCGTACTCCCAGAACGGCGCGCACATCGTGTCGCGGCAACGCCGTGGACGACGCCGGCGCCGAGCCCGAGCAGGGTGTCCGGGTCGGTCGCGGCCATGACGAGTGCGTCGATCGGCATCGCCGCGCGCAGCTCCTCGGCGACGCCCTCGATCAGGTGCTGGGCGGGCAGCTGCTCGGCGGCGAGTGCGTCGATCCGTCGCGCCGCTCGTGCGAGGTCGAGGGACGCGCTCGATGTCATGGCGGCGACGTTACGGGCGCTCGGCGGGTGCGGCGATGCGGCTAGCTCGACATCGGCAGGCGGTTGACCGCCCCTCCCCCTGAAACGTGGGGGGCGCGCGTGCCGCAATCACCCTGCGTTTCGCGGGATCGACGGCAGGGCGCCTCTGGCCCGACCATCGACAGCATGCTCATCGCGCCACTCCCCTCGCTCGCCGACGCGCTCACCGCCACCATCCTGCTCCCCGGCGATCCGGGCTGGGACGAGGCGCGCTCCGCCTTCAATCTCCTGCTCGACCAGCATCCCGCCGCGGTCGCGCTTCCCGACCGACGCCAAGGACGTCGCCGACGGCGGTCGCCTACGCCCGCCGCACGGGCTGCGCGTCGCGCCGCAGGCGACCGCCCACAACCAGGGGCCGCTCGGCGACCTCGAGAAGGCACGCTGCTGCTGAACGTCAGCGGGCTGCAGGAGGTCCGCGTCGATCCGGGCGCCCGGCGCGTCCGCGTCGGCGCCGGCGTCAAGTGGGACCGGGTCGCGCCGCGGCTCTCGGCCCACGGCCTGGCCGGCCTGCACGGCTCCTCGCCGGACGTCGGGATCGCCGGCTACTCGCTCGGCGGCGGCATGGGCTGGCTGGCGCGCAAGTACGGCCTGCAGACCAACGCCGTGACCGCGTTCGAGCTCGTCACCGCCGACGGCAAGCTGGTGCGCGCCGACGCCGAGCACCACCCCGACCTGTTCTGGGCGCTGCGCGGCGGCGGCGGCAACTTCGGCGTCGTGACCGCGATCGAGTTCGAGGTCCAGCGAGGTCGACGAGCTCTACGCGGGCGCGTTGTTCTTCGCGTTCGAGCGCGCCGCCGAGGTGCTGCACACCTGGAACGAGCTGCTGCCCACGCTGCCCGACGAGCTCATGTCCTGGGCGTCGGTGATCCACTTCCCGCCGCTCCCCGACGTGCCGCCGTTCGCGCGCGGGCCGCTCCGTCGCCGTCGTGATGGCCGCGTTCCTGGGCAACGAGGCCGAGGGCCGCGCGCTGCTGGCGCCGCTGCGCGACCTCGGGCCGGAGCGCGACACGTTCGCGATGGTCCCGCCGGTCGTGCTCGGCGACCTGGCCATGGACCCGCTCGACCCGCTGCCGTTCCACCTCACGCATCAGCTCCTCGACGAGCTGCCCGCGGAGACGATCGACGAGCTGATGGCGAAGGTCGGGCCCGACTCCGGCCGCGGCCCGACGGTGACGATGCTCCAGTTCCGCCACATGGGCGGCGCGCTGGCGCGCGAGACCCCCGGCGCCGGCGCCCGCGCGACGCTGCCCGGGCGAGATCTGCATGCTGGCGCTCGGCGTCGTCATGGACGAGGCGTGCGACGTCGCGGTCCGCGACGCGCTGGCCGACGTCGACGCCGTGCTCTGCACCGCACCGCGCCGGCGACTACCCCAACTTCGTCGAGGTGCCGGCCGACGCGAGCCGCTTCTTCGCGCCCGACGTCTGGGAGCGACTGCGCGAGGTCAAGGCTCCGCTACGACCCGAGCGACGTGTTCGTCGGCAACCACCACATCCCGCCGGCGGAGCGCGTCGCCTAACCCACGTCGCGCGCGACCTCGGCGTTCCAGGCGGCCTTGATCTCCCGCCACGCCTCGTCGGTCAGGCCCCGGTGCCAGTACGGCGAGCAGGACAACTGCTCGCCGTCCAGTCCGCGGTCGGCGAGCAGGTGGCGGCGGACGGCCCGGGTCTCGCCGGCCTCGCCGTGCACGAAAGCGTGGACGCGACCGGCCGGGAAGGCCAGCGCCGCCACCGACTGGGCGAGCAGTTCCTCGTCAGCGGCGGGATCGCCGGTGCGGTGCAGCCAGGCCAGGTCCAGCTGTCCGGGTGTGGCGAGCGCGAGTTCGTGGTCCGGGCCGTCGCTGATCAGCCTCACGGCCACCGGCACACCGGCCGGGACCGCCTCGAGCGACGCGGCGATCGCCGGCAGCGCGGACTCGTCGCCGACCATCAGATGCCAGTCGGCGGCCGGGTCCGGGTTGTACGCGCCGGCCGGTCCGGTGAACACCAGCGGATCGCCCGCGCGGGCGTTCGCCGCCCACGGCCCGGCCGCCCCTTCGTCGCCGTGGGTGACGAACTCGAGCGTCAGCCGGCGCGACTCGGCCTCCCAGCGCCGCACCGTGATGCGGCGCCGGAACGGGCGTTGCTCGCGCGGCAGCGACTTGAGCGCGTCGAGGTCGAACGGCGCCGCGTACGGAGCGCCCGCGGGCGGGATCGCGACGTTGACGTAGCTGTCGGTGAACGGGACGGGCGCGTAATCAGCCAGGCCGTCGCCGTTCAGCACCACCCGCGCGTACGTGGGCGTCGGCCACTCGATCGATTCGACGCGTCCGTGCATTGTTAGGTCACCCTAACAGCCGGTTAGTGCGGGCCCATCTCGCTCAGTTGGGCGAACGCGCGGGCGAGCCCGCGGTCGCCGCGGAACCGCTCGGCGGGATCACCGCTGGCGGGATCTACGGCGAGCACGCCGCGGCGCGACGCCTTGCGACGATGGTTGGACAGCACCTTGCGCGCGACGGCGTAGAGCCATGGCAGCGGGTGCTCGAGCGTCCGCGGCATGTTCGCCGCGACCCGAACGTCTCGGCGGCGAGATCCTCGAGATGCACACGAGGCGTCGCGGCGCGCTACGTCTGCGCGGCCAGGACGGCCTGGCGGGCGGGCGACACCTAGATCACGCGGAAGCTCCACGCGCCTCGAAGGCGGAAGTCGCTCACACCCGCTCTCTGTCGCGACCTCGCGCGAAGACTGACAACCTGACGCACGCCACGGAGATCGGCACCGCGACCGCATGGACCACGGTCGCCTTCGCGCTCGCTGACAGCGGCCGGCGGGTCCGAAGCTACGACCCGGAGGTCCACCCGGAGCGCGAGCGCTACCTGAACCTCGCGCGGCCGGTTCGCGACCGCATCGAACTGCACAGGCACCGCGCGGAGGAGGCGCAGCCCGCGCCGGCGTCCACCGGGCTCGTGTTCGTCGACGGCGCCCACGACCGCGAGTCCACGATCGACGCGTACCGCACCTTCGCTGCCGCGGTGCAGCCTGGCGGCGCGATGGCCTTCCACGACTACGGTCACCCTCGCTACCCGGGCGTGTCCGAGGCCGTACAGGAACTCGGGCTCCGCGGCGAGGTCCGGGGCGGCATGTTCGTGTGGCGCAAAGACGCGTCCACGCATGTCTGACCGTGGAGGGAAATCAACTGAAACCCGGGTGTCATTCGTCCGCTCGCCGTTTACGCTGACTGCGGCGCCCCGGGGGCGGAGGGGTGAGCGCGACCGCCGGCGACGCGGTCGCGCTCACGGCGCGGCACGCTCAGTGTTCGGTGAACTCGATCCCGTGGCGCTCGGCGAGCGCCATGACGGATGCCGGCTCCGGCGCGGAGAGCTGCGCGGCGGCGCGGACGAAGCCCTCCATCTCCCCGCCCGGGAGGTACACGACGTAGGCGCGCGCCTCGGCGGCGGACTCGTTGCGCACCGTGTGCGCGCGCCCGCCCGGGATGTGCACGACATCGCCGCGACCGAGCGGAGTCCGTTGCACGACGCCGTCGTCGTCCTCGCAGTAGATGGCGAACTCCCCGGCCTCGCCCCGGTAGATCTCCTCCGGTGCGTGCCGGTGCAGCGCGGGCGGACCGCCTCCGGCCGGCATCGTGACGTCGGCCGCCATCACCGTGCCGCCCGTCTGCGCGCTCGACACGCGCACCTCGATCTCGTCACTTCCCACTTTCACACGGTGCTCCTTTACGCAGGTTGCCTGCCTAGATACGATAGGCAGGCACCTTGCCCAAGTCAACCCCCCGCCTGCCACGGACGTCCGCGCGCGACGCGCCCGAGAACCTCCCCATCCTGCTGCGGGAGCCGTTCCGGGTCCTGTCGGAGCAGCTCATCGAGCGGCTGGCGGAACACGGGCACCCCGACGTCCGCTACCCGCACGGCAGCGTCCTCCAGTACCTCGACGACGACGGGACGCGGGTCAGCGTGCTCGCCGACCGGGCAGGCATGACACGCCAGTCGATGACCCAGCTCGTCGAGCACCTCGAGCGCCACCGATACGTCGAGCGCGTCCCGGACCCGCGCGACGGTCGCGCCCAACTCGTGCGCGCGACCGCGCGCGGCGACGACGTGTTCGCGATCGTGCGGGAGTTTGTCGCCGACGTCGAGGCGCGGCTCGACGCCCGGCTCGGCGCGGCCAAGGTGGCTCAGCTGCGCGCGTTGCTGCAGGAGCTCGGCGAGGCGCTGGAACCGAGCGTGAGCTAGCTGCAGCGCATGGACAAGCGGCGGATCAGCACCGGCCTGGCGACCCGCGTCGTCAACCCGCTCGTGCGCTGGGCGGTCCGGCACGGCCTGGCGCCGCGCAGCTACGCGATCCTCGAAACGATCGGCCGCCGCAGCGGCGTGCCGCGCCGGACGCCGGTCGGCCACGTCGTCGACGGGGACACCGTGTGGATCGTGGCGGAGCACGGTGCCCGGGCGGGCTACGTCCGCAACATCCGCTCGAACCCGCGCGTCCGTATCAAGCTGCGCGATGGCTGGCGCCACGGGGTCGCCCGCGTCGTCGACGAGGACGATCCGCGGGCGCGCCTGCGCCGGATGGGACTCCGGCTCAACGCCCTCGTCGTTCGCCTGATGGGCACCGATCTGCTCAGCGTCCGCATCGACCTCGATCCGCCCGACGCCGGCTGAAGCCCAGATCTACCGCGTCAACTCGCCGCCGCTACAGGCCGCCCGCCAGCGTCCTGCGTCTGGCAACCGGAAACTACGCTGACGGGTGCGGGACGTACCACTCCACGAAGCGCGTGCAGCGTCCGTCGATGTCGAAGTCCAGCTCGAACAGGTTCGAGAAGACGTGACCACTGTTCAGGTAGCGGGTCTCGCCGGTTGCGATCGCCTGTCGGTCCTGGATCAGTGACGGGGCGTACGAGGCATCCCAGGAAGAGGGTTCATCGGGCTCCTTGAGCCATACGGCGACGATCGCGTCGGTGCCTCGGACCGGCTCCTCGTAGGGATGAAACGCGTACGTCGCATCGGGCGCGAACAGATCGCTGATCGCTGTCGCGTCGTAGCTGCGCCACGCCTCCGTATAGGCGTCCAGCCACGCCTGCACTTCATCCCTGGTCATCGGCGCGAGTATAGGTTCGCCTCCGCTCCGCGATCAGCCGAGCGCACTGAAGAAGCGCGCCGCGAGCGGCGCCGCGACGGACCCGCCGCTGCGGCCCTTCTCGACCAGCACCGCGAGCGCCACGTCGCCGCGGTAGGCGATGAACCAGGCATGGGTCTCGGGCGGCTGGGCGTCGCCGAACTCGGCGGTGCCGCTCTTGCCCGCGACCTCGCCGGGGACGCTCGCGAGCGCGGTGCCGCTGCCGCGCGTGACGACCGAGCGCATCAGCTCGCGCAGCGTGGCGACCTCGGAGCTGGGCAGCTCGCGGGCCGGCCTGGGAGCGGTCGTCGGCGAGCAGCCGCGGCCGGCGCCAGCGGCCGTCCGCGACCGCGGCGGCGACGCCGGCCATCGCGAGCGGCGTGGCGGTGATGCGGTCCTGCCCGATCATCGCCGCGGCGCGGCTGACCGCGTCCGTGCCGGCCGGCACGCGGGAGCGGGCGGTGCCGACCGCCAGGTCGTAGCTGCGGCCGACGCCGTAGTCCTTCGCCACCTTCGGCAGCGCGCTCGCGGGCAGCCGCGAGCTGAGCTCGACGAACGCCGTGTTGCACGAGATCGCGAAGTCGTCGGCGAACGTGGCGGCGCCGGCCTCGCCGCCCTCGAAGTTCTTGAACGTCTTGCCGTCGACGACGAGCGTCCGCGGGCAGGCCACGGTCTGGCCGGGGTCGAGCCCGTCGCGCAGGAGCGCCGCGGTCGAGATGACCTTGAACGTCGAGCCCGGGGCGTAGGCGCCGGCGAGCGCGCGGTTGAACGTCGAGTCGACCGGCCGGTTGGCGACCGCGAGGATGTCCCCGGTCGACGGCTGCACCGCGATCGACGCCGCCTCGGCGCGCTCGTCGGCCAGCGCATGCTCGGCGGCGTCCTGCGCCTGCCGGGAGAGCGTCGTCCGCAGCGCCCGTGGCTCGCGGCCGGGGAGTTTGCGCAGCGTGCGCACGGGGTCGCCGGTCTCGGCGTCGCGGATCAGGATGCTGCGCTCCGGCGCACCGGCAAGGCGCTCGTCGAAGACCTTCTGCAGCCCCCACTGCCCGATCTGCTGGCCGGGCGCGAGCTTGCCCTCGGACTCCTCCACCTGCTCGGCCGTCGCCGGCCCGACGCCGCCCAGCAGTGCGCGCGCGAACGCGCGCGTCGGCGCGAGCGGCGCCGTCGCGTCGACCGCGAGCAGGCCCTCGATCCCGTCGAGCTCGGCCTCCTTGGCGGCGTAGTCGTCCTTGCGCAGCGTCTGCGCCTCGACGAACTGCTTCGGACCGGCGCCGCGCACCGCCTTGACGAGCGCGTCCGCGTCGACGTCGAGCGCGTCGGCCAGCGCGGTCGCGCTCGCCCTGACGTCGGTCACCTTGTCGCGCTGCAGGCCGACCCGCACGACCGCGCGCTCCTGCACCAGCGCCCGTCCGTCGCGATCGAGGATGCCGGCCCGCTCGGGCGTCGTGGCGCTCGTGCCCAGGCGGGTCGTCGGCGTCAGGCGGGGGTGGATCGTCCGCGGGCTGTAGTGGACGACCCAGCGATCCTCGACCTTGGTCGCCGTGACCGGCGCGGTGTAGCCGAACGTCCCGATCGCCGGCACGCGCCACCGGATCCGCAGCCGCCCCGTCGCGCTGTCGTCCTTCATCGTCAGCGATCCGGTCCGGACCATCACCTGCGCGCCGTCGAGGCCGGCGCGGTTCGTCTTCAGCGCCTTCGCCGCACCGCGTGCGTCGGTCAGCGCGCCGGCGCGCGCGTCGTCCCCGCGGCTCCAGGCCGCGGCGAACGCGTCGACCGCGGCGCGCGCCTCCTGCGCGCTGTCATCGCGCGCACGAACCAGGAGGAACGAAGCGCCCGCAACGACGGGGATCAGCAGCGCGGCGACGCGCGGCGAAACGGCGGCCGGTCGACGCGCGGCGGCGCCGGGGAGAGAGCGGGGATGGGGCACGATCTTCAGTCATAGCGTCGGAGGGCGCGCGGTCGAGTCCGCGAGCCTGCCGATGAACCCGCTCCTGGAGCGCTATGATCGCCGCGTGGGCGAACCTGTCCCCATCACCGTGCTCGCGGCGTTTCAGGTCCGTGTGCGACGTGTCGGCGCGACCGCCCACGTCGCGGCGATCGGCGAGATAGACATGCTGACCGCGCCGCAGCTGCAGGCCGAGCTCGACGGGGTGATCGCCGATCGTGCCCGTCGTGTCGTGCTCGACCTGCGCGATGTCGCATTCCTCGGCTCGTCGGGCATCGCGATCATCGACCGGCTCGGCGTGAGGGCACGCGCGGAGGGCTTCGCGGCCGTCGTCGTCCGTGGCCGCCCGGCGGTGCAGCGGGTCTTGGAGATCGCGGGAGTGCCCCACCGCATCGAGTTCGTCGACGCACCCGACGACACACTGTCAAGCCCCTAGGCAACACAACCCTCCGACGCAACCGTGGACGAGTTAGTTCGACTGCTCACCTTCGCCGAGATCGAGCGCCAGCGGCGGGAACTCGACCCCAGCGAAGCGCAGACGGTCGAGGCGTCGCGCGCCGAATACTGGTCGTATCTGGCCGGCCTGCTGCGCGAGCGCGAGATCGAGAGCGATCCCGACGTGTTGCGGGCGCTGCCGCGGGAGGTCGAGCTCGGCGAGCGAATCCGGGCGCGGATCGCGCGGGCCGCGCTCACGGCGCCGTCGCCGCCTTGAGCACGGCGAGCATCTCCGTGCCCAGCCGCTTGAACTCCTCGATCTCCCGGATCATCAGTTCGCGGTCGTCGGACGAGGCGGCCAAGAGCGCCTTGGCGTAATCCACCGCGATATCGATTCCGACGCCCTTGAGCTGGCGCACGATCTCCGAGACGTGATCGGCGTCCTTCGGCTTCTCCTTCGCCCCCTTGGCGCCCGACTTCAGGTAGGCGCGACCGACGGTGTTGGCGTAGAACACGACCGCGCCGATCTTCTCGATCACCTTCTTGACGCTGGCCCACACCTTGCCGAAGGCGCTGACCGCGGCCTCGCCCGCGAACTCACCGGCGGCCGCCTTGCCCGCCCGGCGCATGGCGATCTTGAGGATGGCGATGAGCCACTCGTCGTACGCCGGCTTCTGGTTCTTGGGGTTGAACAGCATCGCCACGGCGGCGCCCGCGCCCGCCACGACCGCCGCCTCGACCATCCCCGGCGCGACCTTGTCGAGGTTCGCGCGGCTGATCATCATCTCGTCGTAGAGGCGTTCGAGTTCCTTGCGCGCGTGGTAGAGCCCTTGAGCGGCGTCCAGCACCTGCGCGGCGGTGTACACGTAGCCGGCGACCGGGAAGATCGTCCCCGTGATGCGCATGACGAGGTTCGTCAACTTGATGACGCCCTTCGTCTTCTCCGCCACCAACGCGTACACGCCGTAGCGGAGTTCGTGCTCGATGCCGGCGCGCGACTGCCGGTAGAAGCGCTTGTTCGCCTCGTTCTGGTAGATGACCTCGTCGCTCGTCATGGTCAGCAGGAACAGCGGCTGGCCCTTGACGTTCGTGATCTTCATGCCGCCCTTGATCTGCGTCGGGCCCATGAAGTCCACGACCATGAAGCTCTCCGAGTCGTACTTCTCGAGGATGAACTGTGCGACGTCCTTGACGCCGATCTCGTGCGGGCGCAGCGCTTCGTTGAGCGGTGCTGCGACCGCGCTCGAGGCGCGCCTCGAATTCCTCGAGCCGTTTCGTCGAGACGTGGATGGCCAGCGATCTCAGGACGTCGCCCCAGCGACCGTCGTCGAGCATTCCTGCGCTCGGCGCCACCTTCTCGTCGTACGCGTCCACGATCGCCTTGGCCGCGGGCTCGTCGATGGCGACGTTGGCCAGGATGCGGCTGGCCGTCCTCGCTCGTCAGCAGCGAGAACAGCGCGCGTTCGCTCACGCCGGCGTCCTTGAGCGCGTTCTTGTCAGCGTGCCGCGGATCGAGCCCCAGCGCAGCGCGGCGTCGGCGAACACGCCGATCAGCCACACCGCGAGCTTGCGCCGCGACTCCACCTTCTCGCCGCGCGGCGTGAGCGTGGAGAGGTTGAGCGCCTTCTCGGCGACGCTCAGTGCGCTCTTGTCGATCGACACCATCCAGCGCGGCTCGACCTCAGGCGGCGCGTCCGGCCCGGTGGACCCGGTCAATCGGATCTTGTCGCCGGCGGACTGGCGTGTGCCGAGGACGGCGTTCGCGACGACGGTCGTCTCGTACATCTGCAGGACGAGCGCGACGTAGGCGGCGTCCGCCAGCGCGGACTTCGCGTACTCTGCGTGCCAGGGGTTCTTCTGGCGATCGAGGACGAGGACGTAGCGGTCGGCATAGACCTTGACCTCGAAGCTGCTCGTCCGCGAGAGCAGAAACGCGTCAGGCGCGGTCCGAGCGGCGCCTTGGGGGGCGCGCTCTGGTCGCGCTGCAGCAGTCGTGTGACCGCCTGGTTGCCCATGGAGGTCTGCAGCGCCAACACCGGGTGTGCGCGCGGCGGTCTGGGTCGGCTGCGACTCGTCGACTTCGTGGGGCGAGGGCTGGCGGTCCGTCTGGTCCGACCACCACGCGACGCTACGCGCGACCAACCGGGGGCGTCAATACGGTTGCCCGCCAACCGTCGGTAGCTGGCGCGCGGTGGATATGCGCCTCCCACCGGGCACGGCCATCGACAGCGACGACTGGTACGACGTGCTGTCGGCGGTCTTCGACCGGCTAAACACGCGCAATGAGCGTGAACTGTGGGGCTTCACCGAGGATGAGTACGCCGAGATGACGCGCGGCCAACAGGCGGTGTTCAACCTGCGCCGGCTGCGCGACTACATGGAAGCCGACACCTTCCTCGAGTCGCGACGAACTCGTCGGGCGCACGCATTCATCCCGGTGCCGGACGTGATCGCGCCGAGGCCGGCCACGACGAACACGCTGCCCTTCGGCGTGACCGGCGCGTCGCCCGGACCGACCGGGAGCGCCCGGAGGCTGCCGCCCTCGGCTGCGTGAAGGTCGGGAAGCCGGGGCCGGTGGTCCACTGCGTGTCGGGCAGCGCGGCCTGCACGTCGATCGGCGTCGCGGAGACGAACTCCCCGTTCGCGTCGGCCACGATCGTCGTCCGGGCCGTCGTCGAGGACTGGAGGATCGGGATGCGCTCGACGGTGTTCGCGCCGCTCACCGCTATCCAGGCCCGCAGGACCCCGAGGCGAAAGCCGATCTCGACCACCTCCGGCGAGATCAGCAGGCCCGCCGTGAGGGCACCGAGCGTCACCGGCGCGCCCGCGCTTGCGCGATCAGGGCTGACGTCGATCACGCAGTCGCTGGTCGCCCCAGGCGTTGTCGATCACATAGAGCCAGGTGCCGTCGGCCTGTCGGCGGGCCACCTCGGCGGTGGTGGCACCGAGTTCCGCCGGGCTCCCGTCCGGCATCGTCCCGCCGGTCAGCGACCAGCGGTTTGACAGGTAGGCGAGGTCGCCGACGCGAATCACGAGCTTCGTGTCGAGGGTGATCTGACCCCGGCGGTCGAGGAACCAGCGAAGCGAATCGCGGATCGCCGCGCTCCCTTCCACCGTCACGCCGGGTGCGGGATCAGGGCCGCGTCCGGCTCGTAGAGCGCCATCAGCGCCTCGATGTCGCCAGCGTTGAAGGCTTGCTCGAACAGGCCGTGGAGCTGCTCGGGTTCGGTGGCGGGCATGCGACAGGAGGATGATGCACGCATGAGCACGACACAACCGGCGCCGGGCGCCTTCGGGTCGCCGACCGCCACCGGTGAGACCGCCGTGATGCGCGGCGTCGGCCGCTGCATCCTGCTGTTGATCGTCAGCTTCGGCCTGTGGAGCTTCGCGTGGATGTACCACACGACCAAGGAGGTCTCGCCGCGGGTGAAGCCAGCCGCCGCCGTCGGCCGGGCTGCGGACGTTCCTGTACGCGATCCCGATCGTGAACCTCGTGATGTGGTTCTTCGCCTGGCAGGAGATCGAGGACTACTGCAAGCGGGCGCGGACCCAGGACTTCCCGATGGTCCTGTTCTGGATCCTCACGTTCTTCTTCGGGATCGTCGGGCTCTACACGTACCCCGTGGTGCAGATGCGCCTGAACGACGCGCATCGCGCGGCGACCAACGGCCAGGCGACCGACGCGCCGATGCGGGCGGCGGACTGGATCGCGATCGTCGTCGGTGGGCTCTTCGCCCTCTGGCTCCTGATCATCATCGTCGATCGCGGCGGGCAGCAGCAGCCGAAATCACCAGCGACAGCTCAGACCAGCGAGATCGCGACGATCCCCAGCACCAGGATCGACGGCGGCCGCGACGATCGTGATCAGGAGCGGGAGTCGCCGGTACTCCGTCAGCGGCTCGGGGACGGGCGGTGAGTTGGGATCATCGGTGACGTACTGCCAAGATCCGGAAGGACGCGATCGCCTGGGTGAGGCCCGAGCTGGTCGCCGAGGTCGAGTTCGCCGAGTGGACGCACGACGGCAGGCTTCGGGCACCGTCCTACCAGGGATTGCGGGAGGACAAGTCCTACGACCGAGGTCCCACGGGAGGACCCGGCGCCGATGGGAGAGCGAGGTCCGGAAGGGGCAAGCGCACGCTCACGCTGTCCAATCTCGACAAGGCCGTTCTGGCCGGACGAGGGGATCACCAAGGGCGATCTGCTCTCGTACTACCGCGAGATCGCCCCGGTGCTCGTCCCGACCTGAAGGGAGGCCGTTCACGATGAAGCGCTACCCCGACGGGATCGAGGGCGAGCACTTCTTCCAAAAGGACGCGCCCAAGCACATGCCCGACTGGATCGCGACGGACGCGCCACGCTCGACCGCGACGCCAGCGGCGAGAAGCGCAACATCGAGTGCCCGCTCGTGAACGACGAGCTCGCGCTCCTCTGGATGGTGAACATGGGCTGCATCGACATGAACACGTGGTACTCGCGGGTCGACAAGCCCGATCGGCCCGACTTCGTCCTCTTCGACCTCGACCCGTCCAAGGCGTCGGCTTCAAGGAGACCGTGCAGGTCGCGCTCCTAATCAAGGAGATCCTCGACACGCTCGGTCTCGAGGGCTGCCCCAAGACGAGCGGTTCCGACGGGATTCACGTCCTCGTCCCGCACGAACGGCGGTACACATACGGCGACACCCGGCAGTTCGCCGAGATCGTCGCGGGCGCGCTCGCGCGGGCGCATCCGAGCTCGTGACGACCGAGTGGGCGCGGGCAAAGCGGCGCGGCGTGCTCGTGGATGCGAACCAGAACGGCGAGGGCAAGACGATCGCGTCCGTCTACTCGGTGCGGCCCCGTCCGGGCGCGCCTGTCTCCGCGCCGCTCCGCTGGGACGAGGTGAACGAGGATCTCGACCCGCGGGACTTCACGATGGAGGTCGTACTCCAGCGCGTCGAGCGTCAGGGTGACCTCTTCGGGCCCGTCCTCGCGAGCCGTCAGCGCATCGACCGCGCGCTCGACGCCCTGCGGTGAGACTCGACTAAGGCGGCTGGCGGCCGACCTCGGCACCAGTAGCAATGCCCTTGCGCCGGTCGAAGGTGAAAGTGGAGCGTGTCTCGAAGCCCAGCTGTGCTCGCGGCGAGTCGTCCGCGTCGGCGACGAGGAAGACAGGTCGGCGCCCTCCGCGCGGGCTTCCTCGGCCGCTCGGAGGACGACGGCGCTCGCGTAGCCCTTGCTGCGGTGCGCCTCCTTCGTGGCGACGTCCTCGACCTGGCCGACGCCCTGGGCGACGTAGAGGTCCGCCCAGCTGACGATCTCGCCGTCCACGGGCACGCCGAAGAACCGCGTCTGCGCGCTGGCCGAGCAGCAGCTTCGCGTCGAGCAACTGGCGCGCGACCTCCTCGGTGCCCCAGGGAGAGCCGTATCTCCGTGGTGCGACCCGGCCGCAGATCCGCTTCGCCGACCTCCTGCACGACCGAAAGGCGGGCGGCGATCCGGCTCGCGGAGCCGCGCCATCCAGATGTGGCGGCGGACGTTCCAGCCGAGCTCCTTGAACTGCGGCTCGAGCTTCGCGCCGAGCCTGCGTCGAAGGTCACCACCGAGCGGTGGGCAAGTCCGGCGCCTCCGAGGATCCGCTCCGCCTCGTCCGCCAGCTCCTGGGCGCCGGCGCCGAGCGGGAGCCGTTCGACCAGAAAGTAGTTCGAGTCGTGGCGCAGCGGCAGCGACGGGTCGAGGACGCCGACGCCGAACGGCGACTCCACGGTCCGCGAGCCGGCCATCTCGATCTCCCGCTCGAAGCGGTGGATGCGCTCGAGGACGTCAGCCACTCCGACGCGCTCCGGTGGCCGAGCGTGCCGAGCTCCGCGATGTCGCGGCGGAAGAAGAGCGCGACGGTCCAGTCGGCGACGACGCGCAGCTTCCGGGACAGGAGCGGCAGCTGGTACAGGTGGTACGTCCGCGTCACCCACCAGCCGAGGAAGCCGCGGAAGCGAAAGCCGAGGACGTCGGCGATCCCCTTGTAGCGGCCGAGAGTCGCCACCTCGCCGAGCATCCGATACCGGTACGGGCGTACGTCGCCTTTAGGTTCTTCGCCAGGCGGCGGGCCTGGCGCAGCGCGTGCTGGCAAGTCGGTGGATCGAACTGGCCCGGCGTCGCGAGGTTCGGCACGGCGGCGCAGTCGCCGAGCGCCCAGATGCGGTCGGTGTCGCGTACACGCAGCGTCTCGTCCACGGAGACCCGCCCGCGCTCCTCGATCGGGAGCCCGAACTCGGGGAGCAGGGGATGCGCGCGCACGCCGGCCGTCCACACCACCGTGCTCGTGAGGATCTCGTCACCGTCCGAGAGCCGGGCCGCGTGCGGCTCCACCTCCTCCAACGTCGTCTCGGTGCGGATGTCGATACCTCGGCGGGCGAGCAGCTGCGCGGCGTAGTCGCCCAGCCGGGTCGGGATCTCCGGGAGGATCTTCGGCGCGGCGTCGACCAGCACCCACTGCTGCGGTACGTCGCGGAGGGCCGGGTAGTAGCGGAGCGCGTCGCGGACGAGGTCGGAGAGCTCCGCGAGCGCCTCGACGCCCGCGTAGCCGGCGCCGACGAAGACGAACGCCAACTCCCGCCGACGGTGCGTCGGATTGGGATCAGCGGCGGCGGCCTCGAGGCGGCCGAGCACGTGGTTCCGCAGGTGGATCGCGTCGGCGAGCGACTTGAACCCGAGCGCATGCTCGGCGAGACCGGGAATCGGGAGCGACCGCACGATCGCCCCGAGCGCGACGACGAGGTTCTCGTAGCGCACCCAGAAGACGCGGTCGCCGGTCTGCACCCGAACACGCTGACGCTCGGCATCGTGGGCCGTGGGCCTCGCCGAGGAGCAGCTCGGCGTGCGGGCACATCATCCGGATCGGGACGACGACGTGGCGCGGCTCCAGCGTCCCGGAGGCCGCCTCCGGCAGCATGGGCGTGTAGAGCATGTAGTTCTCGCGGCTGACGATCGTCGCGCCGCGCTTGCGAAGGTACCGCCCGACGTACGAGCCGGCGAACCCGCCGCCCAGGATGAGCGTCCCGCCTCGGGCCTCGTGGTCCGCCACGCCGTGGTTCTACACCACGAGGCCTGGATCTATGCCAGCGCTGCCCGCCGCTGCTCGAGGAAGCGGCGTTCGGCTGCGTTCGTGGCGAGCTCCAGCGCCCGCCCGTACGCCTCGGCCGCCTCCTCACGCCGGTCGAGCCGGCGGAGCAGGTCGGCTCGCGCCGCGTGCAGCAGGTGGTAGTCGTCCAGCCCTTCGATCCGGTCGATGAGGTCGAGGCCGCGGTCGGGGCCCTCCGCCATCGCCACCGCGACGGCGCGGTTGAGTTCGACGATCGGCGACGGCGAGATCCGGGCCAGCTGGTCGTAGAGGGAGGCGATCGCCGGCCAGTCCGTCTCGCCCTCGGCGTGGACGGCCGCGATCGCGGCCTGAAGCTGGTAGGGCCCCGCACGGCGCATGCTCGCTGCCCGCTCGAGCAGCCGGCGGCCCTCCTTGATCCGCTCGTCGTCCCAGAGCGTGCGGTCCTGGTCTTCGAGGAGCACAAGGTCGTCGCCGGACGTCCGGGCCTCCCGGCGCGAGTCGTGGAAGAGCATGAGGGCGAGGAGGCCGAGCGCCTCCGCCTCGTCCGGCATCAGCACTGCGAGCAGCTTGGCGAGCCGGATCGCCTCGTCGCAGAGCTCGCGCCGGACGAGATCGTCGCCCGAGGAGGCCTCGTAGCCCTCGTTGAAGACGAGGTAGAGCACCGCCAGCACCGACTCCAGCCGGTCGGGCAGCACCTCGTCTGGAGGGACGCGGAAGGGGATGCCGGCCTCCCGGATCTTTCGCTTGGCGCGGACGAGACGCTGGGCCATCGTGGGCTCGGCGGTCAGGAACGCCCGCGCGATTTCTCCGGTTGCGAGACCGCCGACCTCGCGGAGCGTCAGCGCAACCTGCGCCTCGCGGGCGAGCGCGGGATGGCAGCAGGTGAAGACGAGGGCGAGCCGCTCGTCGGGGATCGTGCTCATGTCCTCCTCGTCGCCGGGGAGCTCCTCCAGCCGCGCGAGCAGCTCGGTCTTGCGCTCGAGGGTCCGCTCTCGCCGGATCCGGTCGATCGCCCTGTTCCGCGCCGTCGTGACGATCCAGGCGCCGGGATTCCGCGGCATGCCCTCGGCCGGCCACCGCTCGAGCGCCGTGGCGAAGGCGTCCTGCACAGCGTCCTCGGCGAGGTCGAAGTCGCCGAGGACGCTGATGAGGATCGAGACCGCACGTCCCCACTCCTCGCGGAAGACGGTCGCGATGTCGGCCATGCTACACGCTCCACGATCGGGCGCACCTCGATCGACCCGTACTCGGACGCCGGGATCTTCGCGGCGTAGGCGAGCGCCGTGTCGAGATCGGGGAGCTTCGTGTCGAAGAAGCCGCCGATCTGCTCCTTCGTCTCGGCGAAGGGGCCGTCCGTGATCAGTATTTCGCCGTCTCGGACGCGGACGGTCTTCGCGGTGCGGATGTCGTCGAGCTCCTTGCCGCTCATGTCCGGGATCCGCCTTGCCGAGCTCCTCGAAGAAGGCATACCACTTCGGCAGCGACTCCTCGCTCGCCTTTGCGGCCTCCTCCTCGGACATCTCGAACCAGGGCTCCTGGTCGCTGTAGATCATCAGCGCGTACCGCATCTCAGCTCTCCTCTCGCACGAAGACGGGTCGGATCTCGATCGCGCCGTGCTCGGCCGCGGGTATCTCCGCTGCCAGCTTGCAGGCGTCGTCGATCGAGTCGGCCTCGATGATGAAGAAGCCGCCCAGCGCCTCCTTGACCTCCGCGTACGGGCCGTCCGTGACCATCGAGTCGCCGTTGCGGACCCGAACGGTCGTCGCGGCCGTCGTCTCCTGGAGCTCGGCCCCGCCGACGACCTCGGGCCGCTCCGAGAAATCCATGTAGCGCTGGTAGACGGCCTTGAGCTCGTCGTCGCTCAGCTCGTTCCTGCCGTTCTCGTTCGAATGGATCAAAGCCAGAAACTCCATTCGTCTCCTTTCTCAGGCTGCCCGGAGCCTTGCCAACATCGTCTCATGGACGAGTAGCAGCTCGGGCCTCCCGAAGGGGTCGTGGTGGCGGAGCTCGTCGGTGATCGCCCGCCTCTTCGCCGTCTCGCGTTCAATCAGGTTCCTCCGAAGGCGCCTCACCGCCTCCTCCTTTCGTCGCTTGCACAGGAACGACGAACGGCGGAGGGCTAGATCGACAGCATCCGCTGAAGAAGTTCGAGCGCGCCGGACTTGTCCAAGCGGCTCGTTCAGGTTCCCGCACTTGGGCGACTGGACGCACGACGGGCAGCCGTGGTCGCAGGGACAGCCGTCGAGCAGTCGCGCGGTGTCTCCCACCCAACCCTCGAAGACCTCGAACCCGCGCTCGCTGATCCCGACGCCACCGGCGTGGCCGTCGTAGACGAAGATCGTCGGGCGGCCGGTCTGGAAGTGGAGGTTCGTCGAGAGCCCGCCGATGTCCCACCGGTCGCACATCGCCCAGAGCGGCAGGATCGCGATCATCGCGTGCTCGGCGGCGTGGAGCGAGCCGAGGAGGCGTGGCATGTCGGTCAGGCCCTCGAGCTGCGCGTCGGTCGGCGCGTACCACACGGCTTCGGTCTCGAACTCCGTCTCGGGAAGGTCGAGCGGGAGGGTTTCGATCGTCTCGCCGTCGCCGATCCGCTTCCGCTGGTAGGCGACGACCTGCTCGGTGACGACGACCCGGCCGAAGGAAAGGTCGAGGCCGAGCCGCCGCTCAGTGCGCAGCGGCTCGACGATCGCCGTCATCGTGTCCTTCTTCGCCTGGGTGTACTCGTCGCCCGTGTACGGCTCGACGAGGGCGGTGCGGTTCTCCAGGTCGAGCTCGGCGACGCGGTACGACTCGCCGAGGTGGAGATAGACCGCGCCCTGGTGGACGGTCGAATAGGCGCGCTCCCGCTCGACGAGGCCGAGGAGCGAGCCGGTGGAGACGTCGACGACGGTGAAGGAGTCCGGCGTCGCCGAGCGGAGGCCGAAGCGCCCGGCCGGGTAGTCGCGTCCCGCCCAGACGAAGCCGCCGTCCTTACGCCGGAGGTCGGGGAGCTCGCGCAGCGCGCTCCAACGCCTCCGGGCCGAGCGTCTCGGCGTCCCCGGCGTCCAGCGGCGCCTCGAACGCGGCCGAGCGGACATGTCCGTCGAGGACGCGCGGGTTCGCGTGGTCGAGGATCGCCGCCTCGACGCGCCGCTCGAGCAGCGCCTCCGCGTCCCGCATGAAGAACTGGTCGAGCGCGTCCTCGGTCGCGACGAGCGCGGCGAGCCCGTGGCCGCGGCGGCCGGCCCGCCCCCACTGCTGCCGGAGGCTCGCCACCGTCCCGGGGAAGCCCACGCAGATGACGGCGTCCAGGAGGCCGACGTCGATCCCGAGCTCGAGCGCGTTCGTCGCGCTGACGCCGAGCAGCTCGCCCTCGACGAGCCGGCGCTCGATCTCGCGGCGCTGGGCGGGCGTGTAGCCGGCGCGATACGGAGACAGCCGTGAGGCGTCGCCGAGCCGCTGGGCGGTGAAGCGGTGGACGAGCTCCGCCGACTTGCGGCTCTTTGCGAAGCAGAGCGTCCTCACGCCACGCTCGACGAGCGACGCCATCAGGCGGGCGGCCTCGCCGAGCGCGCTGGCCCGCAGCCCGAGCTCTTCGTCGGTCAGCGGCGGGTTCCAGAGCAGGACAGTCCGTTCCGCCTTCGGCGCGCCGTCGTGGTCGATCGTGGTCGCTTCGACGCCGATCAGCCGTTGCGCGAGCTCGCCGGGGTTCGCAATCGTCGCCGAGGCGAGCAGGAACTGCGGGTCGGCGCCGTAGATCCGGGCCAGGCGTCGGAGCCGGCGGAGGACGTTCCCGACGTGCGAGCCGAAGACGCCGCGGTACACGTGCGCCTCGTCCACGACCACGTAGCGGAGGTTGTGGAGCACGTCGCCCCAGCGGTCGTGGTGCGGGAGGACGCCGACGTGGAGCATGTCCGGGTTGGTCAGGATCAGGTTCGACCACTTGCGAATCTGCCAGCGGCGGCTCGACTCGGTGTCGCCGTCGTAGATCGCGGGCTTGATCGCCGGCGGCTTCAGCTCCGTGAGCGACCTGATCTGGTCCTGTGCGAGCGCCTTGGTCGGGTAGAGGTAGAGCGCGCGGGTCTTCGGCTCGCGGGCGAGCGCGTCGAGGACGGGCAGGTTGAATGCGAGGGTCTTGCCGGACGCGGTCCCGGTGGCGACGACCAGGTGCTCGCCGCGCTGCGCCGCGTCCCAGGCGTCGGCCTGGTGGGTGAAGAGCTGCTCGATCCCGCGGGCGGCGAGCGCGTCGGCGACCTTGGGGTGGAGGCCTTCGGGGAGGGGTGCGAACCGGGGCGGACGAGCAGGCTCCCCACCGACATACGCGACCTCCTCGCCTTCCAGGAGGTCGCTCCAGAGGTCGGCCGCGACAGCTCATCGGCGGGCCACGAGGGCGACGAGGTACGGGTAGTCGTCCTCTCCGTCCTCCTCGAAGTGCTCGACCCGGAGGCCGGCCGATGTGAATGCGGACACGAATTCGCCCAGCGGGAGATGCGAGGCGCCGACGCGTGCGCGAAGCCCGTCGGGGTTGAAGACGCCGGGCTCGGCATCGTCGTACCGGCGGGCCGGGCGGTAGCCCGGGTGGAGCTCCGGCACGCCTCGGGCGAAGCGGAACAGCGCGTGGGGCCCGACGAAGCACGGGTGCCCGCCGGCGTAGACGAACGGGCCGCCCGGGCTTGAGCACCCGCGCAACCTCGCGCACTGCTGCGGCGAAGTCGTCGATGTCCGTATGCGTCCAGGTCGAGACGGCGGCGTCGAAGGTCGCGTCCTCGAACGGAAGCGTCGAGGCATCCGCCTGGACGACGTCGAGGCCACGGTCGCGGGCTCGGCGCAGCATGTCCTCCGAGGCATCAACGCCGGTGACCCCCAGCCCTGGTCGCGGAAGGCGACCGTATGCGCGCCTGTGCCGCAGCCGAGGTCGAGGAGCGTGCCGGGCCCGGGGCCGAGCAGGCGAAGCGCCGCGGCGCGCCCGTGATCGTGCAGCTCGCCGAGGAACTCGGTGTCGTACCAGTCGGCAATGCCGTCGTACCGCGCCATCGTTCGATGCTAGCCCCGTGCCTGGAACCTCCAGAGCGCGGGCGGTGTAGAGGATCGAATATGTGGATCCGGGCCGGGGTCATCCTCGTCGCACTTGCCGTTGCCGCGGGCGGGCTCCGCGTCCGCTACGGAGAGTCCTAGGGTCTCGCTGACCTCGCCTCGCTCCGGCCTCGTGGCCGGTCGGCCATGGACGGCGGTGGTGCGCGTCCGCGGCGCACAACCGGCCCGCGTTGCGCTGACGGCGACGCTCGGACGCCGGCGCGTGGCGGCGTCGGCTCGAAGATGGCGCAGCGACCGGTACCGGGCCCGTCTCGTCTTCCCCGCTCCGGGCCGCTGGCGCCTCGCCGCCCGGATCGGCCGGAAGCGCGTCCGGCTCGGTACCGTCGCGGTCCGGGCGGCGATCCGCCCGCCCGTCGTGCTCGTCGCTCCGACCGAGGCGCTCCTCGAGCCGAACGGATCGATCCTCGTCGCCGAGAGTGGGCAGTCTCGCCTCGCCCGAATCGATCCCACCACGGGCCGTGACACGCTCGTCACCCGGATCGTCCAGCCGTACGGCCTCGTGCTGACGCCGTCGGGTGTCCTCTACTCCACGTCCGAGAGCAGGGTCGTCCGGGTCGAGAGCGGTGGGTCGACGACCACGCTCGCCGACGCCGGCGAGGATGTCGGGCCGCTGGCGCTCGACTCCTCGGGAAACCTCTACTTCAGCACCGTCTCGCGAATCTTCCGCATCGAAAGTGGCACGGGCGCGGTGACGCACTATGCGGGCACCGGGATTCGAGGAGGCCGGGGCGATGGCGGGCCTGCGCTCGCGGCGGAGCTCGACGCTCCGCATGGCCTCGCTGTCGGGCCCGATGGAGCGCTCTACGTTGCGGACACGGGGAATCACCGCGTCCGTCGCATCGATCCGGCCACCCGCGTGATCACCGCTTTCGCGGCTGCAGTCGGTCCAGCCGGTCTAGCGTTCGGCCCCGGCGGGGTTCTGTACGTCGCCGAGCGGGACGGCCAGCGGGTGTCCCGGATCGACCCGACCGGGGCGAAGACCGTTGTCGCGGGAACCGGTGTGAGAGGCGGGAGCGGTGACGGCGGTCCCGCGGTCGCGGCTCAGGTCGACGAGCCGTTCGACGTCGTGCCGGCACCGGGCGGCGAGCTGTTCATCATCGAGAGCGGCGTGTCGGGAGGCATCCGCCATATCGAAGCTTCGGGGGTCATTCGAACGATCCGCCGCCGCTAGCGCCAGTCCGGGGTGTAGTTCAAGCCGGCGCTTCGAACCAGGGGCGACGTCGCTCCGGACCGGAAATCGACCGTCCAGATCTCGAGGAAATGAGCGTCGGGCGCGGGCCGGGGGTACGGGAGGGCGTCACTCCAGCCGGCCGCATAGGCGAGCATCCGCCCGTCCGGTGCCCAGGTCGGCGAGGAGAGCTGGTTGTCGCTCTCGCTCACCAGGACGCGTGTCTCGCCGGTTTCTGACCGAAACCACGGCGATCGATTCCGGGGCCGCGAAGGCGATGTGCACCGCGAAGGCGATGTGCCGGCCGTCCGGCGACCAGGCGAGACCTGTGGTGCCGAAGTTGACGCTTGCGATTCGGCGCTCACGGGACCCGTCCACTCCGATCGTCCGGATCGACGCGGTGCGTCCAGCTACTCGGATGAACGCTAGGGAACGGCCGTCGGGCGACCAGGTAGGGTCGCGCCCCGCCGTCAGCCTGCGAGCTCGGCGGGTGGCTGTCGAGACGATGTAGACGGCTCCTCGCCGGGTGTACGCCACCTGACGCCCGTGAGGCGCCCAAGCGGGGTCGGCTCCCCTGCGGTCGCCGAGCAGCGGCCGCGCGGGACCGCCGTCGGTTCCTACGACGAGGAGCGTCCCCTCGCCCTGATCCTTGGGCCCGCTCCGGACGAACACGACCCGCCGTCGGTCGGGCGAGAGCGCCGGGGACCAATCGTCGCCGGGGCCGCCGGTCAGCCGGCGGAGGCGCGAACCGAGGAGCCAGATGTCCCCGTCTCGCCAATTGACGTCAGCGTCGTAGACGAGGGTGCGGCCTCGTGAACCGAGCGCCAACCATCCGACGAATACGGAGTGGCTGAGGGGATAGAGCGTCACGGTCCGCACGTTCCTGCCGGCGGCGGTCTTGATCGTGACGTGTCGGCCCGGGGCCCGGCCGCAGGCGACGAAGGCGCGATCGCTCGAGAAGGACGGAAGGGCGCCGTTGCACGGGCTCGGCATCGGGCGGGCGTGCCCGTCTCGGGGTCGACGAGCTGTAGCCCGAAGCCGCCGTTTGCAACGCTACCGCAGTCACGATGCCGGCAGGGAGCCAGACGAGCGTAGGACGCGCGAGGATCGACTGAGTCGTCGGCCAGGCGCCGAAGCCCGGAGCCGTCCCGCGCGACGACGAAGAGTTCGCTTCGGGTCGCGTCGACAAAGGTGAGGCGGCTTCCGTCCGGCGACCAGGCGACGCTGCCCCGCGACGTCGCGATCGAGGCCAGGCGGCGCTCGCCGCCGGAATCCTTGATCCAGATCTCGCCGCTGCGGTCTGCGGCTTCGCGGATGAACCCCACGGCGCCGCCGTCAGGCGAGTACGCGGGACCCACTTCGCGAGCAGCCGGTGTCGTCGTCAAACGCCGAAGGTCCTTGCCGCCCGGCGTGATGGTAAAGAGGTCGCTCTCGCCTCCCGCAAGGGTTCGGCTGAAGACGATTCGGCGACCGTCAGGCGAGAAGTCGGGATCGACGTCGGCGACGCCTACGGACTGCGTGATGTTCCGGCGACGGCCCTGCCCATCGATCGTCATGAGGTCGGCCGCGCCGTAGTTGAGAGCGCGAGTGCTGGCGAACACCAGCCGGCCCTGGCCCAGCTCGGCCTGAGCCGAAGGCGCCGCTGTGATCAGCAGCGCGGCGACGACGGCCAGTGGAGCGAGCCGCATGGTTGCCCAACACTACGGCGCCGGTGTGCGGTTTCTGTGACCGGCCTGTTGTTATCGTCTGAAGACCGGGGTGCCGCGTGGGCGGCTGAGATCACACCCGTCGAACCTGATCCGGGTCATGCCGGCGAAGGGAGACAGTTGGTTCCTCGTTGTTTGACGATTGCAGGGTCCGATTCCGGCGGCGGCGCGGGGATCCAGGCCGACCTCAAGGCGTTCGCGGCCGCAGGCTGCCACGGGATGTCGGCGATCGTCGCGCTGACCGCGCAGAACACGCTCGGCGTCACGGCGGTGCACGAAGCACCGCCCGAGTTCGTTCGTGCGCAGCTCGAGGCGGTGTTCGACGACATCGGCGTCGACGCCGCCAAGACCGGGATGCTGTTCTCCGCGGAGCTGATCCGGACCGTGGCCAACTCCCTCGCCGACTTCCCCGGCCCACTGGTCGTGGATCCGGTCATGGTCGCAAGCAGCGGCGCGAAGCTCCTCCAGGATGACGCGATCGACGAGCTCGTGGACGAGACTCTTTCCTCTCGCGACAGTCGTGACGCCGAATTGGCACGAAGCACAGGTCCTCGCGAGCCGGGTCCCAGGGACAGTCCCTCGCGAGCCGCGCGCGCTCGCGGAGGCGATCGTCGAGCTCGGAGCTCCAGCCGTCGTCGTCACCGGGGGGCACGGACCGGAGCCGGTCGACCACCTCTTCGACGGCGAGCAGCACGTCGAGATCCCCGTCGAGCGGCACGACGTCCCTGCAACGCACGGTGCCGGATGCACGCATTCCGCCACGCTCGCGGCGCTTCTCGCCCGCGGGCATTCGCTCGTGGAGGCGAGCTGCGGCGCGGCCGCCGCGGCCGCCTCCTCCGTTCGGAACGGTCTCACCGAGATCGGCGCGGGCGACGGGCCCGTCGACGTCCTCAACGTGAAGGAGCGCGATGGCGATCTCGCCCGGAGCGACGCTGCGCACGCTGCGCGCGCGTAAGCCGCTCGTCCACCAGATCACGAACTACGTCGTCATGAACGAGACGGCGAACGCGACGCTCGCGCTCGGCGCGCTCCCGGTCATGGCGCACGCGCCGCAGGAGGTCGCGGAGATGGCCGCGAACGCCGGCGCGCTCGTGCTCAACATCGGGACGCTCTCGGAGCACTGGATCGAGGCGATGCTCCTCGCAGGCAGGGCGGCGCAGGGCCCGATCGTCCTCGACCCCGTCGGAGCCGGCGCGACCCGCTATCGCACCGAGACCGCCAAGCGGCTCCTCGATCAACTCGACATCACGGTCGTCCGAGGCAACGCAGCCGAGGTTGCGACCCTCGCCGGACGGGAGGCCCAGATTCGCGGCGTGGAGTCGATCGGCGCCGAGGGGTCCCCCGCCGACCTGGCGCGCGAGGCTTCGCGAGCGCTCGGCAGCATCGTTTCCGTCACGGGGCCGACCGACCATGTCTCCGACGGTGAGCGTGTGATTGCGATCTCGAACGGGCACGAGTTGCTCGGAACGGTGAGTGGGACGGGGTGCATGTCCACGGCGGTGACCGGCTCGTTCCTGGCCGCCAAGCCGGAGGAGCCGCTCGAGGCGGCGGCCGAGGCCCTCGCCGCATTCGGCATGGCCGGGGAGGACGCGGCGCGCGACGCGCAGGGCCCCGGCACGTTCCACGCGCGGCTCTACGACGCGCTCTACAACCTCGATCCGGACACGCTGGACCGCCGTGCGAAGGTGACCGAGTGAAGCTCCACGCGATCGTCGACGATCTCGACACCGCCAAGATCGCCCTCGAAGGCGGCGCCTCCGTGCTCCAGCTGAGGCTCAAGGGTGCGACCACGGAGGAGCTCATCGACCGGGGCGCGCCCTTCCGACTCCTCGGCCACCCACTACGAGGTCACGTTCGTCGTCAACGACGACGTTCAGGCGGCTCTCGCGCTGCTCGCAGACGGCGTTCACTTGGGACGAGATGACGAGGGCAGCGAGCTCGCGGTCGAGGCGGGGATGATGCTCGGGCGCTCGGCGTCCGATCCGGCGGAGGCGAAGGAGGCGGAGCTCGCAGGCGCCGGGTACATCGGCGCCGGCCCGGTCTGGTCGACGCCGAGCAAGCCGGACGCCGATCCGCCGATAGGCCTCGACGGGCTCCGCGCGATCAGCGATGCGGTTCAGATTCCGGTGATCGCAATCGGCGGAATCGATGCGACGAACGCACCCGACTGTGTCGCCGCCGGCGCGTTCGGCGTCGCGGTCATCCGCGCCGCGGCTCAGACCGCGGAGCTCAGTGCAGCTCTCTGACCTCGGCGAGCTCGGCTTCCTCGCCGAGCTGGAGCGTCGCGGCCTCGCCAGGCAATCGAGCACGACGCGGCGCAGGTCGACGGCTTGGTCGTCACGCAGGATGCTCTCATCGAGGGCGTGCACTTCCGGCTCGACTGGATCTCCTTTCGCGACCTCGGGTTTCGCGCCGCGGCCGTCAACCTGAGCGACCTGGCCGCCTCGGGCGCCGAGCCGTCGGGGCTCGTGGTCTCGCTCGGCGCTCCGCCGGACACAGCGCGTCGACGACCTCCTCGAGCTCTACGAGGGGATCGCCGAGACCGGCGTCCCGGTGGTCGGCGGGGACACGACCCGGGCCGACACCCTCGTCCTGTCCGTGACCGCGCTCGGCCGGTCCGAGCGCGTACCCGGCCGCGCGGGCGCCGAGCCGGGAGACCTGCTGGTCGTCACCGGCCCGCTCGGCGCCGCTGGCGCGGCTTTCCGTGAGCAGCGCTACACCCGGCCGCCCCTCCGGCTGGAAGAAGGACGCCGCCTCGCGCGGACGGCGCACGCCATGCTGGACATCTCCGACGGGATCGCCCGCGACGCCGGGCACATCGCGCACCGTTCGGGCGTCCGCTGCGTGATCGAGCTCGATCGGGTCCCGCTCGCCGAGGGCGCCACGATCGACGACCTCGGCTTCGGCGAGGACTTCGAGCTCCTCGCGGCCGTCGCCGAGCCGGACTTCCACGTCGTCGGTCACTGCGAGGAAGGGCGAGGGCGTCGAGCTGCTGCGGGACGGAAAGCCATACACACTCACAGGCTGGGACCACTTCAAAACCACCTAGCGCCGCACGGGCGTACCGTGCTAACGGTTCCCCGTGGCCCTGTTCCTCCTGCGTCGAGCAGCGTGGATGGTCGTGATGTTCCTCGCCGTCACGGTCGTCACGTTCATCATCTTCTTCGTCATCCCGTCCGAGGACGACCAGGCGAGCCTCGGCCGCGGCGGGACCGAGGTGGACGTCCGAACGACGGTGCAGATCGAGGGGCCGCTGTACGAGGAGTACGCCGAGTTCCTCCGCAAGATCGTCACCCAGGGATCGCTCGGAAACTCCTGGGTGATGCGCGGACAGGAGGTGAACGAGATCATCGTCCGCGCCGCGCCGGTGACGCTCTCGCTCGTGATCGGCGGGGCCCTCCTCTGGCTCCTGATCGCGATCCCGACGGGACTGCTGTCTGCGCTCCACCCGCGCAGCCTCGGGAGCCGGCTGACCACGGTCTTCGTCCTCGTCGGGATCTCGGCGCATCCCCTGTGGATGGGCCTGATGCTCTCGTACATCGTCGGTGCCCAGCTGGGGTTGACCCCGACCGGCGGGTACTGCGAGGTGTTCAGTCCGGCGACGAACTGCGGCGGGCCGGCGCAATGGGCGTACCACCTGATCCTGCCGTGGTTCACGTTCGCGCTGATGTACGCGGCGATCTACACGCGGATGATCCGCGCGAGCACGCTCGAGACCCTCGACGAGGACTACGTCCGCACCGCGCGCGCGAAGGGCGCACCGGAGTGGCTCGTGCTCCGCTCGCACGTGTTGCGCAACGCGATGCTGCCTGTCGTGACCATGCTCGGAATGGACATCGCCGTCTCGCTCGGCGCCACGCTCTTCGTGGAGACGGCGTACGGGTTACCGGGGCTCGGCCGGCTGTTCGCGACGAGCCTCGCTCGCCGCGACTTCCCCGTCCTCCTCGGGATCACGATGTACACGACCCTCGTCGTGATCCTCGTCAACTTCCTGATCGACGTCCTGTACGGGGTCATCGATCCCCGAGTGCGCGCCGACCGTCGTACGGAGGGCGCGCCCGCCAGTGCCAAGGAGGGCAAGCAGGCTCCCGAGTCGGCTACTCAGCCAGCCACGTAGCCCAGGCTCGCTCGTAGTGCGAAGGCGACCGGGCGCCGACGACGGTCTCCTGCGCTTCGCCGTTCGCGAACAGGATCGCCGTCGGGAGCGCGAGCACCTCGTATCGGGAGGCGGACACGGGGTTCTGGTCGACGTTCAGCTTGGTGAACTCGACGCGACCGCCGGCCTCGTGCTCCAGCCGCTCCAGCACCGGCTCGAGCGCGTGGCACGGTCCGCACCACGGCGCCCAGAAGTCGACGACGACGGGGCGCTCTGCGCCGAGCACCTCGGCGTCGAAACTCGAATCCGTCACCTCACGCACGCGGACGAAGCCTACTCAGGCGAAGCACCGGCACCTTCCAGACCGCTTCGAGGACGATCGACCGGCTCATCTTCGAGCCGCCGACCTCCCGGTCGGCGAAGACGATCGGGACCTCGACCACCCGGAACCCTGCCTTGATCGTCCGGTAGGTCGTCTCGATCTGGAAGGCGTAGCCCTTCGAGTGGATCGCGTCGAGGTCGATCGTCTCGAGCACGGCGCGCCGGTAGACTTTGAACCCCCCGGTCAGGTCGCGGATCCGCAGCCCGAGGAGGATCTGCGCGTAGAGCGACCCGCCGCGCGAGATCAGCCGTCGCAGCAGGCCCCAGTTCCGCGTCCCGCCGCCCGGGACGTACCGCGAGCCGAGCACGAGGTCAGCGTCGTGTGCGGCGGCGACGAGCCGAGGAACGTCCGCCGGGTCGTGGGAGAAGTCGCAGTCCATCTCCATGACGAGGTCGGCGCCCATTTCCAGCGCCCGACGGAACCCCGCGAGATACGCCGGCCCGAGCCCTTCCTTCCGCGGCCGGTGGAGGACGTCGACGTCGTCGCGCTCGGCCGCGAGCCGGTCGGCGATCTCGCCGGTGCCGTCGGGCGAGTTGTCGTCGATGACGAGGATGCGCCCGTCGTCGGGCAGGACCTCGCCGAGCGCCGAGACCATCGCCTCGAGGTTCTCGCGCTCGTTGTAGGTGGGCAGGCAGACCACAAGCACGTCCTTATGATCGTGGGGATGGCGACGACGCTGCCGCGGAACGCGCAGGTGGCCGAGCAGTTCGACCTCCTGGCCGACCTCCTCGAGCTCGACGGGGAGGAGCAGTTTCGGGTGCTGGCGTACCGGCGGGCGGCCGACCAGATCCGGTCGTCCGCCGGCCCGATCGCCGAGCAGGCGCTCGCCGGCGAGGCGAAGAACCTCCCGGGGATCGGGAAGACGATCGAGTCGAAGATCGTCCAGATCGTCGAGTCCGGCGAGATCGAGGCGCTGACCAAGCGCAAGGAGCGCGTCCCGGCCGGCGTCGCAGAGTTCCTGCGCCTCCCGGCTCTGGGGCCGAAGACCGCTCGGCGGATCTGGCAGGACCTGGGGATCACGACCATGGACGACCTGCGCAAGGCAGCGGAAGCCGAACAGCTCCGGTCGCTGCCCGGCCTTGGCGCCAAGACCGAGGAGCGGATCCTCAAGGCGCTCGAGGAGACCAAGAAGCCGCGCGAGAAGCGGACGCTCCTGGCCAGGGCGCTGCCCGCCGTGCAGGCGGTCGTCGAGGTGCTGCGCGAGCACCCGGCGAGCAACGAGGTGTCGGAGGCCGGCTCGGTCCGCCGCCGCACCGAGACCGTCAAGGACCTCGACATCATCGCGACCGCCTCCGACCCGGCCGCGCTCACCGAGTACTTCACGAAGCTCACCTGGGTCTCCGAGATCAAGGCGCACGGGAAGACGAAGGCGACTGTCGTCTCGCACGACGGGCTCGTCTTCGACCTTCGCGTCGTTCCGCCCGACTCATACGGAAACCTCCTCCAGCACTTCACGGGCTCGAAGCGCCACAACGTCGAGCTCCGCGAGGACGCCGTGAAGCGCGGGCTCTCGGTCTCCGAGTACGGGGTCAAGGACACCGAGAGCGGCGAGGTGCTGACCGCCCGGACCGAGGAGGAGCTCTACGAGCAGCTCGGCTACGCGTGGATCCCTCCGGAGCTCCGAGAGGGCGCCGGCGAGCTGGCCGCGGCTCGCAGGGGCGAGCTGCCGACGCTCGTCGAGCGGAACGACCTCCGCGGCGACCTTCACATGCACTCCACGTGGTCGAACGACGGCAAGAACACGCTCGAGGAGATGGCCGAAGCGGCCAGGGGTCTGGGCTACGACTACATCGCGATGACGGACCATGCGCACTACCTCCGCGAGGGGCGGCTCGAGGCGCAGTGGGGCGAGATCGCCGAGCTGAGCGGCCGGATGGAGCCGTTCCGCATCCTGCGCGGGATCGAGGTCAGCATCCGGGCCGACGGCTCGCTGGACACGCCCGACGACGTCCTCGCCGAGTGCGACTGGGTGGTCGCTTCGCTTCACTCGGCGTTCGACAAGAACCCGACCGAACGGCTGCTGGCGGCGCTGGAGAGCCCGCACGTCGACTGCATCGGCCACATGACCGCGCGGAAGCTGAACCGGCGCGAAGGAGCCGACATCGCGCTGGACAAGGTCTTCGCGAAGGCCGTCGAAACTGGGACGTTCGTCGAGATCAACTCGCAGCCGGACCGTCTGGATCTCCGCGACAGCCACGCAAGGGCAGCGGCTGAAGCCGGGGTTCACCTCGTGGTGAACACGGACAGTCACGAGGTGGAGGCGCTCGGCTACGCGGAGCTCGGGATCGCGCAGGCGCGGCGCGCCTGGCTGACGAAGGATCAGGTCGTCAACACGCGCAGCTGGAAGCAGATCGAGAAGCTCAAGAAGTGAGGTACCGGGCAGTGATCTTCGATCTCTGGCAGACGCTGGTCCCATGGCCCGTGGAGGGCGCGAAGCGGATGTACGACGGGTTGGCGGCGCACTTCGGCGCGGACCCGGCGCGATTTCGGATGCTCTGGCTCCGCGGCCGCCGCGACCGCGAGATCGGCCCGATGGAGCCGCACCTGCAGACGCTCGCCGCGGAGCTGGGATCCCAGAGCGACATCTCTGCGGCGGTGGCCATCAGGCGAGAGTGGACGCTCGAGCACATCGTTCCGCGGCCGGACGCCGTCCCCACGCTCGAAGAGCTGAGGCGCCGCGGTCACCGGCTCGGGATGATCAGCGCCTGCACCGCCGAGGTGCCGGAGGTCTGGGAGCAGACGCCGTTCGGCGGCCTCTTCGACTCGACGGTCTTCTCGTGCTCGGTCGGCGTTAGCAAGCCCGACCCGAGGATCTACGAGATCGCGTGCGAGGAGCTGGGAGTCGCGGCCGAGGACTGTCTGTTCGTGGGCGACGGCGCGAACGACGAGCTTCCGGGCGCCGAGCGAGTCGGCATGGCCGTGGTGCAGCTCCGCGCGCCCGGCGAGCCACTCACCGAAGACGGCGAGCGCTGGACGGGGCGCTACGTCGAGCGCCTCTCAGACGTGCTCGAGCTCGCGTGACGCATCGCGCGGGCGGTCGTCGAAGCTGAAGAGCGAGAGGAACCGCTTGGCCTCGGCTTGATCGCCCGTCATCTTGAGCGCCTTCGTCTTGACAGCGTCTCCGATCGATGTCTGCCCCGACGCAATGCAGAAGAGCGTCGCGGGATCGGTCTCGATCACCGCGTCGGCGTCGGGCGACGTCCCGGACTCCACGATCAGCTCCCGGTTCTCGAACCGGGCCGTCACGGCCTCGTCGTCGATGCGGAGCTCGTAGACCTTGTCTGTCGAGCAGCCCCTGCACGTTGCCTGCACGGCGTTGACGAGCCAGCCGGGGGCAAGGTTGTCCTTCGCAGTCGGCGGCCCGAGCGACCTCGCACCCCAGCGGCCGAGCGCGTAAAGCGGCTCGCGTAGCTCCTCGCCGTACTCCGTGAGTTCGTAGACGTTCGCTGCCGCAGGCGGTGGCAAGCGCCGCTTCTGGACGACGCCCGCGCCCTCCAGGTCGCGAAGCCTGCCTGCCAGGATGTTCGTCCCGATACCGGGCAGCGCGCCGGCGAGATCCGTGTAGCGCTTGGGCCCACCGAGCAGCTCCCGCACGACGAGCAACGCCCATCGCTCACCGACCAGCTCCAGGGCGTGCGCGACCGGGCAGTACTGGTCGTAGCGCTTGGCCATGGCGGGAAGTATAGCGGGTGTACTTGCGTTTGAGAAGTCAAGACTTGCAAATCGCAAGTTCATGCTGTAGGTTCGCAAGCTGGTGACTGTCGATTCTCAACCACGTCGTTCGTCTACCAGCCAGGTGATGGCAACCGAAAGGATGCTCTGATGGTCGAAAAGACCCAACGCAAGTGGCTCGCACTGGCATTACTCGCCACCGTGCAGTTCATGGTCGTCCTCGACATCGCGATCGTGAACGTCGCACTTCCCTCGATCCAGGTCGACCTCGGCTTCACCCCGGAGAACCTCCAGTGGGTGATTAGCGCCTACGCACTCTTCTTCGGAGGCTTCCTGCTCCTGGGCGGCCGGGCGGCGGACCTCCTCGGCCGGCGGCGGCTGTTCATCGTCGGCACTGTCGTCTTCAGCGTCGCCTCGTTGCTCTCGGGGTTCGCCTGGAGCGACGAGTCGTTGATCATCTTTCGAGCGGCTCAGGGACTCGGCGCGGCGATCATCACGCCCGCTGCGCTCTCCATCCTGATGACGACCTTCTCCGAAGGGCGTGAGCGAAACGCTGCTCTCGGCGTCTGGGGCGCTGTGGGCGCGTTCGGCGCCGTGGCCGGCGTCCTCCTCGGCGGCGTGCTCACGGATCTCCTGAGCTGGGAGTGGATCTTCTACATCAACGTCCCCGTCGGGCTGGCAGCCCTGGCGCTGACGCCGCTGCTGCTCACCGAGAGCCGCGACGCACTCGTCAAGACGTTCGACGCGCTCGGGGCTGTGCTCGTGACCGCCGGGCTCGTGACGCTCGTCTTCGCGATCACCCAGGCCAACGAGTACGGCTGGACCTCGGCCGCGACGATCGGGCTCTTCACCGGCGCAGGAGCGCTGCTCGCAGCGTTCGTGGCCTGGGAGCTCCGCGCGAAGGAGCCGCTCGTGCCCTTCGCGATCTTCAAGGTGCGGACGCTGACGGCGGCGAACATCGCGGGCCTGATCCTCGGCACCGTGACGTTCTCGATGTTCCTGATGCTGACGCTGTACATGCAGCAGGTACTTGGCTACTCGCCGATGAAGACCGGCGTCGCGTATCTCGCGGTGGCGGGGACGGCGATCCTCTGGTCCGGCGTCGCCGCACAGCTGGTCAACCGTGTGGGCGTGAAGCCGGTGATCGCGGCCGGGATGACGCTGCTCACCGTCGCGCTCCTGTACTTCACACAGATCTCCGTGGGCGGGTCATACGTGGGTGACCTCCTGCCGGGGTTCCTGTTGATCGGAGCGGGACTGGGCTTCTCGTTCGTGCCGATCTCGATCGCGGCGCTGGCGGGAGTCCGGGCGTCCGAGGCGGGCCTCGCCTCCGGGCTGTTCAACACGTCGCAGCAGGTCGGCGGCGCGCTGGGGATCGCGGCCCTGTCGGCGATCGCGACCTCGACGACGAGCGATGCGGTCGCCACCGGCACTGAGCGTTCTCAGGCTCTGGTCGACGGCTTCGAGGCAGCGTTCATCGTGGGCGCCGCCGTCGCTGCCGCCGGAATCCTGGTTGCGCTGGTGCTGGTGAGGCGGAGCGAGCTCGAGGCGCCTGTCGAGGAGCCCGAGGAAACTCCCCAGCCGGTGCTCGAAGCCGCCTAGAGGGTTCGAAGCAGGTACAGCAGCTCACCGGGGCCGTCCACGACCAGGTCGGCCTCGGTGAGCAGCCTCGGGTTCATCTCCGGTGATCCGACCGCGACCTTGACGGTCACGTCCAGCTCGGCCTCGTCGAGCCCTCGGAAGGCGTCGAGGTCGGTCGTGTCGTCGCCGGCGTAGAGCGCGCGGCCGATTCCCCGCTCCTCGAGGAGCGCCCGGGCCGCGGTTCCCTTGTCGGCGTGGATCGGGGGCTTCACCTCGACGACTTTCCGGCCGCGCTGGACGGCCAGACCGAGGGCCTCCGCGGCCTCGACGACTCGCTCGACGGCCTGCGCGGCCTCCTCGTCGCTCACCTCGCGGTAGTGGAACGCGGCGGTGACGCCGGCCTTGGTCTCGACGCGCCAGGGCCAGTCCGTGGACTCGACCAGGCGCTCGAGCTGCGGCGTGTACTCCGGCACACCCGGATGCCCTTCGAGCCCGTGGACGCCGACGTACTCGATTCCGTCGAGGCCGACCATCCGTCGCGCGTCTGCGGCCGGCCTCCCGCTGACGCACGCGACGAGCGCGTAGCTGCCGGCCAGGCGCTCGACCTCGTTGCGGGTCTCCTCCGGGACGGCGGCGTCCTCGGGTCGCTCGACGATTGGCGCGAGCGTCCCGTCGATGTCGAGAAGCACCGCCGCCTTCTCCGGCTCGCTGCGGAATCGCACGAGGCGGACGGGGGCGCTCACCGATTACGGACACTAAGCCACCTAGGAGGGTCTCTCGCCATGGCGCGGCCGGAGGACCTCTGGATCCCGCTCGTCGACGAGCCGCATCGGAAGCATCGTCGCTCGCGTGCCAGAGGAGGATGGACACCCGGAGCTCACCCGCTCGGCTCGCTCGCTTCGCCGCACCGCCTCCTCGCCTTCAGGACGTTCGCTTACATCCGCGTCGGGATCCTCCTGGGTGAGCTGCTCATGGAGAGCGATCTCGATCCCTACGACGGAACCGAGAACTGGGTCGACGCGCTGCTCGCGGACCCGATGCACAGGGAGGCGGTCGCCCGCGAGGTCAGGGCAGTCGCCGAGGAGATCGCGGCAGACCCGTCATACGCGGACGAGGATCCGCTGGGCCCGGACGAGGAGGCTCGCCGGCGCTTCCGCGAGTTCGCGAAGAAGCGCCTCGACGCCTCAGTGCAGCGCGATCTGGGTGATGGCGAAGATCGCCGCGAAGCCGGCAAGCGTCACCGCAACCCGTAGACGGGACGGGTTGTGGCTGTGCGCCTCGGGCAGGAGATCCGAGGCGCCGATGTAGAGGAAGATGCCCGCGTAGAGCGCGAGCAGCTGGCCGAGCGTGTGCTCGGAGACATCGATCGTCGCGCCGAGCGCAGCTCCGAGGAGCGGCGCGACCGCGACCAGCGCGAGCCAGCGAACGGCGGATCGGCGGCTGCCGCCCTGTCGCAGGATGAAGGTCACGGCGTTCAGGCCGTCGGCGAAGTCGTGGGACATCACGGCGAGGAGGACGAGGACGCCGGTTCCGGTGTCCAACCCGAAGGCGAGCCCGATCGCGAGCCCGTCGGTGAACGTGTGGAACGCGAGAGCCGCTGCGCTCAGGGCGCCGACGCGCGAATGCGCCTGCGTCTCCTCCGGATCGTCCCGGTGGTGCAGGACGAGGTACCGGTGCGCGACGAAGAACAAGACGAACCCCGCGCCGACGAGGGACATCACCCTGTGCTCGTCGCCGACCGCCTCGAACGCTTCGGGGATGAGGTCGAAGAGCGCGACCGCGACGACGATGCCGCCGGAAAGGGCGATCGCCGTCTGCAGCTCGCGGTGCAGGCGCAGGCCGAGACCCCCGCCGGCAAGCGTCGAGACGACCGTCAGTCCGGCCAGTGGAATCGCGATCCACGTCACGAGCCGAGCCTACATGAGAATGAGAACCGGTATCATCTGCGGAATGACCTGGACCGAGCACGCGAGGGACGTCCTGCGGAGCGCAGGCGTCAAGCCGGGCGCGGCCAGGGCAGCCGTGATCGACGTGGTCGCCGACCAGCGCTGCTGCCTCTCCGCGCCCGCGATCCACGAGGAGGTTCGGCGGCGTCGGCCGGGAGTCGGCCTTGCCAGCGTCTACCGTGCGCTCCAGACCCTCACGGAGCTCGGTCTCGTCCACCGGCTCGACCTCCGTTCCGGCGGCGCGCGCTACGAGCCCGCCCAGCCGAGCGGCGACCACCATCACCACCTCGTCTGCGGGGATTGCGGGAAGGTCGAGGCGTTCAGCGACGATCGGCTCGAGTACGCGATCCACACCGTTTCGGAGGCGTCGGCGTTCCGGATCGACGAGCACGACGTGGTGCTCCGCGGTCGCTGCACGGCCTGCGGCTGACGACCGAGAATTCCTCGCGAAGAGGCAAAGCGTCGTTCGATTACGAATACTCTTGCGAGGTGCTGCGCCGCGCGACAATCCTCTGCTGCGCCGCTGTGGTCCTGGTACTCACGGGATCCGGCGGCGTGTCCTCCGCCGTGGACAGCGGGACCTCCAGCGCGGAGGCATTCGCGATCCAGGTTTCCGTTCCCGGCCAGGGAGGCGCGGTCGGCGGCGCGGTCTCCGGTCCGCCGGACGCCGTAGGGAGTTGGCGGTGGCGTTTGCCTACCCGGCGGACGGCTCGATCGCCCAGGCGGCGTCGATCTCCTCCAGCGTCTCCGCCTCCGGCGCCAACGCCGAGGCCTCGGTCTCCGTCTCGGGCCTCTCGCTCTTCGGCGGCGAGGTCACCGTCGGCTCGATCACCGTCAACGCGAGCGCGAAGGCATCGCCGAAGGCGGCGTCCGGTGGGACCGACGGCTCCTCGGTGAGCGGGATGGCCGTTGCCGGCGCTCCCGTCGCCTCGGGAGCCGGGCTCGGTTCCGCTCGGCGACTGGGGGACGGCGACGATCCTCCAGTCGTCAGCGTCGCCGTACGGCTCGCGAAGAGCGCGCGGATTCAACGCAGGAGTGACTGCTCTGCACGTCCGCGTGAATGTCGAGCACGCCGGCGTGCCCGCCGGGACGGACATCGTCGTCGGCTACGCGGATGTCGCCGCCGAGGCGCTCGAGCCACAGCCGGTGGGCAGCGTCCAGGACGACACCCGACGCCCGATCAGGCCGAAGGTGAACAGGGAGCCGGTGAAGCCGCGCAAGAGCAATCGGCCGGCCGTGCCGCCGGTGCGGAGTGTGCCGACGGACGTGATCCCGCGTCTGACGGAGAGCGGCTACGTCTTCCCGGTCTACGGCGCTGCGTCGTACTCGAACACCTTCAACGCCCCGCGCGCGACAACCAGCTGGCACCACGGCGAGGACATCTTCGCTCCGCTGGGCGCTCCGATTCTCGCCGTCGCCGACGGGATCGTCTACTCGGTCGGGTGGAACGACGTCGGCGGGCTCCGCTTCTGGCTGCAGGATTCCGCCGGCAACGAGTTCTACTACGCGCACCTCTCGGCGTTCTCGCCCCTCGCGATCAACGGCGCGCAGGTGCGAGCGGGCGACGTGATCGGCTTCGTGGGGAACACGGGTGACGCCGAGCACACGCCGTACCACCTCCACTTCGAGATCCATCCCGTCTCGCTGCTGTACCGCGGCTACGACGGAAGCGCGGTGCCGCCCTATCCGTACCTGACGGCGTGGAAGCGGCTCACCGATCTGCCGTTCGCCTCCGTGTCCGGCTGGGCGCCGCCGCTCTCGGACTCGAGCCGCGCGCCGAAGCCCGGGGCGATCCTGCTCCAGTCCCGCGACATCTCGACCGGGCAGCGGCCTCGAGCCCGGCTCGCTCGAGCGCGCGATGCGGGCGGAAGGCGAGTCCGGCGCCGACGCCGCGCTGGCCGAAGCGGTCCCACGCGCACGCGAAGGCATACGCGCCCTAGCGCGCCAGCTCAGCGGCCCCTAGGTCAGAAGCTAGGCGGCTTTGCTGTTGCCGCCCGAGCCGGACGGGCCCGTCGAGCCCTCGTCGCCGCCGAGCATCTTGTCCGCGATCCACTGACGAGTGGCCGGCCCGGTGACCGGGTTGAAGAGGATGCCGAGGGCGATCCCTGCGATCAGCAGCGTCGCGTTCCGCGAGCTGTGCTCCTTCTTGCCCTGCACGCGGGTGGCAGCCTTGCGCAGATCCTCGATCGCGCTCTTCATGCTCTCCTGGATGTCCGAGTCGGTGGCGACCCTGGTGGCGACCGCCGCCGTCGAGCGCCCGCCCAACAGCTCGTCGTAGATGTCGCGCGCGGTTGCGATCGCGTGCTTGACGTTCTCGCGGACTTCCTCGTCCTGGAGCGCCCGAGTGACGTACGGCTTCATGTCGGAAACTCGATCTCGTGCCTTGGCCATTGCGGCGGCCGTCCTTTCGTTTCGCTTTGCAAGCCAGTTACCCCGGCTGACAGGGGCTAAAACTCCGCTGGTAGCGCGGCTTTTCGCTCAGGCGATCCTACTCCGCTGGGCCTGCGGGAGGGGACGGCGCCGTCGAGCGCCGCGTCGAGAACCTTGTCGACGTGCTCGGCGAGGACGAACTCGAGCCCCTTGCGCGTCTCGGCGGGGAGGTCGTCGAGATCCGGTTCGTTCTCGCTCGGGAGGACGACGGTGTGCACTCCCGCCCGCTGGGCCGCGAGGACCTTCTCGCGGACGCCTCCGATTGGAAGCACCTGCCCGGTCAGCGTGACCTCGCCGGTCATCGCGACGTCGTCGGAGACGGGCCGGCCGGTGACGAGCGAGACGATCGCCGTGACCATCGTGATGCCCGCCGACGGGCCGTCCTTCGGCACGGCTCCGGCCGGCACGTGGACGTGGATGTCGTGCTCGCCGAACCAGGCGGGGTCGATGCCCACCTGCTCCGCGTGGGAACGGACCCACGAGAGCGCAGCCTCGGCCGATTCCTCCATCACTTCGCCCAGCTGGCCGGTGACCTTGAGCCGGCCGCGTCCCGGGTAGGCGGTCGCCTCGATGAAGAGGACGTCTCCGCCGACCGCCGTGACCGCGAGGCCCGTGGCGACGCCTGGATCCTCCGTGCGCTTGCGCACCTCGCCCGAGAACCGTCGCGGTCCGAGCCACGAGCGGGCCCGGCGCTGGTCGATGCGCGTCGCTCCCTTCGCCTTCCCCTCGGCCACGCGCCTCGCCGTCTTCCGGCAGAGAGCAGCGATCTGCCGCTCGAGGCTTCGGACGCCGGCCTCGCGCGTGTACTCGCGGATCACGGTGCGAAGCGCTCCTTCGGTGAAGGTCACCTGGTCGGCCGGCAGGCCGTGCGCTTCGAGCTGCTTGGGGACGAGGTACTTGCGCGCGATCCCGAGCTTCTCGTCCTCGGTGTAGCCCGAGAGCTGGATGATGTCCATCCGGTCGAGGAGCGGGGCCGGGATCGTCTCGAGCTGGTTCGCGGTGCAGATGAACAGCACCTTCGAGAGATCGAACGGCAGATCGAGGTAGTGATCGCGGAAGGTCGAGTGCTGCTCGGGATCGAGGACCTCGAGCATGGCGCTGGCGGGGTCGCCGCGGAAGTCCGAGCCCATCTTGTCGATCTCGTCGATCAGGAACACCGGATTGCGCGACTCGGCGTCGCGAAGCGCGCGGATGATCGTGCCCGGCATCGCGCCGATGTAGGTGCGGCGATGCCCGCGGATCTCCGACTCGTCGCGCACACCGCCGACCGAAATCCGCGTGTACTTGCGCTCCAGCGCGCGGGCGATCGACTGGCCAAGAGACGTCTTGCCGACGCCGGGCGGGCCGACGAAGCAGAGGATCGAGCCCGAGACGTCGCCGCGCAGCTTTGCGACGGCCAGGTACTCGATGATCCGGTCCTTGACCTTCTCCAGGTCGAAGTGGTCCTCGTCGAGGACCTCCCGCGCGTGGGGGAGGTCGAGGTTGTCCTCGGTGGTCTGCGACCAGGGCAGCGAGAGGATCCAGTCGATGTAGGTGCGGATGACGCCGTACTCGGCCGCGGCGGAGGGGAGGCGCTCGAGCCGGGCGAGCTCCCGGTCGACGGCCTTCCGCGTGTCCTCGGGCAGGCCGGCCGACTCGACTCGCTCACGCAGCTCGTGAATCTCGGCCTGCTCGGGGTCGCCCTCGCCGAGCTCGTCCTGGATCGCCTTCATCTGCTGGCGCAGGAAGAACTCGCGCTGGCCCTTCTCCATCTCCGACTGGACCTGCGACTGGATCTTCGTGCCGAGCTCGAAGACCTCGAGCTCGCGATTGAGGATCCGTGAGAGCTCGCGCAGCCGCGCCTCGACGTCCGCCTGCTCGAGAAGCTGCTGCTTCTCCTCGGTCTTGAGCCGCAGCGTGGAGGCGACGAGGTAGGACAGCGCACTCGGGTCGTCCACGTTCGCGGCGGCAAGCTCGAGCTCGGCCGGCAGGTACGGGACGAGGGCGACGATGCGTCCGTAGAGCATCTGCACGTTGCGCGTCAGCGCCTCGAGCTCGGGCGTCTCCTCGACGACGTCAGGTAGCTGCTCGAACTCGCCGACGAGGTACGGGTCGTCCTGGACCCGGCGCTCGAGCCGAATGCGCTCGACGCCCTGGACGAGGATGCGGAGAGTCCCGTCCGGAACCTTGATCAGCTTGTGGACGATCGCGGCAGTGCCGACGCCGTAGAGGTCGTCCCACCCGGGCTGCTCGACGTCTGGAGTCCTCACGGCAACGAGGGCAAGCAGCCGGTCCCCTGCGACGACGTCGTCGATGAGCTTGATCGATCGCTCCTGGCCGATCGCCAGCGGCGTCGCCGAGTCGGGGAAGACGACGGTCTCCTTCAGCGGCAGGATCGGCAGCGCCGACGGCAGCTCGAGATCGTCCGGCGCGGTCGCCTCGGTCTGCTCGAAATCGATGTCGGTCACGCGTCCCTCCTGACCTGGATCGGCACCGCCCGTACCCGCGCCTCCCGCTTCGCAATCGGGATGACGATCCGCAGCAGGCCCTTCTCGTACGTCGCCTCTGCCTGGGCAGCGTCTGCGTCCTCCGGGAGCTGGACAACCCGCTGGAACGGGCCATACTCGATCTCCATCTGCTGATACGTGCCGCCGCTGCAGTCGGCACGGGCGCGCGCGCCGGTGATGACGAGTGCGCCTTCGGCGGTCGACACGCTGACGCGCTCGGGATCGATTCCGGCGATGTCCATGATCACCGTGAAGGCGGGAGGATCCTCGGTCCGGACGCAGTCGAGCTGCGGCCTGAATCCACGCCGAAGCCCGCCGAGCCGCGAGACCTGCCACAGGTCTGCGAACAGCTCGTCGATCTCTTCTCTCAGGTCTTTCCTACGCGGCATTCTCGGCGCCCATCGTAGCCTTGACACTCCCTCCAGAGTTCCGTAACTTAGCGAGCACTAGCTTAGTGTCTACTAACACCCGGGAGAGAGGAGGCCGCGCTGATGGAGCAGTGGGCGCGCACCATGATTCGGTTTCGCTGGTTCGTTCTCGCGGCCTGGCTCGTGATCTTCGTCGCCTCCGCGATGGCGTCGGCCGGGCTGACCGACCTCCTCACGAACCGTTTCGTCCTTCCCGGCGCCGAGAGCGAGAAGGCCGGCGACATCCTCAAAGACGAGTTCGGCCAGCGGCCCGAGGGCTCGTTCTCGGTGGTCGTCAAGGGCAACCCCGGCTCCGCGCAGTCACTTGTCGAGCCCACGCGGGCCGCGGCGACCCGCGCCGCCGCCGCGCTCGAGACCGGCAAGCTCGAGGACGTCCGTCCGGTGGCCGGCGACGTCGTGACCGCACGCATCGTCTCGCAGCTCCAGCCCGCCGACGCCAAGGGGTACACGGGCGCCATGCGGGATGCGGCCGGCGAGATCCCCGGCGCCACGCTGTACGTGACCGGCCAGTCGGCGATCGAGAGCGACCTCGAGCCGGTGCAGAACCGCGACCTCTTCGTCGGCGAGGTGCTGATCGCGATCCCGATCGCGCTCGTCATCCTCGTCTTCGTGTTCGGGACGCTCTCGTTCCTGCTCCCGTTCATGCTCGCCGCGGTCGCGATCCCGACGACGCTCGCCTTCGTCTGGATCTTCGCGAACTTCATGACGCTCTCGACCTACCTGACCAACATGGTCACGCTGATCGGGCTCGGGATCGCCGTCGACTACTCGCTGCTGATGGTGCACCGGTACCGCGAGGAGCGGAAGGCCGGGCGGTCGAGAGAGGACGCCGTCGCGGCGACGATGTCCACAGCCGGCCGAGCCGTCGTCTTCAGCGGCACTGCGGTCGCGATCGGGCTGGCGCTGATGCTCTTCATGCCGCTGCCGTTCATGCGCGGCTTCGGGCTCGCGGGCCTGCTGATCCCGCTCGTCTCGGTCGCCGCCGCGATCACGCTCCTCCCCGTGCTCATGTACTGGCTCGAGGACCGCTTCGACCGGGTGCGACTGATCCCCAGGAAGGTGATCGAGCGGCGCGAAGACTCAGAGGGGAACTTCTGGGCTCGGCTGGCCGACAGGATCATGCGGCGCCCGGTCGTGTTTGCCGCAGGCACGACCGCGGCGCTGCTCCTTCTTGCCGCGCCGTTACTCACGCTCGAGCTCGGGCCGGGCTCCAACGAGGGGATCCCGCAGGACCTCGAGGCCGTCCAGGGACTGAACGTTCTGACCGAGGCGATCGGCGAGGGGGCGCTGAGCCCGACCGACATCGTGATCGACACGGGCCGCGCCGGCGGAGCGACGGACAGTGAGGTCCGCAGCGGCGTGGAGCGCCTCGCGAGCCTCCTGCGCGGCGACTCAGAAGTGGCGGACGTGGTCGTGGCCGGGCCGCAGACCGTGGACGAAACCGGCCGCTACGTGCACGTGCAGGCGATCGGCAAGCACGAGTACGGCCTGCCCGAGTCTCAGGAGTTCGTCGAGCGCCTGCGCGACGTGATCATCCCTGCCGCGGCCTTCCCGGCGGAGGCCGAGGTGCTTGCCGGCGGCGGGCCGCCGTTCGGCGTCGACTTCCTCGACATCACGTACGGCGCGTTCCCCTGGCTCGTGCTCGCCGTCCTGCTCCTGACCTACGTGCTGCTCGTGCGGGCATTCCGCTCTCTGCTGCTGCCTCTGAAGGCAATTGTCCTGAACCTGCTCTCGATCGCGGCCGCGTACGGGATCCTCGTCCTCGCGTTCAAGCTCGGCGCCGGCGAGCCGTTCGGTCTCACCCAGTTCGACCAGATCGAGGGCTGGATCCCCGTGTTCCTCTTCGCGATGCTCTTCGGGCTCTCGATGGACTACGAGGTGTTCCTCGTCTCGCGGATGCGCGAAGAGTGGGATGCGACGAGGGACAACGAGGCCGCCATTCGCCAGGGTCTCGCCAAGACGGGCCGGCTGGTCACGGCTGCGGGCCTGATCATGGTGGCCGCGTTCATGGGCTTCGTCGCGGGATCGATCGTGGGGCTGCAGCAGTTCGGCCTCGGCCTGGCGGCGGCGATCCTGATCGACGTCACGATCATCCGAGCGCTGCTGGTGCCGAGCGCGATGAAGCTCTTCGGCCGCTGGAACTGGTGGCTGCCGGAGGGCGCGGCGAAGGTGTTCCGAGTCAAGCCGTCGCCGCTCGAGCAGCCGCCGGCGCCGGCACTTCGTCCCGCCGGGAAGTAAGGGCTAGCGTAGGAGCGCGATCAGGATCAGGAGCGCCCCGACCGCGAGCGGCACCCAGGCCCAGCGCATGACCCTGTAGGCCCGCTCTTCGCCCGGATCGGGGCCGGTGTTCGGTGTGTACGGGTCGAGGGGCGGCGCAGGCTGGACGGGATACTCGTCCTCGCCCTCGATGACGGGGATCGGCTCCTCGGCGTCGACGATGTGCTCGTGCTCCTTGTCGCTCACGCTCGGAGCCTAACCCCATACCATCAGCGACCGATGAAGGGCGTCATCCTCGCCGGCGGCAGCGGAACGCGCCTGCACCCGCTCACGCGGATCACGAACAAGCACCTCCTGCCGATCTACGACCGGCCGATGGTCACCTACGCGATCGAGGCGCTCGTCTCGGCGGAGGTGCGGGAGCTGATGGTCGTGACCGGCGGGACGCACGCCGGCGAGTTCCTCCGCCTGCTGGGCAACGGGCACGAGTGGGGGATCGATCGCCTGTCGTACGCGTACCAGGAGCGGGCCGGCGGGATCGCGGAGGCACTCGGGCCTCGCTGAGCGGTTCGCCGGCGGGGACCCGATCGTCGTGATGCTCGCCGACAACGTCGTGGAGCGCTCGATCAAGCATGCGGTCGACAACTTCCTCGAGCAGGGCAAAGGCGCGCGGATCCTGCTCGCGCGGGAGGACGATCCCGAGCATCTCCGCCACCTCGGCGTCCCGGAGCTGGACGGCGACCGCGTGATCCAGATCCACGAGAAGCCCGAGGAGCCGCCGAGCTCGTTTGCCGTCACCGGGATCTACTTCTACGAGTCGGCGGTGTTCGAGATCATCCCGCAGCTCGAGCCGTCCGGCCGCGGCGAGCTCGAGATCACGGACGTGAACAACTGGTTCATCGACCGCGGCTCGATGGAGTACGACATCCTCGAGGGCTTCTGGGGCGACGCCGGCGAGTCGATCGACGCGTACTACGCGGTCAACGACTTCGTCCGCTCGAACGGCGCCAACAAGCCGTGAAGCTGATCACCGGCGCCGGCGGCCAGCTCGGCGCGGCGCTGGCGGAGGCCTTTCCCGGTGCGCGGGCCGTGGCTCGACTCGGAGTGGGACGTGGCGGAGCCGTACCCGCTGGAGGAGCGGCCGGAGCTCGTGCTTCACGCCGCGGCCTGGACGAAGGTGGACGACGCGGAGTCCGACCCGGAGGGCGCTCGGCGGGTGAACGTCGAGGGGACGAGGAACGTGGTCGCGCTCGGCGCGCCGGTCGTCTACTACTCGACCGACTACGTCTTCGACGGGACGAAGCGCGAGCCCGTACGTCGAGAGCGACCCGACAAATCCGCTCGGCGTGTACGCGCGGACGAAGCTCGAGGGCGAGCAGGAGGTGCGGGAGGGCTGGATCGTGCGCTCGTCGTGGCTCTTCGGCGCGACGGGAAACAATTTCGTCCGGACGATGCTCCGGCTCGGCGCGGAGCGTGATGAGGTGTCGGTGGTCGACGACCAGCGCGGCGCGCCGACCTACGTCGCGCACCTCGCAGAGGCGACGCGCGACTTGCTCGACCGGCCTTACGGCGTCTACCACGTGGCTGCGGAGGGCGACTGCACGTGGGCCGGCTTCGCAGAGGCGATCTTCGAGGAGGCGGGCCTGAACTGCCGCGTGAATCGGATCACCGCGGCGGAGTACGGCGCGCCGGCGCCGCGCCCGGCGTACTCGGTTCTTCGCAGCGAGAAGGGCGCGCCGAAGCTCCCTCACTGGCGGGAAGGGCTCGCCGCCTGCCTCGCGCGGCTGGGCACCTAGGCACGATTCGGCCCGATCCGGGCTAGGCTCCCGCCCGCAATGGACGCAGAGCGGCGTACCGAGATTCGCCGCTGGGCGGAGGGACTCGAGCGATCCGAGGTCGCGGAGCTTCGAGCGGCCGGCCGGGCGCTCACCATGCTGGTCGAGGAGAACGAGGAGCTCGCCCGCCGGTTGGAGCGCCTCGAGCCCCCCGGGCCGGCGGGCCCGCCGATCGAGGAGGAGACCCGCCCGCGCCCTCGCCGAGCGGCGTGCGCCTCGGGCGAAGAGGGCTTTCCCCTGGCGCCTGGTCGGCGTTTTCGCGGCCGTCGTCGTGCTGGCCGCCGCCGTCGCAGCCCTGGCGATGGCCGCGGTCCGGCCGGACCTGGAGGCCGGCGGCGCCGAGGACGGCGCGACGCTCGGATCCGGCGCGCTTGCCCAGCTCAGCTTCTGGGCGAGCGGAGAGGGCGAAGCAGAGGCCGAGTGGCGGCTGGACGGCCGTCCAGTGACGCCGAAGCGGAACGGGGACCGGCTCGTGTTCCGGCCCGGCAAGCTCGCCGACGGGGAGCATCTGCTCGAGATCAGCGTCGCCGGGCCGCTCTTCACGACGACGCACCCGGCGGATCTCGTTCGACGTCGACACGGCGGCGCCGCTGCTCCGCCTGGACTCGCCGGCAGCGCACCGGGTCGGCGAGCCGATCCGCATCGCCGGCAGAGTCGAGCCCGACGCGCGGTTGAGCCGCGCCGGTCGTGAGATCTCGCTTGACGACGACGGCGCGTTCCGACTCGAGCTCGCGACGCGGCCTCCGCGAGGAACGCTCCTTCTGGAGGCCGCCGACCAGGCCGGGAACCGGAGCCGCTGGCAAGTCCCGGTCTCCGTGATCCCGCGCCAGCCCGTGCAACCAGTCCGGTCAGTGCACGTCACGGCCCACGCGTGGGCAGACCCGAGCCTCCGCAAGGGCGTGCTGGCGCTCATCGAGGCGAACAAGGTGAACGCGGTCGAGCTCGACCTCAAGGACGAGTCGGGGCTCATCGGCTGGGACGCTCCCGTCCCGTACGCCAAGCGCGTCGGAGCGGTCGAGGACGTCTTCGACCTCGAGCAGGCGGTGGAGCAGCTGCACGCGAAGGGCGTCCGCGTGATCGGTCGGCTGGTCTGCTTCCGTGACCCCATCCACGCTCAGGCCGCCTGGCGGGGAGGCCGGCGCGACGAGGTCGTCCAGACGCCGGACGGCCAGGCCTACTCCGGCTACGGCGGTTTCACGAACTTCGCAAACCCGGCGGTGAGGCAATACAACATCGACGTGGCAGTGGCGGCCGCGAAGGCCGGCGTGGACGAGATCCTCTATGACTACGTCCGCCGCCCCGACGGGCCGCTCTCATCGATGCGCTTCCCGGGCTTGAAGGGGGGAACGGAGCGGGCGATCGTCGAGTTCCTCGAGCAGTCGCGGGACGCCTTGGCCGGCACCGATGCGCTCGTCGGCGCCTCGGTGTTCGGCGTCGCCGCCACTCGGCCCGAGGAGGTTGCGCAGGACATCCCTGCGATGGCCCGCACGGTCGACTACATCGCGCCGATGGTCTATCCGTCGCATTGGGGGCCCGGGGAGTACAACGTCGCGAACCCGAACGGCGAGCCCTATGCGATCACCCGCCGCTCGCTCGCCGACTTCGCCCGCAAGACGAAGTTGACGGGCGCCCGCGTCGTCCCGTGGCTCCAGGACTTCTCTCTGGGCTGGGACTACGGGCCGGCCGAGGTGAGCGCGCAGATCCGCGCGGCGCGGGACGCCGGCATGGACGAGTTCATCCTCTGGGATCCCGGCCGTGACGTACACGTCCGACGCCCTCGAGCCGACGGCGAAGCGTCCGGCGCTCGAGTTGCGAACGGCGCCGCCGAAGGGCCTGCCCGGCCCGAAGCGGCTCCCGGACCCGAAGCCTGCTCCGGCGGCGACGCAAGCGGCGGCGGCGAAGGGCCCGGTCAGCGGCCTGCCGCCGAACGAGCTCGGGGTCGTGCCGGTGCTGATGTACCACGAGATCCGCCCCGATCGAGTCGGCGCCTACGACCAGACGCCGGCCGAGTTCCGGGCGGAGCTCGAGCACCTCTGGAAGCAGGGGTATGCGCCCGTCAACGCCTCCGACTTCGCCGACGGGAAGATCGACCTGCCGGCCGGGAAGAGCCCCGTCGTCCTCACGTTCGACGACTCGACGACCTTCCAGCTCGAGCTTGGGCCCGACGGAGAGCCCAAGGAAGGCACAGCCGTCTCGCTGCTGCGCGAGTTCGCCCGGACGCATCCAGGCTTCGAGCCCAAGGCGACCTTCTTCCTGCTCCGCCAGCCCTTCGGCGGAAACGCGCGCTCGCCCGAGCATGTCCGCTGGCTCGCCGAGAACGGGTTCGAGCTCGGGAACCACTCCCACGACCACACGCCGCTGCGGCCACTCGACGACGCCGAGGTTCAGCGTCAGCTCGTCGCTGGGCCGCGTGTGATCCTGGATGCAGTCCCCGGTTACCGCATCAAGTCGTTGGCATTGCCGCTCGGGTCGATGCCGGAGCGGGCCGAGCTGGCGATCCGCGGTCGCTCGGGCGGCCAGAGCTACGGGCCGTACGCCGTTTTCCTCGTTGGGGCGAACCCGTCGCCGTCGCCGTACTCGAAGGACTTCGACCGGACCGCGATCCCGCGGATCCGCAGCTCGCACCTACCGTGGTCCTCGGCGGAGGAATACACATTCGCGTACTGGATGCGCGAGCTCGCGCGAAACCCGGAGCAGCGATTCGTGTCGGACGGCGACCCGCGAACCATCACCGTGCGGCGCGCTGAACGCGACTCGGTCGCGCGGCGCTTCCGCAGCCACGCGCGCCTCCGCTAGAGGGATGCGTCCAGCCTCTAGCGCCAGGCGGTCTCTTCGACCGGGGCGCGGTCGCGGAGCGGCTCCCACCACTCACGCTTGGCGGCGTACCACTCGACCGTCTCGCGCAGGCCGTCCTCCCAGCCGATCTCGGGCTCCCAGCCGAGCTCGCGGCGGAGCTTCGACGAGTCGAGGAGGTAGCGGCGGTCGTGGCCGGGCCGGTCCGGGACGATCGTCTTCAGCGATTCGGGCTTGCCCGTGTGTTCGAGGACGAGGTCGGCGATCTCCTCGATCGACGCCTCGATGCCGGAGCCGACGTTGTAGGTCTCTCCCGACCTTGTCGGAGGCCAGCACGAGCTCGATCGCGCGGCAGTGGTCCCGGACGTGGAGCCACTCGCGCTTGTTCTGCGTGGAGGCGTACATCGGCAGCGGCTTGTCGTCGAGCGCGTTGGTGACGAAGAGCGGGATGACCTTCTCCGGGAACTGGAACGGCCCGTAGTTGTTGGAGCAGTTCGTGATCGAGATCGGGAGCCCGTAGGTCTCGTGGTAGGCGCGCACAGCATGGTCGGCTGCGGCCTTCGAGGCGTTGTACGGCGTCCGCGGCTCGTAGGGCGAGTCCTCGGTGAAGACCTCGTCGGTGTCGAGCGCGAGGTCGCCGTAGACCTCGCACGTCGAGACATGGTGGAAGCGCTTGACGGTTCCCGCCTGGCGCGCGGCGTCGAGCAGCGTTTGCGTCCCGATCACATTCGTGCGGAAGAAGCGGCCGGGGTCGACGACCGCGAGGCTGTTGTGCGACTCGGCCGCGAAGTTGACGACAACCTCGGCGCCCTCGTCCTCGAAGAGCCGGCGGCCGAGGTCGGGATCGGCGATGTCGCCCTCGACGAAGGTGATCCGGTCGTCCACGTCATCGAGGTTCGCGCGGTTCCCCGCGTACGTGAGCAGGTCGAGCGCGACGAGCTCGTCCTCGGGATGCCGGTCGAGCCAGTAGTGGACGAAGTTGGAGCCGATGAAGCCGGCCGCGCCGGTCACGAGGATCCGCATGGTCGGAAGCTTAGGCGGTGCCGGACCAGGCACAACTGACCGATTGGGTCGTCCACGGTCACACACTCGCCACGAACTCGTGTCCCGGGCCGCCGGGCCCGAGGGACAGTCCCTCGCTAGGAGCAGCGTGCGCGGGCCTCGCGGATCTCCCGGCGGCTGCCCTGGATCGCCTCGGAGCGATCGAGGTGCGGAAGCGCCTCGTCGCAGCGACCCTGCTCGACGAGCGCGCGGCCGAGGTTGTAGTTCGCGTACGCCTCGTAGAGCTCGCCTGTGCCTTGCAGCTTCGCGAGCGCCTGGCGTGACACCGCCTCCGCCTCGGCCCAGCGTCCCTGGCCCAGGAGCGCCGTCGCCTGATCGGTCAGCTCGACGCCGCTCTGATCGGACGGTGCGGTGGTCGCGGTTGTCGCTTGAGTGGCTTGAGTCGTCGGCGGGGAGGAGGAGGCGCCGCTGTCGTCGTTGTGACGGTCACCGGTTGCTTCACCGTCTTCGTCTCTCCCTCGGTCGTGACGACCCGCGTCTGGGTTTGGATGACCGTTCGAGCTTGCTGCGGCTCGTCGTCGCCGTCGAGGATTCCCGCCATGCCGAGGCCCGCGCCGAGGGCGAGGAGCCCGAGGATCGCGGCGGCAACCCAGACCCACGTCTTCGGTCGCGACGCAGCCGGCGGGAGGGCCGCGGGTGCGTACTGCTCCTCCTGGACGGCCGCCAGGGGTCCCGTCGTGCCAGCCGCGTGAGAGAGCCCCTCGCGCAAGGCCGCGACGAAGTCGGCCGAGCTCTCGTAACGCTGATCGGGATCCTTCGCAAGCGCTCGGCGCAGAACGGGGTCGAGCTCGGGTGGAACGTCGCCGTGCTGGCTCGGGTACGGGATCGGTGCGTGAACGTGCGCGGCGGCTTCCGCGGTCGCCGAGTCCGACTCGAAGGGCCGCTGTCCCGTGAGGAGCTCGTAGGCGACGACTCCGAGCCCGTACCGGTCGCTGGCCGGCGTCGCGCGCTCGCCCCTCGCCTGCTCGGGCGAGAGGTACCCCGCCGTGCCGAGCACGGTGCCGGTCATCGTCATCGAGTCGAGCCCGACTGCGCTCGCGACGCCGAAGTCTGCGACGGAGACCTCACCGCGCCTGTTGAGAAGCAGGTTCCCGGGCTTCACGTCGCGGTGGACGACGCCGGCCGCGTGCGCCGCGTCGAGCGCGCCCGCCGCCTGGTCGAGCCAGCGGAGGACGTCCGCGGGGTCCTGCGCACCGCCCGCCTTCAGCCGATCCTCGAGCGTGCCGCCCTCGAGGAGCTCCATCACGATGTACGGATGGCCGTCCGACTCCCCGACGTCGAAGATCGTGACGATGTTCGGGCGAGCCCGAGAGCCGCGCCGCGGCGAGCGCCTCGCGTTTGAACCGCTCCCGCACGGACTCGTCGTCGGCGTACCGGTCGGCGAGTACCTTGATCGCCACAGCGCGCCCGAGCTGTTCGTCCAGTCGCGCGGTAGACGTCACCCATACCGCCGCGGGCCAGGTGCCGGGGATTGCGGTACCGCGGCGGAAGGATGAGTGCGGTTCCTTCACGGCGAGGTCGTTTCCGTTGGAACCGAGCCAGAAACGCGTCTGTTAGGAAAGCGTACGAGGGGGAGGTCGCCGGCGGAAGGATGCGCTAGCCTCAGAAAGGTTCCTGCGGAATTTCGGGTCACCTTGATGTCCATGTCTCGCGGCCTCGTCCTGACAGCCGGCGTTCTCGCTGCGCTCCTCGCGGCAGGGCTTGGCGCGGCCAAAAGCTGGCGCGCCACACAGGGAGAAAAGGCCGCTCAAGCCGGCGCCCCCGTGTTCCTGATCAGCGGCCGCGGCTGGGGCCACGGCGTGGGAATGAGCCAGTGGGGAGCAAACGGCTTCGCGCGGAGAGGGCACGACTACCGACGCATCCTCGCGCACTACTACCGCGGGACGACGATCGGCAAGGCGCCGGTCGCCAAGGTTCGAGTCCTGCTCGCCGGCAGCAAGCCGACCCTGACGATCTCCTCCGAGGCCCCGTACCGCGTGCGCGATGCGTCCGGCCGCGCGAGAACGCTCGTCGGGAAGCAGGTCGTGGGTCCGGGCCTGAAGGTCAAGGTCAAGGGCGTGAAGAAGCGCGTCAAGCTGGCGCCGCCGCTCGTGTTCCTGCCCGGCGACGAGCCGCTGCACCTCGGCCGCCGCTACCGCGGGACGATCCAGGTCGACAAGGTCGGCCAGCGCCTGCGGGCGATCAACGTCGTCGGGCTCGAGCAGTACCTGTATGGAGTCGTCCCCGCCGAGGTCCCGGACGACTGGACGCCGGAGGTCCTGAAGGCGCAGGCCGTGGCCGCGCGCTCGTACGCGCTGGCGACCAGAAAGACGAGCGGTGTGTTCGACCTCTTCCCCGACGTTCGCAGCCAGGTCTATCGTGGCGTCGACGAGGAAGAGGACTCGACGAACGCCGCCGTCGACGAGACCGCGGGCGAGGTGCTCATGCACGGCAGTCGCCTGGTGATTGCGTACTTCCACTCGACGTCCGGTGGACGGACCGCTTCCGTCGAGGACGTCTGGGTCGGGTCGAAGCGCACGCCGTACCTCACCGGCGTCGACGATCCGTACGACTCGATCTCGCCGCACCACACGTGGGGCCCGGTCGTGATCCCGGCTGGGCGATTGCAACGGGTGCTGAAGGCCCCCGGCCGGCTGCTCGACGTTCGGACGACGACGAACGCTTCGGCCCGGGCGGACACGGTCGTGGGCGTGGGGATCGGAGGAGAGGCCTCCGCCAAGGCCGGCGACGTCCGCCGCGAGCTGGGGCTTCGCTCCACCTGGTTCCGCGTCGGAGTGCTTGCGCTGCCGCAGCCCGGGAAGCCACACGTGTTCGGCGGGACGACGCGCCTGACGGGCACGGTGCGCGGTGTCGAAGGAGCCCAGCTGGAGCAGCTCGGGCCGACGGGTTGGCGCTCGGTCGCTTCGCCGAAGCCGGCCGGCAACGGCTCCTTCTCGGTCGCAGTTCGGCCGACGGCGACCGCGCAGTATCGGCTCAGCGTTGGCGAGCGCCCGAACCGGCGTCATCCGGCTGGGAGTCGCGCCGCAGGTCAAGCTGTTGCCCGTCACGGATGCGATGGAGCTTCGAGGGACGATGCGCCCGGCGGTCATCGGCGCGGCTGTCGAGATCCAGCGGCTGAGCGGAAAGGCGTGGGGCACCGTTGGGCGCGCGACGGTCGCCGAGGGCGGGACGTTCACCGCTGCGATCCACGTCCCGCCTGGGAGCTATCGCGCTCGTATCGCTCGGCCGGGCCGCGGCCTCGTCGCCGGCACGAGCCAGATCCTGGTGGTGGCCGGATGAGACGACTCCTCGCCGTCGCCGCCCTCGCCCTTGTGCTTCCCGGCGCCGCCGATGCCGCCCGGTTCGCCGTCGGGATCGCGCCCGGCGCCGACAGAGACGCGGTGGCTCGCGCTGTCGAGGCGCGCACCGGTGGAACGGTCGAGCCGCTGGCTCCCTTCGCGGTCGCGCTCGATGCGCGCGGGCGTCAAGGGGGTCGCGAAGCTGCCGGGCGTCGCCTACGTGGAACGGCTCGGCGTGAGACGCCGCGCGCTCGCCTTCCTGCCGTCGGACCCGATGGCGACCCGCCAGTGGCACCTGAGTGCGGTCCAGGCGTTCGATGCCTGGCTCCAGCGCCCGACCCTTCCTGCCACGCGCGTCGCGGTGATCGACTCGGGAATCGACGGCACGCACCCGGAGTTCGCCGGCAGGATCGCCGCTGCCCGGAGCTTCGTCGGCGGCTCCGCCCGGCGGGACCGCCACGGACACGGGACGTTCATCTCGGGCCTGATCGCCGCCTCGCTGAACAACGGCGAAGGGATCTCCGGCATGGCGTTCCCCGCCCAGCTGCTCGTCGCGAAGGTCGTGCGGCCCGACGGCGTCGTCCCGCTCGAGGCGGAGGCGCGCGCGATCCGCTGGGCGGTCGACCAGGGCGCGTCCGTGATCAACCTGAGCCTCGGAGGCGTCCGTGACCCGGGCGACCAGTCCCGGGACAGCTTCTCTCCGCTCGAGGCCGGTGCCGTCGAGTATGCGATCCGCAAGGGCGTGCTCGTCGTCGCGGCCGTCGGGAACGGCGACAACGCGCCCGAGCAGCCGTGGCGCTTCGCGAGCTACCCGGCGGCGCTGCCGCACGTTCTCGGCGTCAGCGCGATGTCGCGCGACGGCTCCGTGCCGAGCTTCTCCAACCGCGACCCGATCTACAACGACATCGCCGCTCCGGGCGAAGAGCTCTTCTCGACGCTTCCGCGGGCGATCACGGCACGGCGGCCCCTCTGCGCCGATCAGGGGTACTCCGACTGCGGCCCGCAGGAGTACCTGCGACCGCAAGGGACCTCCTTCGCCGCGGCCGTCGCGTCGGCCGCAGCGGTGCTCGTCCGGGGGGCCTGGCCGAACGCGACGAGAGGGCAGGTCATGTCGCTCCTCCAGCGCACGGCGGTGGACATGACTCCGGCGACCGGGTGCCGGCGCTGCGGAGACGGACGCGACCCGGTCAGCGGGTGGGGGCGGCTGAACGTGGCGGCGGCTGTCGGCTACTTCGGCCGGCTGGCGGCAATCGACAAGGCCGAGCCGAACGACGACGCGGGCGCGCGGTCGTTCCGGGTGCGAAGGCCGACGGTGAACCGAACCGCCTCACTCGACTTCTGGGACGACCAGAACGACGTCTATGCGGTTCGGCTCCGCCGCGGCGGCCGGATCGTCGCGAGCCTGAGCCGCGCGAACGCCGATGTGAGCCTCGTGCTCTGGAAGCCGGGCACTCAGCGGGTGAGCGAGCGGCGGTCCCTGGCGAACGTCGCCGCACAGTCGGTCAGCGTCGGACGCGTGAAGGTCGTGCGCTTCGGCCTGCAGCGCCGCATCCAGCGTGCCGGGATCTACTACCTCCAGGTCTCGATCGCCGAGCCCGGCGCGACCGGCTACACGCTGCGCATCGTCCGCCGCTAGAGCAGCTCTTCGTCGGGGACCTCGCGAATCTGCCGCGCTGGATTCCCGACTACGACGGCCCGCGAGGGCACGTCCTTCGTGACCACCGCCCCGGCGCCGACGAACGCCTCCTCCCCGACCTCGATCCCAGGCAGGAGCACTGCCGCGCCGCCCACACGCGCGCCGCGTCGGATCGTGGGGCCCTTGCGGAGCTCGTGTCGCCTCTCCGTTCGCCCCATGAAGTTGTCGTTCGTAGTGACGACGCACGGCGCGATGAAGACGTCCTCCTCGAGCGTCGAGTAGGCCGTCACGTACGCGTTCGCCTGGATCTTCGTCCGCGCGCCGATCGTCGTGTCGTTCTCGACGAGCGAGCCGCGGCCGACGACGACGTCCTCTCCGAGCTCGCAACGCTCGCGGACGCAGCTCTGGTCGCCGACGATCGACCGCGCGCCGATCCGCGTGCCTGCGAACACGACCGCGCCCGTCGAGACGATCGTCCCCTCGCCGAGCTCGAGCGGAGGCAGCTCCTCGCGCTTTGCGGTCGAGCGCGGAGAGAGTGCGGGCTGCTTGCCGAGGACGACGTTGTCGCCGATCCGGCACCCGTCGCCGATCACCGTCCCCGGGTAGATGACGGTGTTCTCGCCGACCGTGTAGTTGTCAGCTCACGCCGGCGCGCGTTCCAGCGAGTGCTGGAGTTGTTCGAGCACCCGCACGACGACAGCGCCGTCCCGGGCCGCGGCGAGCGCGTCGCCGTCTCCCGCGACGAGCGAGAGGAAATGGCGGCACTCGAGCCGCAGCGGCTCGTCGTTCGGGATCTTCGGGATGTAGATGTCGCCGGTGCGCGTGCGCCATTCGCCGTAGCTCTCCGCGCGTTTCTCGCTGCCCTTGTCGTAGACCGTGATCTTGCGCTCGAGATCCATGTCGTCGAAGACCGCCATCTTGTTCCGGCCGACGACGGTGATCTTCCGCATCTTGTGCGGATCGAGCCAGGACACGTGCATGTGTGCAACGACCCCCGAGGGGAACCGGAGGTAGCAAAAGACGACGTCCTCGACGCCCTCGTTGATGAACGATTCGCCGCGAGCCCAGACCTCGGTGGGCTCCTCGCCGATCGAGGTGGAGCATCACGGAGAGGTCGTGGACGCCGAGCGACCACAGAGCGTTCTCGTCCTTGCGGAACTGGCCGAGGTTCTGGCGGTTCCCGTAGAGGTAGAGCACGTCGCCGAGCTCCCCGGCCTCGATCAGCTCCTTGAGCTTCGCCACCGCCGGGTGATAGAGCAGCAGGTGTCCCGGGAGGAGGACGAGGCCGCGCTCCTCCGCGAGCGAGACAAGCTCGTCGGCCTCCGCGGCCGAGAGCGCCGGCGGCTTCTCGACGAAGACGTGCTTACCGGCCTCGAGCGCCCGGCGGGCGAGCTCGTAATGCGTCGTCACCGGCGTGGCGACGACGACGGCCTGGAGTGAGTCGTCCTCGAGGAGGTCGTCGAACCGGTCCGTCGTGCGGGCCCCCGGATATCGGGCGCCGAACTGGTCGAGCAGGTCGGGCGAGAGGTCGCAGAGCCATGTCAGCTCGGCGAGGTCTTCGAAGTTCCTGGCGAGGTTCGGGCCCCAGTAGCCGAGACCCGCCAGGCCCACGCGGATCACAGCTTCCAGACCTTCTCGCTGGTCCTACCCGCTTCCCCGGTGACATTTCGGAGGTCGACCACCACGTGCGCCCGCTCGACGACGTCCTCGTAGTCGATCCCGGAATGGGCCGTGACGACGACGACGCAGTCGTGTTCGGCCGGGTCGAGCACGGCCGAAGTGAGGCCGGCCTCCGGAAGCTCGTCCACGAAGGGATCGTGGTACGAAACCTCGGCTCCGGCGCTCCGCAACAGCTCGATCAGCTTGATCGCGGGCGACTCGCGCGTGTCGCTGATGTCCGCCTTGTACGCCACTCCCAGGACGAGCACCTTCGCGCCGCTCAGCGAGCGCTGCCGGCCGTGGTTGAGCGCCTGCGAGACGAGCGAGCGGCAGTAGTACGGCATGTTCTCGTTGACCTTGCCGGCGAGCTCGATGAACTCGGTCGAGAAGTCGTACTCCCGCGCCTTCCACGTCAGGTAGAAGGGATCGATCGGGATGCAATGCCCGCCAAGGCCGGGCCCCGGCTGGAAGCTCATGAAGCCGAACGGCTTCGTGGCGGCGGCTTCGATGACCTCCCAGACGTCGATCTCCATCCGCTCGCAGAGCTGCGCCAGCTCGTTGACGAGCGCGATGTTGACGGAGCGGTAGATGTTCTCCAGGAGCTTCGTGAGCTCGGCCGCCTCCGGCGTCGAGACGCGGTGGACGGTGTCGACGGCGCCCTCGTACAGCTGAGCGGCGCGCTCGGTGCACTCCGGCGTGATCCCACCGACGATCTTCGGGACGTTCTTCGTCGTCCACGTGCCGTTGCCGGGGTCGACCCGCTCGGGCGAGAACGCGAGGTGGAAGTCGCGGCCGGCCTTGAGGCCCGTGCTCTCCAGGATGGGCTGGATCACGTCGCGGGTCGTCCGTGGGTAGGTCGTCGACTCGAGCACGACGAGGTGGCCGTTCCGCAGGCGGGCGCTGATCTGCTCGGCGGCAGCGATGACGATCGAGAGGTCCGGCTCCCGCTGCTTCGAGAGCGGCGTCGGCAAGGCGATGAGGATCGCGTCCGCGCGCCGGATCTCGTTGTAATCGGTCGTCGCACGGATCTGTCCGTTGCGGACGAGCGGCGCGAGCTCCTCCGAGGGCACGTCGATGATGTGGCTCTCGCCTCGGTTGATCCCGTCGACGACCTCGGACGAGACGTCGATCAGCAGAACCGAGCGGCCGGCCGCGGCCAGCGTATGCGCGAGCGGGACGCCGACGTAGCCGGCCCCGAGGACGGCGGCATCCCAGGTCTTGGCGTCCTGGGTGGGTGCGGCGTGGGTCTCTGTTCTCTCTTCAAGCATGCGTCACAGGCTAATCAGTACGTCCGCGATTCGGCCCGCAGCCCGGCCGTCGCCGTACAACTCTGGACGGTTCGGGGGCATCTGTGCATTCGCCGCCGCTTTCGCGATCGCGTGGGGATCGTCGTCAACGAGCACGTTCGCGCCCAGCTCGACAGTGTCCTTCCACTCGGTCGACGGGCGGAGGGTCACGCATGGAACGCCGTACCAGTACGCCTCCTTCTGGAGCCCGCCCGAGTCGGTGAGGATCACCCTCGCCTGCGAGGCCAGCGCCGCAAAGTCCATGTACCCCAGGGGATCGATCAGCGCGACATTCGTTCCAAGTAACAGTCTGTTACTAGCAACCGTCTCCGGGTGCGTGGGTGGGCCGGGAAGATGATCCGCTCGTCGAGTCGGGACAGGCCGTCGAGGATCCGGGCCAGCCGCTCCGGGCGGACGTTCGCCTCGCGATGCACGGTCGCGACTGCGTACCGGCCGGCCGTGAGCCCGAGACCCGCGAGGATCCGCGAACGCTTCCGGGCCAGGGGCGCAAGTCGCATGTTCGCGTCGGCCATGACGTCTCCGACCACCTCGATCCGGCCGGTGACCCCCTCCGCCTCGAGCACGTCCTTCGAGCGCTCGTCCGGTGTGAAGAGCAGTGTCGAGATGCGGTCGACTTCGATCCGATTGTGCTCCTCGGGCATCGAGAGGTCGCCGCTACGGAGCCCGGCCTCGACGTGTGCGACCGGCGTCTCCCCCGCCGCTCTCGCCCCGGCCAGCGTCGAGTTCGTGTCGCCGAAGACCAGCACCAAGTCCGGCTCCTCGGCCCGAACGGTTCCGGCGATGGCCGGCGTCAGCCGCTCGACGTCCGCGGTCTGGAGGTCGAGCCGGTGGGCCGGCGGCGGGAGCTGGAGCTCCTCGAAGAAGACCTCCGAGAGCTCGCGGTCGTAGTGCTGCCCGGTATGGACGACGACCTCCTCGATGCCGCGCTCACGGAGCGCGACGGACAACGGCCCGGACTTGATGAACTGCGGCCGGTTCCCGACGACGGACAGGACCTTCACGGCCCGCAACGATATGAGTCAGCCGGTTGCCGCGAACCAGGGCTTCGCCGTCGGCTCCGCCTTGAAGAAGTCCGAGAGCAGCTTCGACACTTTCCTGACACCGCTCGGCGAGGGATGCATCCCGTCCTCGAGGACGTCCTCGCAGTTCCAGACCAGGCCGTCGCGGCGCCCGGCCGCTCCGTCCGTCCAGAGGTAGGGCCCCCAGCCGACCCAGACCCGGCCCAACCGGCCCTGGATCCCTTCCTGGACGAGCCACTTCGCCGCGAAGCCCGTCTCGTACGCGAACGGCTCCGGGTTGAGATGTGTCACCGCGTAGCCGCCGTAGGTCCTGCTGGAGACGTAGATGAGCTTCAGGTTCGGGAAGCGGTTCGACAAGAGCCGGACGATCGTGCGGAGATGCGCCTGGAGCGCCCTCGCGTCCTGAGGGAACGGCCGGTCCTCGCCCGCGATCGCCTGCTTCAGCCAGACGACCTGGATCTGGCCGCGGGTGAGGCGAGCGCGCCGGATGCGGGCATCGAGGTCCGGCCAGTACCGAGCCTTCGTCTTCGAGATCCGGGTCGCGTCCCAGCCGCCGCCGGGGCCCTCCACGAAGGTCAGGCTCCTGTTCGTCGCCGGATCCTGGACGGCGCCCTTCGCAAAGGAGGCGAACTCGCTCATCGCGTTCGACATCCCGACGCCGAGAACGCCGATGCGGCCCCGGATCGGACGCACGCGCCGAGCCGCGTCGAGGCCGCGCCGCAGGTGAGCTCGCGGAGGCTTGTTTGCGGCGGCCGGGTACAGGCCGCCGAGATAGCCGCGATAGCGGGACCTGTTCATGTCCGTGATCGGCCTCAGGCCCGTCTGGCGCACGGAGCAGTCGGCGGCGGTCCGCGCCTCGCCGGCCTGGGAGTAGGCACCAGCAGGGAGGAGCGCGAGCGCCACGAGCGGGATGATCCGCAGGCCGCTTCACAGTTTCAGGGTAGGCGGCCGCTGTTAGCCGGAAGTAAGAGGCAGATGCGAGTTTGCGAGGATACTTCGGCGGGATGGCGCCGAACGACGATGAGGATCGCCCAGGGCTCGCCGGCGCAGCTGGGCGCGCCGCCTTCTTTCCAGCGCGGGCAGCCGCGCGTGCCTGGCGCGGGCCCATCGAGGAAGCCGTAGACGAGGTTCTTTCGGCGCCCGACGGTCGCGCGTGTCCTCGACCGCTCGCTTGCCGGCTCGCTGCCGGAGGACCTCGCCCGCTCCCTCGTCGGCCACCGGGTGCTAGAGCGCATGGTCGCCGAGCTCGCGGCGAGCGGTGAGCTCGAGCGGCTCGTGACCGCCGCCCTCGCAAGCCCGCGGACGAACGAGCTCACGGACAAGGTGCTGGCGAGCGACGAGACCCAGAGGCGCTGCACCACCTGGCCTCGAGCCCCGAGCTGCGGGACGCGATCGCCAAGCAGACGGCCGGGTTGGCAGACGAGATGGTGGGCGGTCTTCGAGCGGGCGCCGAGCGACTCGACGACCGCCGGCGGAGCAGGTATTGCGCCGCCCCAAGCGGGCCGGCCGCACGGTCTATGCCGGGATCGCGACGCGCGCCGTCGCTCTGGCGACCGACGCCGCGCTGACGATCGTGATCTGGATGTCGCTGGTCGGCCTGGGCGCGCTCATCTCGACCCTCGTGGGGACGCTCCGCCCGGAGTGGCTCGTCGGCGTCCTGCTCGCGTCCGGGTGGACGCTCGTCTCGGGTGGGTATTTCGTCCTCTTCTGGAGCTCGGCCGGCCAGACACTGGGGATGAGGCTGCTTCGCTTACGGGTCCGCGGGCCTACCGGCAACCCTCCGTCGGTCGGCCGCTCACTGGTGCGCTTCGTGGGGCTCGTACTCGCGATCGTGCCCCTCTTCGCGGGCTTTCTCCCCATCCTCTTCACTGAGCGACGACGGGGCCTCCCTGACTTCCTCGCCGGAACAGTCGTCGTGTACGAGCACCCGGCCCCCTAGGAGAGAAAGCGCGCCAGAAAGCAGGCGCGGTCGAGGTGGGCCGTGAAGGATTCGAACCTTCGACCTTGGGATTAAGAGTCCCCTGCTCTACCAACTGAGCTAACGGCCCGTCGGGAGGCGAGTATAGCCGGGCATTTAGGCTCTCCTGAACCGCCGAGAGAGAGGAGAGCCATGGCCTTCGAACTGCCCCCGCTCCCGTACGACTACGCCGCGCTCGAGCCGCACATCGACGAGCAGACGATGCGGGTCCACCACGACAAGCACCACCAGGCGTACGTGGACAACGCCAACAAGGCGCTGGCCGGAACCGAGTGGGAGGACAACTCGGTCGAGTCCGTGCTCGCAGCGCTCGACGCCATCCCGGAGGAGATCCGCACGATGGTCCGGAACAACGCCGGCGGCCACGCGAACCACACGCTCTTCTGGGAGCTCATGAGCCCTGACGGCGGCGTGGAGCCGGAAGGCGACCTGAAGGCCGGGATCGACGACGTGTTCGGCTCAGTCGACGAGCTGAAGGCGCTCATCAACGACAACGGCGTGAAGCGGTTCGGAAGCGGCTGGACCTGGCTCGTCCACGACGGGACCGGCCTCGCCGTGTACTCCACCGCCAATCAGGACAGCCCGCTGATGCAGAGCGACGAGCCGCTTCTGGGCATCGACGTCTGGGAGCACGCCTACTACCTGAAATACCAGAACAGGCGCCCGGAATACCTGGAAATTTGGTGGAACTGCGTAAACTGGCCGGAGGTAGCACGCAGATTCGAACTGGCTGACAAACGCCCACGCTAAAGAGGACTCTTTAGCGGCGGATCAGGCGCAGACCCTTCTTTCGAGGGAGGTGCATGTGGATGAAGAGAACGGTGGCCGCAGCACTCTTCGCGTTTCTCCTGCTCGCGCCCGGCGCCTTTGCCGCCGGGAACCCCGAGGTCGCCGCTCTTCAGGTCGGTCTGCGCCAGCGAGGGTTCTATCTTGGCACCGTTGACGGCGTACTCGGCCCAGGCACCGTCTCGGCCGTCCGGAGGCTCCAGCAGCGCGCGCGGCTGACAGTCGACGGCGTCCCCGGGCCGCGAACGAAGCGGGCGCTCGGCCGATTTGGCAGGCGGCCTCCGCTGGGCGGACGTCTCCTCCTCGCGGGCACCCGCGGCTGGGACGTCGCCGCGCTTCAGTTTGCGATCGCGTCCCACGGCTTTCCGTCGGGAATCCTGGACGGGCACTTCGGCGCCGCCACCGAGCGCGCACTGCGGACGTTCCAGCGGTGGGCGGGCCTGCCGGCCGACGGCATCGCTGGGCCTGGAGTCTTCTCTGCGCTGAGGGCCGCACCGCCTGCCTGTCCGATCTCCTTCAGCTCTCCGGTCGCGGTCGCCTACACCGATCTCTTCGGTCCGCGCGGCAACCGCTTCCACACGGGGATCGACTACCCCGGCGCGACGGGAACTCCGGTCACGGCCGCGGCGGCCGGGCGAGTCACGTTCGCCGGCTTCAGCGTCGGTGGCTGGGGGAACCTCGTGACGATTGCGCACGGGGCCGGCACGAGGACGATGTACGCCCACCTCTCTCGGGTCGGCGTTCGTGTCGGCCAGTCCGTCGCGCCCGGCCAGCGGATCGGCCGCATCGGGTCGAGCGGCCACTCGACGGGGCCGCACCTGCACTTCGAGGTCCGCGTGCGAGGCGGCGCGGTCGATCCCATGACAGGGCTCTAGTAGGTCTAGTGCAGTGCCACGGGCTCCCGCGGGAGCTCGAAGTGGAAGCGTGCGCCAGACGGCTCGGCGGGCTCGTAGCGTAGGTCGCCGCCAAGAGCCTTCGCGAAGGACTTCGCAATCGCGAGGCCGAGGCCCGCGCCCTGCCGATGGCGCTTTGCCGAGTCCGTGCGAGAAACGGTCGAAAAGGACCGGGACGAACTCGTCCGGCACGCCCGGGCCATGGTCCTGGACGATCACGACGACGAGCCCGTTCCACCGCGTCCGCACCTCGATCGGCGGGGCGCCGTAGCGCAGAGCGTTCGTGAGGAGGTTCCCGATCACGCGCTCGAAGGCAAGCGCGTCCGTGACGACCTCGAGGGCCGGCTCCACTCTCACGTCGACATCGTCCATTCGCTCCGGCGCGATGCGCGCCAGCAGCTCGTCGATCCGCTCACGAGGATGGAATGGCTCCGGGCTCAGCGCGATCGCATGCGCGTCGAGGCGCGAGAGATCCAGCAGCTGATGTGTCAGCTCGGCGAGCTGCCAGCTCTGCTCGTAGAGCGTCTTGCGGAGATCCACCAGCTGCTCGTCGGCGAGCTCGTGGCTACGCAGATGCAGCGTCGCGGCGATCCCGTGAACGACGGCGATCGGCGTTTGCAGCTCGTGCGAGGCCAGGGTTACGAACTGTGTCTTCAGCTCGTCGAGCCTCTCCAGCTCGGCGAGCCTCGACTCCAACTCCTCCACCCTGTCCCCCGTCGGGCTCATTAGCGGTATGAGGGCTGGCGCGGACGGCCTCGCCGCCCGCGCTGCCGTTCTCCCTCAGGCTGGGGGCGGGCCTTCTTCGACGTAGGTCGAGCGACGGCGGCTGGGAACGCCGCCCCAGCTGGACCAGAACATCATCGAGAGGATCAACCCCGCTGCGCCGACGACCATCAGGATGACGCCGATGGCGTCCTCGCTAATGCCCGCGACGTCGGTCTGCAGACCCCAGACGAGAATCGCCCCAACGGCAATCAGTAACAGGCTTACTCCGAGTCCCATTCAGTGCCTCCTTTTGCGGTGCGCAGAGGCGGATGCCCTGCCGCAACTACACCCCCATGTACCCGCTCCGGCTGCGCCACTAACTCGGTAGGCTCGTGGGCGGTGCGCGCCGGGTCTCTGATCACGGTTCTCCTGGTTACCCTCGTGCTCGCGGCGATCGCGACAGCGGTCGCAATCTTCGTCCCGTGGCTCCCGGATCAGTCCTCCAAGGAGGCGGAGCGGATCGACTTCGTCTTCTGGTTCGTGACCGCGATCTGCATCGCGATCTTCGCGGTGGTCGCGGGGTTCAGCGTCTACTCGTTGGTCAAGTTCCGCGCGCGGCCGGACGACGACTCGGACGGCCCTCCGATCCACGGTCACACCGGAATCGAGATCGCGTGGACCGCGATTCCGCTCGTCCTGGTGATCGCGATGATCGTGGTCAGCTCGGTCGCGCTGGCGCAGAACGACCGCGTGCCCGACAACGCACTTCGCGTGGAGGTCTGGGGCCAGCAGTTCGCGTGGACGTTCCTGTACCCGGAGCAGGGCGCCGAGGCCGGCGAGGACAGGATGGCCTGCGTCCGTCGCGACCAGGGGATCATCGAGGACGGTTGCAAGATCTCGGCGAACCTCAGACTTCCGGTCGACCGCCCGACTCGCCTCTACCTGTCGGCCCGGGACGTGATCCACTCGTTCTGGGTGCCGGAGTTCCGCCAGAAGCAGGACGCCGTTCCGGGAATCACGACCCAGATCACGGTCACCCCGACCGAGACCGGGAGCTATCGCCTGATCTGCACCGAGCTCTGCGGGCTCGGCCACGCGCTGATGCGGACCCGGGCGATCGTTACGTCGGCAGCCGACTTTGAACGCTGGCTAACGTCCCGCACGACTCCAGGTGGCATGAGTTGACCGCGGTCCACGAGCACAGCGGAGAGCACGAAGCGCAGGCGCCGCCGCCGCGGCAGCGGACGGGCCTGCGGCGGTTGCTGGCGCCGGGTTGGGTGCGCGCGGCGTGGATGACGGCGCTCTTCGCCGGCCTCGGCTTCGGCATCGTCGTGGGGATCCGCGCGCTCGCCGGCTGGGAGCCACTCCTGGAGTGGGAGCCGATCATCACGGTCGCCTTCCTGGTCGCTGCCCCGATCGGGTTCCTCTCAGGGCTCGGCGCGTTCGACTACTGGCTCCGCTGGGCCTTCGGCTTCCCGACCCAGCCCGAGGACCACTCGGGCCACGGCGCAAAGCGCTGGACCGACTACTTCCGGATCAACACCGACCACAAGGTGATCGGCGTCCAGTACGTCGTGACGACGGTCTTCTTCTTCCTCGCCGGTGGGATGATGGCGATGCTCGTCCGCGCCGAGCTCGCGCGGCCGGAAGCGGACTTCGTCGACCCGCAGACCTACAACGAGCTCTTCACGGCGCACGCCGCGCTGATGATCTTCCTCTTCGTGATCCCGGCCTTCGCCGGGCTCGCGAACTACGTGCTGCCGATCATGATCGGCGCGCCCGACATGGCGTTCCCGCGCCTGAACGCACTGTCGTACTGGCTGCTCCCGATCGCCGGGATCATGATGCTCTCGAGCTTCTTCTTCCCGGGATTCGGCGCCGGCTGGACGAACTACGCGCCGCTCTCAGTGGAGCAGCCGTTCGGGAACATCTTCTTCACGATGGCGGTCCAGTGGGCCGGCGCGTCGTCGATCGCGACGGCGCTGAACTTCCTGGTCACCATCATCACCATGCGCGCGCCGGGGATGACCTTCTGGCGCATGCCGCTGCTCGTCTGGGCGAACTTCACGACCTCTCTGCTCGTCGTCATCGCGACGCCGTTCATCGCCGGCTCGCAGTTCTTCGTCACGTTCGACAAGCTGATGCACACCCACTACTTCGACACCGAAGGCGGCGGGTACGCGCTGGGCTACCAGCACATCTTCTGGTTCTACTCCCACCCGGCCGTCTACATCATGATCCTGCCCGGCTTCGGGATCGTCTCCGAGGTGATCTCGTCGATGTCGCGGAAGCCGATCTTCGGCTACCGCCTGATGGCGCTCTCGCTCGTCGCCATCCTCATCCTCGGATTCTCCGTGTGGGCGCACCACATGTTCGTCGCCGGGATGGCGCCTTGGCTCCGCATCCCGATGATGATCACGACGCTGCTGATCGCCGTGCCGACTGGAATCAAGGTGTTCTCCTGGCTGGCCACGACCTGGGAGGGGAAGATCAACTTCTCGACGCCGATGTTATTCGCGCTCGGGTTCGTCTCGATGTTCGTGATCGGCGGACTTTCCGGGATCTTTCTCGGCGCCGTCCCGATCGACATCCACTCGTCGGACACCTACTACGTCGTCGCGCACATCCACTACGTGCTCTTAGGTGGGTCGCTGTTCACGATCTTCGCCGGCTTCTACTACTGGTTCCCGAAGATGACCGGGCGGATGTACAACGAGACGCTCGGGAAGATCCATTTCTGGGGCACGTTCCTCGCCGTCAACACGACGTTCTTCCCGATGCACCTCATCGGCCTGCAGGGCCAGCCGCGGCGCGTCTACACGTACGAGGACCGGTTCAGCGAGTGGAACTTCTTCATCTCGATCTCGTCCTTCGTGCTGGGCGCCTCGTTCATCATCTTCGTCTACAACATGACCACGAGCTGGGCCCGTGGCGCGCGGGCTCCGGCGAATCCGTGGCGGGCAATGACGCTCGAGTGGCAGGTCTCGTCCCCGCCGCCGGTCTTCAACTTCGACGAGATCCCGCAGGTGGTCGGGAACCCGTACGAGTACGGCGTCCCCGGCGCGAAGCATGCGATCCTGAACGGCGAGCGTGAGGGCGCGACCGAGGAGGTCCGGCGGTGAGGCATCTGCTGGTCGTGGCAAACGAGACCGTGACGGGGAGCGGGCTGATCGACGCCGTCAAGCGGAAGGCCGGCGAGCAGGGCGTCGAGCTCGTGACCGTTCTTGCACCGGTCTCGGCGCCGGACGCGGGCTACGTCGTCTACGAGGACACCCGTCGCGCCGCGGCCGGGCGGCGACTCGACCGGACGCTCAGGCAGCTGCGCGAGGCCGGCATCCCCGCACACGGGCTCGTGCTCGAGACCGACCCGGAGTCGGCCGTGAGGGATGCGTTCGGGATGCTGGACCCGGCTCCGACCGACGTGATCGTCTCCACCCACCCGCTCCAGAAGTCCGGCTGGCTCCGCAAGAACGTCGTCGACCGGATCCGGAAGGCGGCCGGCGACGTCCCCGTCGAGCACGTCGTCGCCGAGGACTCGGACGAGGAGGGAACGCGCAACGTGCTCGTCGTCGCGAACGAGACGGTCGTCGGCAAGCCGCTGATCGACCGGATCCGCGAGCGCGCCGAACTGGGCCCGGCAAGCTTCCTGATCATCTCGCCGCAGAGCGACCCCCGCCAGGGCGAGCATCCGGAGGCCGAACGGCGCCTCCGCCGTACGCTTTCCGAGCTGCGCGCCGCCGGCATCGAGGCTCATGGCCAGATCGCCCACCCGGATCCCTACACGGCGGCGATGCAGGCGATCGAGGATGAACGCGTGGACGAGGTGATCGTCTCGACGTTCGAGCCGTCGCGGTCGCCGTGGATGCGGCGCAACCTCGTCCAGCGGCTGCACAACGACGCCAAGGTCCCGGTCGAGCACGTCGTCATCGCGCCCGAGGAAGTCGGTGCCGACCCGCCGGTGGTGACAGCCGAGTGAGCGCGCACGCCGAGGCCCATCACGGACTGCATCCGCCCGAGGCGCATCGGAGCTCGCGGGTCGATGCGCCGACCCTCGGGATGCTCCTCTTCATCGCCTCGGAGATCATGCTCTTCGGGTCGTTCTTCACGGCCTACTTCTTCATCCGCGTCAACGGGAACTCGGAGTGGCCCCTGGAGCCCTTCCACCTCCCGGTCTTCGTCGCCGGCGTGAACACGGCGATCCTGGTCACCTCCAGCTTCACGATCCACTGGGCCCTGCAGTCGATCAAGCGCGGCAACCGGGCGGGCCTCCAGGCCGGCCTCGTCCTGACCCTCGCGCTGGGCGCCACGTTCCTGATCACGCAGATGCTCGAGTACGCGCGCGTCGGCTTCTCGCCGGCGGACGGCGCCTTCGGGACGATCTTCTACGGGCTGACCGGGCTCCACGGCGCGCACGTCTTCGTCGGGCTCACGCTGCTCACATTCGCGACGATCAGGGCGTTCCGTGGGCACTTCACAGAATCGCATCACCATGGCGTCGAGATCCCGGGGATCTACTGGCACTTCGTGGACGTAATGTGGATCGTGGTGTACGCGACGATCTATCTCTTGTAGGGCGCCGTGAGGAATCCGTTCAGGAACGAGGCTGATGCATTCCGGCTCGTCCTGCTTGCCGTCGGCTACTTCGCGCTGATCGTCGTTGCAGCCGCGATCAACACCTGGCTCGGGGTCGCCGTCTTCGTGCTGCTCACGCTCCTGGCGATCGCCGCGGTCGTCCGCGCCCGCCGCGAGCCCCCGCGGCAGGCGGTGATCCGGCCGAGCGCACCGGGAGAGCGCCGCATCCTCGTGATCGCCAACGAGACCGTCGGCGGAACTCCCCTTCGCGACGTGATCCACCGCCGGGCCGAGGGCGTCGAGGAGCTCGTCCGCGTCGTCTGCCCAGCGCTGATGTCACCCGTTCGCTACTTCGCGTCCGACGAGGACGGCCCCAGAGCCGCGGCGCAGGAACGGCTGGAGCGGAGCCTCGAGCGCCTACGCGAGCTTGGCGTGACGGCGGAGGGAGAGGTCGGCGACGCCGATCCGCTCCAGGCGATCGAGGACGGCTTACGCACCTTCGGCGCGGACGAGGTAATCATCTCGACGCATCCGGAGGGCCGGTCGGTTTGGCTCGAGAAGGGAGTCGTCCGCGCGGCACGCGAGCGCTTCGACGTCCCGATCACGCACGTGGTCGTCGATCTCGAGGCAGAACCGAGGCCGAGACCACGTCCGCCTAGTCCGTTTCGGCCTCCCGACAGCCTCCGCAGCCATGCCCTGGGGTCAGACCCCAAGACGCGTCGGAAAGAGACAGAACCGCACTACGCACGCCGCCGCGGTGGCACTCGCCGTCGAGCCCTATCCGCCCGCCGGGACCGGTCCCGGGGTCAGACCCCAAGACGTGGCCGGTGGGATCAGGCTCGGGGGGCCCCGACTAGCCGCCGCTGACGTAGCGCGCGAGCGCGCGGATCTGCTCGTCCTCGAGCTGGTCGCCGAAGGCCGGCATCCCGCCGCCGCCGTTCGTGATCTGCTGGACGGCGTCCTCGAAGCTCGGCTGAGACTCGTCGAGGTTCGGTCCGACGGTGCCCGAGGTCCCCGCCTTCTCCAGCACATGGCAGGAGCCGCAGTTGCTCGTGAAGAGCGCCTCCGGATCGTCGCCGCCCGCGGCCGGTCCGCCGCCGATCGAGGCGTCGGGGTTGGCAGCAACCAGGGCCACGTAGAGCGCAACCGCGTCGGCGTCGGGATCGTCCAGGAGGTCTTCGGGCATCGGCGGGACGGGGTAGTCGATCTGCTGCCGGACGACCTCGCGGATCGTGTCCTCCGCGAAGCCCTCCATCCGCGGGGCGGAGAACGCGTCGTCCAGGTTGGGGCCGCTGGACGGGTTCTGCACAGGGTTCGAGCCGTTCGTCCCCGCCTCTCTCAGCGTATGGCAGCCGCCGCAGGTCTGCTGGAAGATCTCCTTGCCGCGGGCCGGGTCGGCGGTCTCCTCCGTGAGCCCCTCGGTGCCGCAGCCGGTGACCGCGAGCGCGGCGAGGATCAGAAGAGCGGCGCCGACCGCCCGCACTTACGCAGACGGCTGGGTCGCGGACCCGATGCCGGCGACCGCCTCGTCCCGGCTTCCGTAGATCGTGAAGACCCGGTCCAGGCCCGTGATCTCGAAGATCTTCGTGATGTTGCGGTCGCTGGAGACGAGCGAGAGCTGGCCGTCGTTCGTGCGGAGCCGCTTGACTCCGCCGACGAGGACGCCGAGCGTCGTCGAGTCGATGAAGGTCGTGTTGGAGAAGTCGACGACGACCTCCTTCGCGCCCTGGTTGATCACCTCGAGGAGCTGCTGCTTGAACTCCGGCGCCGTGTAGAGGTCGACCTCGCCGGTCAGCGAGATCACGTAGGCCGAGTCGCCCAGCTGTTCGGTGTTGATGTCGAAGTTCACGCGCCTCCCTCGGTTCGTAAAGCAGCCGGGAGTCTAGTGGGTCGCGACGCTACTGGTCCGCGTTGGCGGCCGGCGCGTTCGCGGCCTTCTTGAGCGCCGGAAGCTGGGCCTTCACCGCGGGCGCGCTCGCCGAATCGGGCGCGACCTCGAGGTAGCGCTCGTACGCCGTGACGGCAGCCTTCAGGTCGCCGGCGGACTGGGCGGCCTGGCCGAGCTGGAGGAAGATCAGCGGCTCCTCCGCCTCCAGATTGTCCGGCGTCACCGCCACGAGCTTGTTGAACACCCGCGTCGCGTCCTTGTAGGACTGCTGGGCGCCGAGGAAGGCGTTGTTCAGCTGCTGGTTGTACTTCTGCGACTCGAGCGCCGTGATCTGTGGGTTGCGCGAACGCCTGGCCGAACGGGCTCGAGGTGCCCGGAGTCAGCACATCGCCGCCGGTCAGCTCTGTGAGCTGCGCGCGTGCGACCGCGCCCTGCTCCTCGTTGACGCGGGCCTGGGCCATGTGCAGCGCACCGAGCTGGCGCAGCGCTTCACGGTCGGTCGGCCGCATCTGCACGTAGCGCTCGAGCGGCTGGATCGCCTCGGCGTTCCGGTTCTCCCGCTGGAGCGCCGCGGCGAGGTCCCGGTAGCCCTGTGGGTTGTTCGGCTCGTCCTTGATCTTGTCGTTCGACTCGTCGACGCTCGGCCCGGCAGCCGACGACTGAGCAAGGCCCTGGAGGACGTCTCCGAGGCCCGTCCCGGGGATGGAGCCGCCGACGTTGAAGATCACGTAGCCGAGGCCGAACACGACCGCGAGGAAGACGAACATCCACTTCGCCTGCCGGCGCAGGCGGGGGAAGAACATCGTGTCCTCATAGGTCGCGGTGGGCGTGCGCGAAGGCGCCGGAGGCCGGGGATTCGGCCGGCGCTCTCGCTGCTGCCTGCTGCGTCGCTGTGCTGAACGTGCCATGCAGGCCCTAGGGTAGCGACCGCCAATCGAACGACTCGCCGATCGAGCGCAGCCGCTCTCGCGTCACGTCGTCGCAGAGCGCGCCGGCGAGCGCCGTTTTCGTACGCAGCTCGTGGGCCGAGGCCGAGCTTCGCGGCGATGTCGTACTCCCGCTCCAGGTCGGTGTCGAACATCGCCGGGTCGTCCGTGGAGATCGAGCAGCGGACGCCGGCGGCCGCTAGCTCGCGCGAGCGGATGGCCGTCCAGCGACGGGACGGCAGCCGTCCGAACGTTCGAGATCGGGCAGACGTCCAGCACGATTCCGCGATCGCGGAGCTCCTCGACGAGCGCTGGATCTTCGACGGCCGTGATTCCGTGGCGGATGCGGTCAGCCCCGAGCGCGTCGAGCGCACCGCGGATCGACGCGGGGCCGGCCACCTCGCCCGCGTGGGGAACCGAGGCGAGGCCTTCGGCGCGCGCCAGCTCGAACGCCGGCGCATACGGCTCGGGCGGGAAGTCCGCTTCCAGCCCGCCGAGCCCGACGGCGACGACCCCGCGCTCTCGGTACTTCGCCGAGTAGCGGACGACCTCTTCGGCACCTTCCTGGGAGAGGCCGCGGTAGATGTCGGGTGTCAGCCGGATCTCGACACCGTGCAGCTCGCGCGCTTCCTCCGCGCCGTCGCAGTACCCGCTGAAGATGTCGTCCCAGCTGACCCCTCGCGAAATCCGCTCCGCCGGGGAGAAGATGGCCTCGAGGTAGACGGCCCCCCGCGAGGCCGCTTCCTCCGCGTAGTCGACGACGACCTGGCGAAAGTCCGCGCGTGTCCGCAACGCATTCGTCGTCAGGACCCAGACGTCGATGAAGTGCGCGAAGTCCCGATACGCGTACAACCCGGCGAGCCCTTCGACGGTATCGGCCGGGAGGGCGTAGTCGTTCCGCCGCGCGATCTCGAGGAGCGTCTCGGGCCGCACCGTCCCTTCCAGGTGGACGTGGAGCTCGATCTTCGGGAAGGTCACTCGGTGGCGAGTCGGCCGTCAGCCGCATGCCAGCGGCGCTCGAGCACGACCGAGAGCCAGATCGAGAGCTCGAAGAGCGCGAAGAGCGGCACCACCTCGAGCGCGAGCGAGACCGGATCCACGGTGGGGAGCAGGATCGCCGCGCCGAGCAATACGACGTACCCGATCCGCCGGTTCGAACGCAGCTGGGCAGAGGTCAGGACCCCGAGCCGCACCAGGCCGAGCACGAAGATCGGCAGCTGGAAGACGAGGCCCGTCGCGAAGATCATCAGGGCGACGAACGAGAGGAAATAACTCGCACGGATCTCGATGTCGTAGAGCTCCTCGTCGTAGTTCGTGAGGAAGTCCAGGGCCCGCGGCAGGATCACGAAGTACGCGAACGCCATCCCGCCCGCGAAGAGCACGGTCGCGAGAGCGACGAAGCGCGCGACGACCCGCTGGTTCTGCTCCTGCACCGCCGGCGCGAAGAAGCTCCACGCCTGCCAGACGAGTACCGGGAAGGCGAGCGCGAGGGAGGCGTAGAAGCTGACCTTGAGCGCCATCGTGAAGGGCTCGGCCACGCCGAAGGTGACGAGTCGGCTTGTCGTCCGGGGCGAGCTCGATCAGCGCCTCGATCAGCTGCTCGTGGAAGATGTAGGCGAGCGGGAAGGCGACGACGAGGGTCAGACACGCAGACGATCAGCCGGCTGCGCAGCTCGTCGAGATGCTCGACGAGGGTCGCCTCCTCGCCGTACGTGAGGCGGCGCGGAAGCCGTCTCATCGCCTACTAGTGAACGGTGTCGCGCTCGCGCGGCGGTGCGGGCTCGGCGACGCGCTCTTCGTCCTGGGCCTCGGGCAGTCTCGGTGGCTGCTCGTCGTCCCTGCCGGTGACGGCGTCCTTGAACTCCCGCATGCCCTTGCCGACCGAACGGCCGATCTCCGGGACCCGCTTCGCGCCGAAGAGAAGGAGGACGACGACGAGGAAGATGATGATCTCGGGAAGCCCGATGCCGAAGGGCATAATCGGACCTTAGCAGCGGTTTCGGAGCTGCTCCCGAGGCAGAACCACGCTGGTACCATGAGGTCTCGAAGGCGGGCGTTTGCCCGCCACTTGTCTGAAAGGGAGCGGTTTGGCGCTACTGGAGCTGAAGGACCTGCACGTCGCGCTCGAGGACGGCACCGAGATCGTCAAGGGCGTCGACCTCGAGGTCGACACCGACCAGATCCACGCGATCATGGGCCCCAACGGCTCCGGGAAGTCGACGCTCGCCTATGCGCTGATGGGCCACCCGGCCTACGAGATCACCGAGGGGCAGATCCTCTTCGACGGCGAGGACCTGACGCGAGATGGAGGCCGACCAGCGTGCGCAGAAGGGCCTGTTTCTCGCCTTCCAGTATCCGCACGCCGTTCCTGGCGTCACCGTCACGAGCTTCATGCGTGCCGCGATCAACGCGATCCGGAAGGCGCGTAAGGGGGAGGACGACCCGGTCCCGATCCCCGAGTTCCGCAAGGAGATGCTGGCGGCGATGGAGCGGCTGAGCATCCCGCGCGAGCTCGCCCAGCGCTACTTGAACGACGGATTCTCGGGCGGCGAGAAGAAGCGGGTCGAGATCCTCCAGATGGCGATGCTGAAGCCGCGGATCGCCGTTCTCGACGAGACGGACTCCGGGCTCGACATCGATGCGCTGCGCATCGTCGCCGGCGGCGTCCGAGAGCTCGTCGGCCCCGAGATGGGCGCGCTCGTGATCACCCACTACCAGCGGATCCTCAACTACATCGAGCCCGATTTCGTCCACGTCTTCGTCGACGGGAAGATCGTCGCCGAGGGCGGGTCGGAGCTTGCGCATACACTGGAAGCAGAAGGGTACGAGGCGTTCATGCCCGAGAAGGTGGAGAACTGATGGCGGTCACCGAGAGCGAGACCCAGGTCGTCGCCGAGATCGGCAGCGACTACAAGTACGGCTTCCAAGCGATCGCCGAGGACTACTTCTTCAAGTCCGGCCGGGGGCTCTCGCCCGAGCTCGTAGCGGCGATCTCCGAGCACAAGAACGAGCCGCAGTGGATGCGGGACTATCGGCTCAGGTCGCTCGAGTACTTCCTGGCGCGCCCGCTTCCGGACTGGGGCGGCGACGTCTCCGAGATCGACTTCGACAACATCTTCTATTACATCCGGCCGACCGAGAAGCAGGCCAAGTCCTGGGAAGACCTTCCGCCGGACATCAAGAACACCTGGGATCGGCTCGGGATTCCCGAGGCCGAGCGGAAGTTCCTCGCCGGCGTCGGCGCCCAGTACGAGAGCGAGGTCGTCTACCACAAGCTCAAGGAGGACCTCGAGAAGCAGGGCGTCTTGTTCCTCGACATGGACTCCGGGCTGCGCGAGCACGAGGACCTCGTCAAGCAGTACTTCGGGACGATCATCCCGGCGAACGACAACAAGTTCGCGGCGCTGAACTCCGCCGTCTGGTCGGGCGGGTCATTCATCTACGTCCCGCCGGGTGTGCACATCGAGATGCCGCTCCAGGCCTACTTCCGCATCAACGCGGAGAACATGGGCCAGTTCGAGCGCACACTGATCATCGTCGACGAAGGCGCCTTCGTGCACTACGTCGAGGGCTGCACCGCGCCGATCTACTCGAGCGACTCGCTGCACTCGGCCGTCGTCGAGATCATCGTCAAGCCGGGTGGGCGCTGCCGGTACACGACGATCCAGAACTGGTCGACGAACGTCTACAACCTCGTCACCAAGCGCGCGGTCGCCTATGAGAACGCGACGATGGAGTGGGTCGACGGGAACCTCGGCTCGAAGCTGACGATGAAGTACCCGGCAATCTGGCTGATGGGCGAAGGCGCCCACGGCGAGGTGCTCTCGATCGCGTTCGGCGGAGCCGGCCAGCACCAGGACGCCGGCGGGAAGGCAGTCCACGTCGCGCCGAACACGACCTCCGTCATTACCTCCAAATCGGTCTCGAAGAACGGCGGGCGAGCCGGCTACCGCGGCCTGCTCGAGGTGGCCAAGGGCGCACACGGCGTCGAAGTCGAAGGTCGTCTGCGACGCGCTGATCCTCGACGAGGACTCGCGCTCGGACACCTATCCGTACATGAAGATCGACGAGGACAACGTCGACATCGGCCACGAGGCGACGGTCTCGAAGATCGGCGAGGAGCAGCTCTTCTACCTGATGTCGCGCGGGCTCTCCGAGGCGGAGGCGTCCGCGATGATCGTCTCCGGCTTCGTCGAGCCGATCACGAAAGAGCTTCCACTGGAGTACGCAGTCGAGTTGAACCGGCTGATCCAGCTGCAGATGGAAGGGTCGGTTGGCTGATCTCGGCGTCGAGCGCGCCGACTTCATCTCCGTGCCCGTCCAAGATCTGGCGCGCGCCCAGGAGTTCTACGGGGAGACACTCGGGCTCCCGCAGAACCCGAACACGGGCTCACCGTGGGTGGAGTACGAGCTCGGCAACGTCTCGCTTGCGCTCGTCCCGCCCGAGATCATGGGCTCGGAGTGGAAGGCGCGGGGCCACCAGATGCCGATCGCGTTTCGCGTCGCGGACGTGGACGAGGCACGCCAGAAGCTCGAGGCCGAAGGCGTCGAGTTCCCGGACGGGACGATCGACTCCGGCGTCTGCCACCTCGCGACGTTCTCCGACCCGGACGGCAACACGCTCCAGCTGCATCGTCGGTACGCACCATTCGCCGACGGCTCCAAGCCCTGATGCAGGTCGAGCAGGTCGACTTCGTGTCGGTCCCGACGCGGGACAGCGCGCGGGCCGTGGCCTGGTACAGGGACGTGCTCGGGCTGCACGGCGTCCGAGTACACGGACGGGGAGATCGAGACGCCGAACGTCACGCTCTCGTTCTGGAATCCCGAGGAGCAGGGCGAGCAGTTCACGCCGAACGAGAACGGGATCGGGTTGCGGGTCGCCGACGTCGAGGCCGCCGTCGAGGAGGCGCGCGCTCGCGGCGCCGAGGTGATGGGCATCCAGGACTCCGGCGTCTGCCACATGGGCTTCGTCAAGGATCCCGACGGCAACGTCCTGATCCTCCACCGGAGGTACAAGCCTCGTGGATAGGGCAGCAGCCGCTTCCCGCTACGCCGAGCTGCCGATGCCGTCCACGACGGACGAGCACTGGCGCTTCACCGACCTGAAGGGCTTCGACCCGGAGTCCTTCGTCTCGAACGGCCAGGTCACGGTGCCAGGCACCGAGACCGGTCTGCCGGAGACGATGCTCGACGTGGACACGGCCGGGCTGGCCGTGGTCCGCGAGGGCGGGATCTCGATCGTGCGCTCGCCCGATCCCCGCGATCACGTTCGAGCCGTTCACCGACCACGAGCGACTCGGCGAGCTCGTCGGGTCGGACGAGAAGTTCGCGGCCCACAACGCCGCCGTCTGGGAGCACGGCCTGCTCGTCGTGGTGCCGAAGGGCGTCGAGCTCGAGCAGCCGCTCGCCATTCAGATCGTCAACTCGACCGAGGGCGGCGCGCTCTTCTTCCGGCTGCTCGTGATCGCGGAGCCGGAGAGCCGCTTCTCGCTGATCGAGGACTCCGCGTCTGCTTCGCCCGAGCTCGAGGGCTACACGAACTCGGTGACCGAGCTCTTCGTCGAGCAGGCCGCCAAGCTCGAGTACGTCTCGATCCAGAACCTCTCGCAGAACACCTGGCACTTCGCCTCGCACCACGCCCGCGTCGAGCGGGACGCCGAGCTGGACTGGGTGGCCGGCGGCTTCGGCTCGCGCCGCGGCAAGGTCTGGATCCAGAACGACCTGACGGGCCCGGGCGCGACCTCCCGCGTCACCGGCGCCTACTTCGCGGACGGCGACCAGCATCTCGACTACGACACGTACCAGCTCCACTCGGCGCCGAACACGACGTCAGACTTCGCGTTCAAGGGCGCGCTGCGCGACAAGGCGACGGCGGTATGGCGCGGGATGATCCGCGTCGAGAAGGACGCCCAGCGGACGAATGCTTACCAGGAGAACCGGAACCTGATGCTGTCGCCGACGGCGCACGCCGTGCCGATTCCGGGCCTCGAGATCCTCGCGAACGACGTGCGGTGCACGCACGGCGCGACGGTCGGCCAGGTCGATCGCGACCAGCTCTTCTACCTGATGGCGCGCGGCCTCTCCCGCGGCGAGGCGGAGCGGCTGATCGTCCGCGGCTTCTTCACGGACGTGCTCGACCGAGTCGAGCTCGAGCCGGTGCGCGAGGCGCTCGGCGAGGCGCTCGAAGCCCGCATCCCACAGGCTTAGGAGGGCTCGGCGAAACGCCTGCTGTGCCGCAGGGCCGAACATTAAGCCGGCCGTAATGGTCGTCGGCCTACGCTGAGCCCGTGATCCTGCTCGGGATCGCCTTCCTCGCCGGCCTGATCACGGCCATCTCGCCGTGCGTCCTGCCCGTGCTCCCGATCCTGCTCGGCGGCGGGGCTTCGGGCCGGCGGCCGTTCGGGATCATCCTCGGCCTCGTCGGGAGCTTCAGCGTCTTCACCGTGATCGGCGCTTCGCTCCTCGATTCGCTGGGGCTGCCGCAGGACACCTTGCGGAACCTCGCGATCGTGCTGCTCCTGCTGCTGGCCGCGACGCTGCTCTTCCCGGCAGTCGCGCGGCTGGCTGAGCGGCCGTTGCTTTTCCTCACCCGCCGGCGGCCGCTCACCGAGAGCAACGGCGTCCTCCTCGGCGCGAGCCTCGGGCTCGTCTTCGTCCCCTGTGCCGGGCCCGTGCTCGCGGCCGTGACCGCGCTTTCGGCGACCGGGGGCGGCGGCCTCGAGACGTTCTTCGTCGCCGTCGCGTACGCGAGCGGCGCAGCGGTGCCGATGCTGGCGATCGCGGTGGGCGGCAAGCGGCTGACGGACGGCGTCGGGTTTCTCCGCCGCCACGCGGAGACGACTCGGCGCGTCTCTGGCGCCCTCATCGGCGTCTCCGCCATAGCGATCGCGCTCGGGGCCGACCAGCAGTTCACGACCGCCGTGCCCGGCTACACGGAGGCGCTGCAGGAGAAGATCGAGCAGAACTCGAGGGCAGAGCGCGAGCTCGCGAGGATGCGACGCACCGGCGACCAGCCCGCGCTGGCCGCGAGCGAAGCGCAGCGCGCGCCTGAGCTCGGGGGAATCGTCGGCTGGATCAACAGCGAACCGACCTCGCTCAGCCGGCTCCGCGGCCGCGTCGTCCTCGTCGACTTCTGGACCTACTCATGCGTGAACTGCCTCCGCACGCTGCCCCACCTCAAGGAGTGGGACCGCGAAGTACCGGGACGACGGGCTGACGATCGTCGGCGTCCACTCGCCGGAGTTCGCCTTCGAGCGCGAGCCCGACAACGTGCGCGGTGCGGTCCGCAAGCTCGGGATCCGCTACCCGGTCGCGCTCGACAACGACTTCGTCACCTGGACGAACTACGCGAACCAGTACTGGCCGGCGAAGTACCTGATCGACCGCACTGGCCGCGTCCGCTACTACCACTTCGGCGAAGGCGAGTACGAGGAGACCGAGCGGCAGATCCGCCGCTACCTCGGCTCGGAGCGTCGGCGGGAAGGTCTCGGAGGTCGCCGACCGAGACGCCGAGCGGGCCGCTCGACGCCCGAGTCGTATCTGGGGTTCGAGCGGCTCGCCAACTTCGTCGGGAGCCGGGTCGTCCCGAACCACGAGGCGTCCTACCGCTTCCCGGCCTCCCTGGGACCCGGCCAGCTCGCCTACGAGGGCCGGCTTGTGGTCGAGCCGGAGCGGATCGTGGCGAAGCGCGGGTCCAAGTTGCGTATCCAGTTCACCGCCCGCGAGGTGAACCTCGTCCTGGGAGGGACCGGCAGGCTCGAGGTCCTGCTCGACGGCAGGCCACGTCGGACGATCTCGATCGGCGGCGAGCCGCGTCTCTACCGGCTGCTGGAGCTGCCGGAGCTCCACGAGGGCCTACTCGAGCTGCGCTTCACGCCGGGCCTCTCGGCGTACGCGTTCACGTTCGGCTGAGCCTAGGCGCTTCGCGCCGCGCAGACAGTCGGCGTAGTACCGGCCGGCGAGGAAGCGGCGGCAGTCGGCGCGCCTGGCGGCCGCCGCGCTGTGCTTGACGGCGACGATCGAGCCGATCCCGTACGCGCAGTAGGAGCGGTGCGCCGGCTTCGCGAGCTCGCAGAGCCTGGTCGCGCCGAGGTCGGACGGATCGGTGTTGAGGAAGTCCCGCACCGCGCCGAAGATGCACTGCTCTTCACCGCTGCCGGCGTTCGCGCAGAGGGCGCGCGTCTTGGCGGGATCCTGCCGGGAGTTCCCCGAAGCGTCGCGTCCGTACGACTGGAAGCACAGCTCCACGAACCCCTCCTCGCTCTTGCGGCACCAGTCGGCGGTCTTCTTCCAGTCCCAGCCCACGCTCGGCAGGATCTGCGAGGTGACGAGCAGGTAGCAGTACGTCTTGTCCGACCGCGAGACGATCCCGCACGGGTAGAGCGGGTTGTCCTTCTTCAGCCACGGCGAGGTGATCCCGTAGGACGACTGCTGGTTCTCCATGAAGACGCCGCCGCTGCACGAGACCTGGTCGAAGTTGGTGCCGAGCCGGTGGCAGAGCCGCAGGGCGCCGGGTAGGTCGTACAGCGTGTAGAGCATCAGCCCGTGGCCGAGGCCGTGGACGCACTGGTAGTAGACGAACGAGCTCGACGTGCTCTTCGTCTGCTCGCAGACGGTGCGCGCGACCGACGCGACCTCGTCCTTCGGGACGCCGGCGAGCTTCCACTCGAGCAGGCCATGGTAGTAGCCGGACGCGCAGATTCCGTTCCCCTCCGCGAGCGCAGTGCCGACGTTGCCGTCGTGGTGCTGGAGCGAGGCGGCGCCGATCGTGTGCGCGATCCGGTGGCAGTCCGCCTCGATCTGCGTCCTCCCCGAGCTTCTCCTCGAAGAGTGCGAGGGCGGGCTTCGGACCCTCGCGAAACGCGATGTTGCCGAACGCCTGGCGCCGGCACTCCGCGTCGAGGCATCCTTCGAGCCGCTGCGTGTTGGGCTTGAACGGCTTGATCTTCGCGACTGCCGCGGCGGCCTGGCCCGACTCCCCACCCGACACGAATGTGGCGACGTCGCGGATCTCCTTCTTGGTGAGCTCGCCCTCGAACGACGGCATCCCGCCGCCTCCGCTCTTCACTTTGGCGACGACCTCGTCGACAGACGGGTTCGCGTCGTCGAGGTTCGGGCCGACCGAGCCGCTCGACCCGGCGGCCTCGAGCGTGTGGCAGCTTCCGCAGCCCGCGTCGGCGAACACCTGGGCGCCGGGGGAGGAGCTGGGCTCGGAGCCGGAATCGCTCCCGCCGCAGCCCGCGAGGAGCCCGGTACAGGCGAGCGCGAGCAGTGGGACGAGCCTGGGGCGCATGGCCGAAGAGTAGTGGGGATACCCTGACGAACTCGATGGCCGGATGCTGCTCTCGGCAGGGATACGACAGTTTCTTCACAGAGAAGATCGCAAGGCGTGACGCCTCGCGGTACCGGCGCCGGGGTCTCGACGACAACGCCCGCCGGATCGTCGCGTTCGTCGCACGCCGTGGGGTCCAGGGCACCGTGCTCGACGTCGGCGGTGGAAACGGCGTGCTCGGGCTCGAGCTCTTGAAGGCCGGGGCCGAGCGTTCGATCACCGTCGAGCTCTCGTCCTCCTACGACGCGACTGCGGGGGCGCTCGCCCGGGAGGCGGGCGTCGAGGATCGGGTCGAGCGGCTGGTGGTGGACTTCGCGGACGCGGCCGAGGAGCTTCCCGACGCCGACGTCGTCGTCATGCACCGCGTCGTCTGCTGCTACCCCGACGGCGAGGCGCTCGTCGAAGCCGCCGCCGGTCGCGCAGGCCGTCTCCTCGCCTTCAGCCTCCCGCGCCGAACCTGGTGGACGAGGCTCGGGGCCGCGAGCGTCAACGTCTTCCTCGCCGCCCGCCGCATGGAGTACCGCTCGTTCATCCACCGCCCCGACCGGCTGATCGCGGCCGCGAAAGGCGACGGGTTGCTCACGGCGTGGGAGCACGACGGCCAGCTCTGGCGCATCGCCGGCTTCGAGCGCCCGACCTGACCCGCCACCCTCGGGGATACCATGACTCCATGGCCGTCGAGACACGCGTGACGCTCGACGCGCAGAAGCTGCGCGCCGACTTTCCGATCCTCCAGCAGGAGATCAACGGCAAGCCGCTTGCCTACCTGGACTCGGCCGTGACGGCGCAGAAGCCGCGCCAGATGCTCGACGCGATGACACAGTTCTACGAGACCTCGTACGGGAACGTCCACCGCGGCGTCTACGCGCTCGCCGAGCGGGCGACGGAAGCATTCGAAGGCGCGCGCGATCGGATCGCGAAGTTCGTAAATGCGCCGTCCTCGCGCGAGCTGATCTTCACCCGCAACGCGACCGAGAGCCTCAACCTCGTCGCCTACGCATACGGCCTCGCGAAGCTCGGGCCGGGCGACGTCGTGGTGGTCACCGAGCTCGAGCACCACTCGAACTTCGTCCCCTGGCAGTACATCGCGAAGCGGACCGGGGCGTCGTTCCGGATGGTGCGCGTGACGGACGGCGGCGAGCTCGACCTCGACGGCCTCGACGAGATCAGCCGCGAAGGGGAGCTCAAGATCGTCGCCGCGAACCTCGTGTCCAACGCGCTCGGGACCGTGAACCCGGTGGAGAAGCTCTCGGCGTGGGCGCGCGAGCACGGCGCGCTCACCGTGGTGGACGCTGCGCAGGCGGCGCCGCACAGGGCGATCGACGTCCAGGCGCTTGGGTGCGACTTCCTGGCCTTCTCGGCGCACAAGCTCTGCGGGCCGACCGGCGTGGGCGCCCTCTGGGGCCGCCGCGAGCTGCTCGAGTCGATGGAGCCGTTCAACCTCGGCGGCCACATGATCCGCAAGGTGCAGTTCGAGGAGACGACCTGGGGCGACCTCCCGCACAAGTTCGAGGCCGGGACGGCGCCGATCGCCGAGGCCGTCGGCTTCGGGGCGGCTGTTGACTACCTGAACGAGATCGGGCTCGAAGCGATCGAGCGGCACGAGCACGACCTCGTCGCCTACGCGCTCGACCGGCTCTCAGACGTACCGGGTATCCAGCTCTACGGCCCGGCGCCGGAGAAGCGAGCCGGGATCGTCTCCTTCAACATGGAGGGGATCCACCCGCACGACGTGGCGCAGGTGCTGGACTGGGAGGGCGTCGCGATCCGCGCGGGCCACCACTGCTGCCAGCCGCTGATGGCGCGGCTGGGCGTGTCGGCAACCAATCGCGCGAGCTTCTACCTCTACACGCTGCAGGAGGAGATCGACCGGCTTCACGAGGGGCTCCTCCGCGCGCGAAAAGTCTTCGGCTAGCCTCATTCCCATGGAAGACCTGTACAGAGAGGTCATCCTCGACCACTACAAGAACCCGCGCGGGCACGGGGTGATCGACGATGCCGACGCGCAGGCGGAGGGCCTGAACCCGCTGTGCGGCGACGAGATCGCGATCTACGTCGCGTTCGGCGAGGACGGGGAGACGATCGACGAGGTCAAGTTCTCCGGTCGCGGCTGTGCGATCAGCCAGGCGGCTACGTCGATGCTGATGGAGATGGTCGAGGGCCGGACGGCGACCGAGATCGCGCAGCTTTCGAAGGACGAGCTGCTCGACGAGATCGGGATCCCGCTGACGCCGATCCGGCTCAAGTGCGCGCTGCTCGGGCTCGGCGTCCTGAAGGTCGCGCTGCACCGGTCGAAGGGCACGCCGCTGCCGGACGAGTGGGCCGGCCTGGACGACCAGTTCAAGGTCAGCTGATTGGCCCTCATCGAGGTCGCGCCGCTGGAGGAGTTCCCGCCCGGCAGCGTCAAGATCGTCCACATCGGACAGGTCGCGGTCGGCGTCTACAACCTCGACGGGAAGCTGTGCGCGATCGAGGACCGCTGCTCGCACGACGACGGGCCGCTGGCCGAAGGTGAGCACGACCCCGAGCGGGGCGTCGTGATCTGCCCGCGGCACGGGTCGGAGTTCGACATCTGCACCGGCCGGCCACTCTCCCTGCCGGCCTACGCGCCCGTAGAGACCTTTCCGGTGGTGGTCGAGGATGGCGTCGTCAAAGTCGACGTGACCTGAAACCGTCTCTCCCAGCCGCGTCCTGGTGCCTGGCACCAGGGCGTGGCCTTCACGGACAGTTAGCCGCCATTTGCTCCTCGCCGGACCGGCTTGCCGGGCCGTGTCTCGGTGCCAGGCACCAAGGCGTGTCTCCAAGGGACGGTCGGGCTTAGGCTAGAGCCGTGCTGGACGACCGTGTGCGCGCCGTGCTGAAGCGCCTCGAGGCCGAGGACGCCGATGAGCGCGCGCGGGGCGTCTCGCGGGAGCTTCGCTCGCGCCAGGTCGCGAGGACGACCGGGCAGTTCCTCTTCGACCTGGTCGCGCCGCAGACCGACTGCGAGGTGCTCGAGATTGGAGGCTCGCGCGCCTACTCGACGATCTGGCTCGCCGCCGGCCTTCGGTATTTCGGGGGGCGGGTCCTCTCGCTGGAATTCGATCCGCTGAAGGCGGAGGCCTGGCGCGCGAACATCGCCGAGGCCGGACTCGAGGAGACCGCCGAGCTGATCGAAGGCGACGCCTTCGAGACGCTGTCCGGGATCGACGACGTCTTCGACATCGTCTTCATCGACGCGGAGAAGGACGACTACGAGCGGCTGTTCGAGCTCGCGCGGCCGCAAGGTCGAGCCGGGCGGGCTCTTCGTCGCCGACAACGTGCTCTCCCACGAGGAGACGCTGGGCGCCTACTCGCGGGCCCGGCAGGCCGATCCGACGCTCGAGTCGGTCACCGTTCCGCTCGACCGCGGGCTCGAGCTCAGCGTCGTGCTGCGCCAGCCGGACACTCCCCCGACGGGGGCCTGACCGACCTCCTCCCTCTCCGCTACATTTCGGCTACCGCGGAAAGGAGGTGGTCCGGTAGTGAAATCTTCAAGTACGGGCAGTGGAGGTACCAGCGGGTAGGGGCGTGTCCCCGAGACCTGTAGGGAACCGCCTAGCCAGCGTGGGGGACGTCGCGCTACGCGCCACCGGCAATCGTGCCGAGTAGGTAAGCGCCTCTACCAAATCCACCGCTGGTATCGGAACGGGGCCGCTGGAAACAGCGGCCCCTTCTTTTTTCGGACAGCCATGGCAGTCGTGATCGCAAATCAGCTCCGCAAGGAGTTCGCGGGAGACCCGCTCTTCGACGGCGTGTCGTTCAAGGTCGAGCGCCGCGACCGGCTCTCGCTTGCCGGCCCGAACGGGGCGGGCAAGACGACGCTGCTCCGGATGCTGGCGCGCGAGCTGCCGGTCGAGGGCGGCGAGCTCGTGTTCTCCAAGGGAACGCGGGTCGCGCTGCACGATCAGCGCCCGCCGCTCGACCGAGGGCTGACGCTGCGCGAGTACGTCCTCTCCGGCGCCGCCGACCTGATCGCGCTCGAGGAGGAGCTGCGGAGCCTGGAGCAGGCCATGGCGGCAGGTGACCACGAGTCGCGCGACGTTGAGACGCTACGCCGATGCGCAGGCGCGACTCGAGCACGCCGGCGGCTACGCCTGGCGCGACCGGACGGCCGGCGTGGTGCGCGGCCTCGGCTTCGCCGACGCCGATCTCGACCGACCGCTGGAGACGTTCTCCGGCGGAGAGCTGACGCGGGCCTCGCTGGCGCGCGCGCTCGCCGGCGATCCCGATCTCCTGCTCCTCGACGAGCCGACCAACCACCTGGACGTCGAGAGCATCGAGTGGCTCGAGCGCGAGCTCCAGTCCCTCGACGCCGCCGTGATCCTCGTCGCACACGACCGCTGGTTCCTCGAGGCGGTGACGAACGGCGTGCTCGAGCTCTCGGGCGGCCGGTCGCTGTACTTCAAGGGGCCATGGCACCAGTGGCGCATGGAGAAGGCCGCGCGGGCTCAGCACGCCCAGAAGGCGCTCGACCGGCTCGACGTGGACATCGCCCGGCTCGAACGCTTCGTGGAGCGCTTCCGCTACAAGAAGAACAAGGCCAAGCAGGCGCAGGCGAAACTGACGCACATCGGCCGTCTGGAAGAGGAGCGGGGCGGCCAGGCGGACACCCTCGACCGCCTGTCGACGAAGAAGCGGTCATTGGGCTTCGACTTCCTGAAGCCGGCCCGGAGCGGCCGGACGGTCGTCGAGGCGTCCGGGCTGGGGGTCAAGGCGGGCGAGAAGGAGCTTCTCGACGGGGTCGACTTCGCGCTCGAGCGCGAGGAGCACGTCGCTCTCGTCGGGCCCAACGGCTCGGGGAAGACGACGCTGCTCGAGACCATGCTCGGGCGGCGGGACGCGGCCGCCGGCACGGTGCGGCTCGGCCACGGTGTCGAGGCCGCCTACTTCTCGCAGCAGGAGCTGGAGCTGGACGAGCGCGGGACCGTGCTCGACTGCGTCCAGGGCTCCACCGGGCTGCCGCGCCAGTCGGCGCAGAACCTCCTCGGCCGCTTCCTCTTCTCGGGCTGGGACGAGCAGTCGAAGCCCGTGGCCGTCCTCTCGGGCGGCGAGCGTCGCCGGCTAGCGCTCGCCATCGTCGTCGCCTCGGGCGCGAACTTCCTGGTGCTCGACGAGCCGACGAACCATCTCGACCTCGAGAGCCGCGAGGCGCTGGAGGCAGCGCTCGAGGCCTTCCCCGGCACTGTCCTGCTCGTCTCGCACGATCGCGCGCTGATCGACGCCGTCGCCCAGCGGACGATGGCGATCGAGGATCACGGCCTCCGCTCCTACGAGGGCGGTTGGGCAGAGCTGGTCCGCCGGCGCGAGGAGGTCGCGAAGGCGGCCGAGCCGCCGGCGCCGAAGGTCACGAAGAAGGCCAAGCCTGCTCCGGCGAAGCCGGCCGGGCCGACTGCCCTCCAAGTGGTCGAGGCGGACATCGCGCGGCAGGAGGAGGCGGTCGCCGAGCTGGAGCGCGAGCTTGCTGACGACTGGGGCAACGCCGACCTTCTCCGCCGGCATCGGGCGGCACGCGACGAGCTCCAGGCGCTGCTTGCCCGGTGGGAGCGCCTGTTCGAGTCCTCAGGCGTCTAGCGCGATCAGCGCTTCGGCAACGACCTTCAGCGGCTTGCCCGAGAGCTGGCTGGCCTTGCGGAGACGCTTGAAGGCCTCCTCCTCGCTCAGGCCGTCACGTTCCATCAGCAGGCCTTTCGCCCGCTCGATCGCCTTGCGGGCGGCAAGCGCCTCGGCGAGCGAGTCCGCCTCCTCGCGCAGCGACGCCAGCTCCTCGTGTCGGGCCCGCGCGGTCGCGATCGCCGGGAGCAGGTCAGCCTCGCGAAACGGCTTGACGAGGTAGCCGAACACTCCGGCCTCGACGGCGCGCGAGACGAGCTCGTCCTGGCCGTACGCGGTGAGCATCACGATCGGGATCGGGCGTTCCTCGAGGATCCGCCGCGCCGCCTCGATCCCGTCGAGCCGCGGCATCTTCACGTCGAGGATCGCGAGGTCGGGCTCATGCTCACGGGCGAGCTCGACCGCCTCCTGGCCGTCGCGCGCCTCGGCGCACACCTCGTGGCCCGACTCCTCCAGGAGGTTCCGGAGGTCGAGCCGGATGATCGTCTCGTCCTCGGCGACCAGGATTCTCATGCCGGGAAGACGACCTCCGCCCGCATGCCGCCGTCCGAGGTCAGGTCGAGCGTGCCGCGGAGCTCGTCCCGGACGAGCGCCTCGACGATGGACAGGCCCGTACCGGAAGGCTCGTCCACGATTCCCGCGCCGTCGTCCGCGATCGCGAGCACGACGTCCCGCCCGCCGCCCGAGCTCGACGCGAACCGAGTCGCCGCCGTGCTCGAGCGCGTTCTGGAGCAGCTCGCTGAAGACGAGCGCGAGCGCCGTCGCCTGGTCACCGGCGAGGGAGACCGGCTCGAGCGCGGTCTCGACGCGCTTGCCCGACCCGAGGCCCTGGACGAGCATCGCCCGGAGCCTGTCGAGCAGCTCGTCGAGGTCGACGTCGTCGTGGCGGCTCTCGGTCAGCACCTCGTGGACGGCGGCGATCGCGAGGATCCGGTTTGCGGAGTCGTCGAGCGCCTTGCGTGGGTCGACCTGCTCGCCCGACCGGGCCTGGAGCCGGAGCAGCGACGCCACGGTCTGGAGGTTGTTCTTGACGCGGTGGTGGATCTCCTGAGCGAGGACGCCTCGCATCACTGCCCGTCCGTGCTCGAGCGCAACAGCGGCGTGGTTCGCGATCGAGGAGAGCAGCGCTCGCTCCTGGTCGGTGAAGGGCGTGTCGCGGTCGCAGACGAGCTCGCCGATCTGCCGTCCCTTCCAGCGCAGCGGGATCCTGATCGCATGCGTCGCCGCCCGGCCCTCGGGCCAGGCGATGTTCCCGTCCTCGAGGACGAGCGCCGCCCCGGTCGCGCCGACCGCGTCCACCGTGGTCTGCACGATCGCCTCGAGCGACTCCTCCAGGTACAGCGACTCGGAGACTGCCTCCGAGATTCGGGCAAGCGCCTCCAGCTCGCCCACCCGGCGCTGAGCCTCGCTGTAGAGCTTCGCGTGCTCGATCGTCTGTGCGACCTGGGCGGCGATCGCCAGCAGCAGCTCGATCTCGTCATCCGTGAACTCGCGCGGCTCCACCGTCCGGACGTTCAGCGCGCCGGCGAGCTTCTCCCGCGCGAGGATCGGAACGGCGAGGATCGACTCGTACTGATCCTCCGGGAGGTTGGGGAACCCCTTGAAGCGAGGGTCGAGGTGCGCCTGGGCGCGATCGCGATCGGCTTCCGCTCGGCGGCCGCCGTCCCGGTGATCCCCTCGCCCGGCCGCATGCGCGGGCGCCGGGTCATGGCCTCGACGGCGGTGCCCTGAGTCGCGCGGAGCACGAGCTCGTCGCCGGGCTCGTCGTAGAGGTAGACGAAGCACGCCTCGGCGTCGAGCGCCTCTGCGACCTTGCGCGCGACGAGCGAGAGCACCTCCTCGAGGTCGAGCGTCGAGTTGACTGCCGCGATGCTCTCCGTGAGCAGCTGCAGGTGCCGCTCGGAGGCGTTCACAAGCCGATTGTAGAAGCGGCCGGCTGTCGGGCCGCTTTGTTGAAGTTGCCACAAACCTGTGGGAAGATCGCTGACAGGCGGCACGTCAAGAGATACGACAGTGGCGCCAACAGGCGCCCTGAGATGAAGGGAGCGGCGTATGGAGCAGATAGCCGCACGAGCAGCGCTCGTGCCTGCTTCCGATCTCGGCGATGGTCTCACCACGACCATTCCACGATCGGACATCCAGGCCGTTCTCGCTGCGGAAGAGGAGCCGATCGAGCTCGTTCTCGACGTCACTCGCTCTTCCGACGGCGAGGCGGCCGCGACCCAGAATGTCTCGGTGACGTGGGAGCGCACTGACCTCGAGCAGCTGCTGGAAGAGGCGCAGGGCGACCAGATCGTCCTGACGTTCGATCGGGAGGCGCTGGCACGGGCAACGGACGACGTGGAAGCCCATGGCTTTCGCGAGGCGGCTCTCGCCATCGCCGTAGCAGCGACGGTAGCGGGGGGTTCGGCAGCGGGGGCCGCGGCCGAGCCGGGCGCATAGCTCGGCACGACGGCCCCGATCGTCCAGTCGACGAGTTCGGACGCGGCGTCAACGCCGACGCAGATCCCCTATCTCAGCCAGGGTGAGGGTGTCACCTCGGCCGAACTGGGGTTCCCCACGGGTACCGCTCCGGATGATCGGGCGGTTGCCCGGGTCGACGCGCCGGCGCTGAGTCCGGACGACAGGGCGGTTGCACGGACCGATCCGGCCGCCGCGCCAACGCCGGCGGCTCCGCAGATCCCTTATGTCAGCCAGGGTGAGGGTGTCACCTCGGCTGAACTGGGGTTCCCCACGGGCACTGCCCCGGATGATCGGGCGGTTGCCCGGGTCGACGCGCCGGCGATGAGTCCGGACGACAGGGCGGTTGCAAGGACCGACCCGGTCGCCGCGCCAACGCCGGCGGCTCCGCAGATCCCCTATGTCAGCCAGGGTGAAGGTGTGACCCCGGCCGAACTTGGGTTCGCCACCGGAGTCGCCCCGGACGACCGTGCGCTTCCGCGCACGGATCCGGTCGCTACGACTGGAGGCACGGTGTCGGACCCGGGCACCTTCTCGGTCCCGGGCCCCGAGACCGTCGTCGTCGCCGGGGCAATCGCGCTGTTGATCACCGGCGCGTTCTTCCTGATCGGCACCGACCGGCGGCGGATTCGGCCGGCCTAAACCACGGACGCGGGGCGCCGCCTCATGGTGGCGCCCCGCCTGCGAGCGCAGCGCGCGGCTTACACATTCCTTACCGCGCGCAACCCAAACGCTGATCTCGGAGGAGTACGTTCGGGTCATGAGCGAGGCGCTGCCCGCCGTCGCCGACCTCCGCCAGACGATCGGCTACCTGGTGGCCGACACGAGGGGCAGGATCGTCGGCCGAGTCGAGTGTGCGATGTACGGCACGGCCCGGGACGTCCCCGATGCGCTCTCCGTCCGCTCCGGCTTCCTCGCACGCCGTCGACGCCTCGTCCCCGCCGCGACGATCCAGGAGATCGACCGCTCGAGCGGCGTCGTGGGACTGAACGTCGAGCGCGAGTCCATTCGCGCCTTTCTGTAGGGAGGGCTTGGCGAAACGCCGCTGCGACGAGCGACGTTCCGCCAATCCCTCCTAGAAACGCACGGAAAAAACGGCCACAATGCCTAGTGTCCTACGTGCCTGCGGCGCGTGGGACGAACTGACGGCCGATCGCGAGCTGCATTCGCAGCTCGCGGTCGTTCTGGCCTCAAAGCACAGGGAGATACCGCTCCAGCTCCCACGACGTGAGTTGCACGCGGTACTCGTCCCACTCCTTCCGCTTGAGCTCGATGTAGCGCTCGAAGATGTGGCGCCCAAGTGCCTTCTTCGCCAGCTCGGAGTGGGCGAGCTCGTCGATCGCCTCGCCGAGTGTCTCCGGCAGGGCGACGATCCCCTCTCCTCCCGCTGCTCGGGGGTGAGGTGGTAGAGGTTCGTCTCCATCGGCTCGGGCAGCTCGTAACCGTGCTCGATCCCCTCGAGGCCAGCGTGGAGCAGGGCGGCGAACGTGAGGTAGGGGTTGCAGGCGGGGTCCGGGCACCGGATCTCGGCGCGCGTGGCCTGCTCCGAGCCCGGCTTGTAGAGCGGGATCCGGATCAGGGCGGAGCGGTTCCGCTGCGACCACGCGACGTAGACGGGTGCCTCGTAGCCGGGCACGAGCCGCTTGTAGGAGTTGACCCACTGGGCGAACACGCCCGAGATCTCGCGCGCGTGCCGTAGCTGTCCGGCGATGAACGCCTTGCCCGTGCCGGACAGGTGCCACTTGTCGTCCTCGTCGAAGAACTGGTTGCGGCCGTCCGTGAAGAGCGACATGTGCGTGTGCATGCCGGAGCCGTTCTCGCCGAAGATCGGCTTCGGCATGAAGGTCGCGTGGTAGCCGGCCTTCTTCGCGATCTCCTTGACGATCAGCCGGTACGTAATCGTGTGGTCGGCCATCTCCAGCGCCGGCGCGAAGCGCATGTCGATCTCGTGCTGCGACGGGCCGACCTCGTGGTGGACGTACTCGATCGGGATCCCCATCCCCTCGAGCGCCCGCACCGTCTCCTGGCGGAGCTCGCTCGCCGCATCCATCGTCGTCATCGCGAAGTAGCCGCCCTCGTCGAGCGTCTCGGTGCCCTTCGCGTCCTTGAAGAGGAAGTACTCGAGCTCGGGGCCGACGTTGAAGGTGTCGAAGCCCATCTCCTTCATCCGCTCGAGCGCGCGGCGAAGGACATAGCGCGGGTCGCCGTCGTAGGGCTCGCCGTCAGGGGTGACGACGTCGCAGATCATCCTCGCGACCTTCGTCTCGCCCTCCCGCCAGGGCATCAGCTGGAACGTGCGCGGGTCGGGGATCGCGACCATGTCGGACTCCTCGATCGCGTTGAAGCCGGTGATCGACGAGCCGTCGAAGCCCATCCCGTCGTCGAGCGCCGCCTCCATCTCCGCCGGAGTGACGGCGAAGCTCTTCAGGTGCCCTTCGAGGTCGGTGAACCAGAGCAGGAGGAACTCCACGCCCTCGTCCTTGATCCGCTTCAGGACCTCCTGGCGGTCCTCCGTGCTCGACGTCGCTCTGGGCTTGCTCTCGACCTGCGCCATGAAATGCCTCCTTGAATGCGAAAAGCCTCGGGCGACCGCCCGAGGCTCCGTTGCCTCCGTGCCCGCACGAGATTACTAACCGGACCGGGCGCCCGCAAGTACTCGGTCGGGATCCTCGGCCGGAGGGACTGCAGTCTCGGTCGGCTCGCTGAGGATCACGCGGCTCGTGTGGCCCGGCGTCTCCGTGTCGCGCATTCCGGGCAGGAAGTAGAAGAGCGCGGTCAGCGCGCTGGCAGCGACCCCGGAGATGAGGAGCACGGGCTTCACTCCGAGCCAGCCGGCGAGCGGGCCGGTGAAGGCGAAGGAGAGAGGAGCGAGGCCGAGGGACAGCAGCCAGTCGACGCTCTTCACGCGGCCGAGGAGCTCCGCAGGCACCACGCGTTGCATCAGCGTCACCCAGACGATGAGGCCTCCGGCCCAGCAGCCTTCACCGGCAAACGAGATCGCCATCGCCTGCCACGGCACATCGGCGAGCGCGAAGGCGGCGATTTGCAGGCAGGCGACCATCCACAGCGCGTACATGAACGTGATGTGGCGGCGCGGCAGCCCGATCTGCCCCACGACGAGCGAGACGAGGATCGCGCCCAGCCCGCCGGCCGCGAACACCAGTCCGAGGTCACCCGCATCGCCGCCCAGCTCGTTGCGGACGAGGAACGGGAGCAGCACGGTGAACGGGCCGTAGACGAGGAAGATCGCCGCGAGCGCCCAGCCGAGCGTGCCCCAGAGCCAGACCTTCTGTCTGACGTAGCGGAGCCCCTCTGCGATGTCGCGGCGCACCGAATGGCGCCCTCAGAGGTCTTGGCCGCCGGCCGTGGGTGCAGCAGGAGCAAGGTGACGATCGCGACGCCGAACGTCGCTGCGTCGACGAGGAAGGCCGAGCCCGCGCCGAGGGAATGCACGACGAAGCCGCCGAGCGCGGGACCGACGAATGCGAACGCCGCCTGGCGGACGAACTGCGAGAGCGAGTTCGCCTGGACGAGGAGGTGCCTCGGGACGAGGTCGGGGATGATCGCGCCCGCCGCCGGTCCCTGGAACGCCTGGCCGGCGCCGAAGAACGCCGAGAGGACGAAGATGTGCCACAGCTCGACGGCTTCGGTGACTCGCGAGCACTCCGAGCACGGCGACCGCGATCCCGCGGAGCGCGCTGGAGAAGATCAGCACCTTGCGGCGCTCGAACCGGTCTGCGACGACCCCGCCGACGAGCACGAATGCGACGATCGGAATCGTCTCCGCGACGCCGACGACTGCGAGCGCAGTCGGGGAGTTCCAGAGGTCGAAGACCTGCCAGGCGATCGCGACGAGGAAGAAGCCGTCGCCGATCAGCGAGACCGTCCAGCCGAGCCAGAAGAGCGCGAAGTCGCGCTCTCGCAGCGGACGCAGGATCTGGATCCGGTTCACGCGGGCGCCTCGGCCTCTTCGAGCTCCGGCTCCTTCCCGCCGTGGCGAAGCGCGCGTGCATAGAGCGCGATTGCCGGGGTCAGCAGGAGTCCACTCGCGACGAGGGCGGCGCGCAGCGATGCGAGTGTGCCGACCACACCGATCACCGGCCCGCCCGCGACCTCGCCCACTGCGCCGGCCTGGCTCGCCATCGAGTTCACCGTCGCCCGGACGCTCGAGTCCTCGACGTTCTTGTTCAGCCACGTCATGTACAGCGGGTCGGCCAGCCTCCGAGCGAGGCGGGCGACGAGGTATGCGGCCGCCGCGAGCGCGAAGCTCGTCGCGAACCCGAAGACGGCGACCGAGACTGCCAGTGTCGCCGTGAGCCAGAGCAGAGCGCGCGCGAGCTTTGCGTTGCCGGCATGCTCGAAGCGGGGGACGAGGAACGAGGTGATCACGATCCCGGCGACGAGACCGGCGATGTTGAAGACGCCGAACCAGATCGACGGGGTCGAGGCCCCAGAGCTCGGGCAGGCCCACGCCCGTGAGGAGGTGCGCCTCCCAGAGCCGGTCAAGACCCTCCGACGCTGCGCCGGTGAAGAACGTGATCCCGACGATGATCAGCAGCACGCGATGTCCGCGGACGAGGCGCCCGCCGGTGAGTGTGGTCGTCCTGAGGGCGCGCATCGGCGAGGTCCGGTCTTCGACCGGACGCCTCGCGAAGCCGTGCTCCGGCATCAGGAAGATGCAGGCGACGCCGGTCGCGAGCGAGATCACGCCGCCGTAGACCAGCGCCGCGCCGAGGTCGACGGTCGCCACCGCCACGCCGGACGCCGATCCCACGATCGCCCCGAGATACGACCACTGCGTCCCGCGGAGGAAGACCCGGCCAATGCCCTCGACGCCGTGCTCGTCCGTGATCCACGCCTCCCAGGCGCCGCTCAAGAAGGTCCCGCCGATGCCGCGAAGGATCGCCGCGGCGACGATGATCCAGTAGACCGCGACCAGGCCGACGACGATGCTCGAGACCCCGGCGATCAGCAGCCCGATGATGATCGAGAGGCGGCGGCTGTACGTGTCGGCCACGACGCCGGTCGGAACCTCGAACAGGAAGATCGCGATCTCGCTGACCGTCCCGAGCAGGACGAGCTGAAACGGGTTCACGCCCACGTCCTGGACGAGATAGACGGCCCAGACGGTGAAGGCGGCGTGGAGGCCGACCGAGTCGAAGAACTCGACGCCGTAGAAGACCTTGAGCGCGCCGGGCCGCCTCACGGGCGGCGGCGCATCGTGATCCAGGCCGGCTGCTCCTCGTACCCGAGCGCCTGGTTGATCGTCTGCATCCCCTCGTTGCGGTCCTGGGTGAAGGTGATCAGCTCGCGGTAGCCGTTCGCCGCCGCCCAGGCGATCTGGTGGCGCTTGAGCGCCGTCGCGATTCCCCGCCGCCGGTGAGTGCGTCGGGTCGCGGTCAGGCCATGCTCGAGCAGCCCGGGCACCTCGCGCTCGATCAGCCCGGCGAAGCCGACCATCTCGCCGTTCTCCATCGCGGCAAAGGAGATCGGTCCGGGCATGTCCTCCTCGAGCCAGGCGTCGAAGGGCGCAACCTCGAGCGGTGCGGCGACCGGGAGGTCCTCCCAGGCCTCCTTCGTCAGGTCGTAGGCGGCCTCGTGCAGGTCGGGCGTGACCTCGACGAGCTCGATGCCCTCGGGCGGCGGCGGGGTCTGCTCGTCGCCGCGGAGACCGAGGATGAGCTCGACCTGGCGGTAGCTCTCCTCGAATCCTCGCCGCTCTGCCCAGGCGACCGAATCAGGATCGTCCTCCGAGACGTGCGTCGAGATCCACTCGGGCTCGAGCGAACGGGCGTGCGCCACCGCGTGCTCGTAGAGCGCCGCGCCGATTCCTCGCCTACGGCGCTTGGGGAGGACGCGGATGCCGACGAACCGGCGGTTCGGCGAGTCGGTCGGCGCCACGAGTGCCACCCCGACCGGGCGTCCCTCCTGCTCGGCCAGGAGGTAGAGGCGATCAGGCTGGCGCTCCTTGCGCCGCAGCAGCTGCTCCGGCGTCAGCGGCTCGCGCGGCGTGATCACCGCCCAGATCTCGCAGAAGTCGGCGAGGTCGTCGCGCGTCTCGGCTTCGCGGATCACGACGCCGCCGCGGGGAGCTCCTCGAGCTCCGGCTCGCGGCCTCCGTGCCGGATCGCCCGGCCGTACAGGGCGAGCGCCGGTGTGAGCAGGAGCGCGCCCAGGCCGAGCGCGGCGCCCGTGCCGAACCCGTTCCCGACCAGGCCGAGCACAGGTCCGCCCGCCGCCTGGCCCACGGCGTCGGCCTGGCCCGAGATCGAGTTCACGGTCGCGCGGACGCTCGAGTCGGTGATCTGCTGGTTCACCCAGATGCTCCAGAGCGGCTCGAGGAGCTGCCGCGCGAGCATCGCGGCCAGGAGCGTGACGACCGCGACCGCCGCCACACCCGTGAGCGCGAAGACGAGCTGCGCGACCGCCGTCGCCGCGGTGAAGGCGAACAGGAGCCGAGCGATGCTTCCAGTCCCCTTCTTCTCGAAGCGCCTTTGGAGCGCGCCTACGGCGAAGAAGCCGAAGAGCATCGCGCGCCGCGGCGAATCCCCCGAACCACACGACCGCGTCGAGGCCACCGATCGCCGGCAGACCGATCTCCCGGATGAAGTGCGCCTCCTTGAGCCGGTCGAACGCCTCGCTGGCTGCCCCGACGAAGAAGGCGATTCCGAGCAGCATCAGCAGCACCGGCTGCGCACGCACGAACCGCCCACCCTTCACCGCCGTCGCCGTCAGGTCTGCGAACGCGCCCGCCCGTTCCTCGACCGGCCGCCGCCGGAAGCCGGTTTCGGGCATGAGGGCGATGCAGGCGAGTGCGCAGGCGATCTCGAGCGCCCCGCCGGCGATCACCGCCGCCTGCAACGACTGGGTTCCGATCAAGACCGAGATCCCGAGCCCGAGCAGCGCGCCGGCGTAGGAGAGCCGCGCGCCGCGCAGGAAAACGGGCGGGATGCGCTCGACGCCGACCTCGTCCGTGATCCAAGCCTCGTAAGCGCCGCTCGTGAAGGTGTACGCCACGCCCCACAGCGCCCAGAGCACGATGATCACCGACGGTTCGGAGACGACCCCGACGAGCAGCCAAGCCACGCCCATGCCGAGGAAGCCGATCACGAGCGAGAGCTTGCGGCCGTACGTGTCGGCGACGACCCCGGTCGGCACCTCGCACAGGAACACCGCCGCCTCCATCGCCGTCCCCATCAGGATGAGCTGGAGCGGCGAGAGGTCGAGGTCGCGGACGAGGTAGATCGAGATCACGACCCAGGTCGGCATGGAGAGCAGGAACTCGAGGCCGTAGTAGACCGAGGTTGCCGCCGGCCGTCTCATCCCGACCTCTTGAGCTTGCCGTGTTTCTTCGCGTAGATCTCGCCACGGCGGAAGACCCAGAGCCCGAGCGGGATCGTGACTGCCCCGATCAGGACGAGCGGCCAGAGCTCGTCGCCCATCTCCGTCAGGCCGTCGCCATTGATGATGGCGTCGCGCAGCCCGTCCAGCGCGTACGTCGCCGGCGAGACGACCGACAACCACTGCATCCAGTCCGGCAGGACTTCGACCGGGTAGTAGACCCCCGAGATCACGAGCAAGATCCCCTGCGCCATGAACCCGAGCTGCGTCCCCTTCTCCGGAGAGATCAGCGGGAGGACCGCCGTCATCATCCCGATTCCGATGAACGAAACCGAGGCGACGAGCAGGACGACGATGGCCGCGACGAAGTCTGCCTCGCTCAGGTTGAGGTCGAAGAAGAGCGCGACGACCCCGAAGAGCAGGATCGCCCGGATGATTCCGTAGACGATCGAGAACAGGCCCATCCCGAACAGGTGCACGGGCCGGGAGAGCGGGGCCATGAACGTGTACTCGATCGTCCCCTCCCAGCGCTCCCAGGCGACGGTCTCGGTGAGGATCTCGAAGATCACCCCGAGGTACGCCCAGACGACGGCGCCGACGAGGAGCTGGGTCGTCACCAACTCGACGTCGATGTCGCCGCCGGTCGCCTCGACGCCTTCGCCGATGAAGACGATCGTGAGCGTGTTCGCGATCGTCCAGACGAAGAACGCGAAGTCCCACCAGATGTAGCGACGGACGAGGTAGACGTTTCGCTCGAAGACGCCCGCGAGCCCGATCAGCTCGTGCCTGAGGACTGCTGCTGCGCCAGGCATCAGTCGTCGTCCTCCGGCGACTCGTCCTCGAACGCCTTTCCGGTCGCGGCGAAGAAGGCCTCCTCGAGCGTCTCGGCGTCGTACTTGCGCTTCAACTCGTCGGCCGGCGCGAGCTCGATCAGCCGGCCGCGGTCGAGGATGCCGACCCGCTCCGCCAGCTGCTCGGCCTCGACGAGGTCGTGCGTGCAGAGCAGCACGGTCGCGTCGTGCGTCTCGCGGATCTCGCGGATGAACGTCTGCACCTCGACCTTCGAGCGCGGATCGAGCCCGGTCGTCGGCTCGTCGAGCAGCAGGAGGATCGGACTGGTGAGCAGCGCCCTGGCGAGGGCGACCTTCTGCTGCATCCCGCGGGACATGTCCTCCAGCGGCTCGCCGATGCGGTCACGCGGGAAGCCGACTCGCCCGAGGATCTCGGGGATCTCCTTGCGGGTCGCGCGAGGCGCCATCCCGTAGAAGCGGGCTGCATAGCTCAGGTTCTCGGCCGCAGACATCTTCTTGAAGAACGAGGCCTCGACGGACACGCGATTGATCAGGCGCCGGACCGCGCGGGTCTCCGTGAAGGCGTCGTGGCCGAAGATCCGGGCCGAGCCGCCGTCGTGGAGGAGCAGTGTCGAGAGCAACCGGATCAGCGTCGACTTCCCCGAGCCGTTCTGGCCCAGGATCGCCACGGTCTCGCCGCGCGCCACCTCGAAAGACACGCCGTCCAGCGCCGCGACGCGCTTCCGGCGTCGGCGCAGGCCGCGCCGCCCGTCGTTGCGGAAGAACTCCTTGCGGAGGTCGTCGACGACGACGGCGGGCGTTCCATTCGTGTTGTGCCTTGCGGTCATGCGGTGCTCCTACGAGTCATGGTGCGATGAGAACAGGCTCCAGCAGGCCTCTCGGGAGGCCCGCGAACCGATGAAAGGTCTCAGCCGACTCGGGTTAGCACGCGGCCACCTTAGCCAGCGGGTGCGGCGCGGGTCAAGGCTTCGCTAGCAGACCGGGGTATGGGGCCCTGAGCCGCTTGGGTTTCAGACCCGTCGTCAAGCCCCGCAGTCCGGCCGGGAGGCGATACCAGCGTCCTCGTTGGAAACGGCTGCATTTGAGGCCGTGCACCCGCGCCGCGCTGTCGGTGAGGAGCACCCCTGCGGGCCCGTTCTCGAACCGCACCTGGAACACCGGCGAGCCCACGCGAGGCGTGCGGGCTCGGACAACCGGACGGTCGCCCCAGAGGAGCGCGCCGAAGGCGCGGGTCTGCTCCGGCGGCAGAACTCGGCACTGGAGCGCACCGCAGACGCGGAGCTCAGCGTCCGGCGGGATCTCCTTCGCCGACGCCGCTGAGGCTCCGAAGATCAGCAGGACGATCGCTAGTGTCGTCGGGAGCCCTCTCATCGCTCGTAGGTACGTCCGAGACGGCTCTCACGTTCCGCACACTCGGGATCGCGAGGATCGCGACGCTCGAGAAGATCGTCCAAGCAGCCGCAGCGTAGAGCACGTCGGCGGCGCCGAACTGGTCTGCGAGCGGTCCGACGAGGATGAATCCGAGCGGGGTGAAGAGCACCGAGCCTGCCCAGTCGTACGAGCTCACGCGGGACAGCGCGTGCTGCGGGACGTGCTGCTGGAGCGCCGTGAACCAGATCGTCCCTGCGAAGTTCATTCCGGCCGCTGCGACGAGCGCCAACGCGGAGATCGCCCACACCGGCGCGGCGACCGCGTAGGCGATCAGGACGGGAGTCCAGATCAGCAGCGAGAGGAAGGCGGCGACGAGCTGACGGTCGGGTCGGAACCTGATCGCCGCCAGGCTTCCGATCACCGAGCCGATGCCGCCGAACACGGTGATCGTCGCGAACGCGGACGCGCCGCCCAGCTCCTCCTCGGCGATCAGCGGCCCGAGCACGAAGAACGGTGCGAGTGCGGCGAACATGGAAGAGCGCGAAATGGCAGACGCACGACCCAGACCCAGGTCCGACGCGTGAACTCGCTCCAGCCTTCTCGGAGGTCGGTGAAGAAGGTTTGCTTCGCCGGCTTGGTGAACGACACCCGCATGCTGAGCAGGAACGCGGCGCTGACGCCGAACGTCGCTGCATCGACCGCGAGCGCCCACCCCGGGCTCGAGAGTGCGATGACGACGCCGGCGCCGGCCGGGCCCGCGATCGCGGTGACGTTGCGGGAGAGCGACATCAGGCCGTTCGCCTGTTGGAGTCGCGAGGGGCTCACCGTCTGCGGGACGAGGCCCTGCGAGGCGGGGCCGAAGAACGCCTCCGCGGCGCCGTAGACCCCGGCGAGCACCACCAGATGCCAGATCTCCGCGCGGTCGGTCAGCAACAGAACGGCCATTGCGGCCGTGGCGATGCCGCGTCCGACGTCGGACGCAAGCATGACGCGCTGCCGCGGCAGTCGGTCGGCCCAGACGCCGGCGACGAGGAAAAGCGCGATGCTGGCGATCGTCCGAGCAGCGAGCACGTAGGCGAGCGCCGCTGCAGACCTCTCGATCGCAAGAACCGCGAACGCCAGGCCGATCGTTCCGAACCGGTCGCCGAAGTCCGAGACGACGCGGCTGAACCAGAGGAGCCGGAACTCGCGTTCTTCGAGCGCGCCTAGCCGTCCACGCAGGCTCACCGCTCGACCCTAACCGGACGAGCAGGGAGGATTAGGGCTTGTCCTGGGGGTTCGCCGCCTTGCGCTTGGCGGCGTCCCGTGCCTCGAACTGCTCGAGCCACTCGCGGTGAACCCGCTCGCTCCGCTCGAAGTGCTCACGGTGGTGCTCGAAGAACTCCCGGCTAGTCCGGCGCTTCTTCTTCATCGTCTCCGAGAAGTTGTAGCAACTCGATCAGCAGCATCTTGATGTCGAGGACGCCGAGCAGCAAGGAGTCGATGTCTTCGCGACTCCAGGCATCGCCGTCCACCTGGGTGAGTGTGCGGCGGAACGCTGCAGCCTGCAAGACGCTCTTGCGGCCCTGGCCGATCGGCCGGTTGCGCGCCGTCCGCCCGGTGTCCTACTCTCCATCAGGCACGCGCCGCCGAAGGTGCGTGTCGAGGCAATGGAGCCTCAGGACTCTCAGGAGCCCTGGGGCTTTTTCGCGTTCAAGGAGGGAGAAAAGTGAGCGAGATCGAGACGAGGCACTACCTGGCGAACGGGCAGAAGACGACGCCCGCGGCCAAGGAGGCGATCGCCTGGGCCGGGCAGACGCAGGCCCAGATGGTCGACCTGAAGTTCTGCGACCTGCTCGGGACCTGGCAGCACATGACGCTGCCGATCTCGGCCTTCGACGAGTCGTCGTTCGACGACGGGCTCGGGTTCGACGGCTCCTCGATCCGCGGCTGGCAAGGGATCTCCGAGTCGGACATGCTCCTCATGCCGGACGCCGCGAGCGCGATCCTCGATCCGTTCACAGAGGCGCCGACGCTCTCGATCCTCTGCGAGATCGCCGACCCGGTCACGCGGCAGCCGTACGGCCGCGATCCTCGCGGCGTCGCCAGGCGGGCCGAGGCGTACCTCGAGGCGAGCGGCATCGCCGACACCGCGTACTTCGGGCCCGAGTGCGAGTTCTTCGTCCTCGACGAGGTCTCGTACGACCTCGGTCCGAACCACTCGCACTACGCGCGTCGACTCGGCCGAGGGACACTGGAACTCGGGCAAGCCCGGGCTCGGCTACACGGTGCGCGAGAAGGAGGGCTACTTCCCGCCGGCGCCGCACGACACGCTCCACGACCTCCGGACGCGGATGGTGCTGACGCTCGAGCGGCTCGGCATCCCGTGCGAGTTCCACCACCACGAGGTCGCCTCCGGCGGCCAGTGCGAGATCGACCTGCAAGTACGGGCCGCTGACACGCATGGCCGACCAGGTCATGACCTACAAGTACGTCGTCAAGAACGTCGCCCGCGCGGCCGGCAAGACGGTCACCTTCATGCCGAAGCCGCTCTTCGGCGACAACGGCTCCGGCATGCACTCGCACCAGTCGCTGTGGAAGGACGGCGAGACGCTGATGGCGGACGCCGACGGCTACGCCGGCCTCTCGGCGACGGCCCGCTCGTACATCGGCGGGCTGCTGGCCCACGCGCCGGCGCTGCTCGCGTTCTGCGCGCCGACGACCAACTCGTACCGGCGGCTCGTGCCGGGCTACGAGGCGCCCGTCAACCTCGTCTACTCGCAGCGGAACCGCTCCGCCTGCATCCGGATCCCGATGTACTCCGAGTCGCCGAAGGCGAAGCGGATCGAGTTCCGATGCCCGGACGCGGCGGCCAACCCGTACCTGGCCTTCTCGGCCATGTTGATGGCCGGCATCGACGGAATCGAGCGTGGGCTCGACCCCGGCGCTCCGGCCGACTACGACCTGTTCGAGGAGAGCCACGGCGAGGTTCCGCAGGTGCCGTCGTCGCTCGGCGAGGCGCTCGATGCCCTCGAGGCGGATCACGAGTTCCTCACCAAGGGCGGCGTCTTCAGCGAGGAGCTGATCCGCACCTGGATCGACTACAAGCGCGAGAACGAGGTCGACGTCGTCCGGCTCCGGCCTCATCCCGGCCGAGTTCGGCCTCTACTTCGACTGCTAGGCACGGTGCGGTACGCGGTCAAGCGAATCGACGAGATCCCCGGGGTGCCCGATCCGGACCCCGGGGATCCGGACTGGAAGCCGCTCCGGCACCACTTCGGGCTGGAGGCGTTCGGCGTGAACTGCTTCGTCCAGTCGGAGGCGGGCGGGCGGCTGGTCGTCGACCACCGCGAGACGGACACCGAGGCGGTTGGGCACCAGGAGCTCTACGTCGTGGTGGGGGGCCGTGCGGAGTTCACCGTTGACGGCGAGCTCTTCGACTGCCCGGCCGGAACCTGCGTGGCGATCCGCGATCCCGAGGTGCGGCGCAGCGCGATCGCGGTCGAGCCGGCCACAGCGGTGCTCGCGATCGGCGGAACCCCGGGGCAGCCGTACGAGATCTCGAGCTGGGACGCGAAGTGGACGAGCGGACTGCAGCAGGCGTGACCGTGCGGCCGCTCGCCTCCGACGACTGGCCCTCGGTCCGACGGATCTACGAGGAAGGGATCGCAACGGGGAACGCGACCTTCGAGACGGAGGCGCCGGACTGGACCACGTGGGATGGGGGCCACACGCTCAGGCTCGTCGCCGAGGAGGGCGGCGAGGTGCTTGGCTGGGCCGCGCTCTCGCCCGTTTCGGAGCGCTGTGTCTACGCAGGAGTGGCCGAGGACAGCATCTATGTGTCCAAAGGTGCCCAGGGGCGAGGGGTCGGCCGGCTGCTCCTCGATGAGCTCGTCCGGCAGGCGGATGCCGAAGGCATCTGGACGGTGCAGACAGGGATCTTTCCGGAGAACGAGGCATCGCTCGGGCTCCACGAACGCTGCGGCTTCCGCGTCGTCGGCGTTCGCGAGCGCCTCGGACAAGCACAACGGCGTCTGGCGAGACGTCGTCTTCATGGAACGGCGATCGGAGGAGGTCTCATGATCAAGGTCGAGGCAGTCGTCATCCGCGAGCGCGTCGAGACGGTGATCGACGCGGTCGAGGAGCAGACCGGCCACGTCGGAGTCACTGTGGTCGAGGCGATCGGGCACGGACGCCAACGCGGGATCACGCACGAGTACCGGGGCCGGACGTTCGAGTCGCGGTTCCTGCCGAAGGCCGTCCTGACCTTCGTCGTCGCCGAGGAGATCGCCGACGGCGTAGTCGCGGCGATCGCCGATGCGGCGCGGAGCGGCAACGAGTCGGGCGACGGGATCGTCTGGACGACGCCGGTCGGAAACGTCACCCACAACCGGACCGGATTGAGGCTGGAGGAGGTGGAGCGCGTATGACGACCGAGGAGCTGGTCATCGCCGCGAGCACGGTCTGGGTCGTCGTCGCGGCCGTCCTGGTCATGTTCATGCAGGCCGGCTTCGCGTTCCTCGAGGCGGGCCTCACGCGGATGAAGAACGCCGGGCACATCGCCGCGAAGAACGTCCTCGTGCTCGGTATCGCGTCGCTCGTCTACTACGTCGTCGGCTTCGGGATCGCGTTCGGGGACGGCGGCAACGGGCTTCGTCGGCGGCTCCGGGTTCGTGCCCTCGTCCGAGGAGCTGCTCGCGATCGGCGCCGAGCCGTTCTCGTGGTTCAGCTCGATCCCCGCCGGCGCCGCGTACTTCTTCCAGGTCGTGTTCGCCGCCGTCTCGCTCGCGATCGTCTGGGGCGCCATGGCGGAGCGGACGAAGCTCTGGGTCTACTTCGCGTTCGGCGTCGTCTTCACGCTGGTCTACTCGGTCGTCTCGCACTGGATCTGGCACCCCGACGGCTGGCTCTTCGCGATGGGGATGCAGGACTTCGCCGGCTCGACGGTCGTCCACTACCAGGGCGCGCTCGCTGCGCTGGCCGGCGCGCTCCTGCTCGGGCCGCGGATCGGCAAGTTCGACTCGGACGGCAGGCCGAACGCGATCCCGGGCCACAACATGGCGTTCGTCACGCTCGGCGTCCTGATCCTCTGGTTCGGCTGGTTCGGGTTCAACCCGGGCTCGACGCTCGGGCGTCGTCACCGGCGACCGGATCGGCTACTTCGCCTACGTCGCGCTGACGACGAACGTCGCGGCTGCGGCCGGCGCGATCGGCGCGGTCACCGCGGCGTGGATCGTGCTGCGGAAGCCCGACCTCTCGATGATGCTGAACGGCGTGATCGCGGCCCTCGTCGCCGTGACTGCGGCGGCCGGCTTCGTGGCGCCGTGGGCGGCGATCGTCATCGGCCTCGTCGCCGGCGTGATCGCCGTGCTGGGCGTGCTCTTCGTCGAGCGAATGCGGATCGACGACCCGATCGGCGCCGTCGCCGTCCACGGGATGGCCGGCGTCTGGGGGACGCTCGCGACCGGGATCTTCGCCGTGCCGGCGCTGGCCGAGAACCTCGCGACCGGCACGGGCGGGCTCGTGTACACGGGCAGCTTCGACCAGCTCGGGACGCAGGCGCTCGGCCTCCTCGCCGTCGGCGTGTTCACGTTCAGCGCGTCGTTCGGGTCGCTCTGGGCGATGAAGGCGCTGTGGGGGATCAGGGTCGAGCCCGAAGTCGAGACGGCCGGGCTGGACGTGTCCGAGCACGGCATGTGGGGCTATCCCGAGTTCTACATCCCGGTCCCGGGCGGCTATGGAACCGAGGCCCACTCGCACCTGATCGGCCATCGGCACGCGCCTGAGCAGAGTCCGCCGCCGCTCGCCGAGACGGAGGCAGCGGCCTGATCACGTTCTGTTGCGGTAGTGGAGGTGACACCATGCCGTTGCCGAAGCGTCGTTCGTCGAGGAGCTCGAGGTTCAGGCGGGCATCGCTGAGGAAGGGACCGCTTCCCCCCTCCGACCGCGACCGGCGCCACGAAGAAGTGATACTCGTCGACCAAGCCTGCCTTGATCGCCTGGGAAGCGAGCTCGGGGCCGCCGAGCTCGATGTCACGCGCCGCTCCGGCTTTCATCTGACCGACGGCTTCGGGGTCGAAATCTGGCTCGATTCGCGTTCTGGCGCTCGACACCGTCTCCAGCGTCTTCGAATAGACGATCTTCTCGGCTGTCTGCCAGATCTCCGCGTAGTCCTTGATGAACGGCGGCTGGTCGGGCAGCGTGTGTGCGGTCTCCCAGTAGGCCATGACCTCGTACATCCGGCGGCCGTAGAGGTGGGTGCCGATCGGCCGCTCTAGCTCGTTGACGAAGCGGTGCACTTCCTCGTCCGGCGCGGCCCAGTCGAAATTGCCGCTCTCGTCCGCCACATAGCCGTCAAGGGACGTGAGGGCCGAGTAGATCAGCTTGGCCATAACCCGAGGGCGGTCTAGGAGCCCGGAAGCCAGCCCTCGCGGTACCGCGACGGCTCGGACTCCGGAAACGTCTGCTCGTCGCTCGCGCCGTAGCGGCCCGCGACCTCGTTCGTCGGGTACTCGCCGTAGGGCCCGAATGCCTGGTTCTCGCGCGAGCTCATCGCCAGGACGACGCATGGACCGTCTCCGGCTCCGACGATCACATGCTCGGTCTTGGGCGGGCAGTGGGCGAAGTCCCACTGGCGCAAGCGGTCGTTCCTGGCCCTCGACGATCAGCAGGGCCTCGCCGGAGAGGACAAGAAAGGCCTCCGTCTCCGTCTCCCAGTGGTACGTCGAGTTGGGCTCGCCCGGCTCGAGGACCGCCAGTTGGACCCCGAGCATCGGGAAGAGCGTGTCGGCCTCCCACTCCGTCTTGCCGGTAAGCGACACGCTCTGTCGCCCCGGCCGGTGGTTCCACCGCATGTCTCGCGCGTTCACGACGAACCAGCCGGCGCTCGCCGGCCAAAGCCCGGTCTCGGTCTCTTCCAGCTTGGCCTCGGGAACGTCCATGGCCAGATGGTAATGCGTGTTACTCGATCGCCAAGGTGACGGACACCGTTGCCTGGATCTCCTGTGTGCCCTTCTCGATCGGAGGCGAGGAGGCTTCCGCCTCGGCCGCACGGAACGCCAGCGGCCGTCGTAGGTCGGAGCCGACTCGGTGATCGCGGTCACCGCTCCCAGGTCGACGCCGGCCGCGTCCGCCAGGGTCTCGGCTCGCTTGCGCGCGTTCGCGACCGCGTCCTCGAGCGCCTTCGCCTCGAGGCCCTCGCGGTTCGACCGCGTGAGCGAGGGGCCGTAGACGTTGTTCGCGCCGGCCCGGGCCGCGGCGTCGAGCACCGTGCCCGCCCGGTCGAGGTCGCGGATCAGGACTGAGACGGTGTTGGTGGCAACGAACTCGTCAGACCGTCCGTCGGCGTCGTATTCCGAGCCGACGCCCACGTCCTGCGTCTGGATGTCGCGCTCGGCCACGCCTGCGGCCTTCAGCGCGTCGATCAGCGCCCGCATGCGCTCGGAGTTGGCGGACAGCGCTCCGCGCGCGGTCCGGCCCTTGGTGGTGATCCCGAGCGAGAACTCCGCCTCGTCGGGAACCGTGTTCACCCGTCCTACCCCGGTGACGGTGATCCCCTCGGGTGCGTCTTCGCCTGCGCTCTGGGCGGCCTCCGGGCGGCCGACTCCCGAGAACGCCGCGATCGCGAGCACGACGAGGGCTGCGATGGCGATTCTCAATGTCTTCATGGCCTGAATACGCCGCAGCGAGCTCGCCCGTCACAATCGCCGCGTGCGCTACCAGTTCGTGGACTGCCGATTCGAGCTCGGAAGCCCCGGCCGCGGGCGCGAGCTGTACCTCGCGGGCCACATTCCGGGCGCATCGTTCCTCGACGTCGACGAGGACCTCTCCGATCTGTCGGTCGAGGGCCAGGGCCGCCATCCGCTGCCGTCGGCGCGTCGTTTCGCCGAGTGCGGCGAGCCGCGCCGGGATCGAGCAGGGCGTCTACGTCGTCGCGTACGGGAGCATGGGAGGTGCCGAGCGGCTCTGGTGGCTGCTGCGCCACTTCGGGCACGACGAGTGCGCCGTCCTGGCCGGCGGCATCGAAGCGTGGCTCGGCGCGCTCCGGGCCGGAGAGGAGCAGATCGAGCCCGCGACGTTCGTCCCGGCCGAGCGGAGCGGCGACACGATCGACGGGCCCGAGCTCGCGCGCAGGTTGGACGACTTCGTCCTCGTCGACGCGCGCATCGAATCGCGCTGGCGCGGCGAGGAGAACCCGATCGACAAGGTGCCCGGCCGGATCCCCGGCGCGCTCAACTCGCCCTGGAACGCGCCGCTGCGCGAGCTTCCCGAGGGCGAGCTCGTCGCGTACTGCGGCTCGGGCGTGACTGCCTCGGTGGTCGTCCACCGACTCTGGCTCGCGGGCCGCGACGCGCTCCTCTACCCGGGCTCGTGGAGCCAGTGGGAGACGCTGGACCTGCCCGTCGAGCGGGACTGAGGCGCCGGCTTAGGCTGCGGTCGCTTCGCCGAGATCCGGCAGGTACGGCCGCCAGCCGTGCGGGATTCTCGGCGTCGCCAATCGGATGTAGAGCACCGGCTGCGGTACGCGTGGCTTCGTGCGGAGCACCATCTCGATCTCGTGCAGGAGCCGGTTGCCCTTCTTCAGGTTGCACGGCGCGCAGGAGGTGACGACGTTCTCCCAGACGGAGTCGCCCCCTCGGCTGCGCGGGACGATGTGGTCGAGCGTCAGCCGGCCGGTGGAGGTCCCGCAGTAGCCGCAGCGCCAGCCGTCCCGCGCGAACAGGGCTCTGCGGGAGATCTTCCGCTGCACGGTGCGCGGCACGGAGACGTAGGTCACGAGCCGGATCACGTGCGGCCACTGAAAGGTGTCTGTCGCCGAACGAAGCGGCTGCTCGAGCGCCTCGACGACCTCGGCCTTGCCCTTGAAGACGAGCACGTGCGCACGCCGAACCGAGGTCACGTTCAACGCCTCGTAGCTTGCATTCAGAACCAGTACCTGCTTCATGACCGTGCTCGAACGATAGCCACCTAACTCTAGGATCTGCGCCGGAGTGGATGTCTCCTCGTCGACCGCGGCCTGGATCGCGATCGCTGCCTGCGCCGTGGCGGTCGTCGCGCTGCTCGTCGTCCTCTGGCTCCTGTCGCGCCTCCACCGGATGCGCGAGGCGCAGATGACGCTGCTCGGCGGCGGCAAGGCCGACCTCGTCGACTTCGCCGTCTCGCTGCAAGCGCGGATCGACGACCTGCACCGGGCGGTGGACGAGGTCGCAGGCGGCCTGGCCCGCGTCGACCGCCGTGTCGACGGCGCGGTCACCAACACGTCGGTGATCCGCTACGACGCCTACGAGGGCGCCGGCGGCCACCAGTCCGCGTCGCTCGCATTCCTGGACGCGGCCCGCTCGGGCGTCGTCGTCAGCGCGATCCAGGGCCGCGACTACGCGCGCATCTACGTGAAGGAGCTCGAGCACGGCAAGGCGCCCGTGGCGCTCTCACCGGAGGAGCAGGAGGCAGTCGAGCGCGCCATGGCCCGCTAGTAACAACTTGTTACTAGCAGTGAAACGCGCTCGGTTACGCGGCAGGTCGACTTAGTAACAACTTGTAACTAAGTCCTGGGACGAGGCTGGTTAGCCGCCCGGGTACGAGAAGATCACTGGGTACTCGGCGGAGTTGTTGTCTGCGTTCCGCTCGCTCGGCACCGGCTTGACGCTGACCTGAAGCGTCGTCCGCTGGACGAACGGGACCGGGCCGACGTTCCTGAAGGTCACCGTGGTCTCCTCTCCCGGCTCGGTCAGATCCACGCGCTGCGTCCTGGTCAGCGGCTCGGTCTCCTTCTGGATCGTGAGCTCGACCTCGACGCCGGTCTCGGTCGAGTCGCCGGAGTTCTCGAACACGACCTCGAAGGAGAGGTCGGTGGTCGCGATGATCTTGTTCAGCGCGTTCGCGTTCAGCCGCGCGCCGCCGACGACGCTGGCGGAGACCAGGTTGTGGCCGTGCGTGCCCGGTCGTGCGGCTGTACCGCCTGTGCTCGACTGTCCGCGGACGCGCTGCCAGATGTTGCTCAGAGCCCGCGCCGTGCCGAGATCCGGGTTGGCGACGAAGTTGGAATCCGGGACGTTGATCCCGCGCAGGTCCTGACGGCGCAGCTCGGCCGTGGACGGAGCCGCGAACAGGTCGTCCCAGATGACATCGCTTGTCGTCAACCGCCGGTACTGCGCGCCCGTCAGCTCTCCCACCCGCGTCGCGTTGCCGGTGCGCGTCCCGAACGCGTCCGCAAGGCCGCGGAGCCCGCTGACCCGGAACTGGAGCGAGTCGATCAGATGCTCGTGCTGCTCGCGCAGCGGCCCCGGCGGGTCCAGGCCCTCGGCGGTCGCGACGAGCTGCTCGTGCTGCTGTGCGTAGCCGTCCAGGGTGCGGACGATCGCCGCCTGCCGTACCTCCGGCCGCGTGAGCGTCGTCGCGAGCTGCGACCCGATCCGCTGCGAGCGGTCGCCGAGCACCTGGACGTCTTGCATGTACCCCTGGTACCGGTCGCGCTTCGCCTCGCCACGGCAGCTCGAGATCCAGAAGACGAGCAGGACGACGACGAGGATCGCGAAGCTGATCAGCCCCACGAGGCGCAGGAGCGGCGTCAGGCCCGACGGCGGGCCTTGTGGACGACGAGGGCCGCGGGTGCGGCGGGGCGGGCGTTCGGTCTGGACCGCCTCCCGCGTCGCCGGCTCCTCGAAGAAGTCGAACTCGATTTCTGTATCGCGCTCGGTCATGGCGCCAGGCCGGGGTTCCGGCTCGGTCCACTGTAACGGGTGCATCGGCGGTGAAAGGAGTTGAAGAAGCGGTGGCCAACCCCAATCGCACATGGCCACAGCGGTCGCGTCCTTCCCTGCAAGCGAACTCGTTCTGGGCCGGTACAGGCCCCTGCGCCCCCTCGGGAGCGGCGGTTCGGGCTCGGTGTGGGTGGCCCGCGACGAGCAGAACGGCCTCGATGTCGCGCTCAAGATCGTTCCGCGCGAGGGGAAGGCGCATACGCGCGCCGAGCGGGAGGCGTCGGCGGCCGCCCGGCTGCGCCACCCGCACTGCCTGCGCGCCTACGCCTTCGCCGGCGACCAGCAGAACGTCTACATCGCCTACGAGTATGTCCCTGGCAGGACGCTGCGCGATCGGCTGCGGGCCGGGGAGCTGGACGACGCGGCAGTGCTGGAGGTCGCTGCGCAGATCCTCGACGGGCTCGCGCACGCGCACCGCCACGGGATCGTCCATCGCGACGTGAAGCCCACGAACGTCCTGGTCGCCGACACGGCTGAGATCTCCGTCAAGCTCCTGGACTTCGGGCTCGCGCAGTTCGCCGAGGCGGAGACGCTGACAGCGGCCGGTGATGTGCCGGGGACGCTTGCCTACATCTCCCCGGAGCGGCTCGCGGGCGAGGAGGCGACGTTCGGCGCCGACGTGTGGGCAGTCGGCGTCGTGCTCTGGGAGGCGCTGGCCGGCTACCACCCCTTCTGGGCGTCGTCGCCGATCGAGACCGCGCACAGGATCGAGGCCGGCCCGCCGCCGCTCGAGTCCGTTCGACCGGATCTGCCCAGGCATCTGACCGAGGCTGTCGCGCGCGCCACTGCGCTGGATCCTTCGCGCCGCCCGTCCGCCGTGCAGCTCGCGGACCGGCTCCGAACTGCCCTCGAGACCCGAGACCGGAAGCGCAGCCGCGCAGCACGCGCAGTCCCGGCGCCCCCTGTCCGGCGCGCTCTCGCCGGAACCGCCGCGGCCGTGTTCGTCGGCTGGACGGCCGCAACGCTGCCGTTCTATCCGGCAGGCTGGAGCTGGGGCCTCGCGGCGCTGGCGGGAGCCCTGGCGGCGTTCAAGCCGCGCTTGGGGCTCGCGGCGGCGCTCGGCCTTGCCGTCCTGCCGCTGGGGAACGTCTCGTTCGGGCTCGCCGTCGTCTACGCCGTCGTCGCCGCCGCCTGGCTCGCTCGCGACCTGGAACCGGAGCGACGAGGGCCTCTACCCACTGGCCGGAGCGGTTCTCGCGCCCGTCGGGCTCGCGCTGGCGCTGCCCGCGGCGCTGCTGCCAGTCCGCCGCGCGGTCTGGCGCGCCGTGTTCGGCGCCTCCGGCGTTCTCCTGGCGGCGATCGTCGCCGGACTCAGCGGCGCCACGCTCCCCCTCAGCAGCCGCGAGCCGTCAGCGCTCCGTTTGGACGGAAGCGAGGCTCCGGGTGTCGTCGCCGGACGACTCGTCGACTCGCTGTCCGCGAGGCCCGAGCTGCTGCTCACCGCCCTCGCCGTCGCCGCGCTGGCGGCGCTGCTCCCGCCGGCGGCCGAGCGCGGGATCTGGCCGGTTGCAGGGCTCGGTGCGGCTGCGACGGCCGTCCTGCTCCTCCCCGTGGAAGCCGTGAGCGCACTGCCGGTGGTCGCCGGAATCTGGCTTTGCTGCGTCGGTGTGTCCGTCAGAGCCGAGGTGCTCCGCCGCTAAACTCGACCCCCGCCGAGGAGGTCGCCACCAGTGCTCCGGACGATCGAGCAAAAGATCGAATCGCTCTTCGAAGGCGCCTTTGGGCGCGCCTTCCGTCGCAACGTGCAGCCGGTCGAGCTGGCGCGGAAGCTGGCGAAGGAGATGGACGACTACAAGATGGTCTCCGTCTCGCAGATCTACGCTCCGAACGAGTACGTCGTCTACCTCTCGCCCAAGGATCGAGTGCAGTTCGAGAGCTACGAGCCCGCCCTCGTCAAGGAGCTCGAGGAGTACCTGGCGGAACACGGTCGGCGCGAGGGCTACCAGCTCCTGTCGCGTCCGCAGGTGTCCTTCCGGACCGACGAGGACCTCGAGGTGGGGCTCTTCGGCATCTCGAACCGGATGATCCAGCGTGAGCTCCCCGACCAGCCGGCCGAGCCCGAGGTGGAGCCGGGCGCGACGCGCATCTACCGGGCCGCCTCGCCCTCCGAGACGGAGGCGGCCTCCGCCGAGGAGCTCGGCGTCGAGCCCGACCGGGAGCCGGCGACGGTCACGATCGACGGCTCGCAGCACAAGCTCGAGAAGCCGGTCATGGTCATCGGCCGGTCGAAGGACAGCGACATCCGCGTCTCCGACCCGAACATCTCCCGGAGGCATGCGGAGATTCGCCAGGAGGGCACGACCTTCTGGATCGTCGACCTCGACTCCACGAACGGCGTCGCGGTCAATGGCCGCGCGCTGAAACGGGCGAAGCTCGACGACGAGGACCGCATCACCATCGGCTCGAGCGAGCTCGTCTTCCGGCGCCCGACATGAACATCGCGGCGATCGAGGTCGAAGCGGTTCTCCTCGGCCTGAAGGTCGCCTTCCTCGTCCTCCTCTACCTCTTCATCTGGCGGATCGTCCGCACCGTGGCGCGCGACGTCCGCCTCCCGCAGGAGAGCTTCGTGCTCGCCCCGCAGCAGGCGGCGGCCGCCGGCTTGGGGGCCCGCGCCCGCATCGGGAGCCTCGTCGTCCTCTCGAGCCCGGCGCTGAAAGTCGACAGCGAGCGGACGCTCGACTCGGCGCCGGTCACACTCGGGCGCTCGTCCGACAACGACATGCAGCTCGGCGACGACGAGTTCGCCTCGGCGTACCATGCGCGCGTCGAACCGCGCCGCGACGGCATCTGGGTCGAGGACGTCGGCTCGACGAACGGCACCTTCGTGAACGGGAACAAGCTCAACGGCCCGAGGAAGCTCACGCCGGGCGACGTGATCCGCGTGGGCGAAACCGACCTGAGGTTCGAGGCGTGAACATCGGCGTCGCCACACATCCCGGACGCAAGCGTCGCCACAACGAGGACGCGTACGTCGTCGAGCCGCCGATCTTCGCCGTCGCCGACGGGATGGGCGGCGCGAAGGCCGGCGAGGTCGCGTCCGGCCTCGCCGCCGCGGCGCTCAAGGAGACCGGCGCGGACGGCAGCGGCGAGGAGCGCGTCGCGCAGCTGATCCAAGAGGCGAACCGGCGCGTCTTCACGCGGGCGAGCGAGGACCGCGAGGCGTCCGGCATGGGGACGACGATGACCGTGGCACTCGTCGAGGACGGCACCGTCGTGTTCGGCCATGTCGGCGACTCGCGCGCTTACCTGATCCGCGGTGGCTCGATCGAGCAGCTGACCGACGACCACTCGCTCGTCGCGGAGCTCGTGCGAAGCGGCCGGCTCACGCCGGAGGAGGCCGAGGCGCACCCGCAGCGATCGGTGATCACACGCGCGGTGGGCACCGAGCCCGACGTCGACGTCGACACGTTCACGGTCGAGCCCGAGGACGGCGACCTCTTCCTGATCTGCTCGGACGGCCTGACGGACATGGTCGACGACGGCACGATCATCGACGCGATCGAGCGCAACCGTGGAGACCTCGACGAGGCGGCGAAGGCACTGGTCGGCGCGGCGAACCGCGTGGGCGGGGAGGACAACATCACCGTCCTCCTGGTCGAGGTCGGCGAAGACGGCAGGAGACAGCCGACACGGCCGCGCGCCGAGGCGGTCGAGGTCGACGAGGACACGCTGTCCGGCCTCGAGGCGGTGCCGGCGGTCGACACCGCCGTCGTCCCGCCCGAGGAGGCCGAGGAGCTCGCCGCCGCCGAGCCGCCGAAGCGCCGGGGCCGCGCGCTGCCGATCGTCTCGGGGCTGGCGCTGCTGCTGATCGCCGCCGCGGCGGTGCTCTGGCTGCTGGAGAACGCATGAGCGCCCGTACGCGCGAGCTCTTCTCGCTGATCCTGGTCGGGATCCTCGTCGGCACCGCGTTCGCGAGCGTCTACATCGCGCGCCAGGAGGTCGTCGGCACCGAGTCGCTCTCCTACGCGCTCTTCTTCCTCGGCCTCTACGTCGCGGCCCACGTCGTCACGCGGATCACGGTGCCGCACGCCGACCCGTACCTCCTCCCGATGGCCGGCCTGCTGACCGGCATCGGCCTGACCGAGATCTACCGCCTGAACGAGGACGAAGCCTTCCGACAGGGCGTCTGGATCGTGATCGGCCTCGCCGCCTTCGCCGGGACGCTACTCGTGCTTCGCCGCGACTACCGACGGCTCGAGAGCTACAAGTACCTCTTCGGTATCGGGGCGCTCGTCCTGCTCGCCCTGCCGGCGATGCCCTTCATCGGCAGGACGGTGAACGGCGCCAGGCTCTGGGTCGAGCTCGGGCCGATGCGGTTCCAGCCGGGTGAGTTCGCGAAGATCTGCCTGATCGTCTTCCTCGCCGGCTACCTGCGCGAGAAGCGGGAGGTGCTGGCGCAGGCTCGCCTGAAGGATCTCGGCCCGCTGCTCCTCATCTGGGGCGGCGCGATGGCCGTGCTCGTGCTCACGAACGACCTCGGCGGCGGGCTCCTCTACTTCGGGATCTTCCTGGCGATGCTCTACGTCGCCACCGCGCAGGTCTGGTTCGTCGTCGCCGGGGCGGCGATGTTCGTCGGCGGCGCCGCGCTCGTCTACACGCAGGTCGGGCGGGTCGCGGACCGGGTGCGGATGTGGCTCGACCCGTGGAGCGACGCCGACGGCGGCGGCTACCAGACGATCCAGTCGATCTACGCGATCGCGAACGGCCACTTCGGCGGCACCGGCTTCGGGCAGGGCACGTTCACGGACGCCGACGGCAACCAGCTGATCCCGTACGTCAGCACCGACTTCATCTACTCGGCGCTCGCGCAGGAGCTCGGCCTCGTCGGGATCTCGGCGTTCCTGCTCGTCTACATGCTCTTCGCGGCGCGCGGCTTCCGCATCGCGATGCTCGCCCAGGACGGCTTCTCGAAGCTGCTCGCCGTCGGGCTGACGTTCTGCTTCACGCTCCAGACGTTCATCATCGTCGGCGGGATCGTCCGGATCATCCCGCTGACCGGGATCACGCTTCCCTTCGTCAGCTACGGCGGCTCGAGCATCGTGGCGAACTTCGTCCTGCTCGCGGGACTGCTGCTCGTCTCCAACAGAGCGAACGAACGGCTGGGCTCGTGAACACGCAGATCTCGCGCCTCGCTGTCGCCGGGCTCGTGCTCGTGACCTCGCTGATCGTCGGCACCACCTACTGGCAGGCGTGGGCGGCGCCGGGCCTCGCCGAGCGGCAGGACAACGCGATCAAGGTCGTCGCGCAGTTCACGATCAAGCGCGGGCTGATCTACGCCGGCGACGGCGTGACGAGGCTGGCGGTGAACCGGCGACGGCGCGTCTCCGGCCAGACCTTCTACCTGCGCCGCTATCCCAAGGGCGAGCTGACGGCGCACGCGGTGGGCTACTCGACCCGCTCGCGTTCGCGGACCGGGCTCGAGCGGTCGCGCAACGACTTCCTCACCGGCGCGAACCGGAACCTGAGCACCGTCCTGGACACGACGCTGGACGAGCTGCGCGGCAAGACGATCGAGGGAAACGACATCATCACGACGATCCGCTGGCGGGCCCAGGCGGTGGCCCTGCGCGCGCTCGGAGGCCAGTGCGGCGCCGTGGTCGCGCTCGAGCCGTCGACCGGGAAGGTGCTCGTCCTCGCGTCGAGCCCGAGCTTCGATCCCAATCTCGTGGAGCGGAACTTCGGTGCCGTGCAGCGTGGCCGTGGCGCCTGTCCGATCGCGCCGCTGCTGAACCGCGGCACCGCGGGGCTCTTCATCCCCGGCTCGACGTTCAAGGTCGTGACCGCGGCGGCGGCGCTCGACTCGGGGCGCTACTCGACCGGGTCGTCGTTCGTCGATCCCGGCTACTGCATCGAGTACGGCCAGCGGGTCAACAACTACGACACGTCCAGTCCCTTCGGCCGCGTGAGCTTCTCCCAGGCGCTCGTGAACTCGATCAACTCGTCGTTCTGCGAGATGGGCAAGGAGATGGGCGCCGGTGTGATCCTCGACTACGCGCGACGCTTCGGCTTCTACGAAGACCCGCCGGTCGACCTGCCCTCGGACGAGCGGCTGCCGAGCGGTCTCTACCAGGACGGCAAGCTGGTTCCCGAGTCCGAGGAGGGTGACGCCGACCCAGGCCGGCTCGCGTTCGGCCAGGAGCGGATGCTCGTCACGCCGATGCAGATGGCAATGGTCGCGGCCACGGTGGCGAACGGCGGCGTCGTGATGGAGCCGTACCTGACCGACCGGGTGCGGGCGCCGGACGGCTCCATCGTCCAGCGCATGAAGCCGGACGAGGTGCGACGCGCGATCAAGGAACAGACCGCCCGCGACCTGACGGCGATGATGGAAGGGGTCGTGTCGGGCGGGACCGGGACCGCCGCGCAGATTCCGGGCGTTCGCGTCGCCGGCAAGACCGGTACCGCCGAGACGGGCCGCGCCGGCAGGAACGTCGCCGGGTTCATCGCCTTCGCGCCGGCCGACCGGCCGCGGGTCGCTGTCGCCGTCTACCTCCAGAACCAGAGCGGCACGGGCGGCACCGTCGCCGCCCCGGTTGCGAAGCAGATCTTGCAGGCACTTCTACGCGCGCCGTCGAACTCGGAGAGTTAGGCAAGTGGCGGTTTCCGACACCCTGATCAACACGCTCTTCGACGGGCGGTACCGCATCGTCCGGCGGCTCGGCTCAGGAGGGATGGCCAACGTCTACCTCGCCGAGGACGAGGATCTCGGCCGCCTCGTCGCGATCAAGATCCTCAACGACCGGCATGCGAGCGACGAGTCGTTCATCGAGCGGTTCCGGCGCGAGGCGAAGAACGCGGCCGGCCTGACCCACCCGAACATCGTCTCGATCTACGACCGCGGCGAGGCCGAGGGCACCTACTACATCGCGATGGAGTACCTCGAGGGCCGGTCGCTCAAGGACCGGATCGTCGCGGAGGGCCCGCTGCCGATCCCGGCGGCGATCGACGCGACACGGCAGATCCTCCACGCGCTCGGATTCGCGCACCGGGGCGGGGTCGTCCACCGGGACGTGAAGCCGCACAACGTGCTGCTGTCGCCGGACGGCTCCGAGCGGCGCTACAAGGTGACGGACTTCGGGATCTCGCGCACCTCGGCGAGCCAGATGACCGAGGCGGGCTCCATCGTCGGCACCGCGCAGTACCTCTCGCCCGAGCAGGCGCGCGGCGCGGCCGTCGACCAGCGCTCGGACATCTACTCGGTCGGGATCGTGCTCTACGAGCTGCTGACCGGGAAGCTGCCGTTCACCGGCGAGACGCCGCTCGAGATCGCGATGAAGCATCTTTCGGAGATCCCGAAGCCGCCCTCGGCGCTCCGGCCGGAGGTCTCGCCCGACCTCGACATGGTCGTCCTGCGCGCGCTCGCCAAGGATCCGGGAGACCGGTTCGAGAGCGCGGAGGAGATGGACCGGGAGCTCGCGCGAGTCGCCTCCGGATCGGCGGTGACCGCGGAGACGGCCGATGCGGCTACGGCCGTTCTGGCCGGTGCGGGGCTGGCGGAGTCGGCGCCGACGATGGTCTCCCGCCGCCCGGTCGTCACCCCTCCGCCGCCGCGCTACCGCGAGCACGAGTACTACGACTACGAGCCGCCGCGCCGCCGCCGGAAGTTCTGGCCGTGGCTCCTCACCGGGCTCCTGCTGGTCGGCGCGCTCGTCGCAGGCTTCTACGTCTGGCAGCAGATCCAGGACGAGATCAACGAGTCGAAGCCGGTCGCCGTCCCGTTCGTGGAGGGCGTTCGGGCGCCGGTCGCGCGGCGGCGGATCCAGGACGCCGGGCTGCGCGCCGTCCCGCGGCAGGAGTCGAGTGACAGCGTGCCAACCGGGATCGTGATCCGACAGGAGCCCGATGCCGGCGAGCGGATCCAGCGCGGGAATGCCGTTCGCTACTTCGTCTCGACCGGCAGGCCGAGGGTGCAGGTGCCGGAGGTGGTGGGCGCCCGCGAGTCGGACGCGGTCGCGACGCTGCGGGCGGCAGGCCTCGTGCCGCGTCAGGTGGACATCTTCTCCGACGAGCCCGAGGGAACCGTGATCGCGCAGGATCCCAAGGGCGGGACGAGCATCGTCGAAGGCAGCGATGTGCGGATCAACGTGTCGAAGGGACCGCAGCGGACCGGGATCCCGAACGTGATCGGGCGCTCGTTCGACGACGCGGCTGCGGCGCTGCGCGAAGCGGGCTTCACGCCGGTTCGGCGCGACGTCGAGGCACAGGAGCCGGAAGGGACCGTCATCGGGATGAGCCCTAGTGCCGGCACGCTCACCCCGCCCGGAACCCGCGTGACGCTGAGCGTGTCCTCGGGGACGTCGACGACCGCGGTTCCGGACGTCGTCGGCGAGGAGGAGGCGAGCGCGCGGGCGACGCTGCAGAACGAGGGCTGGCGGGTCCTGATTCGTGACACGCCGACGACGAACCCCGACGAGGACGGCCTGGTCATCACGCAGACGCCCTTCCCGGGCGAGCAGGCCGAGCCCGGCGCGCAGGTGATCATCTACGTGGGGCGCTACCAGGAGATCCCGGAGCCGCCTCCGCCGCCCGAGATCACTCCGTGAGCAAGCGGATTCGCGTCGCCGTCATCGCCGGCGGACGCTCGAGCGAGCACGAGATCTCCGTCGCCTCTGCGCGCTCGGTGATCGACGGGCTGGACCCGGACCGGTACGACGTCGAGACGATCGAGATCCATCGCGACGGGCGCTGGGAGCTCGGGCCGGGGGACGCGCGAGAGCTCGGGCGGCCTGTCGCGGAGACGCTGCCCGTTCCGACCGGCTCGCCGCCCGAGGTTCTCGGACAGGTCGAGGTCGTCCTGCCGATCCTGCACGGGCCGTTCGGCGAGGACGGAACCGTCCAGGGGCTCCTCGAGCTGGCGGGCGTGCCGTACGTGGGCGCCGGAGTGACCGCGTCCGCGCTCTGCATGGACAAGGACCTCTTCAAGGCCGTCTGCCGCGACAAGGGGATCCCGGTCACCCGCTCGGTGACTGTCCGGAACGGCGACCGTCCGGAGAATCCGTTCGGCTACCCCGTGTTCGTCAAGCCGGCGCGTCTGGGCTCGTCGGTCGGGATCAGCAAGGTCGGCGATGAGAGCGAGCTCCAATCGGCCGTGGATCTCGCGCGGCGCCACGACGAGAAGGTGCTGATCGAGGAGTTCGTTTCGGGTGTCGAGGTCGAGGTCGGCGTGCTGGGCAACAAGGAGCCGATCGCGTCCGTGCCGGGCGAGATCGTCGCGCACGGTTTTTCCGGGGTGGACTGGTACGACTACTCCGCGAAGTACGACGTGGGCGGGATGGACCTGGTGATCCCGCCGCGGATCCCGGAGGACAAGGCCGAGCGCGTGCAGCGGCTCGCCGTCGAGGCGTTCGTCGCCACCGACTGCGAGGGCATGGCGCGCGCGGACTGCTTCGTGCGTGACGACGGCGAGGTGCTCGTCAACGAGCTGAACACGATCCCCGGCTTCACGGCGACGAGCGTCTACGCGAAGCTCTTCGAGGAGTCCGGCATCCCCTACCCGGAGCTCCTCGACCGGCTCGTCGAGCTCGCGCTCGAGCGCCACGAGCGGCGCGGCAAGCTCGAGTTCTAGACAGCGCCATTGGAGCCACGTCCTGGTGCCAGGCACCAGGACGCGTCCGCGAGGGAGGGCGTTTGGCTCACAGTGGTAGCGAAACTGTCCCCGCCGGACGCCGCTCGGTGCCAGGCACCAAGACGCGACCGCAAAGGACGGTGCTGTGGACGATCGGCTACCGGGCGGTGACTTCGTTTACATGCTTGGAGCCAGAGTCGAGCTCGGTGATCCAAACGAGGAAGTAGCGCGCCTCGGCGTTCTCGAGCGTGTAGCGGTGGCGGTTCTGGATCGTCCGTGACTGCGAGACCGTCTCCCACGGGCCCTGCGGACTGTCGCCCGCGCGGATCTCGGCGGTGAATCCCGGCGTGTCGGTCGTCACCGTCATCGTCTTCGGTTCCACGGTTTCGCGGGCGTCCAGGACGAGCCCGACACCCGGCTTGCCCAGGCCCGAGCGGTAGCTCTCCGTGCTCCAGTAGGTCGACAGGTCGCCGTCGGTCGCAAGGCCCACCTCGTCGTCGTGCTCTGAGTCGTCGCCTGTCCGGATCGTAGGCCGCGATGCCGTTGAGCCGAATCGGGCGCGTGGGCGCCGCCTGCGGATCGTCCGAGTCGTCCCGAAGCGCCATCGTGGCGTACCCCGCCACCGCGGCGACGGCGAGCACGGCCAGCACCGCGGCGATCGACCAGAGGACACCGCTCAGCCGCCTTCTCCGCCGAGCTCGCGGGGCTCGCTGTTGAGCCGCCGGCCGCCGCTGGATCATCGTCGCCTGCTCGCCGCCCGGATCGACGTCGGCGAGACAGGCCTGCAGCTCGTCCACGAACTCGTTCATGGACGCGAAGCGATCGCCGGGCGACTTCGCCATCGCCCGCTCCACCGCCAGTGCCACCCTGGGCGGCACGTCGGGCCGACGGTCGAGCACCGAGGGAAGGGGCTCGTTCACGTGCTTCAGCGCCACCGTCACGAACGTCTCGCCCTCGTACGGGCACGCCGCCGGCCAGCAGCTCGTAGAGGACGACTCCGAGCGAGTAGACGTCCGTCTGCGCGTCGACCTGTTGCCCGCGCGCCTGCTCCGGGGCGATGTACTCGCTCGTGCCGAGCACGGTGCCGGTGATCGTCATGCCCTGGACGTCGACCGATCGAGCGATTCCGAAGTCGGTCATCTTGGCCTGCCCGTCCGCGTTGAGCAGGACGTTCTGGGGCTTCACATCCCGGTGGACCAGTCCGCGGCTGTGCGCAAATGCGAGCGCCCGGCCCATCTGCAGGGCGAGCTCGAGCGCTTCGCCGACAGGCATCGGCCCGGTCCGCTCGAGCAGCTGCTTGAGGTTCTCGCCCTCGACGTACTCGAAGACGATGTACTGCCGTCCCTCGTCCTCACCGCGATCGATGACGGTGACGATGTTCGGGTGGCTGAGCTGCGCAACGGCGCGCGCCTCTCGCCGGAACCGCTCGACGTACTCCTCGTCCTCGGTGAAGTGCGGGTGGAGGATCTTGACGGCGATCTGGCGGTCGAGGAGTCGGTCGTGCGCCTTGTAGACGCTCGACATGCCCCCTTTCCCGATCAGCTCGAGCAGCTCGTAGCGACCGGCGATCACCTCGCCCTGCACGGGACGAAGGGTACTCGCGGGTTAGACCGGGTCTGCCGTTCGGGGCGCCACTGCGGGCTCCCCGGGAGGCGTGCCGCGAAGCCCGAGCCATTGCATGTCGCGGTTCGCGATGTAGGCCGCGTAGACCAGCACGAACAGTGCGAACAGGCCGTGGAGGCCGTGCACGTAGCCGCTCGCCGGATCCTCGTCGGGCGGCAGGAGGAAGATCTGAACCGTCCCGAGGACGAAGAGCCCGAGGTTGACCAGGATCCACTTCCACAGCCCCCAGAAGGCGACCAGCGCGCTGAGGAACACGAGCAGCTCGGAGCCGTGGATGATGAAGCCGCCGACGGAGCCGTGCATGTCGAGCGCGTCCTCGCCGGCGCCCATCGCATAGGACGCGATCAGGTAGGCCTGCACGAACACGCCGATCACGATGATCGACGCGAAGACGAGGTTGACCCACGTGGCCGCACGGTTCCTCATGCGGCGCCGACCTTAACTCAGTCGGAGGACAGCGTGGTCTCGAGAGCCTGCTCCCACACGCCGAGCGCCTCGTCGAGCTCGGCGTCCGAGAGCGTCAGCGGGGCGAGTACGCGGATGCAGTTCGAGTAGATCCCGGACTTCAGGAGCAGCAGGCCGTTGCGGGCCGCTTCCTCGACGATCGCCGTGGCCACGTCGGCGTCCGGCTCCTTCGTCACCGGGTCGCGCACGAGCTCTACGGCGAGCATCATGCCGAGGCCTCGCACGTCGCCGACCTGCGGGAACCGCTCCCTCCAGCTCTCCATCCGTCCGCGCATCGTGTCGCCGAGAACCGTCGCGCGGGCGCAGAGGTTCTCCTCCTCGATGACGTCGAGCACGGCCATGGGCGGCGGCCTGCGCGACCGGGTTGCCGACGTAGGTGCCGCCGATCGCCGAGTCGCCCGGCGCGTCCATGATCGGCGCCTTGCCGATGACGCCCGAGAGCGGCAGGCCCATCGCGATCGACTTGGCGACGGTGATCAGGTCGGGCTCCAACCCGTAGTGCTCGATCGCGAACAGCTTCCCGGTGCGGCCGAAGCCGGTCTGCACCTCGTCCACGACCATGACGATCCCCTGCTCGTCGCAGATCCGGCGGACGCCCTGCATGAACTCGCGCGGCGCGACGACGAATCCGCCCTCGCCCTGCACGGGCTCGATCACGATCGCGGCGACCGATTCGGCTGCGACCTGCGTGACCAGCGCGCGCTCGAGCGCGGCGAGCGCCGTCTCCCAGTCGGGCTCGCGGTAGTCGTTCGGGAACGGCACGCGGTAGACCTCGGGCGCGAACGGCCCGAGCCCGGCCTTGTACGGGTGCGTCTTCGAGGTCAGCGAGAGGCTGAGCAGCGTCCGCCCGTGGAAGCCGCCCTCGAACCCGATCACCGCCGGCCGGCCGGTGAAGGAGCGCGCGAACTTGATCGCGTTCTCGACTGCCTCGGTGCCGGCGTTGAAGAACGCCGCCTTCGCGTTCGCGATCGGCGCGAGCTCGCAGAGGCGCTCGGCGAGCCGGACGTAGACCTCGTACGGGACGATGGTGAAGTCGGTATGGCTGAACCTCTCGAGCTGCTCCTGCGCGGCCTCCACGACTCGTGGGTGCGAGTGGCCGACGTTGAGGCAGCCCACGCCGCCCGTGAAGTCGATGAACGTGTTGCCGTCTACGTCCGTCAGGGTCGCGCCCTGCCCGCGCTCGATCACGACGGGGATGTAGATCGAGAGCGGGTCGGCGATCACGCGCTCCTTGCGGTCGAGGATCTCGCGGGAGCGGGGGCCGGGGATGTCCGTGCGCAGCTCGATCGTCTTCGTCGTCGCCATACGGGCGACGATAGCGGAGTAGTCGGCCGCTGTGAATAGTGAATAATCCGTATTCATGAGCGGGCCGGACGGGACGCTTCGGCGGGACGATCTCGACCCCGACCCGGCCGCTCAGTTCCGGCGCTGGTACGCCGAGGCGGAGGCCGCCGTCGACATGCCCGAGGCGGTCGCGCTCGCCACCGCCGATGCCGAGGGGCGGCCGTCCGTTCGCATGGTGCTCGCGAAGGGTCTCGACGATCGCGGCTTCAAGTTCCACACCGGTCACGGCAGCCGCAAGGCGCGCGAGCTCGCTGCGAACGGCCGCGGTGCGCTCCTGTTCTACTGGGCGCCGCTCGGGCGCCAGGTGCGTGTCGAGGGCCCGGTCGAGCAGGTGCCAAACGACGAGTCCGAGCAGTACTTCCGCACCCGGCCCCGTGGGGGCCAGATCGCCGCGTGGGCATCCAGCCAGAGCGAGGTGATCGGCTCGCGCGACGAGCTCGACGCGAGGGTGCGGCAGTACGAGCGCGAGTTCGAGGGGCGTGACGTCCCACTCCCGCCGCACTGGGGCGGCTACCGCCTCCAGCCCGAGACCTGGGAGTTCTGGCAGCACCGCGACAGCCGCCTCCACGATCGCTTCCGCTACCGCCGAGACGGCGACCGCTGGCTGATCGAGCGCCTCGCCCCGTAGCACGGCGCAGAGCCTGGGGTCAGACCCCGTCACGAATGTGTGGCGCAAGTCCGTCCACAGACGGAGACGTGTCCCTTCGCATGGCTGCGCGGTTCTGCGGAAGGAGTCCATCCACTCTTCGTACGCGAAATGTGTCCTCACTCGCGCTGGGGTCTGACCCCAGCGCATCCGGCTGCGCCGTTCGGTTCGCGCCGTACGATCGAAGGATGATCCTCGCGCACCTCGACCTCGACGCGTTCTTCGCGGCCGTGGAGGAGCTCGAGAACCCCGCAGCTGCGCCGGAAGCCGCTCGTCGTCGGCGGCGACCCGCGCGGCCGCGGTGTCGTGGCGACCGCGAACTACGTCGCGCGGCAGTTCGGCATCCACTCGGCGATGAGCTGCGCGGAGGCGCTTCGCCGCTGCCCGCACGCCGTCTTCGTCCGGCCTCGCCACCGAACCTACTCGGACTACTCGAAGGAGGTCTGGAGACACCGTCCGCCAGGTGGTCCCGACCGTGGAGCGCACCGGTCTCGACGAGGGCTACCTGGACGTCGGCGAGGTGGCCCGCGACTTCCACGAGGCGCGCGCCGTCGCCGAAGCGGTGCAGACGGCGGTGCGCGGTGCCACCAGCCTCACCTGCTCGCTCGGGGTCGCAACGACGAAGGTGGTCGCCAAGGTCGCGAGCGACCGGCGGAAGCCGCGGGGCCTCGTCGTCGTCCTGCCCGGCCGCGAGGCGGAGTTCCTCGCGCCGTTCGAGATCCGCCTGCTGCCGGGCGTGGGGCCGCGGTCGGAGGCCCGCCTGCGCGCCGTCGGCATCGAGACGATCGGCGCGCTCGCCGGCCTCTCCGACGAGCGGCTGAAGCAGCTCCTGCCCGGCAAGGTCGGGACGTTCCTCCGTGACCGGGCACGCGGGATCGACCCACGCGGCCTCGAGCTGCAGACGCAGCGGGTCTCGATCAGCCACGAGGAGACCTTCGAGCGGGATATCGCCGACGTCGAGCAGCTGCGGGCCGAGCTCCGCCGGATGTCCGCGTCGCTGGCCGAGTACCTGCATCGCAAGGGCGAGACGGCGCGCACCGTGACGACGAAGGTGCGCTACCCGGACTTCGCGATCCGGAGCCGCTCGACCAGCCTCGCGATCGGCACCGACGACGCGGACCGAATCGCCGAGCTCGCCTGCGCATTGCTCGACCGCGCGCTCGCCGACCGGCCCGGAGCGCTGCGGCTGGTCGGCGTCGGCCTCTCCGGTCTCGAGGCACACCGCCAGCTCACCCTCGTCTAGTAGCTTCCGGCCAATGGCAGCCGAGCCGACGACGAAGCCGGCAGCAGCCGCGGGCACCGTCACCCTCGGCGACCTGACGGTGAACCGCATGGGCTTCGGTGCGATGCGCCTGACCGGCAGCGGCGTGTGGGGCGACCCCCCCGACCGCGAGGGCGCCAAGGCCGTGCTTCGGCGCGCGGTCGAGCTCGGTGTGACGCTGATCGATACCGCGGCGTCGTACGGGCCCGAGGTGAACGAGGAGCTGATCGCCGAGACGCTTCACCCGTATCCCGAGCGCCTCGTGGTCGCGACCAAGGGCGGCCTGACGCGGCCCGGACCGGGCCGCTGGCAGCCGGACGGCCGGCCGGAGACACTCCGCGAGTCGCTCGACGGCAGCCTCCGCCGGCTCCGGCTCGAGCGGATCGATCTCTACCAGCTGCACTCGGTCGACCCCCAGGTGCCGCTCGAGGAGTCGGTCGGCGCGCTGGCCGAGCTCCAGCGGCAGGGGAAGATCCGGCACGTCGGGCTCTCGAACGTCGATGCCCGGCAGCTGGCGACGGCGCAGGAGATCGTCCGAGTCGTCTCGGTCCAGAACCGCTACAACGTCGGCGACCGCTACTCGGACCGCGTGCTCGACGCATGCGAGCGGGCTGGGATCGCGTTCCTGCCCTGGTTCCCGCTCGCGTTGGGGGCACTCGCCTCGGCGACGGGTCGGCTGGCGGAGATCGCGCGGAGCCACGGCGAGGACGCCGGCTCAGGTCGCGCTCGCCTGGCTATTACGGCGCTCCTCTGTGATGGCGCCCATCCCGGGAACCTCGTCGGTGGAGCATCTCGAGGAGGACATGGCGGCGGCCGAGCTCGAGCTCACCGAAGCCGAGTTCGCCGGCCTGAGCCGGGCCGCCGAATCCTCCCTCTGATGGTCCTGTCCGACCGCACGATCCGCCGCCTGCTCGACGAGGGCCGCATCGAGATCGACCCCTACGACCCCTCGCTGCTCCAGCCGTCCAGCGTGGACGTGCGCGTCGACCGCTTCTTCCGCGTCTTCCACAACGCCCGCTATCCCTACATCGACGTCAAGGAGCCGCAGGAGGAGCTGACCGAGCTCGTCGAGATCGACGAGGAGCGGCCCTTCATCCTCCACCCGGGCGAATTCGTGCTCGCCTCGACGCTGGAGCGGATCCGTCTCCCCGACGACCTCGTCGCGAGATTGGAAGGGAAGTCGAGTTTGGGCCGGCTCGGCCTGCTGATCCACTCGACGGCCGGCTTCATCGACCCCGGCTGGGACGGCCACGTCACGCTGGAGCTCTCAAACGTCGCGAACCTTCCGATCACGATCTACCACGCGATGAAGATCGGCCAGGTCTCGTTCGTCCAGCTGACGGAGCCGGCCGAGACCCCCTACGGCGCGGGCAAGCTCGGCTCCAAGTACCAGGGCCAGCAGGGCCCGACTCCGAGCCGCTACTACGAGAACTTCCGCGAGCGCGTCCAGTGAAAGTGCTCGTGACCGGCGCGACGGGGTTCGTCGGCCGCACGGTCGCGAATGCGATCGTCGACGCGGGCCACGAGGTGCGCGTGCTGGAGCGCAAGCCCGGCTCCTGGCGGAAGGCGGGGATCAGGTGCCAGGAGGCGGTTCAGGGGGACATGACCGATGCGGACAGCCTGCGCCGCGCCGTCGAGGGCCAGGAGGTCGTCGTCCACCTCGTCGCGATCCGGCAGGGGAAGTCGGGAGCAGTTCCAGCGCGATCATGGTCGAGGGCACGCGGAGCCTGCTCGCCGCGGCCGAGGACGCCGGCGTGAAGCGCTTCGTCTTGATGAGCGCGCTCGGGACGACCGAGGAGACCAAGGATCTCGTTCCCTACTACGGCGCGAAGTGGCAGGAGGAGCTGGACGTGAAGGGGTCCGGCCTCGAGCACGTGATCTTCCGGCCGAGCTTCATCTTCGGGCGCGACGGGGGCATCCTCCCGACCTTCGTCAAGCTCGCGAAGCTCGCGCCGGTCACCGGCGTCGTCGGGAGCGGGAAGCAGCGGATCCAGCCGATCTGGATCGACGACGTCGGCGCCTACTTCGCGGCCGCCGTCGACAAGCCCGAGGCCGCTGGCCAGACGTTCGAGCTCGGCGGTCCCGACGTCGTCGACTGGGACGAGCTCTGGCAGCGGATCCGCGGTGCGCTCGGGATCCGGCGGCGCCCGACGATGCACCTCCCGACCGGGCTGATGAAGATCCCGGCCACGGTGACCGAGCGCCTGCCGGGCAACATCCCGCTCACCCGCGACCTGCTCACGATGCTCGAGGCGGGCGACAACGTCGTCTCCAACGATCTCGCGGTCCGCACATTCGGCATCCCGCTCGTCCCGCTGGACGAGCAGATCCGCCGCGTCGTGGCTTGATCGCCGCCGAACGGGCGGTTGCCGCACCGCCGGAGCGCGTGTTCGAGTTCCTGGCCGATCTCCGGAACCACTGGCGGCTGGAGCAGCGGTTCCTGGAGCTTCACGAGCTGGGCGAGGACGGCGGGAAGATCCGGCTGAAAGGGCCGCTCGGGCTCTCGCGCACCGTCCAGACTCGCGTCCTCGAGGCAGAGCCGCCGACGCGCGTCGCCGGACGGGCCGACCTCAGCGGCGGCACGGTCGGGCTCGTCGCCTGGGACATCCGGCCTTCGGCCTCGGGCTCGTCCGTGCGCCTCTCGGCCGAGGTTCCGCAGGCGTCGGTGTTCGACCGGATCTTCCTCGCGCTCGGCGGCCGGGCCTGGTTCCGCGGGCTCTTCCGGCGCGCGCTCGAGAACCTCGACGACGTGCTGTGAGCAAGCGGCGCTTCACGACCGCGCTCTCCCGCTACGTCGTCAACCCGGTGGTGAAGCTCGCGGTGCGCCTGCGGCTGGTGCGCGGCTGGGCGATCCTCGAGACCCGCGGGCGGAAGACCGGCCTGCCGCGGCAGAACCCGGTCGGGAACGGCCTTGCCGGCAACACGTTCTGGATCGTCGCGGAGCATGGCGCGAAGGCCGGCTACGTCCGGAACATCGCGGCGGACCCACGGGTGCGCGTCTTCGTTCGGGGGCGCTGGCGGACCGGGACGGCCCAGGCGCTGCCCGGCGACGACCCGATCGAGCGCCAGCGCTCGCTCCCGGCCCTCAACGCCCGCGTCGTCCGGCTGATGGGCACCGAGCTGATGACCGTGCGGATCGACCTCGATCCGGAGGAGTGATCAGGCGGGCGTTCGTGCCCTGACGAGGGCGCGGGCTGCGGCGGCGATCGCGTCGGCGTCGATCCCGGCTGCGGCGAGGAGCTCCGCAGGCTTGCCGGAGTGCGGGAGCTCGCGAACCGCGAGGATCTGCACCGGAGGCCGGTCCTCGACGTCGGCGAGCGCCGCGAGCACGGCCTCGCCCAGGCCGCCCTCGGCCCAGTGATCCTCGGCGGTGACGATCGGCGTCCGGATCCCGCGGATCGTCTCCGAGTCGATCGGCTTGACGGAGTAGAGGTCGATGACCCGCGCGGCGATGTCCTCGTCGGCCAGGTCGTCCGCCGCGGCCAGCGCCTCGTGGAGCGTGATCCCGGCCGCAACGATCGTCACGTCGTCGTCGTCGGTCGAGCGCACCGTCTTGGAGCCGCCGACCGGGAAGTCCTCGCCGGCGTCGTAGATCACCGGCGTGTCGGCGCGCGTCGTCCGGAGGAACGAGATCCCGTCGAGGTCGGCCATGGCCTGCACGAGCTTCGTCGTCTGATTCCCGTCCGACGGGTAGAGGACGGTCGAGCCGTTGACGGCGCGGAACTCGGCGAGGTCCTCGAGCGCCATCTGGGAGGGGCCGTCCTCGCCGATCGACACTCCCGCGTGCGAGCCGCAGAGCTTGATCGTGGCGCGGCTGATCGCCGCCATGCGGACGAAGTCGTAGGCGCGGCTCCAGAAGGCCGCGAACGTCGAGGCGAACGGCTTCCACCCGAGCACCTGGATCCCGACGGCCGCGGCGGCCATCTGCTGCTCGGCGATGTACATCTCGAAGAACCGTTCCGGGTGCGCGTCGCGGAAGATCTCGGCGTAGGTCGAGTTCGACACCTCGCCGTCGAGCGCGACCACCATCGGGTCCGAGCCTCCGAGCGCTGCGAGCGCCTCGCCGTACGCCTTGCGCGTTGCGACCTTGGAGCCGACCTCGTAGCTTGGCCACTCCGGCGTGCCCGGCGCATCGAACCGGTGTCGTTCGGCGGGCTCCGGCTTGGGGATGTCCACGGTGATGTTCCGGACGCCGCCGAGCTCCTCGACGGCCTCCTCTGCGACCGCCTTCCCGTGCCAGCCGCCCTGGTCTTCGACCTTCGAGTACCCCTTGCCCTTCAGCGTCTTCGCGACGATCGCGGTCGGCTTGCCGCTCGTCGACTCTGCCTCGCGGTAGGCGGCGTCGATCTGCTCGACGTCGTGGCCGTCGATCTCGATCGCATGCCAGCCGAAGGCGCGCAGGCGGTCCGAGTACGACGAGAGATCCCAGCCGTGCATGGTCTCGCCGCGCTGGCCGAGGCGGTTCACGTCGACGATCGCCGTCAGGTTGTCGAGCTCGTAGAAGGCGGCGTGCTCGGCCGCCTCCCACATAGACCCCTCGGCCATCTCGCTGTCGCCGCAGATCACCCAGACCCGGAAGGGCAGGCGATCGAGGCGCTTGCCGGCGAGCGCCATTCCAACGCCGATCGGCAGCCCCTGGCCAAGCGAGCCGGTCGCGACGTCGACCCACGGAAGCGACGGCGTCGGGTGTCCCTCGAGCCGGCTTCCGAACTGGCGGTAGGTGCCGAACTCCTCCTCCGAGAGGACTCCGGCGGCTCGGAAGATGCCGTAGACGAGCGGTGAGGCGTGGCCCTTGGAGAACACGAGCCGGTCGTTCGCAGGGCTCTTCGGCTCGTCGAAGTCGTAACGGAAGTGGCTCGCGAGGAGCACGGCGGCCAGGTCCGCGGCGGACATGGACGACGTCGGGTGCCCGGAGCCGGCCTCGGCGCTTGCACGCACCGCGTCCACGCGCAGTTGCTGTCCGAGCTCCCGCCAGAGGTCTGAGCCCTCCATAGAGGGGTAACGTAGACGAGCGATGCGTGTTGCGGTTGCCTTCGACCACAGGGGCGTCAAGCTGCGCGGGCGCGTCCTCGAGGAGCTGACGGCGCTCGGCCACGAGGCGCTCGACCTCGGGACGGACGCCCCCGAACCGGCCGTCGATTATCCGGACAAGGCTCGCGAAGTGGGCGAGGCGATCCGCTCCGGCGACGCTGAGCGCGGCGTGCTCATCTGCGGCTCGGGCGTGGGCGCCTCGATCGCGGCTTCCAAGCTGCCGGGCGTAAGAGCGGCCATCTGCCACGACACGTACTCGGCACACCAGGGAGTCGAGCACGACGACATGAACGTCCTCTGCATCGGCTCCGGGGTCGTCGGCGCCGACCTGGCCGCCGAGCTCGTCCGCGCCTTCCTGGCCGCGGAGTTCGACGGCGGTGAGCGGTACCGCAGGAGGCTTGAGAAGATCGAAGCGATGGAAAGAGAGGCTGCGAATGCCTGAGTCACGACTTCACGAACTGAGCGCGCTCGGCCAGAGCGTCTGGATCGACTCGCTGTCCCGCGAATGGCTCAGGACGGGCGAGCTGCGCGCGGATGATGGACGAGGACGCAGTCGTCGGCGTCACGTCCAACCCGACCATCTTCCAGAAGGCCATGTCCGAGGGAGACTGGTACGACGACCAGCTCCGCGAGGTGCTCGCCGAGGAGGACGACCCGAAGGAGATCTTCCTGCGGCTCGCGTTTGACGACATCCGTGAGGCGTGCGACCTGATGCGGCAGGCCTGGGACCGAACGGAGGGGCAGGACGGCTACGTCTCGCTCGAGGTCGAGCCGGGCATCGCGCACGACACCGACGCGACGGTCGAGCAGGCCCAGCGCTTCCACGACGAGATCGACAGGCCCAACCTCTACGTCAAGATCCCGGCGACCGCCGCAGGTGTTCCCGCGATCGAGGAGATGATCGCCCGCGGTAAGCGGATCAACGTGACGCTGATCTTCGGGCTTGACCGCTACGCCGAGGTCGCGGAGGCCTACGCCCAGGGGCTCGAGCGGCTCGTCGAGGCACGGCGGCGACCCCAAGCAGGTCACGTCGGTCGCGAGCTTCTTCGTCTCGCGTGTGGACACCGAGGCGGACAAGCGGCTCGAAGGCCATGACGACCTGAAGGGCAGGCTCGCGGTCGCAAACGCGAAGCTCGCCTATCAGCGCTACCAGGAGATCTTCTCCGGCCCGCGCTGGGACGAGCTGGCGGCGAAGGGCGCCTCGACGCAGCGCTGCCTGTGGGCGTCGACGTCCACCAAGAATCCCGAGTACCGCGACGTGATGTACGTCGAGGAGCTGATCGGGCCCGAGACGGTGAACACGATGCCGAAGGAGACGATCGAGGCGTTCCAGGATCACGGCGAGGTGCGGCCGACACTCGAGGAAGGCCTCGACGAGGCGCGCAAGCTCTTCGACGACCTGGCGGCGGCCGGCGTGGACTACGACGACGTGACCAGGGTGCTCGAGGAGGAGGGCGTCCAGAAGTTCGCCGACTCCTTCGACGAGCTCCTCGAAGGCGTTGCCGCCAAGCGAGCCCAGCTCGTAGCCGCTTGAGCACGCTCGCTCCCGCCGAGCTCGTCGAGCGGATCTGGGAGCGGGATCCGTCGGTCTGGACGGGCAGCGACGAGGCCCACTGGCTCGGTTGGCTCGACGAGCCGGCGCGGATGCGCGAGCGGACGCACGAGCTCACCGACTTCGCGGCACGTGTTCTGCCGGAGGTCGACGACGTCGTCCTGATGGGAATGGGCGGCTCGAGTCTCGCGCCCGAGGTGATGCGCCGGTCTCTTCGGCGCCGAGCGCTTCCACGTCCTCGACACGACGCACCCGACGGCGATCCGGCGGCTCGAGGGCGCCCTCGACATGGAGCGGACGCTCTTCGTCGCCGCGTCGAAATCCGGAACGACGACTCGAGACCCGCTCCCACGCGGACTACTTCCGCGGGAAGGGCGGACGCTTCGCGGTGATCACAGATCCCGGCTCGCCGCTCGCCGAGCTGTCCGAAGGACGTGTTCTACGGCGAGCCCACCATCGGCGGCCGGTACTCGGCGTTCTCGGCATTCGGGCTCCTGCCGGCGGCGCTTGATGGGCGTCGACCTCGTTCGGCTCCTCGACCGAGCCGAGGAGATGCGGGAGGCCTGCCGGCTCTCGGACGGGAAATCCCGGCCTCGAGCTCGGGCCTCTGGCTCGCCGAGCAGCAGTTCCTCCAAGTCGACGCCGACTTCGGTCTCTGGGTCGAGCAACTCGTCGCCGAGTCGACCGGCAAGGAGGGAAAGGGGATCGTCCCGGTCCGGGAGGGCGGCGCCGAGCCCGACATCCGTCTGCCGGATCCGTACGAGCTGGGCCAGGAGCTCTTCCGCTGGGAGTTCGCGACGGCCGTCGCCGGCTCGATCCTCGGCATCAACCCCTTCGACCAGCCCGACGTCCAGGCGGCGAAGGACAAGACGAACGCCGTCCTTTCCGGGCCGTGGCTCGGGGTCAGACCCCAAGCCAGGTCCGGAAGGGGCACTGGACGGAGCTGCTCGGCGAGGCCGGGGCGGGGCGCTACGTGGCGATCCAGGCGTTCGTCGACCCAGAGCGCGAGGGCGAGCTCGAGCCGCTTGTCCGGCGGGCTCGCGAGACCGGCGCCGCCGTCTCGGTCGGGCTCGGGCCGCGCTACCTCCACTCGACGGGGCAGCTGCACAAGGGCGGGCCCGATACCGGCCTCTTCGTCCAGGTCGTGGACGATCTTGGCGAGGAGCTGCCGATTCCGGGCCAGAAGTTCGGCTTCCGCGCGCTGATCCAGGCACAGGCGGACGGAGATCTCCAGGCTCTCGAGGAGCGCGGCCGGCGGGTCGTGAGGGTCCAGCTGTGAAGCTCGGGATGGTCGGCCTCGGCCGGATGGGCGCCGGGATGACCGAGCGGCTTCGCCAGGCCGGCCACGAGGTGCAGACGTATCGACCCGAACGTCGACTCGACGGCTGGCTCGCTCGAGGAGCTCGTCCAGCAACTCGGGCAGCCCAGGCACATCTGGCTGATGGTCCCCTCCGGCGCCATCACCGAGAGCACCTTCCAGGAGCTTCTTCGGCGCTGCTGGAGCCAGGCGACGCGATCGTCGACGGCGGCAACTCCAACTTCCGCGACTCCCAGCGGCGGGCGGCCGAGGCGAACGAGCGCGACCTGTTCTTCGTCGACGCCGGCGTCTCGGGGGGGATCTGGGGCCTCCGCGAAGGGTTCGCGCTGATGGTCGGCGGCGAGGACGAGCCGGTTGGGTCGCCTCGAGCCGATCTTCGAGGCACTCGCGCCGGACGGCGGGTACGGCCATGTCGGGCCGTCGGGCGCCGGGCACTTCGTGAAGATGGTGCACAACGGGGTCGAGTACGGGCTCATGCAGGCGTACGCCGAGGGGTTCGACCTGATGCAGGCGTCGGAATTCGACCTCGACCTCGCGGCCGTCGCCGAGCTCTGGCGCCACGGCTCGGTCGTGCGCAGCTGGCTACTCGATCTCCTGGCCCGGGCGCTCGAGGAGAACCCGGGGCTCGAGCAGCATTCGCGGCTACGTCGAGGATTCGGGCGAGGGCAGGTGGACCGTCGAGCAGGCGATCGACACGGCGGTGCCGCTCCACGTGATCACCGCGGCCCTCTACGCGCGCTTCGCGTCCCGCCAGGACGAGTCCTTCGCGGCCAAGGTGAACGCTGCACTCAGGGAGCAATTCGGTGGTCACGCAGTCAAGCGCGACTGAGTCCCGCGCCGCGGAGAACCCGCTCGCCGAAGGGCTCGAGCTGCGCCGTCGGCCCGAGCCGTGCGTCCTCACGATCTTTGGCGCATCCGGCGACCTGACCCGCCGCAAGATCTTCCCGGCTCTGTACGCCCTCGCCTACCGCAAGCTCCTGCCCGAGCAGTTCGCCGTCCTCGGCGTGGCACGCACCGCGATGCCGACCGAGGAGTTCGTCGCCTCGATGGAGGAGGGGGTGCGGGAGTTCGGCCGCGACGAGTTCACGGCGGAGGTCTGGGACGCGCTCGCGAGCCGGACGCGCTACCTGGCGACCGAGTTCGCGGACGAGGACGGCGAGGACAGGGTCGCCACCACGCTCAGCGGCCTCGACGAGGAGCTTGGCACGCGCGGGAACCGCGTCTACTACCTCGCCGTCCCGCCCGAGGCGATGCCGAAGCTCGTCGAGGAGATCGGCGAGCGACGGACGACGGACGGCTGGACGCGCCTGATCGTCGAGAAGCCATTCGGCAACGATCTCGAGTCGGCCCGTGAGCTCAACGAGCTCCTCGGTGGGAGCTTCGACGAGAGACGAGATCTTCCGCATCGACCACTACCTCGGCAAGGACACCGTCCAGAACCTGCTGGCGATGCGCTTCGCGAACGGGATCTTCGAGCCCGTCTGGAACCGCCAGTTCATCGACCACGTGCAGATCACGGTCGGCGAGTCGCTCGGGATCGAGAACCGCGCCGGGTTCTACGAGCGTGCAGGCGCAATCCGCGACGTCTTCCAGAACCACCTGCTCCAACTCGTCGCCCTCACCGGGATGGAGCCGCCGATCGACTTCACGGCCGACTCCGTGCGGAACGAGAAGCTGAAGGTGCTGAAGGCGCTCTCGACGCCGGGGCCCCGCTCGGTCGTCCGCGGCCAGTACGGCCCTGGGTTCATCGAGGGAGAGCCCGTGCCGGGCTACCAGGAGGAGCAGGGAGTGGCGTCCGACTCGGAGACCGAGACCTTCGTCGCCGCCCGCCTCCAGATAGACAACTGGCGCTGGGCGGACACGCCGTTTTTCGTCCGCACCGGCAAGCGACTTCCGCGCCGCGAAACGACGATCGCGATCCAGTTCAAGCGCGTGCCGCATCCGCTGTTCGAGGATGCGAGCGAGCTGCGGCCGAACCTGCTGATCGTCCACATCCAGCCCAACGAGGGTGTGTCGCTGGCGATCGGCGCCAAGGTTCCCGGTGAGGGGATGCGCGTGCGCACGGTGCACATGGACTTCCTCTACGGCGGCGCGTTCCGCATCGGGCTCCCCGAGGCGTACGAGCGGCTCATCCTCGACGCCATGCTCGGCGACGCGACGCTCTTCACCCGGGCAGACGAGATCGAGGAGCAGTGGGCGCTCGTCGACGCCATCGTCGCGGCCTGGCGGCGGGACCGGCCCTCGTTCCCCGACTACCCGGCCGGCACCTGGGGGCCCCCGGCGGCGCAGGAGCTCGTCGAGTGGCATCGATAGTCCATGTCGACGAGTGGGCCGACGAGTGCGCGTCGGTCGCGGAGGTCGAGCAGGCGCTGATCGAGCTCCGCCTCAAGCGAGGCTTCGAGGGCAAGCGCAACCTGCGGACGACCGTGCTCACGCACATCGCGTGGGTGCCGCCCGAGTGGACGCGCGCCGCCGCGGAGACGCTCGCGGGCCTGGCCGAGCGCCACCCTTCGCGGACGATCCTCCTCTTCCCCGAGCAGGCGGAGGAGGACGCCCTGGCCGCCCGCGCGCTCCTCGAGTGCTACGAGGCGCCGGGCACGGATCGCCACCTCTGCAGCGAGATCGTCGAGCTCCGCTTGCGTGGCGTCCGCGCTCAGGCTCCGGCGAGCATCGTCCTTCCGCTCCTTCTCCCGGACCTGCCGATCTTCCTCCGCTGGCGCGGCCGCCCGGACTTCGGCTCGCCGGTGTTCGGGCAGCTGGTGGAGATCGTCGACCGCCTGGTGGTCGATTCGGGCGAGTGGCCCGACGTGCCCGCGGCCTATGCGGAGCTCGTGGAGCTCTTCGACCGCGTCGCGGTGTCGGACATCGCCTGGCGCCGAACGCTGCCGTGGCGGCGGGCGCTCGCCGAGGCCTGGCCCGAGCTCCCGGACCGGCTTACCGGCCCGCCGGCGGAGACGGCGCTCGTGGCCGGCTGGCTCGAGGACCGCGCAGGTGTCCACGTCGAGCTGGAGCGCGCGGACACGCTTCCGGTCGGGGGCAACCGGCCGCCGAGTGACCTCCTGTCGGACGAGCTCGACGTCTTCGTCCGCGACCCGGTCTACGAGTCGGCTGTCAGGAAGCTCGCGGGTCGTCCCTGATCGCGATCCCGGCCGGGCCGCCCGGGAGCTTCTCCACGATCAGGTAGCCGTCGTGCTGGGCCACGACGCGCTCGAACTCGAGCAGCTCGTGGCCGGGGACGATCAGGAACCACTTGGGATCCGAGCGAACCTCCTCGTACTCGTTGAGCGAGAGTTGGATCCGGTCCGTGCAGGTGGTATCGGCGCACTCGCAGACGAAGTCGCTGACCTCCGTCACCAGGCTGAAGCTCTCTCCGAGCTCGCGGAGCCGCTCGTTCACCTCGCGAAAGATGACCTCGTTCTGACCGACCCGCTTCCCCATGTCCTCCACTAAGCGATTATGCGTTCCGCGTGCCAATCTGTGCCAGTGGGTGGGGTCACGTGAGCGAACTCGAAGACAAAGTCCTGGAGCGAACGGCAGCGCTCGAGGAGCAGCGCGCGCTGCTCCAGGCGGTGGTCGAGAACATCCCCGCCGGGCTGCTGGTGATGGACCAGCGAGGGCGTCTCGCACACCGCAAACACGGAGGCTCTGCGAATCTTCGGAGCCGAGTCGCTGGACTCGCCCGATCTTCTCGGACTGGCGGAACCTCGAGGTCTTCCGGCTCGACGGCTCCCGCGTCGAGTTCGACGAGTTGCCGATCTCGCGCACGCTCGAGGGGGGCGCCGTGGTGACCGGCGAGCGCTACGAGGTCGTGCTCGGGGACCGCCGCGCGATCCTCGAGGTCAGCACGGCGCCGGTCATCGGGCCATCCGGCGAGCAGACGGGGGCAGTAGCCGTCATGCGCGACGCGACAGTCCGTGAGCGGGCCGAGCGCGCCGAGCGAGACTTCGTGACCAACGCTGCGCACGAGCTCCAGAGCCCGCTGGCGGCGATCGTGAGCGCGATCGAGGTCCTCCAGGCAGGTGCGAAGGACGGGCCCGAGCGCGACGTCTTCCTGGGGCACATCGAACGGGAGGCCGACCGGCTGGCGCGACTCGTCCGCGCACTGCTCGTCCTCGCCCGCACGCAGATCGGCATGGAGGCGCCGCGAGACGAGCTGGTCGCCCTGTGCCCGCTTCTCGAGGAGATCCGTGCCGGGTTGCGGGTGCCGTCGGGCGTGGAGCTGGTGATCGACTGTCCCGGCGAGCTTGCGGTGGTGACGAACCGCGAGCTCGTGGAGCAGGCCGTCGTGAACCTCGCCGAGAACGCAGCCAAGCAGACGGAGAGCGGTCGGATCGTGCTCAGCGGCGCGGACCTGGGGGAAGGGACTGTCGAGATCGCAGTGTCCGACACGGGGCCAGGGCATTTCCGCTGCAGAGCGATCGCGGATCTTCGACCGCTTCTACCGGAGCGACACCGACTCGAAGCCCGGTTTCGGGCTCGGTCTGGCGATCGTGCGTGCCGTCGCCGATGCGCTCGACGGCGAGCTCACGCTCGAGTCGGAGATTGGAAGCGGCACAACGATCCGCCTCCGTCTCCGCAAGACTGCTGCGATGGTGTCGAAATGAGCCGCGTCCTGGTCGTCGACGACGAGCCCGCGATCCGCGATGCCGTCGAGTACGCGCTTCGGAGCGAGGGGTTCCAGGTCCAGAGCACCGACGACGGCGAGCGGGCCTTCGCGCAGCACTCGCGGACGAGTTCGACGTCGTGGTCCTCGACCTCATGCTTCCGAGGATGTCCGGCATGGAGGTCTGCCGCCGCCTCCGGAGCGAGAGCGCGGTCCCGATCATCATGCTGACCGCGAAGGGAGCGGAGCTCGACCGGGTGCTCGGCCTGGAGATCGGCGCCGACGACTACGTCACGAAGCCGTTTTCCATGGCGGAGCTGATCGGACGGATCAGGGCCATCTTGCGGCGCCGCGAGCTCGACCGGTCGGGCGCGGTGAGCATCCTTCGCGTCGGCGACCTCGAGCTCGATCCGATCCGCCACCAGGTCACGCTTGGAGGCCGGCCGATGCGGCTGACGCCATCCGAGTTCAAGTTGCTGCTCCTTCTCGCCGAGCAGCCCGAGCGAGTGTTCAGCCGTCGAGAGATCATGCAGCACCTCTGGGATTCGACGTACGTCGGCGACCAGCGCGCGTGCGACATCCACGTGTCGAATCTCCGGCAGAAGATCGAGGAGGACCCGGGAGACCCACGGCGTGTGATCACGATTCGTGGCGTCGGATACAAGCTCTCGGCGATTCAGTCCTCTGTGAGCGAATCCACAGGCTTCCACGGCTGAACGCCCAGGAAACCGCGGCTACGGTGGGCCGATGGAGCTCGACTTCGAGCTGAAGACAGCGGGCATCGGAAACGACGCCTTCGTCGTCTCGGTCAGCGGCGAGGCCGACCTGTACCGCGCGCCGGAACTGGAGGAGGAGCTGCGGGATGTACTCCAGCTCGGCGGTTCTTCCGTCGTCGTCGACCTCGCCGAGGTCGGCTTCATCGACTCGTCCGTGCTGGGCCTCCTCCTCCGGTACCAGCCCCGGTTCCGCGACCGCGGCGGCGATCTCGTGCTCGTCTCCGACGACCGCCGGATCCTGCGCACGCTGCAGATCACGGGGCTGGACCGGATCTTTCGGATCGAGAACCGGCTCGGCGACGCGGTGGCGGAGCTCGCAGGCCGCTAGAAGCGCGCGCGCTGAGCGTAATCCCTCGAACGAGGGATGCCTCGAGCGCCTCACCAACGGCCAGCACGAGCGCGTCCTGACCCGGGCGGCCGACAACCTGCACGGAGGCGGGAAGGCCGCCCTCCGCCGGACCGGCCGGAAGGGCCAGGGCCGGCCAGCCGAGCACATTGAACGGGTACGTGAACCGGATCAGGTCCTCGCGGATCGTCAGCTCGTCGTCCGGAAGCGGTGGAGCGACGAAGGCGAGGGTCGGCGTGAGCAGAAGGTCGAGATCGCCTATCGCGGCCTCCGCTTCGACCCGGTAGGCGTTACGCCGGTCGAGCGCCTCCGCCGCCTCGGCGTCGGTCACCTGGAGACAGAGCTCGATCTTCGTCCGAACGTTCTCGCCGTAGCTGTCGGCGCTCGCGGCGAAGAGGTCGCGGTGGACGTCGGCGACCTCGCGCATGAACGCGTTGCCTATGGCTTTCGGGAGCGGGAACTCGACTGCGCGGGCATCGAGCAGCGCCGCGGCTTCGCGGATCCGGTCGCCGACGAGGGGCGCGCAGCGGTCGGCCCAGGCGATCCCGACGGAGACTCGACGTGCCGGCTCGCGCTCGAGCTCCAAGGCCAGCGCTTCGAGCATCGCGGCGCAGTCGGCGACCGTGCGAGCCATCGGGCCTGCGTGGTCGAAGGTCGGCGCGAGCGGGAAGCAGCCGTCGAGCGGGACGAGGTCGTACGTGGGCTTGAACCCGACGATCCCGCAGCAGGCGGCGGGGATCCGGATCGAGCCCCCGGAGTCGCTGCCGAGCGCTGCGTCCGCGAGCCCTGCTGCGAGCGCGGCAGCCGAGCCTCCGCTGGAGCCCCCGGCGATCCGGCCTGGCGCGATCGGGTTCGGAACGGTTCCGAAGTGCGGGTTCTGCGAGGTGACCCCGTACGCGAACTCGTGGAGGTTCGTCTTGCCGACGTTCACGTAGCCGGCGCGTTCGAGTCGGAGGAGCGCCTCGGCGCTGCGGTCGGGCACGTGGTCGGCGAAGAGGATCGACCCGTAGGTGGTCGTTAGCCCGGCGGTGTCGAAGAGATCCTTGACGGCTAGGGAAGTGCCGTGCGTCGGCACCGGCGCCGGGCGGGCCAGCCAGATCCCCTCGTGTGCGTCAGTCGACGCGCTTTCGGCACCCATGCGCGCGATTCTCCCGGCTAGCGTCTGCGCCGGGCCCGCGGGTTCCCCCCACCCGGGTGGGGGCCTGAGTCAGGCCACGGCCAGATAAACGAACGCGATCGCCCAGGTGCCCGCGAATAGGAGCACGAAGAGGCCGAAGAGCGCCCAGCCGAGTGTCGTGTTCTTGTGGGCCAGCGCGTCGTGTGGATCCTCCGGCTCAACCGGATCGACTGCCTCCGGCACCGGCTCGGAGGGCGAGGGCTCGGCAATGGCCTAATCGTTGTCGCGTCAATCTGGGGCGGCATGCGACTCGCGTCGAATACGCTGACGCAAGGCGCGCCGAATCAAGGTCGGACTGATTCAGGGCAACATCCCGCAGGAAGACAAATGGAATCCGGCGCGCGCGGGCATAATCCTCGATCGCCACTTGCAGCTATCGCGTCAAGCGGTAGACAAGGGCGCGCAGTTCCTGATCTGGCCGGAGTCGGCAACGCCGTACTACTTCGAGGAGGAAGCGGAGGGCGAGTCTCGTGCGCCGGATGGTCCGCGAGCTCGGACGCCGCTGCTCCTTGGCAGTGACGAGATGGAATCCGGCGACTTGCCGAGGAACTACAACTCGGCATTCATGCTCGATCCCGCCGGTGCGACCGCAGCCGTCTATCGAAAGATGCATCTCGTGCCGTTCGGCGATTACGTCCCTTTCCAGCGGCTGCTGTTCTTTGTCGGCCCGCTCGTCGAGGCTGTTTCGGCGTTCTCGCCGGGCACGCGTGTCACGATGCTGCCGGTCGACGGGCACATGGTCAGCACCGCGATCTGTTACGAGGTCACCTATCCGTCGCTGCAGCGCGAGGCGGTCCGCCAGGGCAGCGAAATGCTGACGACCATCACGAACGATGCGTGGTACGGCGACTCGTCGGCGGCGTATCAGCATTTCGAGATGGCGGCCATGCGCGCCATCGAAGAGGGCCGCTACCTCGTGCGGGCGGCAAACACCGGCATCAGCGGCAGATCGATCCCTACGGCCGGGTCCTGATTCGCACGAACCTGTTCGAGACCGTTGCCGTGGTCGGCGAAGCGCGCTTCGTGCAGGCGAAGACCGTGTATGCCACAATTGGTGATCTGGCCGCGCACCTGTCGGCCGCGGTCGTGATGGTCGCGCTCGCAGTGCGCTTTGTCGAAGGTCGTAAGAAACATGCAAATGGATGATCTCGTTCGGCGTTCAGAAGGACTGTTAAGCGCGCCTCCGACATGCGGAGCTATCTTTGACGGGGCCCACGACCCTGGCGAGCTAGCGCAACTCGAAAGCCGAATCGCCGCCCCCAATTTCTGGGACAATCAGGCCGAAGCTCAAAAGACACTCCAGCGCCAGCGCCGCCTCGCCGAAGATCTGGAGCAACGCGACAGCCTCGCCAAGAAGATTGACGACATCGGCGTCCTGCTCGAATGGGGCGAGGGCGGCGAGGACGTCTACGGCCGACTTGTCGAAGGCGCTCGACGCGCTCGAGGCCCAGGTCGACACCGTTGAAACGAAGAAGATGCTGGGCGGCGAACACGATGCCGCCAACGCGATCGTCTCGATCCATCCCGGCGCCGGCGGCACCGAGTCGCAGGACTGGGCGGAGATGTTGCTCCGCATGTACCTGAAGTGGTCGGAGCGCCGCGGGTTCAAGCGCGAGCTGCTCGACTATCAGCCCGGCGAAGAAGCCGGCCTCAAGAGCGTCACGTTGACGCTCACCGGCGAGTACGCTTCGGCCTGATGTCGGCCGAAGCTGGCGTGCATCGTCTCGTCCGGATTTCGCCATTCGACCAGGCGGCGCGCCGTCACACCTCATTTGCGTCGGTATACGTGTGGCCGGAGTTCGACGACGACATCGAGATCGAGATTCCCGAAAAGGATCTGCGCATCGATACGTTTCGATCGAGTGGCGCCGGCGGTCAGCACGTCAACGTGACGGATTCGGCGGTCCGCCTGACGCACCTGCCGACCGGCATCGTCATGTCCTGCCAGAACGAGCGATCGCAGCATAAGAACCGGACGTCGCGATGAAGGTGCTCAAGGCGCGGCTCTACGATCTGAAGCTGAAAGAGCAGCAGGACAAGCTGTCGCAGATCGGTGGCGTCAAGAAGGACATCGCGTTCGGCAGCCAGATCCGCAGCTACGTGCTGCAGCCGTATCAGATGATCAAGGATCACCAGGACAAGTACGCCGAGGGTCAGGTTGACAAGGTGCTGAACGGGGACATGATCCGTTCATAAGGACCTACCTCATGAAAAAGGCGTCAGGAACACTTGGTCAACCTTCGGTGGAAGACGAAGAGACGTAGATCTCGGATCTCGGATCGAGCGGATTTCGGATTTGTTCGGCGATTGCTGATTTTCTGATTACCGCTTAGCGGTTTTCAGCGAGGAGACAAAGATTGCGGTCAGCTCGTTCGGCTTCTTTAAGCAGGGCTTGCGCTCTTTGAGCGGATACCGAGTTTGGCGTCGACAGCCAATTCCAGCCAGAACAACGTTTCGTCGGCCTCTTCTTCCACGGTTCCGAGTTTCGCAATCCACTCGCGCGCGAGCGGGCTCGACAAGACGCTCGATAATTCGCCGCCACCGATGTTCCGCAACGAATCAACTGCTGGCCGATGGTCCTGACCGTCAAGCGTGGCTGGCAATTCCCGCAGAGTTGGATTACATCCACGGCAAAGCGTTTGGTGCGATCTTTGAGTTCTTTGGGTGTCATGCCCGGTCTGATGAGCATGGCGAATGCCATCAGGCTCCTCGATAAGAATCAACGAGTTAGGCTGGCACGAAAATCGAAGATCGCAGAATCTTCAATTGGTCCGAAATCCGCTCGATCCGAATCTGAAATCATACCGAATGGATGGTAGCTCAGGAGGGCTTCGCTGCGATCTTCAATCGATCCGAAATCCGCTCGATCCGAAATCTGAGATCGACGAAGGGGCTCCGCCCCCTATTGTTTGATCGGCTGAGTAGCCGGAGATAAAGGCCTCATTACACCGCCGCTGTCGTGCTCAGGCGGGCTCTCCCGTGTTTCGATCGACTGCCATGAACACGATATTGCCCGGCGATTCGAACTTCGGAGGATTCTCGCGGTCGCCGTAAGCTCGATGTAGACCTTCATGAAGTCCATCCACATCGGCAGCGCCGCCGTGGTGCCCGTCTCGTTGTAGCCGATCGGCTTCTTCTCGTCGTTGCCGAGCCACACGCCCACCGTGATGTTGGGATCGAAGCCGACGAACCACGCGTCGGTGTTGTCGTCGACGGTGCCGGTCTTGCCGGCAGCGGCCAGTTCAAGGCATTCGCCGCGGCGGCCGTGCCGTGCTGCACCACGCCCTGCATCAGGTTCGTGAGTACGTACGCGGTGTCGGCGCGGACGCGTCCCGGGGCTGCGGCCGCGCTCTCAGCAGCAGCCGTCGCGATCTGATCGCGTCCGCGAGATACGGCTCCATGCGGATGCCGTGATTCGGGAACGCCGAAAAGGCGCTCGTGAGCTCGATCAGCGTCACTTCCTGCGCGCCCAGCGCCATCGAGAGGAACGGACGGAAGTCCTTCGCGAAGCCGAACTTCTTGGCGTAGGCGGCGACCTGCGTCGGCCCGAGCATGTCGATGACTTTCACCGACGGGATGTTGCGCGACTGCTCGAGGGCGCGGCGCAGCGTCAGCGGGCCCATGAACTTGCGATCGTAGTGCGCGGTGAATACGGCGGCTGGCCGGCGCCGGCGTCGAAGTCGTCGGCTCGTCGACAGGATCGTGGTCGGCGTCAGCCCGCGATCGATCGCGGCCGTGTAAAGGATCGGCTTCACCGTCGAGCCCATCTGCCGGAAGGCCTGGGTCGCGCGATTGAACTTGCTCCGCGAGAAGCTGTAGCCCCGACCATCGCGAGGACTTCGCCGGTGTCGATGTCGAGCGCGACGAGGGCGCCTTCGATCGAGCGGCGTCTGGTCGAGTTGCACCCGTCGCCGTTGTGCCTCGATCTTCGTGATCTCGACCTCGATCAGATCGCCGGCCTTGAGGATCTCTTTCGGCGATTTCCTGTTGGTCCACTGCATGCCGGCCCTCATGATTTCCGCGCTCAGGCCGCCGATGCGCAGGGTCGCGGCGGCGTCGCTACGCTGCGAACCACGGCGGGAACGATGTCGCCTTCGCTAATCCGCCACGACCAGCGATCGGTCTTGAAGGCATCGACCTTCTGGCCTTCGGCGATGACGTTGCGGCGCGGCTTTCGGAAGCCCCGGCGTTTGTCGACGCGACGCAAGCCGCGATCG
>CAVTEL010000013.1:0-13839 GCA_963733855.1 uncultured Actinomycetes bacterium
TCGACGTCAGGCCGTTCTCGCCGGTCTAGCCGGAGCTCGTGGAACGCCGGCGGCGCGGTGCCGCCGCCTTCTTGTCGGACGGGGCTGCCTTCGCCTTGTCCCGCTCCTTCTTCTTGCGCTGCCGGTCGTGCGCCCAGCGCACTCTCGGCCTGCTTCCGCGTCCCATCTCGCGGAATCCTATGGCGGTCCGCTCGTCCTCGGCACGGAGGACGGCTCGACGATCGTCGCGGTCTCAGCCAACGAGGGTGGACACCGAGCGGGCCCAAACTCTTCGCCGTCGCCCAGCGGCTCTTCTGCCGGCTAACCGGCTAGATCAGCCCGCACGTGCGGGCGGTGTTCGGCCAGGGGTAGAACCCGCGACCGGCCCGCAGTGCGCGCTCCGCAACCCACATCTGCTCGACCGGCGTCCAGGTGTTCGCCAAGCCGCGGCGGAGGAGGTGGCGCGGCGCGTACTGCCGCATGAAGCTGCGATCCATCTGAAGGCCGCCCCAGTAGGGATCGCTCGCGTCCCGCCATGGCCCCTCGTGCGACTGGAGGCAGCGCCACTGGCGCTCGTGTGGCGGGTTGGTCGCCCTGACCCTCGCCCGGATGGCGCGGCGGCGCCATTGGCTCAACACGAACCGTCTGTACTCGATGTTGCTCGTCCGGAGGTAGAGGCCTCGATTCCGCGTCTTCGCCACGCCCATCAGCCGCTGCCACCGCCACGTGGCGCGCTGGTAGCGCTTGATCTTGCGGACGACGACCCTTCCGTCCGGCATCGCGCGAACCTGTTCCGAGGCCTGGCCCGATGGCACGCTCGTCATGGCGGCGAGGCCGAGCAGCATTGCGACAGCAGCGAGTAGTCCGACGAGTTTTCTGGGCAAGAGCTGAGCCTCCGTTCGTGCGGAGCTCGGGTCCGGATCGCGATGTTCCGCAGTGCGCTCCGGAGCCGACTGCGCTCCGTCGATTCTTGGGCCCGGACGACGCTCGTCGCCGGACGGCGCACATTGTTAGCAGCCAATATGTCTAGCCAGGCAACGTATCGGCCGTTTTCCTGCTGGAAATCGTAAAACCTCCGTAAAGAAGGAGCGAAGAAATCACAAGAAATACTGCGGTTTGCGCAACTCCGAGGCCCGCAACTGCGCTTCCCACCGCAGCGACAGCGACGCCGGCCATGATCAGGCTCATCGACAGGGGCCGGCGGCGAATCGAGGCCAGAGCCACCGCGAAGACGGCCACCGTGCCAGCGATGTTTCCGGCGATCGCGAGGATCCGCAGGGGGAAGTAGTCGAGGTGCTCCTGGGCCTCGGGGATCTCGTCGCCCGACACGGGGGCCGACAGCGGCTCCGCGACCGCTGCGCCCGCCGCGATCCCGGCATACACCAGCACGACCGGGATCACCCAACGGTGGCCGCGAAGGAGCAAGGAGCCGGCGCCGAGCAGCGGGGCGGTGAGCAGACCTCCGAAGAGGTAGTAGAGCCGGAACGCCGCGTCGCTCCAGCCGGCTGCGGATCCCCAGGCGAGCGCGGCCGCGGCAAGCGCGAACGCTGCCAGGGACGCGGCCCACGCCAGGAGCTCGGGCGCACGGCGCGCACGCCAGCGGGCGGCAAGCCTGCCGGCGAGGCGGAGTGCGAGCAGGGCGGCTGCGAACGCAAGCAGTGCCTCCATTCGGGCGAGGGTAGTACGACCTACGCGCTAGCCTCCAAGGCAGTGACCGCTAAGCGCTACCTCTTCACGCCGGGCCCGACGCCGGTGCCGCCCCAGGTGCTGGAGGCGATGAGCCGGCCGATCATCCACCACCGCAGTTCGGACTTCCGCGAGATCCTCGAGCGCACCTTCGAAGGGCTCCGTGAGGTGTACCGGACCGAAGGCGACGTCCTTGTCTTCACGTCCTCGGGAACCGGCGGCATGGAGTCCGCCGTCTCGAACCTCACGCGGCCGGGCGACCGGGTCGTGGTCGTGTCGGCAGGGCATTTCGGCGAGCGCTGGACGGCGCTGGCCGGCAACTTCGGCTGCGACGTAAACACGATCGACTACGAGTGGGGCGAGTCGCCTTCGGCGGACGATCTCGCGACCCGGCTCGCCGAGCTCGGCGGCGCGAAGGTCGTCTTCCTCACGCATTCGGAGACCTCTACCGGCGTCGTCGCCGACGTCCAGGCGCTGGCCGCCTGCGCGAAGGAGGCAGGCGCGCTCGTCGTCGTCGACGCAGTCTCGAGCCTCGGCGCCGTCCCGCTCGAGACCGACGCCTGGCGCCTCGACGCCGTCGTCTCCGGGTCGCAGAAAGCACTCATGACGCCGCCCGGGCTCGCCACCGTCTCGGTCTCGGCCGACGCTTGGGCCGCGGTCGAGAAGGACGCGCCCGGCCGGTACTACTTCGACTGGCAGGAGACCCGCGACCGTCAGGAGCAGTTCGATCCGGCGTTCACGCCGGCGGTCTCAATCGTGGTCGGCCTCGACGTTGCGCTGGGCCTCCTCCTCGAGGAAGGGTTGGAGCAGGCGTTCGAGCGCCACACTCGCCTCGGCCGCGCCTGCCGCGCCGGCGTCCGCGCGATGGGCCTCGAGCTCTTCTCGCCGGACGACGACCGCTCGGCGGTGGTCACCGCGATCAACGCGCCCGACGGGGATCGACTCCAGCGAGCTCGTGCAGACCCTGCGCGACCGGCAGGGGATCGTCCTCGCTCCGGGCCAGGGGCCGCTGAAGGGCAAGGTCTTCCGCATCGGCCACATCGGCTACTACGACGTCTTCGACATCACGACCGCGCTTGCCGGCGTCGAGCTGGTGCTCGCCGAGCTGGGCGCGGACATCGAGCGCGGGGCCGCGATCACCGCGGCACTCGAAGCGTTCGAGCACACCCGGGTGTGAGCGACAGACTGCGGGTTCTCGTTCGGGAGCCGATCGCCGAGGCCGGGATCGAGCTGCTGCGGGAGCAGTTCGACGTCGACGTCGACGGCGACCTTCCGCTGGAGGAGCGGATCGGCGACTACGACGCGATCGTGATCCGGTCGGCGACGAAGCTGACCGCCGGCATTCTCGAGCGGGCCGAGCGGCTGAAGGTGATCGGGCGTGCCGGCGTAGGAGTGGACAACGTCGACGTGGACGCGGCAACTCGGCGCGGAATCGTCGTCGCCAATGCGCCGGAGTCGACGGTCGTGTCGGCGGCGGAGCACGCCGTCGGGCTCCTCGTCGCGCTGGCGCGGCACATCCCGCAGGCGCACGCCTCGCTCAAGCAGGGTCGGTGGGAGCGCGCCGCCTACGGAGGGATCGAGCTGGAGGGCAAGACGCTGGGGGTCCTCGGCTTCGGGCGGATCGGGCAGCAAGTCGCGCGCCGCGCCGTCGGTCTCGGGATGGAGGTCGTCGCGCACGACCCGTTCGTCGCCAAGGATCGGTACCGGGAGCTCGGGGTCACCAGGGCCGAGACGGCGGACGAGGTCCTGGCCGCCGCCGACTTCCTGACGCTCCACCTGCCGCTCTCGGACGAGACACAAGGCTGCATCAACGCGGAAGCGCTCGGAAAGATGAAGCCGGGCGCGCACCTGATCAACGCCGCGCGCGGGGAGCTGGTCGACGAGGAGGCGCTGCTCGACGCCCTTCGGTCCGGACGGCTCGCGGGCGCCGCGCTCGACGTCTTCTCCGCAGAGCCGTACTCGGGGCCGCTGCTGGAGCTCGACAGCGTCGTCGTCACGCCTCACCTCGCCGCCTCTACGGAGGAGGCCCAGGACCGCGCCGGTCTCATCGTCGCCGAGCAGGTCGCGGCGGCGCTCGCCGGCGGTCTCGTGGCCAACGCGGTCAACATCCCCGCGATCGGGCGGGACGACCTGGAGGTGCTCGGCCCGTTCGTCCCGCTGGCCGCGAAGCTCGGCCGCCTCGCCATGGAGCTGGCCGAGGGGCACGCGGAGCAGATCGAGCTGACGTACTACGGCAACCTCGCCGACTACGACACGCGGCTCCTGACCGCGGCCGCGCTGAACGGCGCCTTCCAGGGCCGCTTCGAGCAGCCGGTGAACTACGTGAACGCGCCGCTGCTCGCAGAGGAGCGTGGGATCGAGGTGGTCGAGCAGCGTCAGCGCGCCTGCCGCGACTTCACGAACCTCGTCCGCGTCGGCGTCGGCTCGAACGGCGACCCGCTGCGGGTCTCGGGCACGACGATCGGGCGCGACGACCGCTTGTGGCTCGTCAGCGCGCTCGGCTTCGAGCTGGAGATGGAGTTCGCGCCGCTGCTCGTCCTGTTCCGCTACGACGATGTTCCGGGTGTGATCGGCCGGGTCGGGACGCTCTTCGGCGACGCCGGCGTGAACATCGCCAACATGGCCGTGTCCCGGACGCGCCGTGGGGGGAAGGCGCTGATGGTGCTCTCCGTGGACAGCGAGCCGGAGCCGAGCCTCGTCGAGCGCGTTCGGGCCGAGGGCTTCGACGACGCCCGCTTGATCTCGCTCTAGGACGTTTTGCCGAATGACGGCCCGGCCGCACAGAACCGGCGCTGGCGACACACGCTCGGCACACCATTGTCACACACTCGTATCGGGGTCTGACCCCACCCGGCCCGGCAAGTCGCCCGCTGCCGGCGAGGGCTCGCGGGTCGCAGCGCTGTCTGATCGGGTGGGGTCAGACCCCGTGACGAGACTGTCACGCGTTGTCCGCAGCCTCCTGTCCGCCGCGGACACGGAACGAGTCCACCCGCCCGGCGGACGCCCCGGATACGCTTCGGCCGGTGGAGCGGCGGTGGCCAGAGGAGGTCGAGCGCGTCGCCGCGTTTCTCCGCCAGGGCGGGGTCGAGGGCCGGATCGAGGAGTTCGCGGCCGGCACGCCGACCGCAGAGGATGCGGCGCGAGCGGTGGGGTGCAAGCTCTCCCAGATCGTCAAATCGCTCGTATTCGACTGCGACGGTGCACCGATCGTCGTGATGGTTCCTGGCGACCGCCGGGCGGACTCGCGGAAGGTCGCGGAGGCCGCCGGGTGTCGGCGAGCCAAGATCGCGGACGCCGCACAGGTTCGGGACTCGACGGGGTTCGAGCCGGGGGCGGTCGCGCCGTTCCCTCTTCCGAAGGTCTCGAAGGTCTTCGTCGACCGTCAGCTCCTCGTCCACGAGCGGGTCTGGATCGGCGCCGGCTCGCCCAGCCACATGGCCACGCTGTCGCCGGGAGACCTCGTCCGGCTCGCGAAGGCGCAGCAGATGGACGCTGTCGCGGAGGCCGCCTAACATTCGGCCCAGAAAATCCGGAGGAGGCGCATGATCGAAACCGACAAAATCTGGATGAACGGCGAGCTCGTGGACTGGGGCGACGCCAAGGTTCACGTGGGGGCTCACGGGCTGCACTACGGCACGGGTGTCTTCGAGGGGATCCGCTGCTACGAGACGCCAAAGGGCCCGGCCGTCTTCCGCCTGACCGACCACCTCAAGCGCCTCGACGCCTCCGCCAGGCTCCTCTACATGGAGCTCCCGTACTCGGTCGAGGAGATCCGCGACGCGTGCCTTCAGGTGATCGGCGTCAACGGCCTGCCCGAGTGCTACCTCCGGCCGTTCGCGTTCTACGGCTACGGCGAGCTCGGCGTCTCGACTGCGGGTAACCCCGTGGAGGTCGTGGTCATGAGCTGGCCGTGGGGCGCCTACCTCGGCGACGACGGGATGAAGAACGGCATTCGCTGCAAGATCTCCAGCTGGAAGCGCGTCGGCGCGAACACGATCCCGCACGCCGCGAAGGCGACCGGCATCTACCTGAACTCGATGCTCGCGGTGATCGAGGCCAACCGGGCCGGCTACGACGAAGCGATCCTGCTCACCGACGACGGCTTCATCGCGGACGGCTCAGGTGAGAACGTCTTCGTCGTCAAAGACGGGACGATCACGACGCCGCCGCTCTCGACCTCGATCCTGCCTGGGATCACGCGCAACTCGGTCATCCAGATCGCGCAGGACCTCGGGTACACCGTCGAGGAGAGCAACTTGATCCGCACCGACCTCTACCTCGCGGACGAGATCTTCATGACCGGGACCGCGGCCGAGGTGACGCCGATCCGTTCGGTGGACGACCAGGAGGTCGGGCCACCCGGTGAGGTGACGCTCAAGCTCCAGCAGGCCTATCTCGACACGGTGCGCGGCGGAAGCGAGCGCTGGTCGCACTGGCTCGAGTACGCGGCCATCCCTTCGCAGTCGCCGGCTCCGACGCCGGCAGCGTGACGCAGGCGACCCGCCGGGTGCCGCTCGCGCGGCCCTGGATCGACGAGCGGGAGGAGGAGCTCGTCCTCGAGGTCCTGCGCTCGGGGCGGCTCTCGCTCGGCCCGACGATCGACCGTTTCGAGGAGCTGATTGCCGAGCGCGTGGGCGCACCGTACGCGGCCGCGGTGTCGAGTGGGACGGCGGGGCTGCACATGCTGGTTCGCGCGGCGGGGATCGGCGAGGGCGACGAGGTCATCACCTCGACGCTCTCCTTCGCCGCGTCCACGAACTGCTTCCTGTTCGAGGGCGCGACGCCGGTCTTCGCCGACGTCGACCCGCGCACCTGGAACCTCGATCCGGCGGCCGTCGAGGCGGCGATCACCGAGCGGACGAAGGGAATCGTCGCCGTCGACATGTTCGGCCTCCCGTGCGACCTCGACGCCTTGATGGAGGTGGCCGACCGCCATGGTCTCGCGCTGATCGAGGACTCGGCCGAGGCGCTCGGGGCCGAGTACAAGGGGAAGCCGATCGGCTCGCACGGCCCGCCGGCCGTCTTCGGCTTCTACCCGAACAAGCAGCTCGCGACGGGCGAGGGCGGCGTCGTCGTCACGCACGACGAGGAGACGTGGAAGGTGGTCCGCTCGCTCCGGAACCAGGGCCGCTCCTACGAGGGCGGCGGTTGGTTCAACCACGTCCGGGTCGGGTTCAACTACCGCTGGACGGACGTGCAGGCGGCGATCGGCATCGCCCAGCTCGAGAAGCTCGACAGAGCGCTGGAGCTTCGCTCCGAGGCGGCCGCCCGGTACGCGGAGCTGCTCGCGGACGTCGACGACGTCGAGCTGGCGCCCGAAGACGACGCCGACCGGCGGCGCTCCTGGTTCGTCTACGTCCTCGTGCTCGCGCCCGAGATCGACCGGGCGCGCGTGATGGCGGATCTTCGCGAGCGTGGGGTGGACGTGGCCGAGTACGTTCCCTGCATCCACCTGCAGACGTACATGCGGGAGCAGTTCGCGTTCGCCGAGGGCCTCTGTCCGGTGGCGGAGGACATCGCGAGCCGGACGCTGGCGCTGCCGTTCTTCCCGCAGATCGAGGCGGACGATCAGGAGTACGTCGTCGACGCCCTGCGCGGCGCCCTCTCGTAGCCATTTATCGGGGGTCAGACCCCGTCGCGGGACCGTGACGATCCGTCCCCAGCAAACCCGCGCTTCCAGCCGTGGCCCCGGCTCGACCCTGCTCAACCGCGCCGACCGCCGTTGCAAGAATGACACTCAATTGGTCGCGTCTCGCGCTGGGGTCTGACCCCGCACGGTTTAGCGTGATACGTGCGGCGGGCTACGCCGCGAAACGGCGGCGTTCCGTCTAGAGGCGATAATCGCGTTATGGCGAACGGCGCGAACCGCATGGTCTTCCTCGGCTTCGGGAAGTACGCGCGCGCGGACAAGATCTACGCGCTCGAGCCGCTGACCGGCGACGAGCGTGGGGGAGGGCGGAGAACCCGCGTGTGGATCGAGGGTGTGCCCGATCCGATCATCGCCGGCCGCACGGAGCGGACGATCCTGCACGAGATGGGCCAGGAGGCCGCGGCGAACACGCAGATCATCGACAGCGCCCTCGACCTCGCCGAACGGATCGCGACAGGTGCGGAGAGCGGTCGCGTCGATCTCGCCGACCTCGGCCGGCGCGCGCGCCGCCTGCTGGAAGCGACCGCCAAGCCAGAGGACGACGAGAAGCTCTTTTAACGGGTGACCGAAGGCCGGGAGCCGCCGCCCGAGCGCGGCCTGTTCGCCCGCATCGCCGTCGACATCCGGCCGCTCCAGGAGTCGCGCGACTTCCGCCGGCTCTGGTTCGGGACCGGGATCTCGGCTGTCGGCAGCCAGATCACGACGGTCGCCATCCCGTACCAGCTCTACGAGGAGACCCGCTCGACGCTCCTCGTCGGGATGCTCGGAGTCGCGGCACTCGTGCCGCTGCTCATCGTCCCGATCTACGGCGGCGCGGTCGCCGACGCTGTCGACCGCCGGCGCCTGCTGCTGCTGTCCGACGTCGGGCTCCTGCTCGTCACCGGCGGGCTGCTCGTCAACGCGCTCCTGCCCGAACCCAAGCGTCGCGTTCCTCTTCGTCGGCCGAGGCGCTCGGCACCGCGGCGTACGGCTTTCAGCGCCCGGCGCGCAACGCGCTCACGCCGCGACTCGTCCGGGACGACCAACTGCTGGCGGCGATCGCCGTGGAGGACGTGATCTTCACGCTCGCCCGCGTCGCCGGCCCGGTCATGGCCGGCGTCCTGATCGCGGTCGTCGGGCTCGCGGCCGCCTACGCGATCGACATCGCCACCTTCGCGCGCCTCGCTGGTCGCGATCTGGCTGCTGCCGCCCGTGCCGCCCGCGCCGGATGCCGACCGGCCGAGCCTGAGGTCGATCCTCGACGGGTTCCGGTACGTCAAGCGGAGGAAGGTGCTTCTCGGGATCTTCGTCGTTGACACGAACGCCATGATCTTCGGGATGCCGAGAGCGCTCTTCCCGGCGTTCGCCGAGAAGCTCGGCGGCGGCGCCGGAGTCCTGGGCGTGCTCTACGCGGCGCCCTTCTTCGGCGCGCTGCTCGCGTCGCTCACATCCGGCTGGATGATGACCCTGCGGCGCCAGGGGCTCGGGGTTTGCATCGCCGCGGCGGTGTGGGGCGTCGCGATCGCCGTGGTCGGCTTTGCCGAGGCCGTGTGGTTCGCGTTGTCTTCCTCGCCGTCGCCGGCGCGGCCGACTTCGTCAGCGCCGTGCTTCGCTCGAACATCCTCCTCACCGTCACGCCGGACTCGATGCGCGGCCGGCTCTCGGGGATCGAGCTAGCCCAGGTCGCCGGGGCTCCCGAGATCGGAAACGTCGAGGCGGGCATCGTCGCGTCGCTGACGAGCGTCCGCGCCTCGATCGTCTCGGGCGGAATCCTCACCGTCGATCGGCACGGCGGTCGTCGCGGCGGCGATCCCGGCACTCGTCCGTTACGACTCTCGCCGGCCCCAGGACGAATGACGAGGAGACTTCTTCGCGAGATCGGTGCACGAGGTCGCGCCGGACCTGATCGGCATCACGCTGCTCGTCGACGGCGTCGGTGGCCCGATCGTCGAGGTCGAGGCATACGACCACGAGGATCCGGCCGCTCACGGCTACGGCGGTCGGACGGAGCGGAACGCCTCCATGTTCGGCCCGCCGGGCCACGCCTACGTGTACCGCTCGTACGGCGTCCACTGGTGCCTGAACGTCGTCTGTGAGGACGAGGGCGTCGCCAGCGCCGTCCTGATCCGTGCCCTGGAACCCGCGAGCGGTATCGAGACGATGAGAGAGCGCCGCGGCCTCGACAACCAACGCCTTCTCTGCGCGGGGCCCGGCCGGCTCTGTCAGGCGCTCGGCATCACCCGGGAGCACGACGGCCTTCCGCTGGACGCGCCGCCATTCGCGCTCCTCCCGCGCGACGCGGAGCCGGAGATCGCCGTCGGCCCCAGGATCGGGATCACGAAGGCCGCAGACCAGCCGTGGCGCTACGCGCTGGCCGGCTCGCCGTATCTCAGCCGGCCGATGCGATCAGGCGGATCGGCATCCCCGGGGCGGCGGCGACGCGGCCGCCCTTCGGCACCTGCCTGACCACCCTGCCGACCTGTGAGCCGCCCACCACAGCGGGCTGGAGCTTCAGCCGCTCCAGCCTTTGGACGGCCCTGGACACCGGCATCCCGACCACGCTCGGGACGACGCCGAACCGAGGCTTGGCGAGGATCAGCGTCACCTGGTCGTGGGCGGAGAGCGTCCCTCGCGGGGGGATCTGGCCAAGGACGACGTCGAGCCGCTCGCCCGGCTTCGCCGGCCGGTAGATCAGGTCGTACTGCAGCGGCTGGGATGCGAGCTGCGCCTTGGCCTCGGCGACAGTCGAACCGACCACGCGCGGCACCTCGACCTCGTTCGGCCTGCAGGGCGCCTCCCGTTTGGGGCTCTGTCCGGAGAAGAACCAGACGCTCTTCGGCCCGCGGCAGAGACCGTTGTCGGCGAGGAGCTTGCCGGAGCGCTGGACGACATTCATCGGGACCGAGTAGGGGAGGTTCGGGGGGTCGAAGTAGGCCGGCTCCTCCTCGAGGTGATCCAGCGCCGAGTCCATGAACGACTTCCAGATCAGGGCGGGGAACGTCCCGCCGGCGACCGACTCGCCCTCGTACTCGGTGAGCATGGGCGTGAGGTTGTTCGGGTAGCCGACCCAGACGGCGACCGCGAGCTGCGGCGTGTAGCCGACGAACCACGCGTCGCCGTAGTTCTCCGTCGTGCCGGTCTTGCCGGCGGCCGGACGCCCGTCGCGGAGCGCGGCCTTCGTGCCCGTGCCCTGGCGGACGACCTTCTGGAGGATGTCGTTCATCAGGTCGGCCTTCTCGGCGTCGAGGACAGGTCGCTGCACCGGTGCGTTCGCGCGCCGCTTCTCGCCGACGCGGTGGATCCACTGGATCACCCGCGGTCGGTTCCCGAAAATCGAGCCGTCGACGCGGCGGCCGCGGTTCGCGAACGTCGAGAAGGCCCGGGCCATCTCCAGCGGGTTGACGGCCTCGGCCCCGAGCCCGATCGCGAAGTAGTCGTTCAAGCGGCTGGTGACGCCGAGCTCGTGGGCCGCCCGCCGGACGTTCTTCGGTCCGACGAGTGCGGTCAGCTGCGCGTAGACCGCGTTGTCCGAGTGGATGGTCGCCGTCTCGAGGTCGGTCGACCCGAGATAGGCGTCCTCGTAGTTCGTGACCGCCCAGTACTTGTCGCCGAGGAAGATCGTCTGCGGCTTGGAGACGAACTCCGTCGCGTGCGAGATCCCCTGCTCGAGCGCGGCCGCGAGCACGAACGGCTTGAAGGAGGAGCCGGCCTGCCGCTCGCCCTGGACGGCGAGATTGAACTGGCTCTCGCGGAAGTTCGAGCCGCCGATCATCGCCTTGATCGCACCGTCTCTCGGATCGACCGCGACGAGCGCCGCCGCGGGGCCGTTCTCGTCCTTGAGCCAGCGGGCGATCGCCTTGTGGCCGAGCTTCTGCAGCTCGAGATCGAGCGTCGTGTGGACGACGAGCCCGCCGCCGAAGACCTTGCGCGGCTGCTTGTAGTGGTCGAGCAGCTGCTGGGTGACGTAGTTCGAGAAGTAGCCGCCCGGGCCGCGCGTGTCCGGCGTCTGGACCTTGGCCGGCAGCGGCTCCCGGTCGGCCCGGCGGAACTGCTTCGGCGAGATCGCGCCCTCGCGGAGCATCAGGCGGAGAACCGTGCGCCGGCGGGCGCGGGACGCTTTCGGGTTCGTGACGGGGTCGAACCGGCTCGGATCGGCCGGAATCCCCGCGAGGAGCGCGGCCTCCCAGAGGGTCATCCGCTTCGCGTTGTGCCCGAAGTACGTGCGTGCTGCCTGGTCGACGCCGTAGGCGCCGTTGCCGAAATAGACCGTGTTCAGGTACGAGGTCAGGATCTTCTTCTTCGACCACCTCTGCTCGAGGCCCCAGGCGAGCGTCGCCTCGCGCACCTTGCGGCCGATCGACCGGCTGTCGTCGGTGCAGGAGTTCTTGATGAACTGCTGCGTGATCGTGGAGCCGCCCTGCACGAATCGCTGCTCGGTGACGTCCGCCCAGAGCGCTCGCCCGATCGCCCGCATGTCGACGCCTCGATGCTCGAAGTACCTGCGGTCCTCGACGGCGACGATGGCCTGCTTCATCAACGGGGAGATGTCGTCGTACTCGACGAGCACCCGGTTCTCCGACCCTCGGAGGACGGCGAGAATCTTGTTGCCGGTCGAGTCGTAGATGCGCGTGTTGACCTGGTGCCGCTGACGTGCGGGGTCGCACTTGGGTGCCTCACTGGCCACGGCCCTGACGAGGCCGAAGGTGAAGGATGAGAACGCCAGAACGAAGAGGGCGAACGTGAGGACCAGTAGGCGGAGCTTCCTGATCCTGCGCCTCTTGGCCGGCGCCGCGGTCTCTCTGCGGCGGAGCAAACGCAAGACCTGAGGAGTGTAGTGTCGCCAGCCGTACATGGGAGTCGCCGAGCTCACCCGAAACGCCGTCGACGTGCTGCCTGTTGGCGAGCTCGAGCGGAAGCTCGCGAGCGGGCGCCCGCTGCGCGTGAAGCTCGGCATCGACGTCACGGCGCCCGATGTGACGCTCGGAAATGGGATTCCGCTCCAGCGGATGGCCGCGTTTCAGCGCGAAGGACACACGGGTGTCCTCATCGTCGGCGACTACACGACGCGCATCGGCGACCCGTCCGGCCGCTCAGCCACCAGGCCCGTGCTCTCCGACGAGCAGATCGACGCGCACGCACAGCGATTCCTCGAGCAGGCGTCGACGATCATCGACCCTGACCGGACCGAGGTCCGCTTCAACGGCGAGTGGCTCGCGCAGCTCGACTTCGCCGAGATTCTGCGCCTGACCCGGATCGCGACCGTTGCACGGCTGCTCGAGCGCGACGACTTCTCGAAGCGATTCGCGACCGGCAGCCCGATCTCGATCTCGGAGCTCCTCTACCCGCTGATGCAGGCGTACGACTCGGTCGCGGTCGAGGCGGACGTCGAGCTGGGCGGGACCGACCAGCTCTACAACCTCCTGATGGGGCGGGAGGTGATGCAGGCCTACGGCCTCGAGCCGCAGCTCGCGCTCACCGTCGAGTACCTCGTCAGCTGGGACGGGCTCGGGATGAGCGCCTCGCGCGGCAACTACATCGGCCTCAAGGAGGCGCCGGAGGAGCAATTCGGAAAGGCGATGCGGATCCCGGACTCGCGGCTCGAGCAGTGGTACCGGCTGGTCATGGAGCAGCCGCCGCCCGAGGGCGACCCGCTCGAGGCCAAGCTGGAGCTCGCCCGGTACATCGTCGACGCGGGCGCACGGGGAGGAGGCGGCGCGCGAGGCCGAAGAGCACTTCACGCGTGTCGTGCGCGAAGCGCCAGGCGCCGGACGACGTGCCCGAGGTCGCCGCTGCCGGACGGCGACCCGGTGCATCTGCCGGCGCTGCTTGCCGAGTCGCTCGGAGTCGGCTCCACGAGCGAAGCCCGGAGGCTGATCGCCCAGGGCGGCGTGCGCGTGAACGGAGAGGTCGTCTCGGAGGTGGACGTGCCCCGCGCAACCCTCGCCGGAGCGCTAGTTCAAGCGGGAAAACGCCGATTCGCCCGCTTGACAGCGCCCTAGACGTTGCTAGTATTCCCGGGCTGCCCGGACGGGTGGCGTGGAAGGTCCCTGTCCCGCGAAGAACGGAGCGCCCTAGGAGGAAGGATACGAACCGTAAGTTCGGATCTCCTTGGGCCTCTGGTGCGAGTCAGAGGCTTTTTTGCGTCACCAGGTAGCGACGGTCTTTGAAAACTCAACAGCGTGCGTGAAATGCCGAGACCTGACCACTTCGGTGGTCGGGCTCAAGTTAACCCGTCGACTTTCGGGTTCTTGCCGTGCCAGACTTCAGTCTGGCTTGGCGTGCTCGATTGTCGACCTTTGAGCTCAAGCTCAAGGTGAACGAGTTGTTCAGCCGGCGTCAGCCGGATTGACACAAGTTCCTTCACGGAGAGTTTGATCCTGGCTCAGGACGAACGCTGGCGGCGCGCTTAATACATGCAAGTCGAGCGAGAACCGGTCCTTCGGGTACCGGGGAAAGCGGCGAACGGGTGAGTAACACGTGGGTAATCTGCCCTCGGCACTGGGATAGCCCGGGGAAACCCGGATTAATACCGGATAGCCTTTCGC
>CAVTEL010000014.1:0-156685 GCA_963733855.1 uncultured Actinomycetes bacterium
TGGCGTACACCCGGCGAGGAGCCGTCTACATCGTCTCGACAGCCACGCGCCGAGCTCGGCGGCTGACGGCGGGGCGCGACCCTGCCTGGTCCCCCGACGGCCGTTCCCTAGCGTTCATCCGAGTAGCGGGACGTACCGCGTCGATCCGGACGGTCGGAGCGGACGGGTCCCGTGAGCGCCGAATGGCAGGCGTCAGACCCGACGCCACGGGTCTCGCCGGGTCGCCGGACGGCCGGCACATCGCCTTCGCGGTGCCGGAATCGATCGCCGTGGTTTCGGTCAAAACCGGCGAGACACGCGTCCTGGTGAGTGAAAGCGACAACAGGCTTTCCTCGCCGACATGGTCGCCGGACGGGCGGACACTCGCCTATGCGGCCGGCTGGAGTGACGCCCTCCCAAACCGGCCCGCGCCCGACGCTCATTTCCTCGAGATCTGGACGGTCGATTTCCGCCCGGAGCGAGGTCGCCCCTAGTTCGAAGCGCCGGCCTGAACTACGCCCCGGACTGGCGCTAGCGCCGGCGGATCGTCCGAATGACCCCCGAAGCGTCGATATGACGGATGCCTCCGGACACGCCGCTCTCGACGAGGAACAGCTCCCCGCCCGGCGCCGGCACGACGTCGAACGGCTCGTCCACCTGAGCCGCGACCGCGGGACCGCCGTCACCGCCCTCGCCTCTCACACCGGTGCCTGCGACGACGGTCTTCGCCCCGGTCGGGTCGATCCGGGACACGCGCTGGCCGTCCCGCTCGGCGACGTACAGGACGCCAGCCGGGCCGAACGCTAGACCGGCCGGGCCCGACTGCAGCCGCGAAAGCGGTGATCACGCGGGTGGCCGGATCGATACGGCGGACGCGGTGATTTCCCGTGTCCGCCACGTAGAGCGCTCCGTCAGGCCCGACAGCGAGGCCATGCGGAGCGTCGAGCTCCGCCGCGAGCGCAGGCCCGCCGTCGCCCCGGCTTCCTCGAATCCCGGTGCCCGCATAGTGCGTCACCGTGCCCGTGCCGCTTTCGATGCGGAAGATTCGCGAGACGGTGCTGAAGTAGAGGTTTCCCGACGAGTCGAGCGCGAGCGGCCCGACATCCTCGCCGGCGTCGGCGAGCGTGGTCGTCGAGCCACCGCTCTCGACCCGGACGACCCTGCTCTCGGACGTGGAGTAGAGGACGCCCGACGGCGTCAGCACAAGGCCGAACGGCTGGACGATCCGGGTGACGAGCGTGTCGCGGCCCGTGGCCGGATCGATTCGGACGAGGCGCGACTGCCCGCTCTCGGCGACGAGGATCGATCCGTTCGGCTCGAGGACCGCCTCGGTCGGAGCAATGAGCACGACGGGCGGGCGAATCGCCGCCCGGACCGCGACGGTGCCGAGCCGGACGCGCGTCCGGCCGATCCGGGCGGCCAGGCGCCAGCGGCCCGGAGCGGGGAAGACAAGACGGGCCCGGTACCGGTCGCGACGCCATCTTCGAGCCGACGCCGCCACGCGCCGGCGTCCGAGCGTCGCAGTCAGCGCCACGCGGGCCGGTCGCGCGCCGCGCACGGGCAGGACGGCAGTCCAGGGTCGGCCGGCGACGAGGCCGGAGCGAGGCGAGGTCAGCGAGACGCTGGGGCACTGCGTCGTCGAGGCGGAGCCGCGCCGCGACAACGGCAAGTGCAGCGAGGAGACCCCGGCCCGGATCCGCATATTGGTTCCTCTACACCGGCTGCGCGCTGGAGGTTCCAGGCACCGGGCTAGCATCGAACGATGGCTCGATACGACGGGATCGCAGACTGGTACGACACGGAGTTCCTCGGCGACCTGCACGATCACGGGCTCGCCGCGGGGCTCCGTCTACTCGGTCCCGGACCGGGCAGCACTCCTCGACCTCGGGTGCGGCACCGGTGCACACGCGGTGGCTTTCGGCGACCGGGGATGGGACGTCACCGGCGTGGATGCCTCGGAAGACATGCTGCGCCGCGCCCGCGACCGAGGCCTCGCCGTCGTCCAAGCCGATGCCTCCGTGCTTCCGTTCGAGGACGCGAGCTTCGACGCCGCGGTCTCGACCTGGACTCACACAGACATCGACGACTTCCCCGCAGCAGTGCGCGAGGTCGCCCGGGTCCTCAAACCGGACGGCCCGTTCGTCTACGTCGGCGGCCACCCTTGCTTCATCGGGCCACACGCCTTGTTCCGCTTCGGCCGAGGCGTGCCCGAGCTCCACTCGGGCTACCGCCCGGCCCGGCGGTACGACGATGCCGAGCCCGGCGTCTTCAACCCAGAAGGTCTCCGTGCGCGGGTGGGCGCCTCGCACCTCCCGCTGGGTGAGTTCGTCTCCGCCTTCACCTCGGCCGGCCTCCGCGTCGAGCGCTTCGAGGAGGACGGAGAGGACGACTACCCGTACCTCGTCGCCCTCGTGGCCCGCCGATGAGCGTCGCCGCCGACCCCTGGAGCGACCTGCTCGAGGGCGAGGAGGTCTCGTACGTCGGTGAGGAGCCGGCTCGCCCGCCGCGGTTCGCGCCGATCCCCGAAGGCCTCCACCCCAAGGTCACCGATGCCCTCGCCGCCCGCGGGATCGAGCAGCTCTTCACCCACCAGGCCGACGCCTGGGACGCGGCGCAGCGCGGGGAGCACCTCGTCGTCGCGACCGGAACCGCCTCCGGCAAGACGCTCGCCTTCAACCTGCCCGTCCTCGACGCCCTGGCGCGCGAGCCGAAGACCCGCGCTCTCTACCTCTACCCGACGAAGGCGCTCGCGCAGGACCAGATCCGCAGTCTCACCGAGCTCAAGCCGCCGAGCATCAAGCCCGCGATCTACGACGGCGACACCGAGTCGAGCAGACGGTGGCAGATCCGCAAGTGGTCGAACCTGATCCTGACCAACCCGGACATGCTCCACGTCGGCGTCCTCCCTCATCACGACCGCTGGGGCGACGTGCTCCACAACCTTCGCTATGTCGTCGTGGACGAGGCGCACGTCTACCGCGGGGTCTTCGGGTCGCACGTGGGGAACGTCCTGCGCCGGTTGCGCCGTCTCGCGCGGATCTACGGCGCCGACCCGCAGTTCCTGCTCGCCTCGGCGACGATCGCGAACCCCGGCGAGCTCGCCCAGCGGCTCATCGGCGTCGAGGCGACGACGATCGAGCACGACGGCGCGCCGAAGGCGGACCGGACGATCCTGCTCTGGAACCCACCGCTCACCGACGAGGAGCTCGGGCTCCGCGCGAGTGCCCTCGGCGAGGCATCCCGGCTCATGGCCTCGCTCGTCGAGAGAGGCGTGAGGACGCTCTGCTTCGCGAAGAGCCGCAAGTCGGCGGAGCTCGTCCACCGCTTCACCGCCCAGCGTCTCGGCGACGCCACGCGGCTGTCCCCGTACCGCGCCGGCTACACGCCCGCCCAGCGGCGCGAGATCGAGCGCAGGCTCGTCGAGGGCGACCTGCTCGGGGTCAGCGCGACGAACGCGCTGGAGCTCGGGATCGACGTCGGCCTGCTCGACGCCGTGATCTGCGTGGGCTTCCCCGGAACCGTCGCGAGCCTCAGGCAGCAGTGGGGCCGCGCCGGCCGTCGGGGCCACGGGCTCGCGGCGATGATCGCCACGGAGGACGCGCTCGACCAGTTCTTCATGCGCGACCCGGAGGCGCTGCTCGAGCGGCGCGTGGAGGCGGCGATCCTCGACCATGCGAACCCGCGTGTCCTCGACGGCCATGTCCGCTCGGCCGCCTTCGAGGCGCCGCTCGACGAGAAGGACGCCGAGACCCTCGGCCCGGAGGCGCTCGAGCGCGCGGCGCAGCTCCCGGACCTCCGCCGCAAGGACGGGGGCTTCGTCTGGGCGGGCCGCGACTATCCGGCAGGCCGCTTCGGCCTCCGCTCGGCGACGCCGGACTCCTTCACGGTCGTCGACGTCTCGACCGGGTCGCTCCTGGGGCTCGTCGAGCAGGAACGGGCGTACTCGACCGTCCACCAGGGCGCCGTCTACCTCCATCTCGGCGAGTCGTACCGCGTCGCCGAGCTCGACCTGGAGAACCGAACGGCCCTCGTCGAGCCCTACGCCGGCGACGAGTACACCCAGGCGAAGAAGGACACGATGACCGCGATCGTCGAGCCGCTTCGCGAAGAGCGGCGGCTCGGCGTCGACCTCTCCTTCGGCCGCGTGGTCGTCACCGAGCAGGTCGTCGCCTACCAGCGGAAGCGGATCGGCGACGGCGAGACGATCGAGACCCTCCCGCTCGACCTCCCGGAGACGGAGTTCGACACGGAGGCGATCTGGTTCGTGCCCGAAGACCAGATGCTCGAGGGCCTGACGGACATCACGCGGCTGCTCGGTTCCCTCCACGCCGCCGAGCACGCGATGATCGCGATCCTGCCGCTCTGGGCGATGTGCGACCGCTGGGACATCGGCGGGCTCTCGACGAACCTCCACTTCCAGACCGGCCGCCCGACCATCTTCGTCTACGACGGCCACGCCGGCGGCGTCGGGATCAACGAGCGAGGCTTCGAGGTCTTCGAGGGGTGGGTCGGCGACACCGCGCGGATGCTGGACGGCTGTCCCGTGCGACCACGGCTGCCCGTCGTGCGTCCAGTCGCCGAAATGCGGGAACCTGAACGAGCCGCTGGACAAGGCCGGTGCGCTCGAGCTCCTCCAGTCGGATGCTGTCGATTTAGCCCTCCGTCGTTCGTCGTCCCTGTGCAAGCGACGAAAGGAGGAGGCGGTGAGGCGCCTTCGGAGGAACATGATCGAGCGCGAGACGGCGAAGAGGCGGGCGATCACCGACGAGCTCCGCCACCACGACCCGTTCGGGAAGCCCGACCTGCTGCTCGTCCATGAGACGATGCTGGCGAGGCTCCGGGCAGCCTGAGAAAGGAGTTGCATGGAGTTCCTGGCTTTGATCCACGCGAGCGAGGACGGCTGGAACGAGCTGAGCGACGACGAGCGCCAGGCCATCTACCAGCGCTACATGGAGTTCTCGGAGCGGCCCGAGGTCGTCGGCGGCGCCGAGCTCCAGGAGACGACGGCCGCGACGACCGTCCGGGTCCGGAACGGCGACTCGATGGTCACGGACGGCCCGTACGCCGAGGTCAAGGAGGCGCTCGGCGGCTTCTTCATCCTCGAGGCCGACTCGATCGACGACGCCTGCAAGCTGGCCGCGGAGATCCCCGCCGCCGAGCACGGCGCGATCGAGGTTCGCCCCGTCTTCGTGCGAGAGGAGAGCTGAGATGCGCTACGCGATGCTGATCTACAGCGACCAGGAGCCCTGGCTCGAGATGTCCGAGGAGGAGGCCGCGAAGAGGAGCGAGGAGTCGCTCCCGAAGTGGTACGCGTTCTTCGAGGAGCTCGGAGCGGCTGACCCGGAGATGAGCGGGAAGGAGCTCGACGACATCCGGACCGCGAAGACCGTGCGCGTCCGCGACGGCGAGGTGCTGATCAGCGACGGCCCCTTCGCCGAGACGAAGGAGCAGATCGGCGGCCTCTTCGACACGAAGCTCCCCGATCTCGACACCGCGCTCGCCTACGCCGCGAAGATCCCGGCGTCCGAGTACGGCTCGATCGAGGTGCGCCCGGTCGTGGAGCGCGAGTAGAACTGGCCGACGTCGCGACCGTCTTCCGCGAGGAGTGGGGACGTGCGGTCTCGATCCTCATCAGCGTCCTCGGCGACTTCGACCTCGCCGAGGACGCTGTGCAGGACGCCTTCGCCACGGCGCTCGAGCGCTGGCCCGTGGAGGGAATGCCGCGCAATCCCGGCGCCTGGATCGTCACGACCGCGCGCAACCGGGCGATCGACCGGATCAGGCGCGAGCGGACGCTCGAGCGCAAGACCGAGCTGCTCGCACGGCTGGAGCAGCTCCCCGGCGAGGACGAGGACATGAGCACGATCCCCGACGAACGGCTCGCGCTCGTCTTCACCTGCTGCCACCCGGCGCTGGCCCCGGAGGCGCGCGTCGCCCTGACGCTCCGCGAGGTCGGCGGCCTCGCAACTGGAGAGATCGCGCGGGCCTTCCTGACCGCGGAGCCGACGATGGCTCAGCGGCTCGTGCGCGCCAAGCGCAAGATCCGCGAGGCGGGCATCCCGTTCCGCGTGCCTCCGGACGAGGTGCTCCCCGACCGGCTCGAGTCGGTGCTCGCCGTCCTCTACCTCGTCTTCAACGAGGGCTACGAGGCGACCTCGGGCGACGATCTCGTCCGGCGTGAGCTCTGCGACGAGGCGATCCGGCTCGCCAAGCTGCTCGCGGTGCTGATGCCGGACGAGGCCGAGGCGCTCGGACTGCTCGCGCTGATGCTCTTCCACGACTCGCGCCGGGAGGCGAGGACTGCCGGCGACGACCTCGTGCTCCTCGAGGACCAGGACCGCTCGCTCTGGGACGAGAGCCGGATCGAGGAGGGTCGTCGGGTGCTCGAGCGCGCGGCGAGCATGCGCCGCGTCGGCCCGTACCAGCTCCAGGCCGCGGTCGCGGCCGTCCATGCCGAGGGCGAGACGGACTGGCCGGCGGTCGCCGCCCTCTACGACCAGCTGGCCCGGCTCTCGCCGTCCCCGATCGTGGAGCTGAACCGGGCCGTCGCGGTGGCGATGGCGGAGGGCGCCGACCGCGGCCTCGACCTCATCGACCGGATCGAGGGACTGGACGACTACCACCTGCTCCATGCCGCCCGAGCCGACCTGCTCCGCCGGCTCGACCGGCGTGAGGAGGCGGCGGAGGCGTACGGGCGGGCGCTCGAGCTCGCGACGAACGCAGCCGAGCGGCGCTTCCTCGAACGGCGCCGAGCGCAACTCGCATGACAGGCCGCGTCGTGTAGAACGGCGCCGTGGCAGACCACGAGGCCCGAGGCGGGACGCTCATCCTGGGCGGCGGGTTCGCCGGCTCGTACGTCGCGCGCTACCTCGGCAAGCGCGGCGCCACGATCGTCAGCCCCGAGAACTACATGCTCTACACGCCGATGCTGCCGGAAGCCGCATCGGGGACGCTGGAGCCGCGGCACGTCGTCGTCCCGACTCCGGCAGATGTGCCCGCACGCCGAGCTGCTGCTCGGCGAGGCCACAGGCCCACGACGCCGAGCGGCAGGCGAGTCCAGGTGCAGGCCGGCGAGCGCGTCTTCTGGGTTCGCTACTCGAACCTCGTCGTCGCACTGGGCGCGATCGTGCGGTCCCTACCGATTCCCGGTCTCGCGGAGCACGCCCTCGGGTTCAAGTCGCTGGCCGACGCGATCCACCTGCGGAACCACGTGCTCGGCCGGCTCGAGGTCGCCGCTGCAGATCCCAATCCGACCCACCGCCGGCGGGAGCTGACGTTCGTCTTCGTCGGCGCCGGCTACGCGGGCGTCGAGGCGCTCGCGGAGCTCTCCGACCTCGTTCGCGACGCGCTGCGCTACTACCCGGAGCTCCGCGACACTCCGCAGCAGTGGGTGCTGGTCGACGCGGCGCCGAAGATCCTCCCGGAGATTCCGACCCGGCTCGGCGACTACGCCGCGCGGCTGCTCGCCCGCCGAGGTGTCGACATCCGCACCGAGACGACACTGGAGGAGGTCGAGCCGCACGCGGCGCGGCTGTCGGACGGCGACGAGATCCTCACGAGCACCGTGGTCTGGACGGCCGGCGTGCGCGCGCACCCGATCCTGGCCGAGTTCGGGCTCCCGACCGAGGAGCGCGGGCGGGTCACGCGTCGACGAGACCCTGCGGGTACGCGACGACCGACCGATCTGGGCGCTCGGCGACTGCGCCGCCGTGCCGAACCTCGCGACGCCTGGCCAGTTCGACCCGCCGACGTGCCAGCACGCCCTCCGGCAGGCGCGCCGCCTGGCGAAGAACCTCGAGGGCGAGGTTCGCCCGTACCGGTACAGGATGCTCGGCGAGGTGGCGACACTCGGCCGCCACAAGGGGATCGCGAACGTCCTCGGCATTCGCCTCCGCGGCTTCCTCGGCTGGTGGGTGACCCGGACCTATCACCTGTACCAGCTGCCGCTCCTGTCGCGGAAGCTGCGCGTCGTGGCCGACTGGACGGTGGCGCTGTTCTTCCGCCGCGACATCGCGCGAGCTCGGCAGGCTCGGCCATCCGGGAGCGCGTGGGAGATGGCTGACGTCCTCGACCGCATCCACCGCTTCGAGCGGGAGATCGAGATGGCCGGCTCTCGGACGGTCGAGTCGCCGTTCGGCGTCGGCGTCCTCGAGCCGACGCTGCCGCTGCCGCCACGACTCGAACTACTTCCTCGTCGAGCGACTCCCGCTCGGCGCCGGCGCCCAGGAGCTGGCGGAGGAGGCGGAGCGGATCCTCGGAGGCGCCGGGCTCGCCCACCGATCGGTGGTGTGCTTCGACGCCGAGCTCGGCGAGAAGCTCGAGCCGCAGTTCAAGGAGCTCGGCTGGAACGTCCGCCGCCACATCTGGATGGCGCAGCTTCGCGAGCCGGATCGCAGCGCCGACCTTTCGGTCGTGCGAGGAGGTCGGCGAGGCGGATCTGCGCGCCGGTCGCACCGCGCGAGATCACGAGCTATCCCTGGGGCAGCGAGGAGGTCGCGCGCCAGTTGCTCGACGCGAAGCTCCTGCTCGGCCAGCGCGCGAAGACGCGGTTCTTCGGCGTGCCGGTGGACGGCGAGATCGTCAGCTGGGCGGACCTCTACGTCGCTCAGGGCGTCGGCCAGGTCGAGGACGTCGCCACGAAGGAGGAGCACCGCGGCAAGGGCTACGCGAGCGCCGTCGTCCTGCGGGCGGCCGAGGAAGCCCGCGCGGAGGGCGCCGACCTCGTCTTCCTCGTCGCCGACGCGGACGACTGGCCGAAGGAGCTCTACGGGAAGCTCGGCTTCGACACGGTCGGGCGGCTGACGAAGTTCTTCCTCACCGGCTGAGTCCGTGGCCACTAGGACGCAAGTAACAAGTTGTTACTTGGTGCCCGAGGCCGCTTGCCGAGCCGCTTCAGCCGGCTTGTAACAAATTGTTACTTGCCGGATTCGCCCCGGCTCGCGCGCACGGACTTCAGCGCCGCCGTCAGCGACTGCCGCCCTTGGAGGACGGGCTCGAAGAGGTCGCCGTGCTTCTCGATCCGCTCGCGGACCACGTCCATCGTGAACTCGCTCGGGTCGAGCTTCTCGTTCACCTCGTCCCAACGAAGCGGCGTCGAGACCGGCGCCCCCTTCCGCGGCCGCACCGAGTAGACCGAGGCGATCGTCTTCCCCTCGCCGTTCTGGTTCGAGTCGATGAGCACGCCCCGCCGCTTGCGCCGCACCCACTCCGTCGTCACGAGCCCGTAGTGCGTGCGCGCCAGCGCCGACGCGATGATCTCGGCGAACTCCCGCGTCTCGTCGTACGTGTGCCGCCGCGCGACCGGGACGAGGACGTGGATCCCGTCCGACCCGCTCGTCTTCGGGATAGCTCTCGAGCCCGACGGTGTCGAGCGCCTGCTTGACGAGCAGCGCGACCTGCACGGTCTCCTTGAAGCCGACATCGTCTGACGGGTCGAGGTCGAAGAGGACGAAGTCGGGCCGCCCGGGCTTGTCGACCCGCGAGTACCACGTGTTCAGGTCGATGCAGCCCATGTTCACCATCCAGAGGAGCGCGAGCTCGTCGTTCACGAGCGGCGCCCTGATCTTGCGGCGCTCGCGAGGCTTGTCCCGCGTTGTGACCATGATCTCGACGCTCTTGATCCAGTCGGGCATGTGCTTGGGCGCGTCTTTCTGGAAGAAGAACTTGCCGTACGCTCCATCGGGGTAGCGCTTCATCGTGAAGGGCCGGTCCTTCAGGTGCGGAACGACGACGTCGGCGACCGAGCGGTAGTACGAGAGCAGGTCGCCCTTGGTGATCCCCTCGTCCGGCCAGAACGGCTTGTCGAGGTTGGACAGCTTGAGCGATGCGCTTGCCCTTCCGGATCTCGCGTCTCCATCGGCGCCGGCTCCTCCCGCCGGACCTCGGTCGTGGACTTGTCCTCCCGCAGTCCCTGGTAGGACGGGCGCCCGAAGCCTGCCGTCGTGCGTCCACTCGGCGAACTCGACCTCGGCGACGAGCTCGGGCTCGACCCAGACGATCGCGTCCTTCCGGATCTTGGGCATCTTCGGAACCGGATCGAACGTCGGCTTCTTCCGCTCGAGCGGTCGAAGCTTGCCCAGCAGCCGGTCGATCTCGCCGTCCGTGAACCCGGTGCCGACGTTGCCCGCGTACACGAGCTCGTCGCCCTTCCAGTAGCCGAGGATCAGCGAGCCGAAGCGGCCCGACCGGCGGCCTTGGCCCCGCGTGTACCCGGCGATCACGAACTCCTGCCTGCCGTGCGTCTTGACCTTCAGCCAGTTCCTGTTTCGCCGCCCCGCCTCGTACCGCGAGTCACGCCGCTTGGAGATGATCCCCTCGAACTGCTGCTTCTGGGCGGCCCGGAAGAGCGCGTCGCCGTCCTCGAACGACTCCGAGAACTGCACGTCCTGATTCCGCCGATCGAGGAGCTTCGCCAAGCGCTCGCGCCGCTCGGTCAGCGGCAGGTCGACGATCGGCTCGCCCGTCGACCTCGAGCAGGTCGAAGACAACGTAGACGTACCGCGTCCCGTCCTTGCCCTGCTGCATCGCGGAGAAGGTCGCGCGGCCCTGCTCGTCGAGGGCGCACACCTCGCCGTCGAGCACGCAGTCCGGCGTCTTGACCGCCCTCGAGATCTCTTTCGCCACCGACTCGAAGCGGCCCGTGAGGTCGTTGTCGTTGCGGCTCGTGAGCGTCGTGTCCGAGCCGCGGACGTCGGCAATCGCCCGGTAGCCGTCCCACTTGACCTCGTGGAGCCAGTCGTCGCCCGTCGGAACCTCGTGCGGCGAGCGTCGCCAGCATCGGCCTGTAGCGGCGCCGCTCGCGCGGGGCCTCTGCGCCCTCCTCGCGCTTGCGGAGGATGAGCCAGTTCTTCGGGTTGCCGTCGAGCTTGGCCGGGACGAGCGTCCAGGTGCCGTCGAGCCGCTTCCCGTGCAGGCGGACGGTGAGCCCGCCGTCGCGCTTCTCCTCCACGAGCTCGTACGTGCCGTTGTCCCAGATCTCGACCGGGCCCGGCGCCGTACTCGCCCTTCGGGATCACGCCCTCGAAGGTCGCGTACTCGAGCGGGTGGTCCTCGACGTGCACCGCCAGCGCGCGCTGTCCCGGCTCCAGCGGGATCCCCTTCGGCACCGCCCAGCTCGCGAGCGCGCCGTCGCGCTCGAGCCGGAAGTCGTAGTGGAGCCGGCGCGCGTCGTGCCGCTGGACGACGAAGATCGGCTGCTTCCCGCGCTTCTTCCCGCCGAAGGGCTCCGGCGTCTTCTTCCGGTCACGCTTCTTTTCGTACTCGGCGAGGCGGGGGCGCGCCACGCCGTCTAGCTTGCCTTCTTTCGCCTTCCTTTGTGGACTTCTTCGCTGCTTCCTCTGCGTCTGCTCGACGGACTCCCGGAGCGCCTCCATCAGGTCGATGACCTCGCCCTCCTCCTCGTCCTTCGGCTCAGGCAGGTCCTTGCCCTTGGCCTTCGCCTTGATCAGGTCGAGCAGCTCCTTCCGATAGGTGTCGTCGTACTTCTCGGGCTTGAACGGCTCGCTGAGGTTCTCGACGAGCGACTTCGCCATGTCGACCTCGGCCTTCTGAAGCCGCGAGTTGCCGTCGACGGACTCGGGCTGCCGGATCTCGTCGGGGTAGTACATGGTCTCGAGAACCAGCCTGCCGTCGTAGGGCCGAAGGGCGGCGAGGTGCTGCTTGTTGCGGATCACCACCTTCGCGATCCCGACCTTGCCCGTCTCGTCCAGCGCACGGACGAGGAGCCGGTAGGGCTTCTCGGCGCCTTCCTGGGGCAGCAGGTAGTAGGCCTTCCGGAAGTAGATCGGGTCGATCTCGTCCAGGTCGACGAAGTCGCAGATGTCGATCGAGTGGGTCAGCTCGATGTCCAGCCGGTCGAGGTCCTCGTCCTCGATCGGCACGTACTGGCCCTTCTCGATCTCGAAGCCACGGACGATCTCGTCGGGCGGCACGGCTTTGCCCGACTCCTTGCTGACCTTCTCGTAGCCGATCGGGCTCATGTCGCGCCGGTCGAGGAAGTGGAACTTGAGCTCCTTGGACTCGGTCGCCGAGTACATCTTCACCGGCACGCTGACCAGCCCGAACGAGATCGTGCCGCTCCAGATCGGCCTCATGACCCCGTTCTACCCCGAGTGCGGGGCAGCGAAAACGTGCTGTTTCTTACTTGCGAGTCGGCGCAGGCTCGGTGGACAACCCTGTGGAAACTGTGGAATCTGCGGACGAGGCGTAGACACCCAGCGACCGGAAGCGATCGCGGCGACGGCGCCGAAGCTCCTCTCCGGACAGCTTCGACAGATCCTCGAGCGAGCTCTGGATCGCCTCACCGAGGAGCTTGGCCGCCTCGTCCCAGTTCGTCTGCGCGCCGCCCTCCGGCTCGGGCACGATCGCGTCGATCACGCCGAGCTCGAGCGTGTGGACGGCGTCGGGCTTCAGTGCCGCGGCGGCCTTCATCTTCTCGTCCTGGTCGCGCCAAAGGATCGCCGCGCAGCCCTCCGGCGAGATCACCGAGTACATCGCGTTCTCCTGCATCAGGACCCGGTCGGCGAGGGCGATGGCGATCGCGCCGCCCGAGCCTCCCTCTCCGATCACGCACGCGACGATCGGAATGGTCAGCCGGCTCATTACCGCCTGCGACCGGGCGATCGCGCCGCCCTGTCCGTGCTGCTCGGCCGCGACCCCGGGAAATGCGCCGGGAGTGTCCACGAGCGAGACGATCGGAAAGCGGTGACGGTTGGCGAGCTCCATCACGCGCATGGCCTTGCGGTATCCCTCGGGATAGGTCATGCCGTAGTTGCGCCGGATTCGCTCCTTCGTGTCCCGGCCCTTCTGCTGGCCGAGCAGCGCGACCGTGCGGCCGCCGAAACGGCCCAGGCCGGTCACCATCGCCGGATCCTCGGCGCGACCACGGTCCCCGTGGAGCTCGACGAAGTCGTCGAACATCCGCTCGACGTAGTCGAGCGTGTACGGCCGGTCGGGGTGGCGGGCGAGCTCGACCCGCTCCCAGATCTCCTCGTCACCGGCGGTCGCCATGCGCTCGAGTTGGCGCTCGAGGCGATCGACCTCCTCGGTGATCCCGGCGCCGCGCAGGAGCCGGAGCCCCTTCAGGCGGCTCGAGCCGGTCCCGCAGGTGAAGCTCGTCCTCACGTGCCATTGCGGGAGAACAGTCTGAGCACTCGACCGAGGTAGGGGCGCAGGTCGCGCCTGCCGACGATCCCGTCGAGGTGGCCGAAGCGGACGTTGGACTCGGCGAGGCCGAAGTCCTCGGGCAGCTTCTCGCGCGTCGTCTGCTGGACGACCCGCGGGCCGGTGAAGGCAAGGAGCGCGCCGGGCTCCGCGACGATCACGTCGCCAAGGGACGCGAAGCTCGCGAGCACGCCGGCCGTGGTCGGATGGGCCATGACGCTGATCATCGCGCCGCCCGAGTCCTTGAGATCCTCCACGGCACAGACCGTCTTCGGAAGCTGCATCAGCGACAGGATCCCCTCCTGCATCCGCGCGCCGCCCGACGAGGTGATGCTGACGAGCGGCACTCCGCGCTCGGCCGCGCTCTCACACGCCCGGACGAACTTCTCCCCGACGACGCTACCCATCGACCCGCCCATGAACGCGAAGTCCATGACTGCCAGCTCGCAGCTGACGCGCTCGATCGCCGCCGCGCCGATGACCATGGCGTCGCCCTGTCCCGTCGCCTGCTCCGCCTCTACCAGGCGCTCCGTGTAGGGCCGCATGTCGAAGAACTCCAGCGGATCCTCGGAGCGGAGATCTGCAGCCTCCTCCTTGAACGTCCCCTCGTCGGCGAGCTGCGCGATGCGGTCTTTCGCCCGGATCCGGAAGTGGTGGTTGCAGTGCGGACAGACCCAGAGGTTCGCGGCGAGCTCGTCGTCCCGGTAGTGGGAGCCGCACTCGGGACACGTGTTCGGGTGCGGCTTGTCGTTCTGCGACGGCTCGGGGAGGTTCCGATGCTCGATCGAGATGTCGATGCGCTCGGCGATGGGCCGAGTCTAGTCCTCCTTCGTCACAGCCCGAGCGCGGCGGTCAGACGGCGCGCCGGCTCCAGGTTCCGCTCATCGCGGAGCAGCCCCGAGAGGCCCGCGCCGAGGACGTCGCTTCGCCCTCGGACGGCGCTGAGCACCTCCTCGGCCTCCTCGAGCGAGAGCCCGTCCGGCTCGGGCATGAACGACGCGACCTCGTCTTCTCCGAACGCGTCGAAGTCCAGGGCGACATAGGCGCCGGCGGTTTCATCGAGCGCGACTGGGACGGCGTCGGGGCCGATCCCTACCCCGTTGGCGGCGATGAACTCCTCCTCGGGTGGATCGAGGTTGCGCGCACCCACGAGCGCGACGTCCTGAGGCTGGACGGCGCCGGAGTCGAGCAGCATGCGGAGCGGCATCCCCCACTCGTTCCCGGACGGCGAGCTCTCGACCGTGTTCAGGTCACCGTGCGCGTCGAACCAGACGACGGCGATCCGGCCGTGGCGAGCGGAGAGGGCCTCGACGGCGCCGACGTGGGAGCAGCAGCAGCCGCCGAGGACGAGCGGCCGCTCGGGGAGCTCCAGGGCAAGCGCAAGGCTCTGCTCGGCCAGCGAGCCCTCTTCGATCACCGCCGCTTCCGGATACGGCAGCGGAAGCGACGCCGCTTCGGCCATCGCTTCCCCGCCCTGTCCCCAGGCACGCGGAACCCGGACGAGGCCCGCGGCGAACGTCCGCCCGCAGGCGTGGCACTCGTACTCCGGTCCGAGCGCGACCGCCGTGTACGTCCGGCAGTCGGGGCACTTGGCGCGCAGCCGGGACACGGCCTACAGCACCTTCTCGTAGACGAAGTACCGGCGGTTGACGCGCATGCCGGCGTTCTCGTAGAGCCGGTGGGCACCGGTGAGGCTCTCGGCGTCGACCCCAAGACCGACCCCGTGGAAGCCGCGGCGGTGGAACTCGCCGAAGACGTGCAGCAGCAGCGCCCGCCCGAGGCCCTGCCTGCGCCACGGTCGCCGGACGCCGAGCACGCGCACCCAGCCGAGCCCCTCCTCGCCTTCGAACGGCTTGCACAACGCGATGCCGGCGACCTCGCCGTCGTCCTCGGCGACGAACCAGAGCGAGAGGTCGAGGCCCTCCTCGAGCATCCAGTGCGACCACTCGTCGAATGGGTCGTTGCCGAACTCCCAGGTGTCGGCGAACGTCTCCGAGTAGACGTCGTAGGCCGTTCGGATGTCCGCCTCCGTCGCCGGCCGGACGGAAAGGCTCTCCGGCCACTCCGCCTGTGGCGGCGGCTCCTCGAAATCGATCCGCATCCGGTAGGAGTGCCGGATGAGGGTGTACCCGCGCCGCCCGAGCGCAGCAATCTCGGGCTCGTCGGAGTCGAGGCTGAAGGCGCGCATCTTCTCGCCGCCTCGCTCGGCCGCTCGCTCCTCCGCCCAGCCGATCAATGCGTCCCGTACCTCGTCTGACTCCGAGAGTGGCACGCGGACATCCACCCAGTAGTTCGGCTCGGGATGGGGCGCGACGTCTGCATAGCCGACGAGCTTGCCGTCTCGCTCGGCGACCCGGATGTCGTTGTCGACGTCGAGCTCGGGCGCCGTCAGCCATTGCCGCACCGTCTTCTCGTTCTCCTCGCTCTCGCCGACGAGCTCCTCGGTCGTGCGGTTGATGAGATCGGCGATGGCGGCGGCCTCGTCGAGGAGCGGCGGGCGCAGCGAGACGCTCACGGCGCCACGAGCTCGTCGAGCGCATCGGCGAGCCCGTTGAGGTCGGGGAGCTCACGGTCGGGCTGGGGTCCGGGGCGTTCGTCCAGCCGGTTGATCCAGACGCTCGGGATTCCGAGCTCGTTCGCCGGGCGCGATGTCGTGGAACAGGCTCGCCGCGACATGGACGTGGCCGCGCGATCGGCGCCGGTTCGGCGGAAGAACTCCTCCCAGTGGCCGTGCGCAGGCTTGTACGAGCCGATCTCCGAGGCGACCACCGTCTCGTCGAAGGGCACGCCGATCAGCTCCTTCGAGGCGGTGATGAAGTCGGGATCGGTGTTCGAGAGGATCGCGAGCCGCCAGCCGCGGCGTCCGGGCCTCCTCGAGCGCGCGACGCACCTCCGGAAACGGCTCCCACGACGGAAGGGAGCTCGCGAGCGCCTCGTCGTCGGCGAGCTGGCGTCTCCTCTTCCTCGGCAAGCCGTCGAGAGCACGCGTCATGACCTCGCGGTACGTGAGCGTCCCGTCGTGCTCGAGCTCCGGCTCGAGCTCGTGGTAGCGCCGCAGGAGCCGGTCGGCCTCTTCCTCACCGAATACGTCGGCCAGCGCGGCCCGGATCCCGCCGTTCCAGTCGATCAGCGTCCCGTAGCAGTCGAACGTCGCCCAGCGCTCCATGGCTCTTGAGCCTAGCCCGGCCGCATGCGGCAGGCGCTCGGTGTCGGACCCCAATTTCTGTCAAGGGGAGGGGTGCGCCGAAAGTGGAACTGCGAGTCCGAGTCCCAGCAGACAGGTCTGAGACAGCCGGTGGAAGCTAGCCGGAGAACTCGCGGATCACGATGCAGGCGTTGTGCCCGCCGAACCCGAACGAGTTCGAGATCGCGGTCTTCACGTTCGCCTCGCGCGCCTCGTTCGGGATGTAGTCGAGGTCGCACTCGGGGTCGGGCTCGTCGTAGTTGATCGTCGGCGGCAGCGTGTTCCGGTTCGACGGCGAGCGTCGTGAAGATCGCCTCGACTGCGCCCGCGGCGCCGAGGCAGTGGCCCGTCGCACCCTTCGTGGACGAGACCGGCGTCTTGCGGGCGTTCTCCTCGCCGAGCGCGATCTTGATCACGCGCGTCTCGCTCGCGTCGCCGAGCGGCGTCGAGGTGCCGTGCGCGTTGATGTAGTCGATCTCGTCGGAGTTGACGCCCGCGTCCGCCATCGCCATCCGCATCGCCCGGGCCGGGTTGTCACCGGTCGGATCCGGCTCAGTGACGTGCCTCGCGTCCGACGAGAGCCCGTAGCCGAGCAGCTCGCCGTAGATCTTCGCGCCACGCTCCTTCGCGTGCTCGAGCTCCTCGAGGACGACGACACCCGCCGCCTCACCCATCACGAACCCGTCGCGGGCGGCGTCGAACGGCCGGCTCGCCTCCTCCGGGGCCTCGTTGCGCCGCGAGAGCGCGCGCATCGCGCTGAATCCGGCGATCCCGACCCTGGTGATCCCGGCCTCGGTCCCGCCGGCGAGCATCGCGTCGGCGCGCCCGAGCCGGATCGCGTCCGCCGCCTCGCCGATCGCCATGTTGGACGCCGCGCATGCCGTGCACTGCGACGAGAGCGGGCCGCGGGTGCCGAGGTACATCGAGACCCAGCCGGCGCCCATGTTCGGGATGATCTGCGGGATCGAGAACGGGTTGACCCGGTCGGGGCCGCGTTCGAGCAGCGTGTCGTAGCAGTCCTGGAACGCCTTCAGGCCGCCGATGCCGGTGGCGATCGAGCCGCCGATGCGGTCGGCCTCGGCCTCGATGTCGATTCCAGAGTCGTCCCGCGCCTGGATCGCGGCGGCAACGATCATCTGCGCGAAGCGGTCCATGCGTCGCGCCTGCTTCTTCTCGATGACGTCCGTCGCCTCGAAGCCCTTCAGCTCGCAGGCGAAGTGAACCGGGTACTCACTTGCGTCGAATTGCGCGATCTCCGCGGCGCCGGACTTGCCGGCGACGAGGTTCTCCCACGTCGTCGCGACATCGTTGCCCAGCGGGCTCACGGCCCCGAGGCCGGTGATCACGACCCGCCTGCGTCCGTTCATCGACATCGGGCTCTACATTCCCAATCCGCCGTCGACCAGCAACACCTCGCCGGTGACGAACGACGCGGCGTCCGAGCAGAGGAACCTGACGGCGCCGGCGACGTCCTCCGGGTCACCGAAGCGTCCGAGCGGTGTGTTGGCGAGCATCGAGTTCTGGAGCTCCTCGGGGAGTTCGGTCGTCAGTCTGGTCGAGATATAGCCCGGCGCCACGACGTTCGCCCGCACTCCGCGGCTCCCGAGCTCGCGCGCGAGCGCCTTCGTGAAGCCGATGATCCCGGCCTTGGAGGCAGAGTAGTTCGTCTGGCCGGGGTTGCCGTGCAGCCCGACGATGCTGGACACGTTCACGATCGCGCCCGCCCCGCCGCCGCATCATCCCGCGCGACACGGCCCGGCAGGTGTTGAAGGTCCCGCCGAGGTTCGTGTCGAGCACGACGCGCCAATCCTCGTCCGGCATCCGCGCGAGCAGCCCGTCGCGCGTCACGCCCGCGTTGTTCACGAGGATGTCGACGTCACCGGCCTCCTCGACCAGCCGCTGCGCGTCCTCGGCCTGCGAGACGTCCGCCTGGACGGCCCGGCCGCCGACCTCGGTCGCCACGGCCTCAGCCTCTTCCGCGCCCGACCGGTAGCCGAGCACGACGGTCGCGCCGGCGTTCGCGAGCTCGGCCGCGATCGCCTTCCCGATCCCGCGCGACCCACCGGTCACCAGGGCCGTGCGGCCTTCGAGGGAGCAGAAGTCGGGCACTAGTGCCCCGTCCAGTAATGCCGCCGGAATTCTGGGTCGCGAGCACCAAGCCAGAGCGCGCACTCCGACGAGGCAAGGCTGGTCAGCCTTGGTGAGGAGGAGGGTCGGCTCTGGCGCAGCGTGATCGCGGGCCAGAAGCCGGCATGTATTGCTGGGCGGGGCACTACCTGATCGACTCTTCGACTTTCTTCAGGCCGGCCACGTTGTTGACGGACACGGCCTTCACGGTCTTGTCGATCCTCTTCAGTAAACCGGACAGGACGTTGCCGGGCCCCACCTCGACGAAGGTCTTCACGCCCTCCTTCACGAGTCCCTGCGCGGCCTGCGTGAACCTCACCGGGGCCGTCACCTGGTTGACGAGCAGTCCGGCCATCCGCTGCGCGGGCTCGATCTTCGCGGTCACCGTGGACATGAACGGCGCGACCGGATCGGCGAAGCGGACCCGCTCGACCGCCGGCTTGAGCATCTCCGCAGCCTTCTCGACGAGCGGGCTGTGGAAGGCGCCTGAGACCTTCAGCTTCACCGCGCGGCGCGCCCCGAGAGCGGTGGCCTTGTGGATCAGCTTCTCGACCGCGCCCTCCTCGCCGGACACCACGATCTGGCCGGGACAGTTGTAGTTCGCAGGCCACACGCCCTCGATCTCCGAGCACAGCTCCTCGACGACCTCGTCGTCCAGGCCGAGAATCGCGGCCATCGTCCCGTCGCTCTCGCGCGCAGCCTCCGCCATCGCGAGCCCCCGCTCGCGGACGAGACCGATCGCCTCGGACGTGTCGATCGAGTTGGCCGCGGCGATCGCGGCGAACTCGCCGACCGAGTGCCCGACGACGTAATCGGGCGCGATGCCTCTGGCGTTCAGCGCCGCGAGCACCGCCAGGCTCGTGGCAACGAGCGCCGGCTGCTGTACCTCCGTCTTGACGAGCTCGTCGAGAGGCGACTCGAAACAGAGCTTCTGCAGGTCGAGACCCGAAGCCTCGCTGCCAATGCGATAGACCTCCATCGCCTCGGGAACCGCGAGCGCGATCTCGCGGCCCATCCCCTCCTCCAGCGACCCCTGGCCGGGGAAGCAAAACGCAACCTTCGTCATGTCGTCCTTCCGTTCGCCGTCCATTCGATCAGGGCGGATCCCCACGTCAAGCCCGCGCCCATCCCTGTCATGAGGACAAGCGAGCCTTCCTTCAGCCGCCCGTCCGCTTCCGCGTCGCCGAGCGCCAGGGGGATCGACCCGGAGGACGTGTTCCCGTACTTGTCCACGTTCACAATCACTCGATCTTCGGGGATTCCCAGCTTCTTCGTCGCATAATCGATGATTCTCGTGTTCGCCTGGTGCGGGACGTAGACGTCGACGTCGTCGATCGACCGCCCGACCTCGTCGAGCAGCGCCTCGGCCGAGGTCACCATCACGCGCGTCGCAAACTTGAACACTTCGCGGCCGTTCATCTTCACGAGCTTGTCCGGGTGCTCGAAGTTCCGGGAGCCGCTGCCCGGCAGCCAGAGGTGCTCGCCGCCACTGCCGTCCGCGCCCAGCTCGAATCCGACGAAGCCTCCTTCGTCGACCCGTTCGAGCACGACCGCACCGGCCCCGTCGCCGAAGAGGACGATCGTCGAGCGGTCGGTCCAGTCGAGGATCTTCGAGAGCACGTCGCCTCCGACGACCAGCGCCTTATTCGCAAGCCCGGCCGAGACCATCGCGTGCGCCTGTGCAAGTGCGTAGACGAACCCCGTGCAGCCGGCCAGGAGGTCGTAGGCAGCGGCCTTGGGCGCCGGGAGGAGATCACCCAGCAGTGAGCCCGTGGTCGGGAACATCATGTCCGGGGTCACCGTGGCGACGATGATCAGGTCGAGCTCCTCCGGCTCCATGCCGGCGCGCTCGAGCGCCATTCGCGCCGCCGGGAGGGCGAGGTCCGTCATCGCCTGCTCCGGCGCGGCGATCCGGCGCTCCTTGATGCCGGTGCGCTCGATGATCCACTCGTCGGTGGTGTCGACCAGCTCGGACAGCTCGTCGTTCGTGAGCACCCGCTCCGGCGCATAGGTGCCGAGGCCGGTGATCGACACCGGCGCGCCGTTCGCCCGGCCGATCACTGCTCGACGGCGAAGGTGAGCGTTCCGCGGGCGGCGAGTGAGCCATCCACCGTCGCCGTCGCCTTGCCGCGGCCGATCGGGCCGCGCACGCGCTCCAGCTCGCAGGTGAGCTCGAGCTCGTCGCCCGGCTCCACGACCCGCTTGAACCGGACGCCGTCGATGCCGGCGAAGAGCGCGAGCTTGCCGCGATTCTGGTCCTCGGAGAGCACCGCCACCGCGCCTGCCTGCGCCATCGCCTCGACGATCAGGACGCCGGGCATGATCGGCCGCCCGGGAAAGTGGCCCGACAGGTACCACTCGTCCGGCCGCACCCGTTTCCGGGCCACGACCTTCTCGCCCGGCTGCAGGTCGACGACCTCGTCGAGAAGCAGGAAGGGGTCACGGTGAGGCAGGATCGCCTCGATCTCTTCGCGAGTCAGGGAGGACACGTGCGGGATGAGTCTAGTTATGCGCGAACGGCCCGGGATTCCCTGCTCCCGGATCGCGTCGAGCCGCTGCTGAAGGGGCGTTTCGGCCGTCCGTACCGCTACCTCGAGCGTTGTGAGTCGACCCAGCAGGAGCTGCCGGCCGATGCGCCGGAGGGCGCCGTCGTCGCCGCCGACGAGCAGGTAGCCGGTCGAGGGCGGCTCGGCCGCACGTGGTTCGCGGACGCCAGGCACCAGCCTGCTCTTCTCGATCAATCTCCGACCCGACGTCGAGCAATCACGCCTCCCCGGCCTGACCATCGTCGTCGGAGTCGCAGCGGCCGAAGGGATTCGCCGGGCGACCGGCCTCATGCCCGAGATCAAGTTGCCGAACGACCTGCTCGCCGGCGGCCGAAAGCTGGCCGGGATCCTCGCCGAGGCCCGCGAGGACCGCGTCGTGCTCGGCATGGGGATCAATGCAAACATGGCGGCTCGGGACCTCCCGCCGGATCTGGAGCGCAAGCCCACGTCTCTCCTCGCAGAGCTCGGAAAGGAAGTCGACAGGGCGGAGCTGCTCGCGGAGATCCTGCTCGAGCTCGAGCGGGAGTACGACGCCTGGGTCGCCGGCTAGAGGGTTGGTGGGAAATTCGGCCGCAGTCGGGGGCGCTCAGACGAAGCCGGGCAGTGCGGTCGTTCGTGGCGCGTAGCAGCGCTACGTGTCGCGGGCGAATGCGCTGATCCGGCGCCGTGTCTGGGGCGTCATCCGGCCCGGCGGAATTTCGCATCAGGCCCCTACTAGCGGAGGCGCAGACGCGGTCCGACGTTCGCCGCGCCGTCCTCGGCGAAGGCGTCGAGCCGCTTGAACGGACGGCCGAGCACGACGGTGAACACGCCCGCCTTGCGCCGGAGGACGGTCATCGTGACGCCGTCCGCCGTGAAGGTCACGCGCGCCGGCTCGCGAGAGCGAGACCCGAAGCGGCCGCTTGTTGACGACCTTCAGCTTCGGCGCGCACGCGGTCGACGCGGACCGGCAGGAGCTGCGTGACCGGGCCGGTGGCGTCGGTAACCGTCAGCGCCACCGAGTACACGCCGTCGCGCACGCCGCCGGGCCACGTGATCGTGTGCAGCCCGATCGGCAACAGCGAGTCGAAGACCGAGACCACGCCGGCCGTGCCTCGACGGATCGACAGGTTCGCGAGCGCCGGGGTCCCGAGGCTGAACGACGCGGCCAGCGAGTCCGCGCGGCCGTCGCCGTTCGGCGAGATCGCGGTGGGCAGGATCCCGAAGCCCGAGAGCGTCCGGCTCAGGACGACGTTCGTCGTCGCCGACACCTCGCGACCGGCCGCCCGCGCCGCGACGGCGATCCGGTAGCGCCCGTCGGGATAGCCGGCCCCGTTCCAGGCGAAGATATGCCGGCCGGCGGCCTTCGACACCGTCTGCAACGTCGCCAGTGGGCTGCCTTGCTCCGTCTGGAGGTCGATCCGGACGGTCGCCGGGCTGCCGAGCTCGTACGAGATCGCGGTCGTGTCGGTCTTTCCGTCGCCGTTCGGCGTGAATCCGGCAGGATCGGCTGCGACGGCGCTCGATCACCGCCGGCCGGGCAGCGACCCCAAAGGTTCCCGTCGCGGGCCGTACGGCGGCCCCGGCCGCAATCCGCCAGCGGTAGCCGGGCAGCGTGGCGAAGCGGGCGTCCCAGGTCCACCGCACGTTCGTCCCGAAGCCCGAGCCCTGCGCGACCTGCTTTCCGGTCGTGTCCGTGATCGTCACCGTCCACGGAAGCGCGGTCGTGAGCCTGCCGGAGAAGCTGACGAACTGCCCAAGGCGGCCCTCGACCTCCGGCGTGTAGAGCTTCGGCAGGCCGAGCCCTGCGACCGACGAGGCGATCCCGCGAAGATCGGCGTAGAGCCGGCCCGGGCAGGTCGTGAAGCCCGTGTCGCGATGCCCGGAGACGGCGCGAAGGAAGAGCGGCACGCCTTTGCGGTACTTCGGATTGCCGTTCGAGACGACCGGCGCACTCGACAGCGGGTCGATGTGGGCGACGTCCATCCGCCAGGCGAGCAGCCGCACGATCGCCGACCGCGCGGCCGGCGTCGGGGACTTCCGCTCGTAGTTCCCGATCAGCGAGACACCCACGGAGCCGGTGTTGAAGCCCTGCGAGTGCGCGCCGATCACGTTCCGCTCGATCCCGCCGTACCGGCCCTCGAAGACCTGGCCGAAGCGGTCGACGAGAAAGTTGTAGCCGACGTCGTTCCAGCCGTTTCCACGCACGTGGTAGAGGTAGATGCCGCGCACGACGGCGGCCGACTGGGCGGGCGTCGACGGCTCGCCGCCGGCGGTGTGATGAACGACGGCCGTCGTCAGCGTCTTCGCGATCGCGGGGCTGTCGCGCCGGATCGCCTCGTTCGCGCCCCAGGCCTGACGGGTGATGATCGCGGGGCTGCCGGCCATCTGGAGCGACCGCCCCATCGGTTCCTCCGGGCTCCAGACGTAGTGCGCACGGACGCGGCTGACCCGGCCTCGCACGCGGATCTCGAGGCGCCGTGCCTCGCCCGTCCACAGCGGCGCGCCGAGCCGCCAGCCGCGCATCCGCCGCGACTCGTCGGTCCCCCGGTCGGGCAAGTCTCCCGAGTCGGCCTCGGTCTCCCGCCAGGAGCTCCAGCCGGACGGCACGGCGCACGCGGAGCTCCACCCGGCCCGAGCCCTTCCAGTGGAGGCCGACGAGGTTGAAGCGCTCCGGCGCCGCAGCCGAGGCCAGCGTGCGCTGACCGGAGAGCGGAATTTCGCGCGTGACCATGGTCGCTTCGCCCCAGGCGGTGGCCGGAAAGGCAAGCACGAGCAGAGCGGCGGCAAAGACCTTCATGGACGACCCCGAGCCAGGGTGGCAGTGTCGTGCTGGGCTGACAAGGGCTCTTGATAGCATCTTTACACCGTGAAAAGCCGCTTTCTGCGGGGAGTTTTGACCGCATTGGCGGTGGCGGTGCTGGTTCCTGCGGCCGCCTTCGCAGCGCCCTCCCAGCCTCGAGTCCTCGCGGTCGAGTTCGACAACGACGTCAATCCGGTCACGGCCGACTACGTCATCGACCAGATCGAGCGCGCGAACGAGGAGAACTACAACGCGGTCGTCATCCTCCTCGACACGCCCGGCGGGCTGGCCAGCTCGATGAAGGACATCTACGAGGCCGAGCTCGCATCGAAGGTGCCGGTGATCGTCTACGTCTCACCGGAAGGCGCGCGGGCGGCTTCCGCCGGCGTCTGGATCAGCCAGGCCGCCGACCTCCTCGCCATGGCGCCGCAGACCAACATCGGCTCCTCGACACCGGTCAGCGTCGGCGGCGAGGACATCCAAGAGGATCTCCGCAACAAGGTCGTCAACGACGCGGCCGCCTCCCTGCGCGCGCTCGCCCGCGAGCATGGCCGGAACGTGAAGTGGGTCGGATGCAGCGGTTCGCCGAGGCGCGAACCTCAGCGCGCGCGAGGCGCTCGAGATGAACGTGATCGACGTGATCGCCCCCGACCTGCCGACGCTCCTGAACCAGGTCGACGGCACGGAGACCGTGCCGAAGATGATCATGCTCGAGACCGCCGGCGCCAAGGTGGACGAGGTCGAGATGTCGTTCTGGAAGCAGATCCTCGACACGCTGATCGACCCGAACCTGATCGTCATCCTCATGTCGATCGGGGTGCTCGGAATCACGATCGAGCTCTGGAGCCCCGGCCTGATCCTCCCCGGGACCGTCGGCGCGATCTCGCTGATCATCGGCCTCTTCGGCCTGCAGATCCTTCCCGTCAGCTGGGCGGGAGTGCTGCTCTTACTCCTCGCCGCCGGGTTCTTCGTGGCCGAGATGTTCGTCGTGAGCCACGGCGCGCTCGCGCTCGCCGGCGCCGTCGCCTTCGTGATCGGCTCGCTCATGCTCTTCGACCCTGCCGGCGAGAGCTACCAGGTCTCCCTCCAGGTCGCGCTCGGCGTCGCTGCCGCGATGGCGCTGATGGTCGCGCTCGTCGTCACGAAGCTCGTCCAGGTGCGGCGCGCCGAGGTCGTCACGGGCCAGGAGGAGCTGATCGGCCAGGTCGGCGTCGTCCGCCAGACGCTCGATCCCGTCGGCCTCGTCTTCGTCCACGGCGAGCTCTGGCGCGCGAAGACCGCCGGCGAGCCGATCACCCCCGGACGGCAGGTGCGCGTCGAGGGCCTCGACGACGCACTCACGCTCACCGTCGCCCCCGCATAGGATCTGGGCGTGGCTGCGCTGATCGTCCTTGCGGTTGTCGCCGTCCTGCTGATCCTGCTGCTCTCGGCGGCGATCCGGGTGGCGCGGGAGTACGAGCGGGGCGTGATCTTCCGCCTCGGCCGCCTGAAGTCGCCGCCGAAGGGGCCGGGCCTCTTCCTGCTGATCCCGATCATCGACAAGATGGTCCGCGTCGACCTGCGCACGGTGACGCTGAACGTGCCGCCGCAGGAAGTGATCACGAAGGACAACGTCCCGGTCCGCGTGAACGCCGTCGCCTACTTCCGGATCATCGACCCGGAGAAGGCGATCGTGCAGGTCGAGAACTTCATGGTCGCGACCTCGCAGATCGCGCAGACGACGCTGCGGAGCGTCCTCGGCCAGCACACGCTCGACGAGCTCCTGTCCGAGCGGGACAAGATCAACGAGATCCTCCAGCGGATCATCGACGAGGCGACCTCGCCCTGGGGCGTCAAGGTCTCGATCGTCGAGGTCAAGGACGTCGAGATCCCCGGCGGGATGCAGCGCGCGATGGCGCGCCAGGCCGAGGCCGAGCGCGAGCGGCGCGCCAAGGTCATCGCCGCCGAGGGCGAGTTCCAGGCCTCGGAGCAGCTGAAGAATGCCGCGCTCGTCCTGGCCGAAAATCCGATGTCGCTTCAGCTCCGCTTCCTGCAGACGATGCTCGAGATCAGCTCGGAACGGTCCTCGACGATCATCCTTCCGTTGCCCATCGAGCTCTTCAGCCCGTTCCTGGAAGCCGGCCGCAAGACGCCCCCCTCCTGAGGGAGATCCGCGAAGACCCACTGACGGGTCGCCGCGTCGTGTTCGCGCCCGGCCGCGCGGGACGGCCAGGAGCCTGGCTACCGCCGCCGGAGGAGGCGACGCCCGAGGAGCTCGAGCGTTGTCCCTTCTGCGCCGGCCGCGAGGATCGCACGCCGCCCGAGACCCTCCGCATCGGGGATCCCTGGCGGGTCCGGGTCGTCCCGAACCTCTACCCGGCGTTCGAGCGCCAGGAGGTCGTCATCCATGCGCCCGACCACGTCCGCTCCTTCGCGGATCTCGGCGAAGGCCAGATCGAGTCGATCGCCGAAGCCTGGCAGCACCGCATCGACGCGGCGGCTGCCGAAGGGTTCGGCTACGTCCATGCCTTGATCAACGAGGGCCGGCTCGCAGGCTCGAGCCTCCCCCACAGCCACTCGCAACTCGTCGTGCTGGAGGAAGTGCCGCCGCCGGTAGCCGCGGAGGATCGCGGAGCGCTCGGCGAGCTGCGCCGGCACGACAACCTGCACGTGCTCGAACGCAACGGGGCCGTAGCTGTCGTTCATTACGCGGGCGCCTCGCCGTACGAAAGCCTCGTCCTGGGGGGAGCACTCGTCGACCTGCTCGGCGCGCTACACGATCTCGCAGGCCGCGTTCGTGACGCCGAGGGGCCGTTTGCGTGGAACGCTTGGCTCCACGCCACGGATCCCGAGCACGTGCACTTCGTCCCGCGTCTCACCGCGCTCGCGGGAGTCGAGCTCGGCGCAGGGCTCTACGTGAATGCCGTGCCGCCCGAACAGGCGGCCGAGCGGCTCAGGGCTGACGGGCTGACCACGGCCTCGGGCTGCTGCCGCTCGCGGAAGCGGCGCGCCGCTTCGATCGCAGCTCCGAGGTTGAGGCCCTTGTCCTTGGCCTGCTTGATCAGCATCACGGTCTCGACGGCATCCATGTCGTAGATCCGCTGCTTGCGGCCTTTGGTCGGGATCTGGGCCTTGTTCGTCCAGTAGTCGAGCTGCATCTTCGAGATGCCTGCAATCTGGCAGACCTGCCCGAGATAGAGCTCGACCTTCCCCAGGTGCTCGGCCAGGTCGATGGGCTCGAGCAGGTCAGCTTGTGTGCTTGGAGGCATACGACACCCTCGTTCGATTGGTTAATAGATCGCCCAAGCAATGTAACGCGCAAGATCGTGCTTGCCTAGGGAAAGCTGCGCAATGCGAGGCGAAAACCTTCGCGAACGCGGGAAACTACTCCGGGACGGGCTCGGCAGCCGGTGTCTCGCGGCGCCTCCAGCACCACGGACTCTTCGGGCGTCTCGGACTCGACCACGGGTGCCAGCGCGGAGACCTGCTCGCCCTCACGCAACCGCATCACGATCACGCCCTGCGTCGAGCGGCCAAGCCGCTTGACGTCCTCCACCGGCATCTTGATCACCGTCCCGCCGGTCGAGATCAGCATCACCTGGTAGCCGTCGCGCACGACGCGCGCGCCGGCGAGCTGGCCCTTCGCCTCCGTCAGCTGAACAGTCTTCACGCCGAGCCCGCCGCGGCCCTTGACCGGATACTCGTCCACCCGGGTCCGCTTGCCGTAGCCGTTCTCGGTCACGACCAGGAGGTCGGAGGCGTTCTCGGCCCGGGCGATCTCGATGACCGCGTCGCCCTTGCGAAGGTTCATGCCACGGACCCCGCCAGTCGCCCGCCCCATCGGACGCGCCTCCTTCTCGTGGAAGCGGATCGCCTGGCCCTTGCACGAGACCATCAGGATGTCGTCGTCGCCGTCGGTGTGAACGACGCCGACCAGCTCGTCGTTGTCGCGGAGGTTGATCGCGATGATCCCGTCGGCTTTCAGCGGCGTGTTGAAGTCCTCGAACTTGCTCTTCTTCACGATGCCGTTCTTCGTGGCGAGCGTGAGGTACTTCGCCTCCTTGAAGTCCCGCGTCGCGATCACGGCACGCGTGGTCTCGCTCTGCGTGTACGGCAGGAAGTTCGGGATCGCCCGGCCCTTTGACTGCCTGCTGCCGAGCGGTAGCTCGTGCACCTTGAGCCGGTAGACCTTTCCGACCGAGGTGAAGAAGAGCAGGTAGTCGTGCGTCGAGGCGACGAACAGGTGCTGGATGAAGTCGTCGTCCTTGAGGTCCATGCCCATGACGCCGATGCCGCCCCGGCGCTGCTCCCGATAGGTCGAGACAGGCAGCCGCTTGATGTACCCGGAGCGCGTGATCGCAATGACCATGTCCTCCTCGGCGATCAGGTCCTCGAGCTCGAGCTCCTCCTCGGCAGCGACGATCTCCGTTCGGCGGTCGTCGTTCTTGGCGTAGATCGACTTGATCTCGAGTAGCTCCTCGCGGATGAGCCCGTCTACGCGGGCCTCGTCGCCGAGGATCGACGCGCAGCTCGGCGATGCGCTCCTGGAGATCGGCGAACTCGTCCTCGATCCGCTTGCGCTCGAGCCCGGTCAGCCGCTGGAGCCGGAGGTCGAGGATCGCCTGCGCCTGGATCTCCGACAGCTCGAACTCGCGCTGGAGCCCCTCGCGCGCCTCGTCCGGGTCCGCCGAGGCGCGGATCAGCGCGATGACAGCATCGAGGTTGTCGAGCGCGACCAGGTAGCCCTGGAGAACGTGCGCCCGCGCCTCGGCCTTGCGGAGCTCGAACTTCGAGCGGCGGGTGATGACCTGACGCTGGAAGTCGAGGTAGTGCTGGAGCATGTCCCGGAGGGACAGCGTCCGCGGGACACCGTCGACGAGCGCGACCGCGTTGAAGCCGAAGGTCGTCTGCAGCGGCGTGTGCTTGTAGAGCTTGTTCAGCGCAACCTGGGGGATCGCGTCGCGCTTCAGCTCGATCTGGATCCGCATCCCCGTCCGGTCCGAGTGGTCGGCGAGGTCCGAGACCTCCGTCAGCACCTTGTCGTTGACGAGGTCGGCGATCTTCTTGATCACGCCGGCGTCGCCGCCCTTCTTCACGCCGTAGGGCAGCTCGGTGACGATGATCGCGGACTTGCCGCCGCGCAGCTCCTCGATGTGGGCCCGCGCGCGCATGACGATCCGGCCGCGGCCGGAGCGGTAGGCCTCGCGGATGCCCTCCCGGCCCAGGATGATCGCTCCGGTCGGGAAGTCGGGCCCCTTGATGTGCCGCGTCAGACGGTCGACGTCGATGTCAGGCTCGTCGATGAGCGCGACGACGGCGTCGATGACCTCGCCGAGGTTGTGCGGCGCGATGTTCGTCGCCATGCCGACCGCGATGCCGGAGGAGCCGTTGACGAGCAGGTTCGGGAAGCGTGCAGGGAGCACGGACGGCTCGCGGCGGGACTCGTCGTAGTTCGGCTGGAAGTCGACGGTGTCGGCGTCGATGTCGCGAAGCAGCTCGGTCGCAATCCGGGCGAGGCGCGACTCGGTGTACCTCATGGCAGCCGCGGGATAGTCGTCGATGTTCCCGAAGTTGCCCTGGCCGTCGACGAGCGGGTAGCGCATCGAGAACGGCTGCGCGAGCCGGACGAGCGTGTCGTAGATCGCGGTGTCCCCGTGCGGGTGGTACGAGCCCATGACGTCGCCGACGATGCGCGCGGACTTCTTGAACGGCCGGTTTGGCTGCATTCCCGCCTCGTGCATCCCGTAGAGGACGCGCCGGTGCACCGGCTTCAGCCCGTCCCGCACGTCCGGCAGGGCGCGCGAGACGATCACGCTCATCGCGTAGTCGAGGAAGCTGGAACGGAGCTCCTGCTCCAGGTCGCGCGACTCGATGCGGCCGGCGCCGAGCGGCTCGAAATCAGACATCGAGGAAGCGGACGTCCCTTGCGTTCTGCTCGATGAACAGACGGCGCGGCTCGACCTGGTCACCCATCAGCATCGAGAAGGCGAGGTCCGCCGCAGCGGCGTCCTCGACCTCGACGCGGATCAGCATCCGGTTGGCAGGGTTCATGGTCGTCTCCCAGAGATCCTCGGCGTCCATCTCGCCGAGACCCTTGAAGCGGCCCACCTCGATCCCGTCCTTCGCAAGGTCGATCGCCTTGGAGCGGAGCGACTCGAACGTGTCCGCCTCGCGCCACTTCCGGCCGAGCTCGATGCGGAAAGGCGGCGGGCCGGCGAGCTCGACGAGACGCGCGTACGACTTCGCAAGACTCGCGTAGTGCGGCGAGGCGAGGAGCTCGGCCGGGACCGTGACGTGGCTCGCAGCACTCGTCTCCTTCTCCGTCACCTTGACGCGGAACGACGCCGCGGAGCGCTCCACGAGATCCAGCTCGTAGCCGTCGGTGTCGAGCCCCTTCAGCGCGCGCTCGAGGTCGGCACCCGCGTCTGCGCCCTCGATCAGGCGGTGCTGGATGAGGAAGTTGACGGTCGGCGCGCCGTAGTCCGCGCGGAGGCGCGAAGCCCACCCCTCGAACTCGGCGAGGGCCGTCGTGAAGCGCTTGTAGCGGGTCTCGGTCAGCTTGAAGGACGATCCGCCCCGGTCGGAGACCTCCATGTCCTTGATCCGCTCCCGGACGAGGAGATCCTCGAACTGGGACTCCTTCTCGACGTAGATCTCCTGGTTGCCGAACTTCACGCGGTAGAGCGGGGCGGCGGCAATGTAGACGTGGCCGGCCTCGACGAGCTCGGGCATCTGCCGGAACAGGAACGTGAGGATCAACGTCCGGATGTGGGCGCCGTCCACGTCGGCGTCGGTCATGACGATGATCCGGTGGTACCGGAGCTTCTCCATGTCGAACTCGTCCCCGATCCCGGTGCCGATCGCAGTGATCATCGACTGGATCTCCAGGTTGGAGAGCACCTTGTTGATCCGGTTCTTCTCCGAGTTGATGACCTTGCCGCGCAGCGGGAGGATCGCCTGGTTGACACGGTTTCGCGCCTCGACGGCGGAGCCACCGGCGGAGTTGCCCTCGACGAGGAACAGCTCGGCGTCCTCGGGATCTCCGGTCTGGCAGTCCGCGAGCCTGCCCGGCAGCGACGAGCTCTCGAGCGCGCTCTTTCGGCTCAGCTGTCGCGCCTTGCGCGCAGCCTGGCGTGCGTTTCGCGCCGCCACCGCCTTCGTCACGATCTGCTTTGCGTCCGTCGGGTTCTCCTCGAGGAACTCGGCAAGGCGCTGGTTGACGGTCTGCTCGACCAGGCCGCGGACCCACGGGTTTCCGAGCTTCGTCTTCGTCTGCCCCTCGAACTGCGGCTCGCGGAGCTTGACGGAGATGACGGCGGCGAGCCCCTCACGGACGTCCTCGCCCTCGAGGTTCTCCTCTTTCTCCTTCAGGAGCCCCTTGTCGCGCGCGTACTTGTTCAGCGTGCCCGGTCAGAGCCGCCTTGAAGCCGGAGAGGTGTGCCCCGCCCTCGGTCGTGTTGATGTTGTTCGCGAACGAGAAGACCGACTCCACGTAGGAGCCGTTCCACTGCATCGCGACCTCGACGGTGCCGTTCTCCATCTCGCCCTCGAGGAAGACGATCCGCTTGTGGATCGGCTCCTTGGCGCTGTTCACATGCTCGACAAAGTCCCTGATTCCGCCCTCGTAGTGGAACTCGTGCCGCACCTCGCCCTCGCGCTCGTCGGTGATCACGATCCGCAGGCCCCTGGTCAGGAACGCGGTCTCGCGGAGACGCTGCACGAGGGTGTCCATCGACCACTCGAACTCGTCTTCGTCGAAGATCTCGAGGTCGGGGAGAAACGAGATCGTCGTCCCTGTGTCCTTCTTGCCCTCCGTCTTGCCGGCGACAATCAGGTCGGTCGTCGGCTCGCCGCGGCAGAACTCCTGGCGATAGATCGTCCCGTCGCGCCGCACCTCGACCTTGAGCCACTCGGACAGGGCGTTCACGACGGAGACGCCGACGCCGTGCAGCCCGCCGGAGACCTTGTAGCCCTCGCCGCCGAACTTTCCGCCGGCATGCAGCTTCGTCAGCACGACGGTGACCGCGGGCAGGCCCGTCTCGGCCATGGCGTCGACAGGGATCCCAGATCCGTTGTCCGAGACGGTGACCGAGTTGTCGGGATGCAGCGTGACCTCGATACGGTCCGCGCGCCCTGCGAGGGCCTCGTCCACCGAGTTGTCCACCACTTCGTAAACCAGGTGATGCAGGCCTCTGGACCCTGTCGACCCGATGTACATGCCGGGTCGGAGCCGGACCGGCTCGAGCCCTTCGAGGACCGTGATGTCCTTCGCTGTGTACGCTGCTTCAGTCATGAGAAAAAGCCCTGCAAAATGCCGCTTTCAGGGCTGCGGGCAGTCTATCAGACAGAGCGGTCGTCCGGCGGCTTGGCGAGGCTTGCCGCGGCCGCCTTCGCAACAAGTTTGCGCAAGTTTTCATCCGAGATCGCCGCGGCCACTTCCTCCCCGGCCTGCAGGTGCTGCTCGGTGACTTCGGGGGCGCGTCGGTCGAGCGTCGCCGGGGTCGGGCGCGGGCGGCTCCGGGAGCCGTCCGGGCGCGAACCGGAGCTGCGTCGGAGCCCGGTCTCCAAGCTGCTCGGCAAGCCGCTCTTGGAGGTCGGCCTGGAGCAGCCCGAGCTCGAACGCCCATGCGGAGGAGCTCGTCGACACGTGGAGCGTTCCGTCGCGGGCGATGCGAGCCGGCCAGGCGTTCCGCGAGATCGAGTCGCCGACTGCGTCCGGCCATACGGCGACGACGTCGGCGATCGCTCCGGCCGGGCCGAACCGGTCGAGCTCACGCCGAACATCCCGGCCGATGTGCTCGGGCTTCACGCCGGCACCGCCGAGCCGGGCCTGACCTCGACGAGCAGGTCCGGCGTGTCAGGCAGCGCCGCTGCGGAAGTTGCGGTCAGCAGCGCCTGGCCGCCGGTTCGCCGCACACGGGCCGCGAGAATCGCCCGGCGCTCAGGATCGAGCTCCGAAAGCACGTCGTCCAGGAGTAGGAGCGGCGGGGCGGGACCACGCTCGGCGAGGAGATCCGCCTCCGCGAGCAGCAGCGACAGCACCGCGAGCCGCTGCTCGCCCTGCGAGCCAAAGCTCCGGAGATCGCGGTTTCCGGCCACTACTGCGACATCGTGCAGGTGCGGCCCGATCCCCGTGAAACCCCGCGCGAGGTCCTGGTCCAGCCGTGCATCGAGCTCCTCGGCGGCGGCGGGCTCGCCCTCGTACCTCAACTGCGGCGTCCTCGAGCCGAAGCTCGCCGGCAACGGTCTCGAACACCGGCGAGAGCATCCGGACGAGCTCGCGGCGGGCGGCGACGAGTACGGCGCCCAGCTCCGACACCCGGGTCGTCCAGGGCTCGAGCGCCTCTGTCGTCGAGAAGCCGGCGGCAACCCTCCTGAGAGCGCCGTTTCGCTGCGCGAGCGCAGACCCGTAGTCGGTCGAGGCCGCAGACCTGCTCGGGAAGAGCCGTCCGAGCGACCGGTCGAAGTAGGCACGGCGCACCGCAGGGCCGCCCTTCACGATCGACAGCCGGTCCGGCGTGAAGACGAGCGTCGGAAGCCGCGTGCGGAGCTCCTCCGCGGCCCGCAGTGCAGCGCCGTTCAGCCGCGCCCGCTTCGCCTCGCCGCTCTTGAGCCTCACCTCGACCTCGACCGGCGACCCGCCGTGCTCACCTGCGGCCACCACGCGAGACGCGTCGGCGCCGAAGCGGATCAGCTGCGCGTCGGTCCGCGTTCTCGGCGAGAAGCCCTGTGTCGCCAGATGGAGGCTCTCGAGCAGGTTCGTCTTGCCCGCGCCGTTCGGCCCGACTGCAAGCACGAGCCCGCGTTCGAGCTCGAGCTCGAGGCGCGAGTACGAGCGGTAGTCGCGGAGAGAGAGCGTCTCGACGATCAGCCCGGCTAGCCGGCGAGGCGGATCGGCATGATCAGGTACGAGAAATCGTCGCCTTCGCCTTGGATCACAGCCGGGCGGAGTGAGCTGATCAGCTTCAGACGCACCTCGTCGCCCTCGACCGACTCGATGCCGTCCCGCAGGAAGTCGGGGTTGAAGCCGATCTCGAGCGGCTCCGCGGAGAACGGCGCCGGCATCGTCTCGCGCGCCTCGCCGACGTCCTGCGTCTGCGCCGACACCGTGAGCTCGCCCTCGGCGAATCGCAGGCGGATGGGCGCGTTCCGCTGCGCCATCACCGACACACGCCGGACGACCTCGAGCAGCTCGTCGCGGTTGAGCGCCAACTCGTGCTCGAACGTCTCGGGCAGAAGCTGCCGGTAGTTCGGGAACTGGCCCTCGATGCGCCGGGTCGTGAGCAGCACGCCGTCGGTCGTAAAGATCACCTGGTTCTCGAGCACGCCGATCTCCAGACCCTCGCCGCTCTGGGTGATCCGCGTCAGCTCGCCGAGCGCCCGCGCCGGCACGATCGAATCGAGCTCTGGGCCGCTCGAGCCCATGGACGTCTCCTTGACGGCGAGCCGGTACGAGTCTGTTGCGGCCATGACGAGCTTCTCGCCTTCGAAACGAACCAGGATCCCGGTCAGTACCGGCCGTGACTCGTCCCGGGACGCTGCGCGACTGACGCGAGCCGCCGTCTCGAGTACCGCATCCGCATCCACAGACATCGGCTCTACCGTGGACGCCTCTGGCAATCGTGGAAAGTCCTCGGCGTTGTAGGTATGCAGCCGGTACGTCGCAGCGCCACTGGCGATCTCCACGACGCCTTCTCCAGAGCGATGCTCGATCGACACGTCGTCCCCGGGGAGGAGCCGCACCAGGTCGGCCAGCAACTTGCTGGGCACGACGACCGCACCCTCTGACTCGACGTTCGCCTCCAGCGAGGAGCGCAGCGAGATCTCCATGTCGGTCGCAGCGAGCTCCAGCCTTCCCTCGCCGGCGCGAAGCAACAACCCGGCGAGCACCTGCACGGTCGTTCGCGTGGAAGCGGCCCGCGATACGACGCCGACTTGGCGGGTCAGTTCCTCCCGTCGAACGGAGAGCTTCAACGACGTGCCGGTAACCACAGTCTCTGCTTCTAGCATCTAGAAAGAAAAAGGTAGTAGTAGTTGTAGGGAGTGTGGATTCCGGGGAAGACGGCGCGATTCCGCTCTGGGCGCGCGATCTGCCTGGGGACACCAGCGGGGGATAAACAGCCGCTTTGCACAGGGTCCGCGAGAAGCGCTCAAGACATCCACAGTTTTACCCGGTCTGCTTGACGCGCGCGGTCAGCTCTTGCACAAGGTTGTACACAGAGCGATCCTCGCGGATGAGCCGGGCGATCTTGGAGGTCGCGTGGATGACCGTCGTGTGGTCGCGGCCGCCGAAGTGCCTGCCGATGCGTGGAAGCGACGAGTCTGTGAGCTCGCGTGAGAGGTACATCGCGACCTGTCGTGGGTAGACGATGTTCTGCGAGCGCCGGTCGCCGATCAGCTCCTCCTTGGAGAGACCGAAGCGCTCTGAAACCTCGTCCTGGATCCGCTCGATCGAGACCTGCGCAGCTTCCCCCTGGGGGAAGACGTCGCGGAGAACATCCTGGGCCAAGTCGACGGTCATCGGGCGCCCCGTCAGTGAGGAGAAAGCCACGACTCGCGTGAGCGCGCCTTCGAGCTCGCGAATGTTGGTCGAAACCCGGCCCGCGATGAACGTGAGGAGCTGCGGGTCCGCGACCTGGATCCCGTCCGTGCGCACCTTCTTCTGCAGGATCGCGATCCGCGTCTCGAGGTCGGGCGGCTGGATGTCCGTCATCAGGCCCCACTCGAAGCGCGAGCGAAGCCGTTGCTCCAGCGTCGCGATCTGGCGTGGCGGGCGGTCCGACGAGATCACGATCTGCTTGCCGGCCTCGTAGAGCGTGTTGAACGTGTGGAAGAACTCTTCCTGGATCCGCTCTTTGTGCTCGAGGAACTGGATGTCGTCGATCAGCAGGACGCCGAACGTGCGGTAGCGCTGTTTGAAGCCCTCGATCCGCTTGTCGCGTAGCGAGTTGATGAAGTCGTTCATGAAGCGCTCGCTCGTCACGTAACAGACGGACAGGTCCCTCGAGTGCTCGCCGATGTAGTGGCCGATCGCCTGGAGGAGGTGCGTCTTCCCCAGCCCGGTGCCGCCGTAGATGAAGAGCGGGTTGTACGCCTGGGCCGGTGCCTCTGCCACGGCCAGTGCGGCCGCGTGGGCGAAGCGATTCGACGAGCCGATGACGAACGAGTCGAACGTGTACTTCTCGTTCAGGCCCTCGATCCGAGGCGGGTCCTCGACCTCGGCCTTCTCCTCCGGCCCGGCTCCGTCACCGTTCTCGACATGGCGTACGGAGAGCTTGATGCGTCGCTCGTGCCCTGTCGCATCTCGGACGGCTGCGTTGATCAGTCCGAGGAAGTGGCTCTCGATCCACTCGCGGGTGAAGTCGTTGGGGACGGAGAGTACGAACGACTGGTCCGACAGCTCGAGGCCCTCCGCCTGTGAGAACCAGGTGCCGTAAGTCTTATCGTTGAGGGCTGCCCGCAGGCGCTCCGAAACCTCGGTCCACAGATCCTCTGCAGTGAGCAACTGCTGACGCTCCACGCTGGCTGTTCGTTCCTCCCTCGCGCTGCCGGAAAGTGGCGAGCATAGCAGCGTCGCGGAGCCCGGTTCAAAGGCTGTGCGCGCGCCTCCCGATGGCCAAAAAATCGGCAATTTGCAGGGATTTCTTCAATGTCCCCAGGACCCTCCACAGGTGTGGAAAGCGGCAGATCTCGGACCTGTATTCATTGGGGAAAACGCCCGACTCGCAGGACGTTTTCGTCCGGGGTGTTGCCCGTTCAGGCTGTGGAAAAACTGATACGAGATTGTCTCTCTATACTGGCGCCGGCGCCCCGATCGAGGCGCGTCCCACCCTTCTCCTTCGGACTGTGAAACGGACCTACCAGCCCAACGTGCGTAGACGGAAGCGGCGCCACGGCTTCCGGCAGCGGATGTCTTCCAAGGCCGGCCGCGCCATCCTCAAGCGGCGGCGCGCACGCGGGCGGAAGCGCCTCTCCGCCTAGCCGGCGGCAAGAGCCCGCCGCCGTGCAACGCCGCAACCGTCTTTCACGCTCGCGCGACTTCGACACCGTCTACCGGCACGGCCGGTCCGTCTCGACGCGCTATCTCGTCCTCTACCGGTTCGATCGAGAGGGCGACGAGGACGGTGACGTTCGTCTCGGGATCGCGATCCCGAAGAAGATCGGCAGCGCCGTGACGCGAAACCGGATCAAGCGGCGTCTACGCGAAGGCTGGCGCGAGCTCCTCGCCGAAGTGCCGCCGGGGACCGACTACGTGCTGCTCGTCCGCGCGCCGCTCGGCGAGGCCGAGGAGAGCCGCGGGGCCGACTGGATGCGCGAGCGTCTCGAGGAAGTCCTGGGCAAGGCACGCGCATGAGGTACGTCGGGATCGCAGGCGTCTACGCCTACCGCTACACGCTCGGAGCGCTGTTTCCGGCGACTTGCAAGTACCACCCGTCCTGCTCGCAGTACGCGCTGGACGCACTGCGCCGGTACGGCCTCGTTCGCGGGACGATCCTCGCCGGCTGGCGGCTGCTCCGCTGCAATCCATGGAGCCACGGCGGCGTGGACAAGGCCGAGGACCAGCGGCTGTTTCGATGATCGGCTTTCTCAGCATCCTCTCGCCGATCGAGGACGTCCTCACGTGGGCGCTCGAGTGGCTCCATACGACGCTCGGTCTTACGTGGGCGTGGTCGATCGTGGCGCTGACGATCGCCGTCCGGATGCTGCTCGTCCCGCTCACCGTCCGCCAGATCCACTCGATGCAGCGGATGCAGCAGCACCTGCCGGAGATGAAGGCGATCCAGAAGCGCTTCAAGAACGACCGCCGAAAGCAGAACGAAGAGCTGATGAAGTTCTACAAGGAGAACCAGATCAATCCGGCCTCCTCGTGCCTGCCGATCATCCCGCAGATCCCGATCTTCTTCGCGCTCTACTTCGTTCTTCGCGACTTCGATGACGAGATCTACCCGCTCTATCCCGAGTCCGATCTCGGGTGGCTCGGGTTCGTTCCGGACATCACCGCCAACATCACGTCGGACTGGTCGGGCTACGTGCTGCTCGCGGTCTATGTGGCCAGCCAGGTGGCGTCGACCTGGTTCATGCCGACGCAGAGCAGGGGCCAGCGCATCATCTTCCTCGTCCTGCCGTTCATCTTCGCGATCTTCATCCTCGATCCGCCCGGCGGCACGGTCTTCCCGGTCGGGCTGCTGATCTACTGGATGACGACGAACCTCTGGACGGTCGGGCAGGGGATCGTCACGCGCGGCCTGCGCGCGAAGGCTGCTGCCCGAGCCCGTGAAGCGCTCGTCGCGGACGCCTCCCAAGAGCGAGCAGGAGGACGGCGCAGCTCCTGCCGAGCCGGAGGCCGCAGCGCAGGCGCCAAAGCCTCAGGGACAGGCCCGCGCGGGTCAAGCGGAAGAAGAAGAGGGGCGCCAGGAGGTGACCGGGGAGCTCAGCGTCGAGGCGACGGGCGAGACCGTCGGCGAGGCGAAGTGGGCGGCCCTTCGTGAGCTCGAGCGGCTCAGTCCTGGCCTGGACAAGTCGGCGGTGCAATTCCAGGTGGTCGCGGAGGGCGAGCGCGGCCTGCTCGGCGTCGGCTACTCACCGGCCCGCGTGGTTGCGACAGTCGACGAGGACGGCGCGGTGACCGTGCCCGACGAGGAGCCGCCGGCGGACGAGAGCGAGGTCGCCGCTCTCGTGCGCGAGCTGGTCACGCACATCACGGCCGGGATGGGGGTCCAGTGCCGTGTCGACATCCGCGAGCGGGAGGACGCCGTCGTGGCCACATGCTCCGGTCGCGAACTCGGCCTGCTGATCGGGCGCCACGGCCAGACGATCGACGGCGTGCAGTACCTCGTGAACGCGATCCTGGCCCGCCGGCTGCCGGGAACACCGGCGATCGTGGATGCCGCGGGGTACCGGGCCCGGCGAGAGGCGTCGCTCGGCGCGATGGCGCGCCGGGCCGCGGACGACGCGCTGCGGCGTGGCGATCGCGTCGAGCTCGAGCCGATGACCGCGGTCGAGCGGAAGATCGTCCACGTCGAGCTCAAGGACGCCCCGGGTGTCGAGACGACCAGCGAGGGGACCGAGCCGAATCGCTTCGTCGTCGTCTTCCCCAGTTCTTGAGGACTGGATCCAGGCGGTCCTCGAGACCCCTGGCCTGACCTCGATCCGCGATCCCGCCGAGGCCCGGCGGATGCTGCTCGAGGACAGCCTGCGAGGCGTTGGCGTCGTGCAGGCCTTCGAAGGCCCGGTCGTCGACGTGGGTTCCGGAGGAGGTGCACCCGGCATCCCGCTGGCCGCGGCTCTGCCCGACCGGCGGGTCACGCTCATCGAGGCCGAGCGGCGGAAGGCGGAGTTCCTCGAGCGGTGGCGCGAGCGGCTGCCGAACCTCGATGTGGTCTGGGGCCGCGCCGAGGAGCAAGAGACGGATCGCTTCGGTGTCGCCGTGGCCAAGGCGCTCGCGTCGCCGCCGGTTGCGGTCGAATGGCTACTCCCGCTCGTTCGTCCGGGCGGAGCGGCGGTGCTCTGGCTCGGGCCGACCGCCGACCTGGAAGCAGTCGCACGAGTCGCGGAGCTCGTCGGCGGAGGTGCGCCCGAGGATCGCGGCGGCCTCGTCGTCATTCCCAAGCTCACGCGACGCCTGAGGGTTTCCCGCGCAGGCCGGGAATGGCCAGGAAACGTCCGTTGGCCTGAGTAGCGTTGGCCGTTGGCATGGCCATCTACGCACTTGCGAACCAGAAGGGCGGCGTCGGCAAGACGACGACTGCGGTGAACCTGGCGGCCTGCCTCGCGGAGGCCGGCGAGCGGACGCTGCTCATCGACCTCGATCCGCAGGCGAACGCCACCTCCGGTCTCGGTGAGCGCGCGAACGGGACGTCGAGCTACGACCTCCTCGACGGCGCGCAGGCCCTCGACCTGGCGTCGCGCACCCGATTCGAGAACCTAGAGCTGATCCCGGCCCGGACCGACCTGGCAGGGGCGGCGGCCGAGCTGGCCCAGCGGGGGGACGGCGAACGGTTCCTCGCCGAATCGCTCGCCGGGGTCAGCCGACCGCTACCGGTTCGTCTTTCTCGACTGCCCGCCCTCGCTCGGGGCGCTGACCGTGAACGCGCTCGCTGCCGCCGACCGGGTGCTCGTCCCGGTGCAGGCCGAGTACTACGCGCTCGAGGGCGTCGCGCAGATCCTCGGCTCGATCGAGGCGGTTCGGGCGAGGCTCAACCCGAAGCTGACGATCGCCGGGCTGCTGCTCACGATGGTCGACGGCCGGACGAATCTCGCCGCCGACGTCGGATCGGAGCTCGAGCGCCACTTCGGGCCGCTGCTCTTCAAGACCCGGGTTCCGCGGTCGGTCCGCATTGCCGAGGCGCCGAGCCACGGCCTGCCGGTGATCGCGTACGACCGCACCTCCCCCGGCGCGGACGCCTACTGGAAGGCGGCGATGGAGCTTGTCGAGCGCGCCTAGCCCACGCAGAGGCCTCGGCCGTGGGCTCGAGGTGCTGATCGGCGGCCAGCCGACCACCGAGCTCGCCCACCTTCCGATCGGCCTCGTCCACCCAAACCCGCGCCAGCCGCGGAGGCGGTTCGACCACGAGACGACCGCCGGGCTCGCGGACTCGATTCGCGCCCAGGGCGTCGTCCAGCCGGTCGTCGTCCGTTCCCGGCGCGAGGGAGGCTACGAGCTGATCGCCGGCGAGCGGCGCTGGCGCGCCGCGCGGGAAGCGGGCCTCGAGACGATTCCGGCGGTCGTCCGTGAGAGCGGCGACCGGGAAGCGCTGCTGCTCGGGCTTGTCGAGAACGTCGCGCGCGAGCAACTCTCCCCGGTCGAGGAAGCGCGCGCCTACGCGCTGCTCGTGGACGAGTTCGAGCTGGGCCTCGGTGAGATCGCCGACCAGGTCGGGCGTTCGAAGCCGTCTGTCTCGAACCGCATGCGCCTGCTCGACCTGCCCGAGGACGTTCTTGCAATGCTCGAGCGGGGCGAGCTCAGCGAGGGCCACGCCCGCGCCGTGCTCGCCGTCCCGGATCACGAGGATCGCCGCCGCCTGGCCCGCGAGATCGTCCGGCGCGGGCTGTCCGTGCGGGAAGCGGAGCGCGCCGCCCGCTGGTCGGGGGCTCGCCGCAAGCCGCGAAAGGCGGCGCGCACGCCCGTCGACCCCGTCCTCGCGGATCGGGCGAGGACAGCGGGAGAGCGCCTCACCGGCCGCCCTGTCCGGATTCGAAACGGCCGGCTCGAGATCGCGTTCGCCGACGAGGTGCAGCTCGCCGAGCTCGTGGAAGTCCTGGAACGAGCGGTTGAGAACTAGGCCGTAACCAGAGCACGGGGACGTTCGTTGTTCCCTTGATGCTCGGACTCTGGCAGCAGGACATCGAGTGGCTCGAGGCGATCTCGCAGGACGAGGACGCCCGCGCGCTCTTCCTCCGCATGGCCACGCTTTCGCAGGAGGGCCGGCTCGAGCCGTTCCTCACCGAGCTCGCGAGGGACGACGAGCTGGACGAGCACACGAAGGGCACCGTGGCAGAGCTCGCCGGCGACACCGCCTTTCTGCTCGCCGTCGCGGACTATCTCCGTCAGACCGCCGCCGTTCACTAAGGGGCCCCCGGCGCCCGCTGGGGACACCTCCCGGTTTCCCCAGACCCCTTCCCCAGTCGCGCGCGTAGCGCGCGACATCGCGAAGCGATGGGCGATCGTGGATTCGAACCACGGACCTCCGCCTTATCAGAGCGGCGCTCTAACCAACTGAGCTAATCGCCCGGGGACGGACGATGGTAGCGCACCCCTCACGGTTTGACGGAGGAGCCCAGGGCTATCATCAGAAACAGGTCGCCCATGCACGAGATGGTCATCTACGGCGTCAGCTTCGACCTCGTCGGCAAGCAGCCGATCGTGTTGCTGAAGACGGCCGACGGAAACAGGTTCCTGCCGATCTGGATCGGCCACCCCGAGGCGGCCGCCATCCTGATGAAGCTCCAGGGCGCCTCCACGCCGCGGCCGATGACCCACGACCTGCTCGCAGACGTCCTCGACCAGCTGGATTGCGAGGTCGTTCGCATCACGGTCACAGAGCTCAGAGAGAACACCTTCTACGCGAGCATCACCGTGCAGCAGAACGGCTCCGAGATCGAGATCGACTCGCGTCCGTCCGACGCGATCGCGATCGCCGTCCGCTCCGACGCGCCGATCTTCGCCGCCGAGCGAGTGATCGAGGAGTCGGCGATCGAGTTCGAGGGGGAGGACGTGAACGAGGAAGAGATCGTCGACGAGTTCAAGAAGTTCCTCGACGACGTCTCGCCCGATCAGTTCGCCGTCGGCGAAGAAGAGAACTAGGAGGGTTGGCCTCCCAAAAAGGCAGAGCCGCCTTTCGGCGGCCCTGCGCTCTCCGATCCATGCGGCCCGCTAGATCTTCTTGCGGTCCCGCCACTTCTTGAAGATCGGCGTCATCTCTCGATGCGCTGCACGCATCGCCTCGTCCGCGGACATGTCGCCGCGGGCGACCCGGGCGAACATCTGCGGGATGATGTACTTGTTGAAGACCTCGTCGATCGCCGCGTTCGAGTAGCCGGGGTGACCGACGTTCGTCGTCCAGTTCTTGGAGATGCGTTCCAGGATCGGGATACCGCCCGGGTACCTCGTTCGGATAGCTCGTGTTCCTGCGTAGTCGGGCGGGGATGTTCTTCACCGAGCCGGGGAAGGCCGGGAAGTTGTAGAAGTAGCTGTTGAGGAAGTGCCCGGTGTACTGGGTGCCGATGTCGAGGAGGAACTTCCTCGCGGCTCGCTTGTTCTGCGCGAACTTCCAGATCACGTAGACGCCCATGACGTGCTCGAGGCCCATGCGCGGGCCGGGTCCGTCCGGGATCGGCAGGAGCCGGATGTCGCGGTTGAAGCGCACATTCCGCTGTTCGGCGCTACGGGCGATCGAGATCGCGTTCATGGCCATCGAGAGTCGGCCGGCCAGGAACGCGTCGTTGTTGGATGCGGCCGTCCACGCGAAGACCTCGCTCGTCATGCCGCGCCGATAGAGGTCACGCATGAAGTTGAGTGCGTCGCGGGTGCCCTTGCTCTTGATCGTGATCCGGGCCTCGGGGTTCTGGATGAACGCCCCGAAGCACTGCAACAGGGCGATGAGTGCCATGTTCGAGTCGAGCTCCTGAGACATGCCGATCCCGATCGGGTTGCCCATGGCCTTCAGCCGCGGAGCGGCTCGGCTGATGTTGTCCCACGTCGTCGGCCTGAGCCCGACCTCGCCCCAGAGGTCGGCGCGGTAGTGGACGGGATCGGGGACGTAGTTGTCCGCGAAGCCGAAGTACTTCTTCGTTCGCGGGTTGTAGGTGCTCTTCCGGCCGACGCGGCCGATCTTCCCGACCTTCCGCTCGACCTGCTGCACGATGTCGTTGAGCGCGATCACCCGGTCCTCGTACGCGGCCGGGGGCGAGCAGGAACTGGAACAGGTCGTGGCCGCTCTGGGCGGCCACCTCGGCTGCGGCCCGCGACGGCAGCTCCGCCAGGTTCACGTGGTCGACGCGGACCTCGGTGTCGTTCGCCTGGCCCCAGCGCTTGACGTAGACGTCGTCGAACCAGCGGTCGTAGGCGGGCACGAAGTGGCTCCACTGGATGATGCGGAGCGTTCCGGCGAGCTCCTTGTGCCGGAATTTCGGCACGCCCGCGACGGCCGTCTTCGCCCCGGACGCCCCGTAGACGAGGACGATTCCTCCCAGTGCGGCTCGCCGCAGGAGCTCGCGTCTCGTGAGATCGTCGTCGACCTTCGTGATGTCGACGCGCTCCCGTCGGTCTTTCACTCAGATCACCTCTCCTCTCCTTCGGTTCTCTCTCCGAGGGCTCTCCTAGGTTTCGGTCCGGTCGTCCTCCTTTCTCTGGCTCAACGGAACGCGCCGCCGGTGAAGCCGGCGATGAAGCGGTTGAGGAAGACGTTGTAGAGCAGCGCGAGCGGGATGGCCGGGATCAGCGTGGCGGCCATGAGGGCGCCCCAGTAGAAGACGTCGCCGCGGATGAGCTCCGTGGGCACGCCGGCGGAGAGCGTCTTCTGCTCGGTGCTCGAGATGAACGTGATCGCGTAGACGAACTCGTTGACGACGAGCGAGAACGAGAAGATGACGACGGTGAGGATCCCGGGCAGGGAGAGCGGGAACACCACGCGGACGAGCGCCGAGAGCCGGGAAGCGCCGTCGACGAGGGCCGCGTCCTCGAGCTCGGGCGGGATGGTCTTGAAGAATCCCATGAGAAGCCAGATCGAGAAGGGGACGGTGAACGAGGGGTAGACGAGGATGAGCGACCACAGCCGGTCGTGAAGATTCAGCTCGGCAATCACCCGCGAGAGGGGCAGGAACAGAAGGGTCGGGGGCACGAGGTACGTCAGGAAGATTCCGACGCCGATCGTCTGACCCCAGCCGCCGGAGAGCCGGGCGAGGGCATAGCCCGCGGGGAGCGCCAGCACGAGCGTGATGACGACGACGGCGCCGCCGATGATCGCGGTGTTCTGGAGCCACTCGCGATAGTCGGTCTGCTCGAAGAGGAATCTGAAGTTGTCCAGCGTCGGCGAGTCGGCGTTGAACTTGAACGGGACCTGCTCGATGTCGTAGAGGTCGTTGTCCGCGCGCAGCGCGGTCATGAGCATCCAGTAGAACGGGAAGGCGAGAACGATCGCGAAGGGCCCGACGATCAGCCAGGGGAGCACGTTCTCGCGCCGCGTCGCCACTAGGTCACCTCCACCCGTCGAGCGAAGCCGAGCATCAGGATCGCGACGAGCGCGAGCGCGGGCAGCAGGTAGAGCGAGATTGCGGCGCCCTGCCCGAGCGCCGCGCTGTTGATCCCGGTGTCGAATGCCCAGGTCGTCAGCATGTGCGTGCTGTTGAACGGCCCGCCGTGCGTGAGGATGTAGACGACCGTCATGTCGGTCGCCGTGAAGACGATTCCGAAGAGCAGGGCGACGAGCGCGATGGGGAGCTGCAGCGGGAGCGTGACGTACCAGAACTTCTTCAGCCCGGTGGCGCCGTCGACCTTGGCGGCGTCGTCGATCTCCGGAGGCATCGACGCTAGGCCTGCGATGAAGATCACCGTGGCGAAGGGGAGGATTCGCCAGGCGTGGGCGAAGATGATCGCCGCCATCGCGAGGTTGGGCTCGCCGAGCCACTGTGGCGGGTCGATCGGCTCGATCGGCGAGATCTGGATCCACCCCGGCCAGAAGTCACGAGCGAAGGCCCAGTTGAACGCCTTGTACGGGAAGAAGGCGGGGCTGCCAGGGATGACGTCGTGGGTGAGCGTCCAGTTCACGACGCTGTAGAGCGGGTGCAGGATCCAGAGGAAGCCGACGGTGCTCAGTGCCACAGGCGTGGCCCATGGGAGGACGACGAGAAAGCGGAGGAACCACTTCCCCGGGAAATCGCGAATGAGCGCATGCGCCAAGATCCCGGCGCCGACGAGAACGATCGCCTGCGAGACGAGCGTGAAGATCACCGTGTTGCGCAGTGCTCGGCGGAAGTTCTCGCTCTGCCACGCTTCCGTGTAGTTCTGGAAGCCGACGAACTCGCCCGTCAGCGAGCCTGCAGTGGCGTCCGTGAGGCTGAGATAGACCGCGAGAACGAGCGGAGCGCCGACCAGCAGGACGATGAAGAGGACTGCAGGAGCGATCAGGAGCGGGCCGAGGAAGCGGCGCTCCTCGAAAATGTCCTGCCAGCGCCGACGGTGTGAGCCGGCCGCGACGGTCGCCACGTCGCCCCGATCGTAAAGGGTGAACGGACGTCGTGACGGGAGTATCTTTCCCAGCTGTTCGCATGGTGGTGATCGCCGATGGCTGAGATCGAGCTCGAACAGCTGACGAAGGTCTATCCCGACGGCACGAAGGCCGTGAAGGAGCTCGACCTGACGATCGCCGACGGGGAGTTCACCGTGCTCGTCGGCCCGTCGGGGTGTGGGAAGACCACGGCTCTGCGCATGGTGGCCGGGCTGGAGCCGGTCACCTCGGGGGAGGTCCGGATCGGCGGCCGGGTCGTCAACAACCTGCCCCCGAAGAACCGCGACGTCGCGATGGTGTTCCAGAACTACGCGCTGTACCCGCACATGTCGGCCTACAAGAACATGGCGTTCGGGCTCAAGCTACGGAAGATCGACAAGAGCGGAGATCGACCGCCGGGTCAAGCGGGCGGCCGGCGTCCTCGGCCTCGGCGAGGTTCTCGGCAAGCGTCCGCGCACGCTCTCCGGCGGCCAGCGCCAACGCGTTGCCATGGGCCGCGCGATCGTCCGCGAGCCACAGGCGTTCCTGATGGACGAGCCGCTGTCGAACCTCGACGCGAAGCTGCGGGTGGAGATGCGGGCGGAGATCGCGCGGATCCAGCGCGATCTCGCCGTCACGACGATCTACGTCACGCATGACCAGACCGAAGCGTTGACGCTCGGCGACCGCGTCGCCGTCATGCGCGACGGGGTGCTTCAGCAGTACGACGTGCCGCAGAAGCTCTACGACGAGCCCGTGAACCTCTTCGTCGCCGAGTTCATCGGCTCGCCCGCGATGAATCTCGTCGGCGCTGACCTGGTACGGGAGAACGGCCGGCTCGAAGCGCGGTTTGGTGAGCACCGGCTCGTCGTGGCTGACGAGCTGGTGCAAGCGCGGCCCGCGCTTCGCGGGTTCGAGGGCAAACGGCTGATCCTCGGGATCCGCCCCGAGGACTTCGCTTACGCCGACCATGAGGCGGACGGCCACATCTCCGCACCCGTGGACATCAGAGAGGACATGGGGTCGGAGGTCTTCGTCCACTTCGCCGTGGGCGGCCCGCCCGTGCACGGTGAGGACATCAAGGCGGCCGCGGGCGCCGACGCCGTGGACGTCCGCGAGGAGCATGGCACCGTGTTCGTTGCGCGGCTCGGTCGCGGCGCGAGCTTCCGTGAGGGCGACCGCGCGCAACTGCGTGTCGCTCCCGACCGGATGCACTTCTTCGATCCGGCGACAGGGCTCGGGATCTACCGCGGCTAGCCCAATACGCCGATTCCGAGCTGCAGGCCGTTGAAGGCCATGTGGACGAGGATCGGCGGGTAGAGGCTGTCCGTTCGGTAGCGCAGGTAGGCGAGCCCTGCGCCGATCACGAAGAAGACCGGAATCCCGACGATCAGGCCGTGGGCGAGCGCGAACGTGAGTCCCGGTGATCACGATCGCCGCCCAGTGCGCCGAACTGGCTCAGGAGGTAGTAGCCGAGGCCGCGGAACGTCAGCTCCTCGGCGAGCGGCGCCGCGATGGCGATCGCGAGGAAGCTGAGGATGAGCGCGCCGACGCGATCCGGCTGCCAGCCGGCCGGGTCGAGCCCCTGCTCCTCGCCGGCGTGGAAGATCGCCTCGAGGATCGCTGCGACGACGAACACCGCGACGAGAAGCCCGACAGTCAGGCCGCCCGCGCGCTTCCATGACGTCGGTCGCTTGAACGCGAATGTCTCCCGCCAGTCCAGCCCGCGCGCGATCAGGAACACGATTCCGATCAGCAGCGCGTAGACGACAAGGCCGCCGATCCCGAACTGGTACTGGTAGACGGCATCCGAGCGATCGGCGCCGTCTTCCGCGGCGGCCGCAGAGAGAAAGCCGATCAGGATGAGGGTCCCGACGAGCACCCACCACGCGAGGAGCTTGCGCCCGAGCTCGGGCTGCCGTGCCTCAGGCGGCGCGGGCTCGGTCACGCCACCCACTGCCAGAGGGCCCACTGGGCGCAGACGACTCCGAGCAGCACGGCGCTCACGACTACCACCCCGGTGTGCACCCGCGGGCGAGAACCGAGCACGGCGAGCGCCATGAAAAGCGGGAAGACGACGAGGCCGAAGCGCTGGATCGAGAGCAGCGGCCAGCGCTCCGACGGCACGCTCAGCGGGATCGCAAGGCTAACGGCCGCGAACAGGCCGTAGGGCGCGCCGAAGTTCCGCCAGGCGACGACCGTGAGGCCCGCGAAGAGCAGGAGGAAGCCCAGCTGCGCCAGGTTGATCGCCGCCACCCGGTCGGGATCGGCGTCCTGCACTGCGCTCCAGTAGCGGGTGGAATCGGAGCCCGACGCGAGCTGCCTGACTCCGGCCCAGCCCGCGCGCAGGCCGTCCCAGAGCCCGCCGAGCGGGCCGGCCGGCGAGAGCTCTCGGCTCCAGGTCCCTTCAGCGCGGAGAAAGGCGAAGGGATCGTCGAGCTTCCACCAGAGGTAGAGCGGATAGAGCGCGAACAGCGCCGGCGCGGCGCAGAGCCGCAGGAGCGCTGCGCGCCTGTCCCGCGACCGCCAGGCCAGGAGGATGAGTGCAGGAAGCAGCGCGACGCCGAGCGGTCGCGTAAGCCATGCGAGGCCCGCGGCGATTCCCGCGCCGAGGAAGCTCCCGCGCTCGGCGAGCAAGAAGCTCGCCACGGCCATGAGGAGGAAGAGCGACTCGCTGTAGACGGCGCCGAGGAAGAGCGCGAACGGGAAGATCGCCAGGTAGACCACCGTCCTCCGCGCGCCGGCATCGCCGAGTCGGCGCAGGGCCAGCCGGTCGAGCAGGACGAACGCGCCGAGACAGGCGGCAAGCGAGACGAGGACGCCGGCCAGGACGTAGTGGCCGAGCAGCACCCGGCCGAGCACTCCGACGAGCAGCGGATAGAGCGGGTAGAACGCTGCGGCCGCCTCCTCGGTCGCGCCGTAGCCGTCCTCGGCGATCCGCAGGAACCAGACGCTGTCCCAGCGGGCCCAGACGTCGACGAGGAATCCGGCGTCCCGTGTGTACTCCGGCCGGTCCCAGCGAGCGACGTCGGGGTGCCGGTTTGGCTCGAAGGTCAGGTACGCGAGAACGACGGCCGACCAGATCGCCGCCCGGCTCCACAGGAAGACGTCGAGAATACGGCCGATGGCGCCACGCTACTTCACCCTCGAGGAAGCCAACCGTGCGGTCGCCGAGCTTCGCCCGGTCGTGGAGCAGATGGTCGAGCATCGCCGGCGATTCCGCGAGGCCCAGGAGCAGCGCGGCGTGCTCACGGAGCAGGCCGGCTCGAACGGCGGCGACCTGACGCCCGGGGACTTCGCCGAGGTGGAGCACGAGCTCGAGGACGAGGCGACGTCGCTCGCGGTCTGCATCGAGCGGATCCAGTCGGCCGGCGCTCAGGTGAAAGACCTCGACGCAGGGCTGCTCGACTTTCCGGCCCTACGAGAGGGCGAGGAGATCCTCCTCTGCTGGCGCCTGGGCGAGGACGAGATCGGCTTCTGGCACGGCCCCGACGAGGGTTTTGCGGGCCGGAAAGCGCTCTGAGCGTGGCGACAGGCTAGCGCTCGTGGACTGGGGGCGCCTGATCGTCGTCATCGCCGTGATCACGGCTGCGATCGTCGTCGCGAAGCTCGTGGACATGCGCATGGCGAAGCGCGAGCTCGCGCCGGGCGCGGTGACCCGATACCGCGTCCTCCGCCGCAGCATCATGGGCGTGATCATCTTCGTCGGCGTCCTGACGGCGCTGCTCCTGATCCCGCAGGTGCGCGCTGTCGCCGGCGGGCTGCTCGCCTCCACCGCGATTCTCGGCATCGTCATCGGCCTCGCCGCCCAGCGCACACTCTCGAATTTCGTCGCCGGCGTGATGATCGGGCTCGCGCAGCCGATTCGTCTCGGCGACCGGGTCGCGGTGGCCGACGGTGAGGGGATCGTCGAGGAGATCGGGCTCGTCTACACGAGCATTCGCATGGACGACCGGACGCGGCTCGTGATCCCGAATGAGCTCTTGGCTGCCGATACCATCAGGAACTCCACCATCGCGAGCCGGGAAACGCTGGCCGAGGTCACCGTTCCCGTGCCGCGAGACAAGGATCTCCGGGTAGTGATCGACCTCCTTCGCGAAGCAACGACTCCGACTGACCTCCTCGTCACAGCTCTCGACGACGAAGGCATCGTCACCCTCCGGGTCTGGGCAGACGACGAGTCGGCCGCCCGCCGGCTCGAGAGCGATCTGCGCATTCGCGCGCACGCCCGGCTGCTCGAAGCCGGCATCTACGCGTGAGCCCGTACCGCCGGAGCCGGGCGCGCAGCGGACGCCAGTTCGAGGACGAGACCTACCGTCGCCGCGCGAGGCGCCAGCGCCGCCGTTCGAGGAGCCGCCACCGCCGGAAGCTTGCGCTGCTCATCGCTGCCTTCGTGCTGGTCGTCGCCGCGATCGGGGCGGCCGGGATCACAGGCGCCGCGGCGATCGCGCCTCGCTGCGACCTCGACCGGCTCCGACCGGTGGAGATCGGCCAGAACTCGTTCGTCTACGCCGCCGACGGCTCGCTGCTCGGCTCGATTCCCGCCGAGAAGAATCGCCAGCCGGTGAAGCTGAATCGCATCAGCAAGTGGATGCGGCTCGCGACGATCGCGATCGAGGATCGCCGGTTCTACGAGCACAGCGGGATCGACCTCGAGGGCATCGCGCGCGCACTCTCGAAGGACATCCGCGCAGGCAAGGTCGTCGAGGGCGGCTCGACGCTCACCCAGCAGCTCGTCCGCAACCTGTACGTCGGCAACGAGGTCACCTTCGAGCGGAAGGCGATCGAGGCCTGTCTCGCCGTCCGGCTCAATCGCCGGCAGTCGAAGGACTGGATCCTCGAGAGCTACCTCAACACGGTCTTCTACGGCAGCCGGGCTTACGGCGTCCATGCCGCCGCGCAGACGTACTTCTCGAGAGCTGCATGGAAGCTCGGGCTCGGCGAGGCGGCGCTGCTCGCGGGTCTCACGCAGGCGCCGTCGGTGTACGACCCGTTCAACAACCCGCGCACGGCGCTGGCCAGGCGCGACCAGGTTCTCCGTGCGATGCTCGACCAGGGGAAGATCACGCAGCGGCAGTACCAGCAGGCGGTCGGCGAGCGCGAGATCCGGCTTCGCCCGGGCAAGCTCTACTCCAGGATCCGGGAGCCGTACTTCTTCAGCTACGTCAGGCCGCTCCTGGTCGCGCAGTACGGCGCCAACACGGTTCGCTCCGGTGGCCTGCGCGTCTATACGACGGTCGACCGGCGCTTCCAGCAGCAGGCGCGGAACGCGATCCTCCGGACGCTGCCGTATCCCGACGACCCCGCGGCGGCCATCGTCGCCATCAACCCGGCGAACGGTGCGATCCGCGCGATGACGGCGGTGACGCCGGGGAAGCGCGGCAACCAGTTCAACCTCGCCTCCCAGGGCCGTCGCCAGGCGGGCTCGACCTTCAAGACGTTCGTGCTGGCGGCGGCGATCGCCGAGGGCGTGGATCCCGACTCGACGACCTACACGTCGCGCCCGTTCACGTACCAGCCCGATCCGCTGAGGGAGCCGTGGGAGGTTTCGACCTACAGCCACGACTACCTCGGCACCGTGCCGATCTCGACGGCGACGCTGTCCTCCGACAACTCCGTCTTCGCGCAGCTCACCCTGGATCTCGGGCCCGAGAAGGTCGCGGCGATGGCGCACCGTCTCGGTGTGCGTTCGAGCCTGAAGACGAAGGAGGGTGTCCACGTCCCGTCGCTCGGGCTCGGCTCCGCGTCGATCTCGCCGCTGGACATGGCCTCCGCGTACGCGACGCTTGCAGCCGGCGGGATCTACTCCGAGCCGATGGCGATCCGCAAGGTCGTTCTCCCCGACGGAACCGAGGACAAGGACGCGGGTTGGGGCAGGCCGCAGCAGAAGCGCGTCGTCGCCGACTGGGTGGCCGACGAGGTCACCGAGATCCTCGAGGAGAACATCGATGCCGGCACGGGCACGAACGCCGGCGTCTTCTTCAGCCGCCCCGCCGCAGGGAAGACAGGAACGACGGACGAGCACACGGATGCCTGGTTCTGCGGCTACACGCCGAACCTGAGCACGACGGTCTGGATGGGCTATCCGCAGGGCCAGGTGCCGATGGAGAACGTCCACGGAATCCAGGTCGCCGGCGGGACCTTCCCGACGATCATCTGGAACCTCTTCATGCGCTCGGCGATCGGGAACACGCCGGAGGTCGAGTTCCCGGAGCCCTCGTCCGAGCCGATCTGGGTGCCGTTCGAGCGGGGTCAGTACGCGAACGACTCGTACGACGACGATGACGACGACGATTACTACTACGCGCCGCCGCCCGAGGAAGAGGAAGAGCCGGAGCCTCCGCCGCCGCCTCCACCGCCTGACGAAGACGGCGACGACTAGAGCGCCCGAGCTGAGCAGGGCAGTGCGGGCGGCCGCGCTCGCCGCGCCGGTCTACCTTCTCGCGGCGGCGATCCCGCCGGGCGGGCTCTTCCGCGAGCGCCGGTTCCGCGACGTCGGGCTGTACGGCGACTACGCGCAGGCGCTGCTCGACGGGGACGTCCCGTACCGGGATTTCTTCGTCGAGTACCCGCCGGGCGGCTTCCTCGTCTTCACGCCGCCCGCGCTGCTGCCCGACGGCTGGTACCTCCACGCCTTCAAGAGCTTCATGGCGCTCGTCGGCCTGGCGACGCTGGTCGTCGTCGGGCTGATCCTGGCCCGCCTCGGAGCGAGCCCGCGTCGTCTCTACGCCGGCGTCTTCGCGGTCGCCCTGTCGCCGCTCGTGATCGGCCCGTCTCGCTGAACACCTACGACGCCTTCCCCGCGCTGCTCGTCGCCTGCGCGCTGGCGGCGCTGCTGTGGCGCCGGGACTCTCTGGCACTCGTCTTGCTCGGGGTGGCGTTCGCGGCCAAGCTCTACGCGGCGGCGCTCGTGCCGCTCGTCGTGGTCTGGCTCTGGCGGTCCGGGCGCGACGTCGTGCGTCCGCTTGTCGCCTTCGCTGTTACGGCCCTCGTGCTGGTCGGCCCATTCGCGATCCTCGGCTGGGACGGCCTCGTGGAGAGCGTGCGCGCACAGGCCGGGCGCGGGCTGCAGATCGAGAGCTTCGGCGCCGCGGCCCTGCTCGCCGCCGACCAGCTGGGCCTGTATGCGGCGGAAGTCGGACGCGGCTCGACCGCCGCGCTCACCCGCGACCTCGAGGGCGGCCTGCCGGACGCGTTCGCCGTGGCGACGTCGCTGCTCCAGCTGGCCGCGGTCGTCGCCGTCGTGCTGCTCTTCCTTCGTGGCCGCTCGAACGGCGAGCGGCTCACGGTGGCGACGGCGGCGACGCTGGCGGGCTTTCTCGCCTTCGCCAGGTTCGTCTCACCTCAGTACCTCGTGTGGCTCGTTCCGATCGTGCCGCTCGTCGGGGGCGCGGCCGGAGTGGCAGCCACTGCGCTAATCGGAGCCGCCCTGTTGCTCGGCCGGCTCTGGTTCTTCGACTATCGCGAGGTGTTCGCGCTGGAGGGAATCGTGTGGCTCGTCGTCCTCCGGGACTTGCTGCTCGTCGCGCTCTACGGCGTTCTCCTGAGGACGATGATCCCGTCCTCGTCGAAGACCTTCGACCACGAGCCGGAGCGAAGCAGCTCACCGAGCGGCACGGCTGTCGTGGAGGCATCCGAGCGCCTGTCGAGGTAGGACGCGCGCTGGAGATCGACCGCGACCCAGCTTCGAGTCGGCGACGACGGGGAAGCTGTGGATGCGCCGGCGTTCCGAGAGGTGGCCGCCGAGGCCGTTCGTACTGGACACGGCCGCATCCGGCGGGATCAGCTCGACCGCCCGCTCCGCGACCCGGTCGTGCTCCGACCGCGGCTCCGGCACGAGCTCGCCCGCGCGCAGCGGCCCGATCACGATCGCGGCCAGGAGGGAGCAGGCCAGGATCGCTGCGGCTGCCTCCCGTCGCCGCACGAACTGTGAGGCGCCGAGGATCGCGGCCGCGAACAGGAACGGCGTGATCGGCGCCGTGTAGTGGAAGCGGATCGACGTCTGATTTCCGACCGACGAGAGCAGATTGGCGATGAGCTCGGGTAGCGCCGCGATGAGCGCGAGCGGCGCGAGGAGGAACAGCCCGGCGAGGGGCAGCCCGAGCTCGACCAAGTAGAGCAGGTCGCGCCCGTCCGTCACCGCCTCGGCGATCGCGAGCGGATCGGTCACCGCTGTCTTCACGATCCCCGCCGGCGAACCGCCGACTGCGTCGTAGCGGCCGTAGAACGCAGGCTCCGCCCCCTCGCGGTAGTGCGGCATCACCAACTCGAGCCAGAGTCCGGTCGTAGCGACGCCGGCGACCGCGATCACCGTCCCCGCGAGACGACGCCCTCTGGCGATCGCGTACCAGACGCCGAGCGCGCCGACGATCAGCGGAACCTCCTCCTTCGTCAGCGCGGCCAGAAGCCCGAAGGGCACGAAGGCCCAGAGGCGATCCTCGTCCAGGTACCAGAAGGCATACGCCAGCAACGGGCAGGCGAGGGCGACTGGGTGGAACTCGTCCAACGCGAGCCACTGCACGGCCGGGTACACCAGGTACGCGAGCCCGCAGAGGACGCCTGCCCACTCCGACCCCAGATGCTTGCGCCCGAGCCAGAAGATCGGCAGCGCCCCCAGCGCGATCGCGGCTGCTTGGACGACGAGGAGCATCGTCGGGCTCGGCCAGACAAGCCAGAGCGGCGCGAACAACGCGAGGGCGGGATCGACGTGAGCTCCGAGCCGGGAGATCTGGTCGCCGCCCAGTTCCGTCACGTCCAACGGCCGTCCTTCCACGGTCGACCAGACCGCCTGGGTCATGTTGCCGAGGTCGAAGCGCCCCGTCTCGAACGCACGGTGCTCGAGTGCCGCCAGCGCGCTGAAGCCGGCTGCGTAGACGGCCATCGCGGCCCAGAGGACCGCCTTCGGGCTACGCGCGCGTCGCGAGAAGGAGGTAGCCCAGCGCTCCCCGCTCGACGCCGACGAAGAGGCGGTCGACCTGGAGGAGGGCACCGACGAGGCCGACGAGGGGCCGGTGCCGGCCGCCGGGCGGGGCGGGCCCGTGCCGGTCGAGGTACCGCTCATAGACGTGCCGATGGTAGAGGCGCGAGAACGGAAAGCCCCATCCGAGGCACTGGTCGACGGTGAGGCCCGCGCTCGTGCAGGCGTCGATCAGCGCCGGACGGGTGTAGCGGCGGACGTGGCCGGCCCACACGTCGCTCGGCCCGTGGAGCGCCGGGTTTGCGGGAACGGATGCCGCCAGGACGCCGCCGCGACGGAGGACGCGCGCAACTTCCACCAGCGCGCCGCGATCGTCCTCCACGTGCTCGAGCACTTCACCGAGCACCACTCCGTCAAAGCTCTCGTCGCCGAACGGGAGGTCGGTGACGCTCGCTTTCGCCACCGGCCCTGCGAGCCGGCCGCGCAGGACTTCGACCGCCGACTCGGAGACGTCCGTGCTCGTGACCTCGTAGCCGAGCCGCTCGAGCCGGGCCGACATCGTTCCTTGTCCGGCGCCCGCATCGAGGAGCTCCGGCCCCGGAGAGGCGGAGAGGAACAGGTCGAGGAGCAGGCGCTCGCGCAGCTCGTGCCTCGGGCCGACGAACTCCGGCGCAGTGCCCCACTCGTGCTCGTTCACGCGACGCGCTCCAGGATCTCGCGCCAGCGGCGGCCCAGAACGTCCTCGCTGGCGCGGTCTCGGTAGACGGCGTGGCCGCCGGCGGCAAGCCGCCGCGCGAGCTCCGGATCGTCGGCGAGCCGCCGAAGGGCGTTCGCCAGCGCCTCCGGATCTCCCGGCGGGACGAGGAGCGCGCTCTCGCCGTCCTTCAGGAGCTCGCGCGCGGCGGGCGTGTCAGCCGTGACGAGCGGCGTGCCGCACGCGAGCGCCTGGAACGCCTTGTTGGGGATCACGCGCTGTGCTTTGCCGGAGGTCCCGAAGATGCCGAGCGCGCACGAGGCGCGGTGGAGCTCCTCGGGCAGGCGCTCGTACTCGACCCAGGGCTTCCAGTCGACGTTCGCCGGCCGGTCGGTGAGCAGCGTGTCGAGCTGGCCGCTGCCGACGACTCGCAGTCGCAGCTCCGGCACGAGACGTGCCGCCTCGAGGATCGTCTCCAGGCCGTGCAGCGGGATCAGCTTGCCGACGAAGAGCGCTGTGAAGGGCTCCTCGGGGCTCCAGCCCGGCCGGAACACCCGCTCCTCCGCGCCGACGAAGCAGACCGCGAACCGGTCGTGCTGGAGCCCGGCAATGCCTGCGAGGAACCCGGCGTGCGCCTCCGTGTCCGCGACGACGAGGTCGGCGCTGCGAAGGGCGCGTCTGTCGATTGCGCGAAGGGCCCGCTCGGCCAGGGAGCCCCGCCGGAAGCGGCCGCGATCCTCGACCAGGGTGTCCGCGAGCGAGACGAGCGGGTTGAAGACGACGGGAGCCCCGCGCGCTGCCCGTCGCGCAGCCGTCAGGTCCATGTGGCCCGGGATAGCCAACGAGCACGACGTCGGCCTTCGGCCCGGGCCGGGCAAGGAGCCGGAGCTCGGCGAGCAGGAGCCGGCCCCCAGCCCGCGGCCCGAGCGACCACTTCTCCTCCTGTCCATCCCAGACCGGCTCATGGCGCTCGATCACCTCCACGCCGGCCCCGCGAAGGGCCGAGATCACCTGCGCGTTTCTCGGGTAGCGGCGCTCGTAGGTGCCGAAGTAGAGGACACGCACGCGGGGCTACCGCGCGACGGGCTCGCGGCGCACGGGCTCGAGGATCTCGTCGACGTGCAGCTCGTCTGCCGAGCCCGTCCGCTCCTCGTGATGGCTCGTGATCAGCTCCGAGAGGAGCCCGAGCGAGAAGAACTGGAAGCCGACGACCACGAGGAGGACTCCGAGGGTCAGCAGCGGCCTATGGCCGATCGCCGCCCCGGTGAGCTTGAGAACCGTGAGATAGACGAGGACTGCGCTTCCGATCGCGGCGAAGACGAGCCCGAGCCCGCCGAAGAGATGCAGCGGCCGGTGCCGGTACCGTCCCATGAACGAGACGGTGAGGAAGTCCAGGAACCCGCGCGCGTAGCGCTCGACGCCGTACCGAGACCGGCCGTGCTCGCGCGGCCGGTGGTTCACGGGCAGCTCGGCGACACGAAAGCCGCGGTCGTGCGCGAGGACCGGCAGGAAGCGGTGGAGCTCGCCGTAGATCCGAAGCGAGCGAACGACCTCCGCCCGGTAGGCCTTGAGCCCGCAGTTCATGTCGTGGAGCTTCAGGCCGGACGCCCGCCCGACGACGGCGTTGAAGATCTTCGAGACCAGCCGCCGGGACCATCGATCGTGACGCTCGGTCTTCCACCCGGAGACGAGGTCGAAGCCCTCGTCCAGCTTCGCGAGCAGCCGCGGGATCTCCGCCGGATCGTCCTGGAGGTCTGCGTCGATCGTGACGACGACGTCTCCCTCAGCGTGCCGGAAGCCGGCGGCGAGGGCCGCAGACTTCCCGAAGTTGCGCCGCAGCCGCACGACCCTCACGTTCGGCGCCCGGTCGTGCAGGCGCGTGAGCGCGGCGAAGGACCCGTCGGTGGAGCCGTCGTCGACGTAGACGGCCTCCCACCGCCGGCCGAGGGGGTCGAGGGCGCTCGCCAGCTCGTCGTAGAGCAGCTCGACGCTTCGATCCTCGTCGTGGACGGGGACGACGACCGAGATCACGGCAGTAGCTTATGCGTGAGGTGGGAGCGCTCTTGTCAATCGAGGAGGCGCAGCGACTCATCCTCGAGCGGGTTCGGCCGCTGGAGGCCGAGCCTGTTCCGCTCGACGCTGCCGCTGGCCGCGTGCTGGCGGAGACGGCGACCTCCCGCGTAGACCTGCCTCCGTTCGATAGCTCGGCGATGGACGGCTTCGCGGTGCGATCCGGCGACACGCCCGGCCGTCTGCCTGTGAGCGAGCGGATTCCGGCGGGCAAGCCGGCCCGGCGAGGGCTCGAGCCCGGCGAGGCGATGGGGATCGCAACCGGCGGCTCGGTTCCTGACGGCGCCGACGCCGTCATCCAGCTCGAGTCTGTTGTCGATCACGGCAACGAGATCGAGATCCCGGACACGGTGTCCGCCGGAACGAACATCCGTCCTCGCGGCGGGGATCTGCGCCGGGGAGACGTCGTAGTGGAGGCGGGCGAGCTGCTGGGCCCGGCGCAGATCGGCGCCCTCGCCGCTGTCGGGATTCCCGAGGTCTCGTGCTCCCGGCGACCCCGGGCTGCGGTGCTCGCGACGGGCACGGAGCTGCGGCGCCCGGGTGAGGAGCTCGGGCCTGGCCAGATCTACGAGGTGAACACCACGCTGCTCGCGGCGCAGCTCCGGTCGGCCGGCGCGGAGGTCGAGCAGCTCGAGGCCGTCGAGGACGACGAGGACGCGCATCGGGGAGCGCTGGAAGCCGGCCTGCGAGCCGACGTGCTCGTCACGTCCGGCGGCGTCTCGGTCGGCCCGCACGATCTCGTGCGTTCGGTCGGGGCGGGGCTCGGGGTCGAGGAGGTGCTCTGGGGCGTGGCCGTCAAGCCCGGCAAGCCTCTGTGGTTCGGCGTGCGCGACCGGACCCTCGTCTTCGGCCTCCCCGGGAATCCGGTCTCGTCGCTCGTCGGCTTCGAGATCTTCGTGCGGCCGGCGCTCCTCGCGCTTCAGGGCGCACGTGACCGGCTCCCTCGCTTCGATCCGGGGCGCCTCGCGCGGGCCGTGCGTCCGAACCCGGCGCGGACGGAGCTGATGCGGGCCAGGACCGCGGTCGTCGACTCTGCGGTCGAGCTCGACGTCCTGACCGGTCAGGACTCGCACATGATCGCGCGCGCCGCCGGCGCGGACGCGCTGGTGGTGATTCCGGCCGGCACCGGCGAGCTGCCCGCCGGCGCGCCGGTCAGCTACCTACGGCTCGCCTAGGCTCGGCCACCCGGCGGCCGAGCGCCAGGCCGAGAAGTCGGCCGATCAGCTGCCGGAGCGGCCCGCGGGGCGGGCGCTCACGCGCGTCCGGGTACGGCGCGTAGCGTCCGGTCGCCACGGCCGCCAGCTGGCCCGCGGCCGCGAACCAGCCGAGTGCGATCACGATCGCCGGCAACGGCACCCAGCCGATCGCCACGAGCTCGAGCACGTACCACGGTGCGTCGAAGCCGAGCTCGAAACGCCATGCGAACGACGCAATCAAGATCGCCGGGCCCAGGAAACCCGCTGCGAGGACGCCTGCCCGCTGCCACGGCGCGGCGTGCCGAACCTGAGGCAGCCAGAGCCAGGCGTGGAGCGACGGGAGCAGGAAGATGAGCGCGAACGCGTTCGTCGCCAGCGTCAGGAGTGCCAGGACTGCCAGCACGAGCAGCCCGGCCGTCTGCCCCGCGAGCTCTTCCTCGACAGAGACCGCTCGACGCGGGAGCAGGCGCTCGCGGCTGACCAGCCAGCTCACGAACGCAAAGACGAGGAAGATCGTCAGCGTCACGACCGGCCAGTCCTCCGCCAGGCTCGTGCCGGGCGGCGGGGGTCGGTCCACTTGCGGCCAGGCGCCGATCAGTGCGAGGAATCCGAACGCAAGGCCGATCCAGAGCCAGAACGCAAGTCGTGTCCTGTAGCTCCGGAGCGCCGGCGCAAGCGGGATCCGGCGCCTCCGGCAGCGGGCGAACAGGTCGACGGCGGCAAGCAGGAACGGCAAGAGCGCCGTGATCAGGACGAGCTTCACCGCCCAGCCCTGGACGATCCGTCCTCCGAGGTAGACGTAGGTCGACGTGTCCCGGGCGAGCGCGACGCCCTCGTCGAGCGAACCGAGAAGCGCCTCCGCCGTTCGGCCCACTTGGCCGATGCGCTGGTCGCTCAGCCGGTCGAGCGTGTCCGTCTCGGGCCGCGGCGGGCGTGGGCCGGCGGTTGTGATGCTGAGCGCTGGGATCCCTGCGCCGATCAAGGGAGCCTGCTCGTACAGGCTGAAGGGGAAGGCGAGGTCGATCAGCTGACCCGCCGCGCTCGTGCGCCTCGGCTCTGCTCCTGCGTGCTGGAGGATCCGCGCTGCGGCCGTCTCGACGAGCGTCGCGTCGGGCGAGCGCGGCCGGTCGGCGGCGAGCTCGAGGCGAATACCGCCCTCTCCCCCGATCGCCACGAGGTTGACCGCCGACGCGACCCGCCGCCGGTACGGCGAGGTCTCGAGGAATCGCGCCGCTCCGATGCCGCCGTACGCGCCACCGTCCGTCGAGACGAGGACGATCGTGTGCGTCGGACTGGCGGGCGCACGCTCCTGTCCCGGCGCAGGGGCGACGCGGAGGCCGTAGCCGCGGGCGAGCTCGAGCAGGACGCCGGTGCCCGAGGCGTTGTCGTTCGCTCCCTGCCCCGTCGCGCCGAGGTTGTCCCGGTGCGCCATGACCACGAGCACGTCCGGCGAGCGGCCCGGGGAGACAGCGATCACGTTCTCGAGCCCGACTCGGCCTTGCTCTGGAACCTGCGCCTCGAAGCGGTCTCGTTGCACGCGAAAACCGAAGGACGCAAGCCGCTCGGCGACCCAATTCGCCGCGTCCGAGGCGGTGGGCGACCCAGGCGTCCGATTCGGAAACTGCGTCGCGAGCTCTCGGGCGGACTGCGTTGCGCCGACCTCGTCGAAGGCGGCAGGGAAGGTCGGCGGAGGCAGGCTCTCGAGCCGCGTGATCGTGAAAGCCGTGATCAGCAGCGGTATGGCGACGAGCAGCGCAGTTCCCCGATAGGCGCGGGCGTTGACCGGGCGCTCGAGGGAGCCGTGCCGCGCCCGCCTCCGCGAGGTTGGGCGCCGGAAAGGCGGCATGCCGAGGCTATAGTAGGGAGGGCCCCGGCCTCGCGCGCCCGGCGGTGATGCGCCCGTGCCCGACTCCTCCACAATCCTCCTCGTAGACGACGAGGACTCCGTCCAGAAGCTCCTCTCGTACCCGTTGGAACGGGATGGGTACCGCGTTCTCGCGGCCAAGGACGGCGAGGAAGCGCTCGCGAAGTTCTCGTCCGAGCCGGTCGACCTCGTCGTGCTCGACCTGATGCTGCCCAAGCTCGACGGGCTCGAGGTCTGCAAGCGCCTCCGTGCCCAAAGCGCCGTCCCGATCATCATGCTTACCGCGCGGGACGACGAGCTCGACAAGGTGCTCGGCCTGGAGCTCGGCGCCGACGACTACATCACGAAGCCTTTCTCGATCCGCGAGTTCCGAAGCCGCGTGCGGGCGCTTCTGCGCCGCGCGTCCCTGCCTGCGCAGCAGGACCGGCGCGACGGCGAGGTGATCGAGGCGAAGGACCTGCTCGTTGATCCGGCCCGGCGAACGGTGGAGGTGCGCGGCGACGCCGTGCAGCTCACCTACGTCGAGTTCGAGCTCCTGCGCACGCTTGCGTCGAATCCTGGGCGGGTCTTCACCCGACGGCAGCTGCTCGAGGCGCTCTGGGGCGACTCGGCGTACCGCGAGCCGCGCACGATCGACGTCCACGTCCGCCACCTGCGCGAAAAGCTCGAGCACGACGCCAGCGAGCCCGAGTTCATCCTCACAGTTCGTGGCGCCGGCTACCGGTTCAGGGACAGCTGATGCGCCTTCGCACCGTCGGGCTCAAGCTCAGTCTCGCGCTCGTCGCGCTGGTTGCCGGCGCTCTCGCAATCGTCTACATCGCGATCGTGCCGACGGTCGAGGACAGGCTCGTCGACGGCCGGATCGCACAGCTCGAGCGGACGGCGGACGCGGTCATCGCCGACTTCCAGGAGACAGTGGACGAGCCAACGTTCACTTGGCCCGGCTTCGTCTCGACGGAAAGCCAGGTACGCGGCGTGCGGATCGTCGTCTACGAGTACCTCGACGACACGAGCTCTCCCGTGGTGCTGCGTCCGTTGATGGACTCACGGCCGACCGGGCAGTCCGAGGACAATCCCGTCGGTCAGGCGGCGGCCGACCGGCGCCGGACGCAGAGCGGCATCGTCGCGCGGCAGGGAACGCAGTTCGCGACGGTCGCGGTGCCCTTCGGAGGCGCGTACGTCCTGCAGGTGTCCACGCCGCTGACAGAGACGCTGGAGACCGTTTCGCTCGTCCGCGAGCGTTTCATCTTCGCCGGCCTCTTGGCGTTGCTCGCAGCCGCCCTCGCGGGAATCTTCCTCTCGCGGATCTTCGCGCGGCGTGTGCACCGCCTGGAGCGCGCAGCCGAGCGGATCGCCGGTGGACGATTCGACGAGCCGGTGGTGGACACGAGCGCAGACGAGATCGGGGAGCTGGCCAGGGCGTTCGACCGCATGCGGGCGCAGCTGGCGACGCTCGAGCGGGCGCGCCGCGAGTTCATCGCCAACGCCTCCCACGAGCTGCGAACACCGATCTTCGCTCTTGGAGGCCACCTCGAGCTCCTGACCGACGAGGACATGGACGAGGAAACGCGGAGCGAGTTTCTCGCCGAGATGCGGCTCCAGGTCGAGCGCCTCACGAAGCTCGCGACCGACCTTCTCGACCTCTCCCGTCTCGACGCGGGTCGTTTGCACGTGGAAATGACCCCAGTCGATCTGGGGGAGATCGCGCAGTCGCTCGCAGCGGAGTTCGGCGGCGTCGGCCGCGGTCGGGACCACGCGCTCGAGGCAGACGGCGAGCCGGGCGCCCTCGCGCTCGCCGACGAGGAACGGGTTCGCCAGATCGGACGAATCCTCGTCGAGAACGCGATTCTCCATACGCCGCCGGGGACCGGGATCCGGCTCCACACCGCCGAAACCGACGACGGGGTCGAGCTGCGCGTCGAAGACGCTGGCCCGGGCATCCCTCCCGACGACCAGCAGCACGTGTTCGAGCGCTTCTACCGGGCCGGCGTCGCGGTCTCGTCTGGTTCGGGCCTCGGCCTGGCTATTGCTCGAGAGCTTGCAGGCGTGATGGGCGGCGAGATCGAGCTCGACTCACGGCCCGGGCGCACCGTTTTCACGTTGAAACTCCCGCGGAGCCCGCTCGCGGTGGAAGAGCCCGAGCCCGCGCTCGTCCGCTAGTCGTTTCACGTGGAAACGAGGTAGTCAGGCGGAGCCACACGGCTACAGTGACGAAGCCGGTGCGTCCGTCCGCCCTCGCAGTCATCGCGCTCGTCGCTGCCGCCGTCGGCGGCCTCGTCTCCGTCGTCGCGGCCGACCAGACCGGTCTGCTGGACGGTGGGACCGAGACAGTCTTCGTCAGCGGCTCGGGCGGGGCGTTGGCAGTCGAGCGCGAGATCGCAAATCCGAATCGTGCGGCCAAGCCTCTCGCAGGGAACACATTCGACCCGGCGGCGATCTACCAGTCGCGCAGCGGCGGTGTCGTCACGATCTACGCGTATTTCGACGACCGTGCGCCTGCCGACCATGCCGCGCAGGGCTCGGGCTTCGTCATCTCTCGAGAGGGCTACATCCTCACGAGCGCGCACGTGGTCACGACGGCCGGCCCTGACGAGACGGGCGAGCCGGAGGCGGCCGACCGCGTCTACCTCGGCTTCCGTGACGGCGATCGAGTCGAGGCCACGGTGATCGGGTGGGACGTTTTCGACGACGTCGGCGTCCTGAAAGTCGATCCGGCTGCGCACGCGCTCGATCCAGTGCCGCTCGGCGACTCCGCCCGCGTGGTCGTCGGTGAGCCCGTCGCGGCGCTCGGCAGTCCGTTCGGCAACGAGAGCTCGCTCTCGGTCGGCGTCGTCTCGGCGACGCGCCGCTCGATCAACTCGCTGACGTCGGGCTACAACGTCGGCGACGCGATCCAGACTGACGCCCCGATCACGCACGGGAACTCGGGCGGGCCGCTCTTCGACGCGCGCGGCCTCGTGATTGGCATCAACGCGCAGATTCGAAGCGACTCGGGCCAGTCCGAGGGCGTCGGCTTCGCGATCCCGATCAACGCAGCCAAGCGCTCGTTTCGCCAGCTCGTCCGCGACGGCCGTGTCGCCTACGCGTATGTCGGCGTCAACGCGGAGGATCTGACACCGACGATCGCCAAGCGCTTCGGATACCCCGTTCAGCGTGGGGCCGTGATCGCCAGCGTCGTCCCGAAGAGCCCGGGCCAGGAGGCCGGCCTGCGCGGGGGGAGCCAGCGCCGGCAGCTCAACGGCTTCGACGTTCGGGTCGGCGGCGATGTCGTCGTCAAGATCGGCTCACAGGAGGTCCGCAGCGCAGACGACCTCGTCCGCGAAGTGAGCGAACGCCTCGTGCCCGGCCAGGTCGTCTCGTTCACGGTCCTGCGCCAGGGACGCCGGATGGTCGTCCCTGTTCGGCTCGGGGAGCGCCCGAGGCGGCCAGAGGTCGAGGACTAGCCCTCGGGAGTTTGATTTCTCCACGGGGTTGGAATAGTGGAAGTGTTGGGGATCCGTTTCCGTAAACCTGGTAAAACCTTCCAAATTCATGACGAGCCGCTCAGCCCCTGCGTCCAACGGTGGTGCCCCGACCATCTGGTTGACGATTCCGGCCAAGCCCGAGTACATCACGCTGGTTCGGCTCACCCTCAGCGGCCTGTCCCAGTCCCGTGAGCTTTCCGACGAGACGCTCGGCGACCTCAAGCTCGCAGTCACCGAAGCCTGCTCCAACTCCATCCGGCACGCCTACGGCGACGGCCGCGAAGGCTCGGTCCAGGTTGTCTACGAGCTCCATCCCGACCGACTCGTCGTCGAAGTGCGCGACGACGGCCCGGGGTTCTCCGAACCCGAACCGGCGGTCCTGGACAAGCAGGGTCTCAATGAAGGGGGCCTCGGGATCGCGATCATCCGGGAGCTCGCCGATGAGCTCGAGCTCGGGTCGGGAGATGACGGGCAGGGATCTCGGCTCCGGCTCGTAAAGTTCATCGAGGCATAGTCAGCACCTCGCAAGACCCATTCCACCGGCACAGCTCGGACGTCTGAACATGCTCCCGATCGTCAACGTCGGCACCAAACCGCTCTCGGACTACGCGACCATCGGCGGCCGTGGTCTGATGGCCGAGATCCAGCGCCTCGCCGGGCCGCTCGAGGGCAAGCGGGTTTGCCACCTCTCGGCGACGGCGTTCGGCGGCGGCGTCGCGGAGATCAACTACACGCTGATTCCGCTGATGCGCAGCGCCGGGCTCGACACGGACTGGCGGATCATCAAGGGCAAGGACGAGTTTTTCGACGTCACGAAGAAGATCCACAACGCGCTGCAGGGCAGCCCGCTCGGGCTGACCGACGAGGAGGTGCGGATCTTCCAGCAATACAACGCGGCAAACGCCAAGGAGTTCGACGACTCCGAGTACGACGTCGTCATCGTCCACGACCCGCAGCCGGTCGCGATGATCGACCATTTCCCGAGCTCGGAGGCGCGCTGGATCTGGCGCTGCCACATCGACCTCTCCACGCCGAACGAGGATGTGCTCGGCGTGCTCCTCCCCTCGATTGCCCGCTATGACGGGGCGATCTTCCACATGCCGCAGTACGTCCCGCGGACGGGCGATATCCCGGAGGCGTACATCTGGCCGCCGGCGATCGACCCGCTTGCGCCGAAGAACATCGCGCTCTCCGCGGAAGATGCGGCGTACATCGTCGACCAGTTCGGGATCGACGTGGAGCGGCCGCTGCTCACGCAGGTGTCACGGTTCGACCCCTGGAAGGACCCGCTCGGCGTGATCGATGCCTTCAGGCTCGCGCGCGAGTCGCATCCGGGTCTGCAGCTCGGGCTGGTGGGGTCGATGGCGCACGACGACCCCGAAGGCTGGGACTTCTACAACCAGACGGTCGAGCACGCGGGCGGCGACCCTGACATCTTCATCCTCTCGAACCTCAACAACATCGGCTCCGTCGAGGTCAACGCGTTCCAGGTGTACTCGGCGGCCGTCCTCCAGAAGTCGATCCGGGAGGGCTTCGGCCTGACGGTGACCGAGGGACTCTGGAAGGCCCGGCCCACCGTGGCGGGGCGAGTCGGCGGGATCCCGGCGCAGATCCAGGACGGCGAGACCGGCTGGCTCGTGGACTCGGTCGAGGAGTGCGCGGCCGCGTGCCTGGAGATCCTCGCCGAGCCTGAAGCGGCTCGTCGCCGCGGAGTCCGGGGCAAGGAGTACGTGCGCCAGCACTTTCTCACGCCGAGACTTCTGCGCGACTGGCTTGCCCTCTTCAACAGGCTCGACGGCACCGACACGGGCGAGACCCAGCTGGTGACCGTCTCTGCTGAGGCTGTCTGAGCCCGCCGTCTGAGCCAGAAACCGCTCGGGTAGGGTCCTGGCGATGGGCGCCCGACGAAGGCTGATCGTCGTTTCCAACCGCGGCCCCGTGACCTTCGACCGCGATGCGGACGGTCAGCGGGTCGCCAGACGTGGCGGCGGCGGGCTCGTGACGGCGCTCCGCAGCCTGGTCGCCATGCACGACGTCATCTGGATCGCGAGCGCGATGACCGACGAGGATCGTGCGGTTGCCGAGGAGGCAAGCGGTGAGGCGATCGACGAGACGGCTCGCGACGGCTCGCCGTACCAGCTGAGGCTCGTCTCGCACGACCGCACGGCGTACGACTGGTTCTACAACGTCGTCGCGAACCCCACCCTCTGGTTCCTTCAGCACTACCTGTGGAACCTCGCGCAGGCGCCGAACGTCGATCGGGGGCTTCACCACGCGTGGGAGGAGGGGTACGTCGCCGTCAACGCAGGCTTCGCCGACGCTGTCGTCGCCGAGTTGGAGGCGGAGCCCGGTTCGCCGGTCTTCTTCCACGACTACCACCTGTATCTCGCGCCGCGGTTCGTGCGGGCGCGAATGCCCGAGGCGGCGCTGTCGCACTTCGTTCACATCCCTTGGCCGGAACCGGACTACTGGCGGGTGCTTCCCGAGGCGATCCGGCGTGCCTTGCACGATGGGCTGCTGGCGAACGACGTCGTCGGCTTTCACACGGATCGCTGGCGCCGCTCCTTTCTCCGCTCGTGCATGGACATCGTCGGCGCCGAGGGCAACCTTCTCGACGGCACCGCGGACTACGACGGCCGCCGGGTGTGGGCTACGAATCGCCCGATCTCCGTCGATGCGGCCGAGTTCGACGAGCTTGCCGCCGGCGACGCCGTCCGCGAGCTCGAGGCCGAGCTCGCCGCGTCGCGACCCGAGCGGCTGATCCTCCGCGTCGACCGGACCGACCCATCGAAGAACGTTGTGCGCGGATTCCGGGCGTTCGAGCGGTTCCTGACCGATCATCCCGAGTACCACGGACGGGTTGGGATGCTCGCGCTGCTCGACCCGAGCCGGCAGGACATTCCCGAGTACGCGGAGTATCTCGGTGCCATCCAACGAACGGCCCGGGTGGTCAACGACCGGTTCCAGGCCGAGGGCTGGACGCCGATCGATCTGCGGATCGCCGACAACTTCCTCGGGTCTGTCGCCGCCTACAAGCAGTACGACGTCCTGCTCGTGAACGCGATCTTCGACGGACTGAACCTCGTCGCCAAGGAAGCGCCGCTCGTCAACGAGCGGGACGGCGTCCTGATCCTCTCCGAGAATGCGGGCGCCCATGAGGAGCTGAGCGACTGGGCGGTGACGGTCAACCCGTTCGACATCGCGGGGCAGGCGGACGCGATCTACTCAGCGCTCGAGATGCCGGCCGACGAGCGCGCTGCCCGAAGTCGCGCGCTCCGCGCCCACATCCGCGAGCACGACCTCAGTGAGTGGGTCGAGGGTCAGCTCGCGGATCTCGACGCCGCCGCCGAGCGGGCCGGCGCCCGTCCGTGACGGACTTCTCGCACATCGACGAGGCGGGTGGAGTCCGGATGGTGGATGTCGGCGGCAAGCCGCTCTCACGGCGGCGCGCGCGGGCGCGGGCGCTCGTCGAGATGCGCCCCGAGACTGCCGCTCGGCTCGGAGAGCTGCCCAAGGGCGACGCGCTGACAACGGCGCAGTTGGCCGGTGTCATGGCCGCGAAGCGCACAAGCGACCTGATCCCCCTCTGCCACCCGTTGCCGCTCACTTCGATCGACGTCCATGTTGCCATCGTAGATAACGGAGCGGATGTCACGGCTACGGTGGAGACGACGGCGCAGACCGGGGTCGAGATGGAGGCGCTCGTTGCTGCCTCGATCGCTGCGCTCACGATCTACGACATGGCGAAGGCGGTCGACGACTCGATGGTCGTTCGCGAAGTGCGCTTGCTGGAGAAGGCGAAGGAGGAGATCTGAGGGCCGCGGTTCTGACGGTCTCCGACGGCGTCGCGGGCGGCGAGCGCCCGGACGAGAGCGGCGCAGTGCTGGAAGAGCTTCTCCGGGAGGACGGACACGAGGTGACCCGGCGGGTCGTGCCGGACGAGCGGAGCGAGATTGCGGAGGCGATCGAAGCGCTCGCCGACGAGTTCGAGCTGGTTCTGACCACGGGAGGCACAGGCGTGGCGCCGCGCGACGTCACTCCCGAGGCGACGGCGGCGGTCGTCGAGCGTCAGATTCCGGGTCTGGTGGAGGCGATCCGAGCCGATGCCGTGGTGCGCACGCCGCACGGCATGCTCTCGCGGGGGATCGCGGGTACTCGGGGCCGAACGCTCGTTGTGAACCTGCCCGGCTCCCCGGGCGGCTGCCGCGACGGTTTTGCGGTCGTCCGGGAGGCGCTTCCGCACGCAGTTCGGCTGCTTGCCGGCGAGACCGGAGGGCACCGCCAGACCTGAGCCCGGGCCCGTCGGTCAACCGAGTTGGCGCAGTTTCGGCACTGTTCCGTCACCCACCCGTGCGCCGCCCACGGATACGATCGCCTCGGGGAGGAGGTTGGGGGTTCCTGAGCGAGACCAGCGAGGTGGGCGCGGGATGATCAGCGCGAGTGGGCTCGGCCGGCGGTTCGGGGAGCGGCGCGCGCTTTCCGGGGTCGACGTCCGCCTCGAGGAGCGTGGATTCCTGCTGATCACCGGCCCCAACGGCTCGGGGAAGACCACATTGCTTCGGCTGCTTGCGGGGCTGCTTGCTCCGACGGAGGGCGAGCTCGAGGTTCGCGCCGACCGCGGGCAGATCGGCTTCCTCGGCCACGAGCCGCTTGTCTACCGCGAGCTCACGGCGCTCGAGAACCTCGATCTCTTCGGGCGGCTCTATCGCGTTCCGGAGCACCGGGAGCGAACGGGAATGCTCCTGGAGCGCTTCGGGCTCTGGGCTGCCCGCGGCGAGCCCGTGTCGACGTTCTCGCGGGGGATGGTGCAGCGGCTCGCGCTCTGCCGGACGCTCCTCCACGACCCGGAGCTCCTGCTCCTCGACGAGCCCTTCAGCGCGCTCGATGCGGACGGCGCCGAGCTTCTCGACGCGGAGCTGGGCCAGGCGGCGCCGCGCACGCATCGTCGTTGCAAGCCACCAGCCCGAGCGCATCGCGCCGCTCGCGACCCAGCGACTCGCGCTCGCGTGACCGGCTACCTCGGCGACGTCGCGGCACTCGCGCGCAAGGATCTCCTCGTCGAGCTCCGTACGCGCGACACCGTGCCTGCCATGCTCCTCTTCGTCGTCGCGGCGCTCGTGGTCTTCCACTTCGCCCTTCCGGCCGAGAGCTCGCGCCTCGCGGCGAGCGGGATGCTCTGGATCGCGCTCCTCTTCACGGCGCTGCTCGCCCTCGTGCGTTCGTTCGTCGGCGAGCGGGACCAGGGGACGCTCGACGGGCTGATCCTCGCGCCGTGCGATCGGAGCGCGATCTGGCTCGGGAAGACGCTCAGCGTCCTCGCCTTCCTGTTGTTCGCCGAGGCCGTCGCGCTTCCGGCGTTCGGGCTCTTCTACGAGGCCGTGACCTGGGAGCTGATCGCCGGGGTCGCGCTCGCGAACGTCGGGATCGCTGCGGTCGGGACCCTGCTCGGCGCGATGGCCGCCGCCGCTCGCGCACGCGAGCTGCTTTTGCCGCTTCTGTTCCTACCCGTTGCCATCCCGCTCGTGGTCGGCGGCGTGGGCGCGACCGTCGCCGACGACCCAGGCCGGTACTTGGCCTTCCTCGCGCTCTACGACCTGATCTTTGCGATCCTGTCCTGGGCAAGCTTTGAGTACGTCGTTACGGAATAACGGCGCCGCCCTCCTCTCGCTGACAGCGGCGGCTCTCCTGGTCGCGGGCCTTTCGCTCGCGATCTTCTGGGCGCCCGAGGACGCCGACCAGGGCATCAGCCAGAAGATCTTCTACATCCACGTCCCGGTCGCGCTGACCTCGTACGCCGCGTTCTTCTGGGCCGCCTGGAAAGCGCTGCGTCTCCTCTGGAAAGGCGACGATCGTCACGACCTCGAGAGCTACACGGCGGTGCACATGGGTGTGATCTTCGGCGTGCTCACTCTGGTCACCGGTTCGATCTGGGCAAAGGTCTCCTGGGGCCAGTGGTGGGTGTGGAGCGAGCAGCAGCTGACGCTCTTCCTGATCCTGTTCCTGTTCTACTCCGCGTACTTCATGCTCCGATACTCGACCGATCCCGGTCCCCGCCGGGCCCGCACGTCCGCCGTCTACGCGCTCTTCGGTGTCGTGCTGATCCCGGTCAGCTTCTTGGCGATCCGGCTTGCGGAGGGGCTGATCCATCCCGTGGTCTTCAAACGTGATGGGCCCGACATGGAGGGCTCGATGTTCCTCACGTTCTGCGTCTGCCTGGCCGCGATGCTGGCGCTGGCCGGCGCCCTCTACCTGATCGAGCTCTCCGGAAAACGGGCCGACGCGAGCCTCCGCGCGCTGCGGGAGCGGCTCGCGTGAGCACCGGTGAGAAGTACCTCTGGGCGGCGTATCTCGTGGTCTTCGCGGCCGTGCTGCTCTACGTCGTCCTCATTTCGTTGAAGGTCGGGCGTCTGGAGCGCGAGCTGACCGCGCTCGCCGAGCTGGCGCGGCAGCGGGAGGCACGCGGTGGCTGAGCTGCTCGTCTGGCCGGCCCTGCTCGCGTACGGCGAGGCGGCGGTCGCGTACGCGGGGAACGCGCGCAGGCCCGGATCGCTCGGGCGCCTCGGGACCTGGGGCGTCCGGATCGGATGGCTCGCGCAGACGGCGCTGCTCGTTGTCCAGGCCGCCGATGCGGACGGGTTTCCGTGGAACACGTGGGCGGGGTCCCTCAACCTCTTCGTCTGGCTCGTGGTCAGCGCGTACCTGATCTGGGGCTGCAGTCCCCGCTACCGCCTTCTCGGTCTCGGCGTGATGCCGCTCGCCGCCGCGCTGTTGGCGATCTCCTACGCGGCCGGCGGGACTGAGGAAACAGCCGGAGCCGCCTGGGGCGACGTCGTTCTCGTCCTTCACATCGGGTTCGTCCTCGTGGCGTTCGCCGGGTTCACGGTCGCCGGCGGGCTCGCGGCGCTCGAGCTCTGGCAGGAACGCGAGTTGAAGAGCCATCCGGCCGGGCTCCTCAAGCTCCGGATCCCGTCGTTAGTCGCGCTCGACCGGCTGACGGTGACGACGGTCGGCGTGTCGTTGGCCGCCCTGACCGCCGGGATCGTCCCGGGCCTCGCCCGACTGCCGGACCGAGGTCTCGACGTCCTGATCGCGGGAACCGTCGTGCTTTGGGCGCTCGGCGCCTCCGTCCTTTACCTTCGCGTGCGCGCCGGTCGCCGCGAGCTTGCCGCCGTGCTCGCGCTTGGTGGAGTCGCCGCCGTCATCGTCCTCCAACTCGGGCTCCTGTTCGCCCACGTCGCATGAAGCTCCTAGTCGTCGGCACGTCGCACCGGCTAGCGCCCATCGAGGTACGCGAGCGCGTGGCGCTCGACGGGGAGGGCGAGGCCGCGCTGGCACAGCGCCTGGGCGAGAGCGGCGAGGCCGTTTGCCTCTCGACCTGCAATCGCACCGAGCTCTACCTCGCGGCCGCAGATGCCGACGCCGCGGAAGACCGTGCGACCTCGGCGCTGGCCGATCTCGGCCGGATCCCTCGGGCAGAGCTCGAGCCGTACCTGTACCGGCTCGAGCAGGAAGCGGCCGCCACTCATCTCTTCCGTGTCGCCGCCGGGCTCGACTCGCTCGTGCCGGGCGAAGGCGAGATTCAGGGACAGGTGCGGTCTGCTTACGAGCGCGGTGCTGTCGGCCCGCTTCTCGACAGGCTCTTTCGCCAGGCGCTACATGCAGGCAAGCGGGTCAGGACCGAGACGGCGATCGGCGAGAGCCCGGCATCCGTCGCCTCTGCGGCCGCGGCGCTCGCCGCGCAGGTGTTCGGCGACCTCTCCGGGCGGCGCATCGTCGTCATCGGCGCCGGCAAGGTCGGCGAGTTGGCCGCCCGCAACCTTGTCAGCCGAGGTGCGGAGCTCTCCTTCGTCGCGAACCGGACGATCGACCGTGCGTCGTCGCTCGCAGAGCGCTTCGGCGGCGAGGCGCTCCCGCTGGACGCCCTCGGGCCCGAGCTGGAGACGGCGGACATCGTCGTCTCGTCGACTGCGTCACGCGACACGATCCTCGTGCGGGAGCAGGTCGAGCGCGCGCTCTCGGCCCGCCGCGGCCGACCGATACTGCTCGTCGATCTCGCGGTCCCGCGTGACATCGATCCGTCGATCAAGGAGCTGCACGGCTGCTTCCTGTACGACATCGACGACCTCCAGGCTGTCGTCGAGGAGACGCTCACCGGCAGGCGAGGCGAGGCGATGCGAGCGGAGGCGATCGTCGCCGGGGAGGGAGAACGCTTCCAGCAGTGGCTCGGCTCGCTGGATTCGGTTCCCGCGATCGCGTCACTCCGTGAGCGGGCCGAGGAAATTCGCCGCGGAGAGCTCGCGAAGGCGAGCCCACGCCTGGCCGGCCTCTCGGAGACCGAGCGCCGTGCCGTGGAATCCCTGACAAGCCAGATCGTCAACAAGCTCCTCCATCAGCCGATCATGCGCCTGAAGGAGGCCGGGCTCGGCGAGGAGGACGAGCGCCGTGCTCCTCAGGGTCGGCTCGAGGGGTAGCCGCCTCGCCCTGACGCAGGCCGAGCTCGCGGTCGAAGCGCTGCGTCGGCCCGGCCTGGAGTTCGCGCTCGTCCCGGTGACGACCGCAGGCGACCGCGATCGGACGAAGCCGTTCGGAGAGATCGGCTCGCGGGGCGTCTTCGTGAAGGAGCTCGAGGAGGCGCTGCTCGAGGAGCGGATCGACGTCGCCGTCCACTCGGCGAAGGACATGACGTCGACGGACACGGAAGGGCTCGCGGTCGGCGCCTACCTCGAGCGGGAGGATCCCCGCGACGCGCTCTGCGGCGCGGACGCCGTCCGGCCGGGGATGCGTGTCGGGACCGCGTCGGTCCGGCGTCGGGCGCAGCTGCTCGCGCTCGAGCCGGAGCTTCGGATCGAGCCGCTGCGGGGGAACATCGACACGCGACTCCGGAAGCGGGGCGAGCGGGGCCTCGATGCAGTCGTTCTCGCGGCCTGCGGCCTCGACCGGCTCGGTCTCGCGGACGAGATCGGTCGGCGCTTCGAGCCCGACGAGCTGCTGCCCGAGTCCGGCCAGGGTGCGCTCGCGCTCCAGGTCCGCGCCGGAGAGGAGGGCGTGGTCGCTCACGCCGACCACCCCGCGACCAGGCGGCGGGTCGAGTCCGAGCGTGCGTGCGTCGCGGCCGTCGGCGGCGGCTGCCTCGCACCGGTCGCCGCGTACCACGACGGCGACCGGCTGACCGCGCTCGTCGCGGCCGAGGACGGGAGCTGGGTCGAGCGCCGGACCGGCGACGATCCCGTCAGCCTCGGGCGGGAGCTGCTCGCACTCGTTCCGTGAGGATCCTGCTGACCCGTCCGGAGGGGCGGAACGAGGAGCTCGCCGACGCTCTCCGCGCGGCGGGGCACGAGGTCGAGTGCGTGCCGCTGATCGCGCTCGAGCCGCTCGGCGACGAGCCGATCGACCTCGACGGCTACGACTGGGTGCTCGTCACGAGCGCGATGGGCGCACGGGAGCTTCGCCGCCGGGGCCGTGGCCGGCCGGGCGCGATTGCGGCGATCGGTCGGGTGACGGCGGATGCGCTCGGCGGTGCGGACCTCGTACCGCGCGTGTCGACTCAGGAGGGCCTGCTTTCCGAGCTGCCCCGGCCGGCCGGGCGCGTACTGTTCGCCGGCGCCGAGGCCGCCCGCCGCCTGCTCGTCGAGGAGCTGGGCGCCGACTTCGTCCCGCTGTACCGGACCCGCGAGCTCACGCCCGAGCTTCCGGACGCGGATTTGGTCGTTCTCGCCTCACCGTCCGCTGCCCGGGCGTACGCGGCGCTCGGCCGCAAAGGGCCTGCGGTCTCAATCGGGCCGGAGACCACCTCGGCGGCGCGGTCACTCGGGCTCGAGGTGGTAGCGGAGGCCCAGAGCCAGGACACCAGAGGCCTCTTGGCCGCCGTGGAGGCGGCGACGCGTTAGCGTCCAGCCCCGTGGTGATCACCTTCCTCTCGGACTTCGGCGTCGAGGACGACTTCGCCGGCACGTGCCACGGCGTGATCAAGCGGATCGCGCCGCAGGTGGACGTGATCCACATCACGCACGGGATCCAGCCGACGAGCATCCTGCAGGGCTCCGTCGTGTTGGCCAGCACCCTGCCGTACATGCCGGCCGGCGTGCATCTCGCGATTGTCGATCCGGACGTCGGGACGCCTCGCCGCGCGCTCGTGATCCGCACTGGGGACGACCGGCTCCTCGTTGGGCCGGACAACGGTCTGCTCGTGCCCGCAGCAGAGCGCCTCGGCGGGATCGCGGCGGCGAACGAGATCACGAACCGCGAGTACGCCCTCGAGCCGATCGCGCCGACGTTTCACGGCCGGGACATCTTCTCGCCGGCGGCGGCCCACCTCGCGCTGGGCCTCGACCCGGGAGACCTCGGTGACGCCGTCGAGCCGGACTCGCTCGTCCGCCACGAGTATCCGCAGCCGGAGATCGGGACGCGGAGGATCCGGGCGAAGTGCCTCTACGTCGACCGGTTCGGGAACATCCAGCTGAACCTGACGGCGAGCGACGTCGAGCCGCTGGGCATCGTGCCGGGCGTGAGGGTCGAGGTGGAGCTTCCCGTCGACCGTTTCTACGCCCAGGCAGCGAGAACGTTCGCCGACGCCCGGCCCGGCGACATCATCCTCTACGAGGACGCCTACCAGAACATCGCGCTCGCGATCTCCCGCGGGAACGCCGCCCAGACATTCGGTGTGCGCGCCGGGACGGAGGTTCGGCTACGGGCGGACTAGGCGAATACCTTGGCCGGCGGTTCATCCGGCTGGTCACCAACCTCGTCGTCCGGTGGCCCGCGTCTCTGGCCGATCTTCCGGCCGGCGGTCCGCTGGCAGTTCGACCGCATGGCTCCGGTGTGGGCGGCCATGCGCCAACCCGATTCCCTCGCCTCCTACGAGACGGCGCTCGACCGAGTGGACGGGCCCGTGGGACGTGCGTTGGACGTCGGGACCGGGACCGGCGCGGGGGCCCTCGAGATCGCGAAGCGCTTTCAGGACGCGAAGGTCGTAGGCGTCGACGTGTCCGAGGCGATGCTCGAGGAAGCTCGGCGACTGGCTCCCGGCGTCGAGTTCGTTCAGGGAGACGCGTCGGCGCTGCCGTTCGACGATGCCGAGTTCGACGTCGTCGCACACGCGAACATGATCCCGTTCCTCGACGAGACGGCCCGCGTCCTCCGCCCGGGCGGCTGGACGGTGCACGCGTTCTCGGCGGGGCCGGAGACGCCGATCTACGTCGCTCCCGAGCGCCTGCGGCGCGAGCTCGAGCGGCGCGGCTTCACGGACTTTGCGGAAATTACGGCCGGCCGCGGCAACGCCGTGCTTGCCCGGCGCGGAAAAGGGGATTAACGTCCAGCGCACTGAGACGTTCGCGGCGCGGTAGCACCGGCCCGGACGTCTCTTTTCGTGCGGCTAGACTGGCCGCACTGCGGCGAGGTAGCTCAGTTGGTAGAGCACACGGCTGAAAACCGTGGTGTCGCCGGTTCGATTCCGGCCCTCGCCACCTGGCACGTTCAGCGGAGCGCCGCGGTCTCCCGTTCCCGCCGCACCGACGCGATTCGCTCGCCGAGGCCTTCCAGCAGCTGGCCCTTGAGCATGACTGCGTCGGCGCCCGCGTCGGTCGCGGCTCGATGCAGCGCGGGGTCAGAGTCGCCGGTGAGCGCGATCAGGCACAGACTCGGATGCTCTGCGCGAAGCCGACCCACGGCGGCCACGCCGTGCAGCCTCGGCATGTGCAGGTCGATCACGACGGCGTCCGGGTGGATGGTCTCGACGCATTTCACGGCCTCGATCCCGTCGAGGGCGACCCCGACGACCCTCAAGGGCGGTTGCTGCTCGACGAGCGCGCGAAGCGTCTCGAGGTAGCCCTCATCGTCGTCCGCCAGCACGACAGAGATCGTCCTCTCGGAAACCAACATCGCGGCCGGCCGAACCTACTCCATTCCAAGGGAGAATCGTCCTTGTGTTAGGGCTTCTGTACGACATCCACGGGAACCTGCCGGCGCTGGAGGCGGTGCTTGCGGAGATGGAGGACGTGGGCTGCGACAGCTTTCTCCTCGGCGGCGACTACGGCACGCCGAGCCCCGCGCCCCAAGAGACGCTCGCGAGGCTTCGCGAGCTCCCGAACGCCACCTGGATCCGCGGGAACGGCGAGCGCTGGCTTCGCGAGCCGCCCGACATCCCGGAGGTGGTCGAGGCGTACAAGGAGTTCGAGGGAGTGCTCACCGAAGAGGAGATCAACTGGCTGTACGGGCTTCCGGAGCAGGCCGAGCTCGACGGGATCCTCTACGTCCACGGTTCGCCCGTCTCCGATGTCGAGAGCTTCGCGCCGACACCGGAGGAAGGCGAGGAGCGCATGCTGGGCGGAGTCCGCGACCGGACGATCGTCTTCGGGCACAGCCACCAGCAGTTCCGCCGTCCGGGCCCGAACGGCACCGACCTCGTCAACCCGGGAAGCGCCGGGATGCCGCTGGACGGCGATGTGCGCGCAGCGTGGGCGACGTGGGACGGCGACTTCGAATTCCGCCGCACCGAGTACGACATCGAGCGTGCGGCCGCCGCCTATCGCGCGATGGGCGGTGACTTCGGCGAGTTCGCCGCGAACCGGATCCTGAAGGGCTCTGACTAAGCGAGCGAGGCGTTGAGCAAGACTTCGACGTCGTCGCTGAGCGCCTGTGAGACGGGGCAGTTGTCCTTCGCGTCCTCGGCCGCCTTGCGGAAGCCCTCCTCGTCCACGCCGTCGGCCTCGCCGCGGATCTGGAGCCGCATCGTCGTCATCCGGAAGCCGTCGCCGACCTTGTCGAATGTCGCCGTGGCCTCGCTCTCGAGGCGCTGGGCCGGCGTGCCCGCCTGCGCGAGCCCGTTCGCGAGCGCCATCAAGACGCACGAGGCGTGCGCCGCGGCGATCAGCTCCTCGGGGCTCGTGTTCTCGTCGGCGGCCTCCGCGCGTGAGCTCCACTTGATCGTCGCGTTGCGGACGGCCCCGCTCTCGGTCGAGACCGTTCCGGACCCGCTCAGCAGATCCCCCTGCCACTCCGCCTTCGCGGTGCGCTCAACCGCCATCCTCGCCCTCCTTCTCCTGGCCTGAACCGGACGGCCGATAGTAACGGCGGCCTTTCAGCTCGTCGGGAAGATTGTCGGTCTCGAAGCCGCGCGGGTCGGAGTGCGGGTAGATGTAGCCCGTCCCGCGCCCGAGCTTCTTCGCGCCGTAGTAGTGCGTGTCGCGGAGCGCGTCCGGCGGACGGAGGTGGCCGTGGTCGCGGACGTCCTTCTGGGCGTCGCGCAGCGCCACGATCACGTCGTTCGACTTCGGCGCGAGCGCGAGGTAGATCGCGGCCTCGGCGAGGTTGAGCTGCGCCTCGGGGAGCCCCACGTGCTCCACGGCCTGCGCCGCCGCGACGGCGACGACGAGCGCCTGCGGGTCGGCCAGGCCGACGTCCTCGGACGCGAGGATGACCATGCGGCGCGCGATGAATCGCGGATCCTCGCCGCCCTCGAGCATCGCGGCCAGGTAGTAGACGGACGCGTCTGGATCCGAGCCGCGCATCGACTTGATGAACGCCGAGACGAAGTCGTAGTGCGCGTCGCCGCCCTTGTCGTAGACGAGCGGCCGTTTGCGGGCCGCGTCCTCGACGTGCTCCTCCGAGAGCGGGCTGCCCTCGGCGCGCGCGGTCTGGACGGCGAGCTCGAGGATGTTCAGCGCGTTCCTGGCGTCGCCGCCCGCACGGCAGGGCGACCAGCTCGACCAGCTCGGGCGGCAGCTCGGCGCTCGAGCTCCTCCGCGCCGCGCCGAACGACGACGGCGAGCTGCTCGCGGGACAGCGGCTGGAGCTCGTAGATCTGCGCCCGGGAGAGCAGCGCCGAGTTGACCTCGAAGTACGGGTTCTCGGTCGTGGCGCCGATCAGCGTCAGGACGCCCTCCTCGACGGCAGGCAGCAGCGCGTCCTGCTGCGCCTTGTTGAAGCGGTGGATCTCGTCCAGGAACAGGATCGTGCGCCGGCCCTGGGCGCCCAGCTCCTCGCGGGCCTGCGCGATAACCTCGCGCACCTGGGAGACCGGTGGCCGAGACGGCCGAGAGCTCGTCGAAGGCAGCGCCGGTCTGGTTGGCGACGATGCGCGCGAGCGTCGTCTTGCCGCTTCCCGGGCGGGCCGTAGAGGATCATCGAGCCGACCCGGTCCTCCTCGATCGCGAGCCGGAGCGCGGAGCGCTCGCCGAGGATCTGCTCCTGGCCGACGAAGTCGTCGAGCCGCTGCGGCCGGAGCCGGAGCGCGAGCGGCGCGACCTGCGGCAGCCGTTCCTTGGCGGCGTCTGAGAAGAGATCGCTCATTGCCGAGAAAAGTATGCTCGTCCGTCGAGTCGAGGAAGGAGGTAGCTGAGTGCCATTCGAAGAGCTGAAAGAGCGACATGCGGCCGTCTGGGGCGCCGGCCCCTACCAGGGGGTCACGGAGACGATCACGGATATCCACGCCGCGGTGATCGACCGCCTGCGGCCCGGAGCCGGGCCAGCGTTTTCTCGATCTCGCCTGCGGGACGGGCGCGGTCGCAGAGCTTGCCGCCGAGGCAGGTGCAGAGGTCGTGGGCATCGACCTGGCGCCTGCGCTGATCGAGCAGGCGAAAGGCCGAGCCGAGGAGCGCGGCCTGGAGATCGACTATCGCGTAGGCGACGTCGAGGCGCTGGAGCTCGAGGATGGGAGCTTCGACCGGGTCGCGTCGACGTGTGGCGTGATGTTCGCGCCAGACCACGGCGCCGATCGCGCGAGAGCTCGCGCGGGTCACGCGGCCGGGGGGACGGATCGCCCTCGCCTGCTGGACGCCGGAGTCGGGTCTCGCCGAGCTCTTCGGTGTCATGCGCGAGTTCCAACCGCCTCCGCCTCCGGGCGTCGGCAACCAGTTCGACTGCGGTCGGGAGGACCACGTGCGTGATCTGCTCGCCGATGATTTCGAACTCGAGTTCGAGACTGCTGGACAGCCCGCTCGAGATGGAGTCGGGCGAAGCAGTCTGGGAGCTCTTCAGCCGCGACTACGGCCCGACGAAGGTGCTCGCTGACTCGCTCGAGGACGAGAAGCGGGAGCAGCTGCACCGGAACTTCGTCGAGCTCCACGAGCGTTCGCGTGTGAACGGCGGCCTTCGCTTCTCGCGGACGTATCTGCTGACGGTCGGCACGCGCCGCTAGTGGCGACGCTCTCCCTGCGGGAGGAGGCGACCGAGCTCCTCCAGGAGCTGATCCGGGTCGACACGGTCAACCCGCCGGGCAACGAGACGCGGGCGGCGGAGGTGTTGCGCGAGTACCTCGGCGACAACGGCGTCGAGTCCGAGCTGCTACGCGAAGGTGCCCGAGCGGGCGAACCTCGTGGCGCGGATCCCGGGTCAGAGGCACAGGGCCGCGGCTCGTGCTCCTCTCGCACACGGACACCGTCCTCGCGGACCCGGCGGAGTGGGAGACTCGACCCCTGGTCGGGCGAGCTCCGGGAGGGGCAGGTCTGGGGCCGCGGCGCGCTCGACATGAAGGGCCAGGTCGCGGCGAGCGCGGTCGCGATCGCGTCGCTCGCCCGGGAGGGCTTCGAGCCCGGCGGCGACCTGATCTTCGCCGCCTGCGCCGACGAGGAGGTCGGCGCCGGCTTCGGGCTCCAGTGGCTGTGCCAGGAGCATCCCGAGGCTGTTCGGGCCGAGTACTGCGTGAACGAGGGCGCGGGCGACCGGCTCGTGCTGGGCGGCCGGGTCTTCTACGCGTGCTCGACCGCGGAGAAGATGAGCTCGCCGTTCCGGATCATCGTCCACGGACGAAGCGGCCATGCGTCGCGACCGGGGATCGCGGACAACGCGCTCGTGAAGGCAGCGCCGCTGATCGAGCGCCTTGGCCTGTTCCAGGACACGCCGGAGCTCGGGCCGGAGGTGGAGGCGTTTCTGCGCGCAGTCACCGGTGAGGTGCCGTCCCCGGACCGCGCCGTGGAGGCCGCCCGTGAGGTCCACCCGCTTGCCGGCGACCTCGTGGAGTCTCTGCTGGGGACGACGGTGTCGCCGACCCAGATCACCGCGTCGCACGGGCGGAACGTCATCCCGGCGCGCTGCGAGGTCATCGTCGACTGCCGGATCCTCCCCGAGCGCACCCAGGCCGAGGTGGAAGCCCGGCTTCGCGAGTTCCTCGACGTTCCCGACCTGGACTTCGAATGGCTCGAGGGCCACGGCGGGACGCGCTCGTCGATGGACACACCGCTCTGGAGGGCTATCGAGGCGTTCGTCGAGGAGATGGACTCCGGGGCCCAGGTCGTGCCACTGCTGCTCTCGGGCTTCACCGACAGCCACTGGCTCCGAGAGGCGTTCGGCACCGTCGCGTACGGGTTCTTTCCCATGCGGACGATGGATCCCGAGGTCGCCGCCCGGCTGATTCACTCAGCCGACGAGCGGATCGAGGTCGAGGACCTCGAGCTCGGCGTCCAGTTCCTCCGCCGTGCGGCGGAAGAGATCGGGTCGCTACCCTCGACGGCGTGAGCGAGAAGATCCGGCTCGGCGGCATGGCGCTCGCCAACGGCGTGCTCGTCCACGGGCCGAATGCGTGGGCCTGCGCCGTGCGGACACCGGAGGGCGCGCTGCGTGTCGAGTCCGACCTCAAGCGCTTCCGGGCGGCGAACGTCGGGAAGCCGTTCCTGCGCGGCCCGGCCCGGGTCGCGGAGATCTTCGCGCTGCTGCCTGAGGTGCGCCGGCGGGTGCCGGAGGCGCGCTTCCCCTTCGAGCGGCCCGTCGTCCTGGCGGCGATGGTCGGAGGCGCGGTCTTCACGCACGTCGTGCGCGGCTCCGGGCGTCTCGGTCCGGCGGCCAAGGAGCTGATCGCCGGCTTCGCGTCGCTGGCGCCGGCGGCGATCGCTCTCCGGGGCTCTGCGCTCGCCGCCTACCACGGCGCGGAGCACATCTCGATCGGGACCTACGAGCACGGCGAGCCGCGCGCGAAGGAGCACGAGCGCTGCGGGACGCACCTCGTCGGTCCGCTGATCGTGACGATGGCGGCCGGAAACGCGCTCGCCACCAAGGCGCCTGCGCACATGCGGCCGACCGCCCGGGCAGCAGCGTCCGTCGGCGCGCTCGCGGCGGCAACCGAGGTCTTCAACTGGATGTCCAGGAACCCCGAGCGGCGGCTCTCGAAGGTCCTCGCCCGGCCGGGGCACGAGCTCCAGCACCGGCTTGCGACGGCCGAGCCGACGCCCGAGCAGCTGGAAGTCGCCGAGGCCGCGCTCGCTGCCTGCCTGCGACTCGAGGAGGCTGCCGATGGCGGTCGAGACTAGAGGCAAGCGGCTCCCGCCCGAGATCTTCGACCTGCCGGTCGAGAAGATCCGCGAGGGCTACTACACGGACGAGTACTTCAACCGCACGCGCCAGGTGCTGCTCGAGGACGACCGGCATCCGCGGGTCGTGATGCAGGTGTTCCAGAAGAAGGAGGCGCTCCTCGCCGGCATCGACGAGGCGATCGCCGTTCTCGAGCTCTGCTCCGACGACTGGGAGAGCCTCACGGTCCACGCGCTGTACGAAGGCGACCCGATCTCCCCCTGGGAGACGGTGATGACGATCGAGGGCGAGTACACGGGGTTCGCCCACCTCGAGACCGTCTATCTCGGCGTCCTTGCCCGCAGGACGATGATCGCGACGAACGTCAAGCGGGTCGTCGAGGCGGCGAACGGCAAGCCGATCATCTTCATGCCGGCCCGGTACGACCACCACCGCGTCCAGACCGGGGACGGGTACGCCGCATACGTCGCCGGCTCGACGATCGGCGCGCCCATCGGGATGACGACCGGAGCGAACACGTCGTGGTGGGGAGGCAGCGCGATCGGCACCGTGCCGCACTCACTGATCTCGTCGTACGGTGGGAACACGGTGCTCGCGGCGACGAAGTTCGCAGAGCACATGGACCCCGACGTCAACATCGTCGTGCTCGTGGACTTCGAGAACGACTCCGTTCGCACGGCGCTCGAGGTCGCCCGGGCGCTCGGCGACCGGGTCTGGGGAGTACGGCTCGACACCTCCCGCTCGCTCATCGACAAGTCGCTCTGGCACGAGCTGGGCGACTTCGACCCGCGTGGCGTCAACGACCGGCTCGTCTCGAAGGTGCGGGATGCGCTCGACCGGGACGGCTTCGAGCGGATCAAGATCGTCGTCTCCGGCGGGATGAACGCCGAGCGCATCCGTGAGTTCGAGGAGAAGGGCGTGCCGGTGGACTCCTACGGCGTCGGCTCGGCACTGATCCGCGGCGAGAACGACTTCACGGCCGACGTCGTCCTTACGGACGGCAGGCCGAGCGCCAAGGTCGGCCGCTGGTACCGGCCGAACCCGCGGCTCGAGCTGGTCGAGTAGCGGCGCGGAGAGGCTGTAACCTGCGCCGCCGTGGCCGAGGTTCTTCTTTTCCACCACGCGCAGGGGCTGACCCCGGGGATCGTCGCCTTCGCGGACGAGCTCCGCGCCGCGGGACACACGGTTCACGCTCCCGACCTCTATGACGGCAACACCTTCGCCGAGCTCGACAAGGGCATCGGCTACGCCAAGGAGGTCGGGTTCGGCACGATCCTCGAGCGCGGCCGGCTCGCGGCCGAAGGCCTGCCTGACGAGCTGGTCTACGCGGGGTTCTCGCTCGGCGTGATGCCTGCGCAGATGCTGGCCCAGACGCGCCCGGGCGCCCAAGGAGCACTGTTCTTCTCAGCCGCCATGCCACCGTCCGAGTTCGGTGGCTCGTGGCCGGACGGCGTCCCGCTCCAGATCCACCTGATGGAGGACGACGAGTGGGCGCTGGAAGACCTCCCCGCCGCCCGCCAGCTCGCCGACGAAGTGGACGGCGCGGAGCTGTTCCTCTATCCCGGCGACCGGCACCTGTTTACCGACAACAGCCTGCCGGACTACGACGAGGACGCCGCGGCGCAGGTCAAGCGGCGCTCGCTCAGCTTCCTCGACGACGCCGACTAGCCGACGAGGGCCGGGATTCCCGGCCAGGTCTCGATCGGCTCGGTCGAGCGCACGACGTGCATGCCGGCCGCGGCGAACCGCTCGAAAGCGGCGTTCGCCTGCTCCGTGTAGTCGAAGCCCGGCACGACTACCGGGGAGGTGCAGTCCTCGAGGAGGTACGTGCGAGGGGCCAGGGCCGGAACCCGCTCGTCGTCTCCGGCGAGCAGGTCGTCGATCGTCCAGGCGACGCAGTGGCTCTTCGCCTGTCCCGCCACGACGATCGCGTCGTAGGTGTGCAGCTGCTTGATCAGGAGGTCGTTCCTGCCTGCGATCGTCTCGCCGTCCGGCCCGTCCGTGATCTCCGGGCCGAACATCGAGTAGTGCTCGGTGAGCGGGTTGTCGCCCTTCTCCTGGAACGCCGGCTCGCTCGAGCGCGCGATCGTGTGGAAGAAGATCGCCTCCTCGACGGCCGAGACCAACGCGTGGCCGGCCCCGCCGCGCATCGCGTGGTAGGGCCAGATCGTGAGCGTGTACTTCCCGCTCTCCTCGAGCTTGCGCGTGTAGTCGACGAACTGGAGTTGCGCGAGGTCCGGGTCGGTCCCGGTGCTCTCGACGGCCGCCGGGTTGATCTTCCAGCGGCCCGCCCGCGCGTCCTCGGCTGTGATGTGCGTGTACGGCTCCGGGTTCCGTCCCTCGTCGTCCACGAGCCAGATCGGGTGGAAGATCTGCATCGCCCGGTGCGAGTCGAGGGTCGGGATGATCGCCGTGATCGTGCCCAGGTTCCGATAGAGGAACTCGCAGAGCCGGGCGTTGTCGTGCTCCGCGCCGGGGACGTAGAGCTCGAAGCCGGGGACGCAGAACGTGTTCTGCACGTCGACGGCGACGAGGCAGATCCGGAAGCCGTCCTCGAGCGCCGGGCGGAGGCGATGCTCCTCGGCCCAGGCCTGAGCCTGAAGCGCCCGGTCGTCATACGGAACGGGCCAGACCCCGCCCGTGCGGCCCGGATCGAAATGCGGAGGGACCGGGAGCTCGGCCACGCGATCAGTGTGCCCTACAGGGGACCGGGCTCGCTGCCGATAGGCGGTTTATGCCTTTCGACCTGGTGGGGGTGCTGCAAAGGATCGGGGACGTCGCCTTCGTGTGGCTTCCGATCATCATGTTCGCGCTCATCATCTATCTGCTCTGGCGCAGCCTCGCGCTGATGCCGCGAGTGAAGACGACGCAGGTCAAGACGACCTCACGGACCTCGGTCACCTGGGAAGAGGTCGCCGGTCTCGACGAGGCCAAGAAGGAGCTGCGCGAGGTCGTCGACTTCCTTCGCCACCCGAAGCGCTTCTCTCGATTGGGCGCCCGCGTCCCGAAGGGCATCCTGCTCTACGGCCCTCCCGGCACCGGGAAGACGCTGCTTGCGAAGGCGGTGGCCCAGGAGTCCGGCGCGAGCTTCTACTCGCAGAGCGCCTCGGCGTTCGTCGAGATGTTCGCCGGCCTCGGAGCCGCGCGCATCCGCAAACTCTTCGAGCAGGCGCGGAGCGACGCGCCCGCGATCGTGTTCATCGACGAGCTGGACGCGGTCGGCATGAAGCGAAGCGGCGCGAGCTTCACCCGCGAGCACGACCAGACGCTCAACCAGCTGCTCGTCGAGCTCGACGGTTTCAGCGGGTCGGAGGGCCAGGTGATCGTCATGGCCGCCTCGAACCGCCTGGGGGACCTCGATCCCGCCCTGCTCCGCCCCGGCCGCTTCGACCGTCAGATCCTCGTCTCTCCGCCTGATCTCGCCGGACGCGAGGAGATCCTCGGCGTGCACACGCGCGGCAAGCCGCTGTCGCCGGACGTCGACCTCCACCTCATCGCCCGCCAGACGGCAGGCCTGACCGGCGCCGACCTGGCCAACGTCGCGAACGAGGCCGCGATCTTCGCCGGCCGGGAAGACCGCGACGACATCTCGCAGTCGAACTTCGAGGCCGCGATGGAGCGCGTCGTCGCCGGGCTTCAGCAACCGCGCATCGTCACGGAGAAAGAGCGTCGCATCCTCGCCCACCACGAGGCCGGGCACGCCGTGATGGCGTACCTGATGGGCAACCCGGTGCAGAAGGCGACGATCGTCGCCCGCGGAGACGCACTCGGCTACACGTTCCACCTTCCTGACGAGGATCGCTACCTGCACACGCGCGAGGAGCTGATCGACTGGATGACGATCGGTCTCGCCGGCCGGGCGGCCGAGCACGTCGTCTTCGGCCGGGTCACGAACGGCGCGGCGAACGACCTCGAGAAGGTCACCTCGCTGGCCCGCGCGATGGTTTTCGAGTACGGCATGTCCGAAGGCGTCGTCTCACGGACGATGCGCGCGGACAACTACGCGCTCTCGGAGGAGACCAAGCGCCTTCGCGACAGCGAGCAGGCCAGGCTCACGGACGGCGCCTACGAGGATGCGATCCGCCTGCTCGAGAAGCACCGGTCGGCCCTCGACCGCGTCGCCGGCGCGCTGCTCGAGAAGGAGACGCTGAACCGGGACGAGATGAACTCGCTGCTCTCCGACGTCGTTCCGGAGTCGCACTCGAGCGACACCGTCGGCACCGTCCGCGTGCTTCCTCAGCCCGCACCGCAGCTCGAACAGGCCTCGTGACACTCTGTTACCACCGCCGGACGCGGCGATGCGAGCGGCGGAGCGGGGCTTGTACACAGTGTTACTTGGGTTCGGAGGCCCGGCGCTCGCGACTCGCGGCCCGATGACTATTCTCGAGGCCGTGGAGGCCCTTCGCATCCATCACCTCGGAGTCGCGGTCGAGGACCTCGACGAGGCCGTCGGGACCTACGAGCGGCTGTTCGGCGGGCGGGTCGAGCATCGCGGCAGGCTCGACGATCAGGGCGTCCAGGCAGTGTCCATGCGCGTCGGCGAGAGCCGGGTCGAGCTGATGGGCTCGCTCGGCGAGGACACGCCCGTCGGCAAGTTCCTCGCCAAGCGCGGGCCGGGGATGCACCACGTCGCCTACGAGGTGGACGATCTCCCTGCCGCGCTTCGGCACCTCTCCGACCGGGGCGCCGAGCTCATCGACGAGGAGCCTCGCTCCGGCCTCTTCGGGCTCCAGGTCGCATTCGTCCATCCCGACGCCGTCCACGGCGTCCTCTCAGAATTGGTGACTCCATGAGCGCAACCGAGGATCACGTACGGATCGAGATCGGCTTCGACGGCACGCAGATCATGAGCGCGCTCGTCACGCCCGAGACGGCGGACGAGCTGGAAGGCGCGCTCAAGAGCGGGAACAACGGCTCGGTCGTCCTCGACACCGAGGACGGCCGGTACACCGTTCCGCTCGCGCGTGTCGTCTACCTCAAGCGCTTCGCGCGCGAGGGCCGGCTCGGCTTCGGCAACGTTTAAGCCGAACAGTCGCGCCGGGAATCCCCCTCGTGGGGTGGGCGACAATGTCGTCACCGGTCATTCTGTGCGGCACGCGGCAGATGACAAGGGTCCGATCCGAGGCCTTGTCGAGCGGGCCCAGCTTGGCGACCGCTCAGCGCTCGAAGAGCTCTACCTGATCCACTTCGACCGGATCTACAGCTACCTCCACATGAGCGTCGGCAGCCGGCACGACGCCGAGGACCTGACGACGCAGACCTTCGTGAAGATGCTCGAGTCGATCGGGCGCTTCCGCTGGCAGTCGGTGCCCTTCTCCGCGTGGCTCTTCCGGATCGCCCACAACCTTGCCATGGACCACTTCCGCGCACGGCGGCGCTGGCAGCCGGAGGAGGAGGTCCCCGAGCCGGCCGCGGAAGAGGAGTCGGCCGAGGAGCAGGCGCTCGCGTCCATCGGGGACGCCAGTCTCCTCGAGCTGATCGCCCGCCTCTCATCGGAGCAGCGGCAGGTGCTGACGCTCAAGTTCGTCTTTCGCTTCTCGAATGGCGAGGCGGCGGCGATCCTCGGGAAGACCGAAGGCGCGGTCAAGTCGCTCCAGCATCGGGCGCTCGTGTCGCTGCAGAAGCACGTCACGCGCTAGAAGTTCTCCATGGCACTGGACGTCGGCATCGTCGGGCCGCCGGGCTCGGGCAAGACGACGCTGTTCACTGCGCTCACCGGCGTGCGGCCGGAGGGCTACGGGACTCCGCACGTCGGGATCGCGCCGATCGCGGACGAGCGGCTGGCCCAGATCGCCGAGGTCGTGGGCTCCGCGAAGCAGACCCCGGCGACGATCCGGCTGATCGACGTCCCGGGCACGGCAGCCGCGCAGCTCGGCGGTGTGCGCCGCGCCGACGCGCTCCTCGCGGTCGTCCGCGACCCGGGCGAGCTGCCCTCGCTCGAGCTCGAGCTGCTCGTCGCCGACCAGGATCACGTCGAGCGCCGCCTCGAGCGGATGCGGAAAGAGGCCAAGTCGGGCGATCCGGCGCTCCGCGCCGAAGCCGAGCTCCTGGAGCGGCTGGTCGAGCACATCGACGCCGAGCGTCCGCTTCGCGACTGGCACGGCGGGCTGCCGCCGGAGCTGGAGCCGCTGACGACGAAGCCGCTGATCCCGATCGTGAACGGGCCCGACGGCGTCGACCTCGCGCTCGAGGCCGAGCTGCGCGACCTCCCGGCCGAGGAGGCGGCGCAGTTCCGGAACGGCGGCTCGTCCGCGCTGGAGGACGTCGTCCGCCGGCTCGCGTCCGTCCTCGACCTCGTGGTCTTCTTCACCGCCGGCGACAACGAAGCCCGCGCCTGGACGCTGAGGAACGGGAGGACGGCACTCGAGGCCGCCGCCTCGATCCACACCGACATCGCACGCGGGTTCATCAGGTGCGAGGTGATCCGCTGGGACGACCTCGTCTCGTCCGGCTCCCACGCGGAGGCGGCGCGGAGAGGGCTGCAACGGCTCGAGGGAAAGGGGTACGTTGTCGCGGACGGCGACGTCCTGAACATCCGTTTCAACGTCTAATCCTGCAGCCCCCTGACTTAATGAAATGTCAATGAACGCTGAACCTATATTGAGGCGTCCATGAGCAGCTTCGAGCCCGAGCGGCGGCGGGACGGCGAGCGGATCCAGCGTGCTGTCGGGGTCGCGAACAAGCTGCTGGAGAACATCGACCTCGTCGTGCGCGGCAAGCAGGAGGAGATCCGGCTCGTCCTGACTGCGCTGGCCTGCCGGGGACACGTACTGCTGGAGGACGTGCCCGGAACGGCGAAGACCGTCCTCGCGCGGGCGCTGGCGCAGAGCATCGAGGGCGCGTCGCCGTCGCGGATCCAGTGCACGCCCGACCTCCAGCCCACCGACGTCACCGGGCTCTCGGTCTACAACCAGCGCGAGCGCGACTTCGAGTTCCGTCCGGGGCCGATCTTCGCCAACATCGTCCTCGTCGACGAGATCAACCGGGCGATGCCGAAGACGCAGTCGTCGCTGCTCGAGGCCATGGCCGAGACCCAGGTCACCGTCGACGGCACGACGCGCGAGCTCCCGCAACCGTTCCTCGTTCTCGCCACGCAGAACCCGATCGAGCTCGAGGGCACCTTCCCGCTGCCGGAGGCCCAGCTCGACCGTTTCTTCCTCAAGACCGCGCTCGGCTATCCCGAGTCCGACCAGGAGCTGCAGATCGTCCGCGACCAGCGCCACGGGCATCCGATCGGGGATCTCGGGCCGGTCGTCTCGCTGGAGGAGGTCGAGGAGCTGCACCACGCGAGCGAGGAGGTCTACGTCGACGAGCTGATCCAGCGCTGGGTGATCGACGTCGTCCGCGCCACCCGCGAGCTCGACACGGTGGCGATCGGCGCCTCGGTGCGGGGAAGCCTCGCGCTCGAGCGTGCGGCGCGCGCATGGGCGCTCCTCCACGACCGCGACTACGTGATCCCGGAGGACGTCGAGGAGCTCTTCCTCCCGGTCGTGGGCCACCGGATCCTCTTCACGCCGACCTTCCTGGTCGAGATCCGCAAGCAGGGTCGGAAACAGGCAGCGGCGCGGTTCGTCGAGCAATGCTTCGAGGTGGCCCCGCGGCCGGAGGCCGCACTCAGCGGCGAGGTCCTCCCGATCGCCGGTGAGCGGGGCGACTGATCTCACCTTCCCGCTCGTCCCGCGCCGGCGGCTGATCGGCCTCGCGTTCGGCGCCGTGACCAGCGTGCGGCGCGGGACCGGCTCCGACGTCGCGAGCTCGAGGCCGTACCAGCCCGGCGACGACGTGGACACGATCGACTGGGCGGCGTCGGCCCGGCTCTCCTCGGCGCGCGGGACCGACGAGTTCATCGTGCGCGAGCGGTACGCCGAAGAGGCGCCGCGGGTCGTGATCGTCGCCGACCGGCGGCCGGCGATGAGCCTCTACCCGGCCGACATGCCCTGGCTCTCGAAGCCGGATGCGATGGTTGCCGCCGGGAACCTGATCGCCGACAGCGCCGCGAAGGCGCGCGGGCTGATCGGCTACCTCGACTACGCGAGCGCGTCGGCCGCGAGCGGCGACTCCAGCATGGAAGTGCCCTTCTGGCGGCCGCCGCACGCGCAGGCCGACTTCTGGCGCGTCAAGGAGTCGCACCTGCACTACCCGCTCTACGGCGCGCCGGAGGACACGTTGGAGCAGGCGTTCGCGCATCTGTCGCCCATGCGGCGGTCGCTGCCGGCCGGCACCTTCGTGTTCATCCTCTCCGACTTCCTGTCGCCGCCGAGCGAGGCTGCGTGGGCGTGGATCGTCGAGCTGCCGTGGGAGCTCGTGCCGGTCGTGATCCAGGATCCGGTGTGGGAGCAGAGCTTTCCCGACGTGGCCTCGGTCGTCGTCCCGCTCGTCGATCCGCCGACCGGCAAGCTGAAGCTCGTTCGACTGAGCCGGAGGGAGGCGCGTGAGCGGCGCGAGGCGAACGAGCGGCGGCTGGCCGAGACGCTCACGTACCTCGAGGGCCTCGGCCTCGATCCCGTGCTGATCTCGAGCAGCGACTCGGAGGAGATCTACACGCGGTTCCTCGAGTGGGCCGCGCTGCGGCAGGAGGGGGTGCGCGACTCGTGGTGACCGCACGGCGCCTCTTCGTCGGTGGAATCGCCGCGGCCGTGATCCTCGCCGCGCTGGTCGGACTCATCGCCTGGAACGCCTGGGACAAGGGCGGCGGGCCGGGGCTCGGCGAGGAGCCGATCGTCGGCACCGCACTGCTCGCGCCGGAACAGCACCTGTTCGCCGACCCGGTCGACGCGCGAGTCGAGCTGATCGTCGATACGAAGCGCGTCGATCCTGACAGCGTCGAGATCGGCGCGAACTTCGAGCCGTACACCGAGCTCCGGCCGGTCGAGGTGTCGAGCAGCCAGGACGGCTCGATCACGAAGCTGCGCTACGACTACGTCCTCGGCTGCCTCGTCTCGCGCTGCCTCCCGACCGGGACCGGACGGGTGGAGCTCGGCGGCGTGGCCGTCAACTACCTTCGCCGTGGCGAGTCTCAGCCCGACGCGGCCACCGTCGAGTGGGTCCCGATCCGGGCGGCCGGGCGCATCGACCCCAACGAGCTGGAGCAGGCGGCGCTCCGCTCCGACCTCCGCGACCTTCCGCCGGCCTCGTACAGCGTCTCGCCCCGGACGGTCGAGCTCGTCGCGTTGGTCCTGGCCGTTCTCTTCGCCGTCGGCGCCGTCGTCTTGATCCTCCGGCTGCTGCCGCTCGATCGGCTCGCAACCAGGCTCGGAGCACGGTTCGTCGACAAGCGCTCCTCGCTCGAGCAGGCGCTCGAGCTCGTGCGCAAGTCCTCGGAGTCCGGCTCGGCCGAGGAGGAGCGCCGCGCGCTGGAACGGCTCGCCGTCGAGCTGCGGCGTGCGAGAAACCCCGAGCTGGCGGAGAACGCGAGCCGGCTCGCGTGGTCGGCGGGCCAGCCGGTTTCCGCGGGCGTCGACCCGCTGTCGGACGAGGTCGAGCGCGTGATCTCGGAGAACGGGCACTGATGCGCCGGCAGGGGATCCCGCTCTTCGACGTCAGAAACCTGACGGAGCCGATGCGCCGCACGGCCGTCGTCCGAGTCGTGCTGGCCGTCGCACTGGTCGGGACGTTGCTCTTCGCCGCCTGGCTCTCGCGTGACCCCGGGTCGTCCTCCGTCCAGATCGTGCGAGGCGGCGGGAGCGGCGTGGTCGTCCTCGACATGTCCGCCAGCATCGGCGGCGCGCGCCGGCGGCTGACGGAGCCATTCGAGTACCTCGCGGACACGAACCAGGAATTCGGGCTCGTGCTGTTCTCGAGCGTGGCGTACGAGGCGATGCCGCCCGGCACCGCCGCACCCGAGCTCCGCGGCTTCCTCCGGGCGCTCGCGCCGTTCCCGAACGTCTGTTACGTGCGGGACGAGACCCAGGTGTGTCCCCCTGGGCAGCGGCGAGTCGAGTTCGACAGCCCGGAGGCAGAGGAGATCCGGCGTCGGTCGGTGACGCCGTGGGCGGAGAACTTCCGGGGCGGGACGAACATCTCGACCGGTCTCCGGCTGGCGCGCGAGATGCTCGAGCGCCACGGTCAGGAGGACCGCGGCGCGCTGCTGATCAGCGACCTCGACGACTCGCTGCTCGACGTCCCGGCACTGACGCGCGAGCTGATCACCTACGAGCGAAAGGGGATCCCGCTGCACCTCGTGGCCATGTCTCCGTTCGACGAGGACCGCTTCTTCTTCGAGCGGCTGATCGGCAAGGAGGCGTTCGTGGACCGGGCGGACATGGCTCCGCCAAGGCTGGCCGACGAGAAGCGCCGGGCCGAGCGCGCAGGCGTTCCGGCCGGACTGGCCGGCCTGGCGCTGCTCCTGCTGATGCTGCTTGCCGCGAACGAGCACTTCTGCGGTCGCCTCGCCTGGCGCCCGGCGGGGTCGAAGGAGGACCGGAGAGTGAAGCGCGCGCGGCCGATCATCCGGAAGGCCCTGCCCATCGTCGTCCTGATCGTCCTGGCCGTGTTCGCCGCGCTCGTCGCGCGCGACGCTGCCGCGATCCAGCGCGGCTTCGAGGGGGGAGATCTCGCGTTCAAGGCTCAACCGGCTGCGGAGCGCCTGTGGAAAATCGACACGCGCGTGCCCTACTCGAAGCAGGCCCTCGGGGTGGAGGACGACCTCCTCTACCGGCGCGCTCTGCGCGCGTTCGCCGTGGATGCGCGACGGGGAGAGAACCCCTACGACTTCGACCGTCCGGCGTTCCGCGCCGAGGCGCAGGCCACGCTCGGGTCCGCCGAGGGGTCGGAGCTTGAGGCGCCGCTTCGCTCCAAGGCGGCGAGTCTCCAGGGCGTCCTCACCTTTGAGGAGGCGATCCAGGATCCCGTCAACGGGCCCGCGCTGATGCGGCGCGTGGTCGGCGACTTCGAGCGCGCGGTCCGGATCGACCCGGCCAATGAGGAGGCGAAGTACAACCTCGAGTACCTGCTGAGATTGATGGACCCGAGCGCCGCCAGGCTCAGGATCCGCGAGAACATCCCGGCGTACCAGCCCGGCCGGAGCGCGCCGGGAGGCGGCCCGGCGCGGGCGGGCCAGGGCTACTAGAGGTTCCGTGGACTTCTCGTTCCTCACGCCGCTCGCAGGGTTCGTCACGCTTGCGGCGGCCGTGCCTCTCGTCGCCTTCGTGCGGAGCGAGCAGCGCGCCGCGCGGGTGCGAGAGCTGTTGCGTCTGGCGCCGCCGGGGAGCTCTCAGAGGAACACGGTCGCGGCGATCGTCGTACTTGCCGTTCTGGTCGGGATCGGCGCCGCGCAGCCCGTGCTGCAAGAGACGCAGCAGCACGCCGCGCGGTCCGACGCGCAGGCGTTCTTCGTCATCGACACCTCGCGCTCGATGCTCGCGTCGGAGGAGGCGGGCGCGGAGTCGCGGTTCGAGCGGGCGCGCTCGGCGGCGCTGCGGATGCGAGATGAGCTGGCCACGGTGCCGGTGGGGATCGCGTCGATTACCGATCGATCGCTGCCCCTGCTCTTTCCGACGGCCGACCGTGATTCGTTCGCCTCCACGCTCGAGCTGGCCATCGGCGTCGACCGGCCCGCTTCGTCCGTGGCGGGCGACACCCGCGCTACGCGCTTCGGCGCGCTTGCCGCCGTGGCGGCCAGGAACTTCTTCCGAGGCGCCGATCGGCGCCTCGTCGTGCTGTTCACGGACGCCGAGACCGCAGCCTTCGACGCGCAGGCGATCGCGAACGAATTCTCACAGGCGAACGTCCAGCTGGTAGTGGTCCGCTTCTGGCGCGAGGGCGAGCAGGTCTTCGGCCCGACCGGCGCTCCCGAGCCGTACGAGGCGGATCCGACCAGCGCCGACTTCGCGCAGCAGCTGGCGGAAGCGGCCGGCGGCCGGACATTCGACGAGGACGAGCTCGACGATGCCGTCGGGGCGGCCCAGGACGTCGTGGGCGAGGGTGTGACCGAGATGCGGATCGTGCGGACGGACATCGACCCGCTCGCGCCGTACGTCTTCCTCGCGGCGCTCCTGCCGCTCGGGTTCCTGCTGTACCGCCGGAACCTGGCCTAGCGGGAAGAATCGTCCCACTTCCGGCACAGCTTGCCCTTGGCAGTTCTCGGGGTCCGACACCGGGACGGCCCTAACCGGAAGAGATGAGAATCACGCCAGCGAGCGCGGCGGCAACGCCGGCGAGCTGGAGTCCCGCGACCCGCTCCGAGAGGATGACCGCGGCCAAGCCGACGGTGACGACCGGATAGAGGGTCGCGAGCACCGAGACGACGCTGACGTCGCCCTGGCTCGAGGCTGCCGCGAAGAAGGAGTTGCCGGCGGTGTCCATCACGCCGATCGTTCCGATCGCCAGGAGGCTGCCGCGCGCAGCGCTGAGCGGCGGGCGGAAGACGAGCCAGGCTGCGAGCACGAGGAGGGAGACCGAGAGCCGAAAGGTGAACGCCGCCCAGAGGAAGTCCTCGCCGCTCGCCTCGTGCATCGGCACGTAGTAGCCGCCGAACCCGACCACGGCCGCGAGCGCCCACGGAACGCCGGTCGCCACCCGCATGGAGCCGCCCTCCGGCCGCTCGAAGGACGCGAGCCCAACGCCGCCGAGCGCGAGCGCGAAGCCGGCCAGCTGAAGGGAGGAGACGTTATCGCCGGTCGCGATCCCGAACGCGACCGGCACCACGGCAGCGACTGCCGCGATGGGCGCGACGATGCTGATCGATCCGACGGCCATGCCGCGGAAGAACGCCGCGAGCCCGACGGTGCCGAAGAGGGCAGCGAGCGGAGCCCAGAGGACAGAGGGCCCGGGCGGCGGGTTCCCCGCGACGGCGACGACGAGGCCGATCGCGAGCACGCCCGAGACCTGCGCGAGCAGGAGGACGACGAGCAGCGGCACCGATCGGCTCTTCAGGCCGCCGAGGAAGTCGCCCACGCCCCAGGCGATGCTCGCCGCGAGCGCGCAGGCCGCTGCCAACATGGGGCGCTAGCCTGGCACGGGTCTCGTCGCCGCGACGGCGTCGAGCTGGTTCGCGTGGTAGAGCACCGCGGCCTCCGCCGTGCGCGCCGCACGCCCGTCGTGGTGGACCGCGACGGAGTGGACGACCTCGGCCAGCACGCCGCGCTCTAGCCCGCCGGCCTGCGACTCGACCAGCCGGATCCCGAGCTGGACATGGCCGAGCAGGCGCCCTTCCTCCGTCGGCCTGAAGGACGGGCCACGTCCCAGCTCCACCGTCCGGCCCGCGTCGTGGAGGAGCGCCGCCCCCACGAGGAGGTCGTGGCGCAGCCGCGGGTGCACCTGCGCGGTCTCGCGGCAGATCGTCGCGACGGCGACCGTGTGCTCCAGGAGGCCGCCGGCGTAGTCGTGGTGAACCTCGGGGTGGGCGGGAAGCTCGCGGAGCCGAGCACGGAAACGCTCGTCGGCGAGGAAGCGCCCGACGAGCGTCTTCAGGCCGGCGTGCGCGATCTCGCCGCCGAGGAACTCGAGGAACCCGTCCAGCTCGTCCGCGTCGCGCCGCATCGCCGGGGTCAGGTCGGCCGCGTCCTGGCCAGCCGCCGGTTCGAGCGAGCGCACGTCCAGCTGGAGGCGGTCGCGGAACTTGTCCACCCGGCCGAGGATGCGAACGGCGTCGCCCTCGCCGAACCGAGAATCCAGCAGCTCGACGTCGTTCCAGACCCGCGCCTCGATCCTCCCGCTTGGGTCGACGAGCTCCAGCGCGAGGTAGTCCGAGCCAGTCTTGGTCCTGCGCCGTTGCTTCTTCGCGACCGCGTAGGTGCCCTCGACGACGCGGTTTTCGGCGAGGTCCGCGATCGTGCTCACGGGTCGAGTCTATGGAGCACGGAGGATGTAACGTCCGGTCGAGATGGCCGTCGTCAAGCCGATTCGGGCCGTGCGCTACGACGAGTCCGTCGCCGGTCCCCTCGATCGGCTCGTGGCGCCGCCCTACGACGTGATAGACGACGCTCAGCGCGAGGAGCTGCAGGCGCGCAGCCCTCTGAACGTCGTCCATCTGACCCTTCCGGACGACGAGGCCGACGCGGGGCGGTTGTGGCGCGAGTGGCTTTCCGACGGCGTCCTCGTGCGGGACGATGAGCCGGCCTTCTGGGCGCTCGAGCAGCAGTACGTCGGGCCGGACGGCGTCGAGCGCACCCGGCGCGGCCTCGTCGCCGGGCTGAAGGTCGAGCCGTACGAGAACCGGGTCGTGCTGCCGCACGAGCGGACGCACGCGGCGCCGAAGGAAGGTCGGAAGCGGCTGCTCGAGGCGCTCCGCGCACATCCCGAGCCGATCTTCCTGCTCTACGACGGTGTGCCGCCCTACGAGCATCCGGCCGGCGAGCCGGCACTGGAGGCGGAAGGCACGCGCTTGTGGCGGATTCCGTCGGAGGGGATCGCCGAGGCGTTCGCCGACAAGCAGCTGCTGATCGCCGACGGGCACCACCGGTACGAGACGGCGGTCGCCTCGGGCGCTGACGACATCCTCGTCGTGCTCGTCTCGACTGACGACCCGGGGCTGATGATCTTCCCGACGCACCGGATCGCGGATCGGCTGAACGGAACGAACCCGGACCGAGAGCTCGACGAGGCGCTCGCGCAGCTCGAGGCCCAGCCGCCCGGGCGCGCCGCGGCGGTCGTCTACCGGAAGGGCGGCGCCGCGCTCGTCGAGGGCGAGGAGGGCGCGCTCGACGTCCAGCTCGTCGAGTCGCTCGCGCCCGGCCCCGTTCGGTACACGCCGTCCGTGGACGAGGCCGTCGCAGCCGTCGAGCGAGGGGAAGCCGACGGCGCGTTCATCGTCCGCCCGACGCGGATCGAGGACGTCTTCCGCTTCGCGCAGGCCGGCGAGACGCTGCCGCAGAAGACGACCTACTTCTATCCCAAGCTGCTCTCGGGGCTCCTCTTCCTCCCGCTCGACGAATAGTGGAGCCCTGGCTCGACGCCTTCCGCGCCGCGGCGCGGGACATCACCCGTGTGCTGGACGAGCTGCCGACGCGCGCCGAGCGCGAGCCGGTGATCGCCGCCGGCCGCGGCGGGGACGACACGACGGCGATCGACGACGCGGCCGAGCAGGCGGTGGTCGCACGGCTGGAGGAGCTCCATCGAGGAGGGCTCGAGTTCACGCTCGTGTCGGAGGAGCTCGGCGAGCGCGAGTTCGGCTCCGGGGGCCTGCACGTCGTGGTCGACCCGATCGACGGCTCGGTGAACGCCAAGCGGGGCCTTCGGCACTTCTCGCTCTCCATCGCGGTTGCAGAGGGCTCGACGATGGGCGATGTCGTCTTCGGCTTCGTCCACGACTTCGGCACAGGCGAGGAATGGACGGCGACCAAGGGCGGCGGCGCGCAGCTCGACGGAAACCCGCTCGGCGCGATCGGCCCGAAGGACACGGTCGAGATCCTTGCGATGGAGGGGACGATCAGCGCGTCGGTTGCAGATCACGCCGAGGCCCTGGTCGGCTATGCCCAGCGGTTCCGGATCATGGGCTCGCTCGCGCTCTCGATGTGCCAGCTCGCCGCCGGGCGCGTCGACGCCGTCTGCTCGCTGCGGGAGGTCCGGGCGGTCGATACCGCGGCCGCGCAGCTGCTGATCCGGGAAGTCGGCCTCTCGGTCGGATTCGCCGACGCCGGGCCGTGGGAAGCCACGCCGCTCGACCTGCTCCCGCGCGGAGTGCTGGTCGCGGCCGCCACCGAGGAGTTGAGAGACCGGCTGGGGGCAATCCTGACCATGTGACGGTGCTCCCCGGTCGGCCTTCCCGGCCCAAGTAACACTCTGTTACAAGCCGCGCGTGTCGTGCGACAGCAGGGAATTCTTGGCTTGTAACAGTCTGTTACTTGCCCGGTGAGGGCGAGACCCGCATCGGCTGCTCGGGGCGCAAGCGATTGCTCGGCGTCTAGGCTGTCGAAGGATGCAGCAGCCGACGCCGCAACAGATCACCGAGGCGCTCGCAAAGGTCTACGACCCCGAGCTGAAGAAGCCCGTCACCGAGCTCGGGATGGTGCGCGACGTGGACGTCCGCGGATCGCACATCGCCGTCACCATCGCGCTCACGGTCCCAGGCTGCCCGCTCCGCCACAGCTTCGAGGAGCAGGTGCAGCGCGAGCTGGCTCCACTCCCCGGAATCGAGACCGTCTCGCTCGAGTTCGACGTCATGAGCCCGGAGGAGAAGGCGGCGCTCACGACGCGTCTCCGCGGCGGCGTGAACCAGCGCACGAAGGGGATCTCGCTCGACCGCGCGACCCGCGTCCTCGCTGTGGCTTCGGGGAAGGGCGGCGTCGGCAAGTCGACGCTGACCGCGAACCTCGCCGCGGCGTTCGACCGGCTCGGCCAGCGGGTCGGTGTCCTCGACGCCGACGTCTACGGCCACTCGATCCCGCACATGCTCGGCGTCCACCAGCGCCCTGTCGTCGTCGACAAGATGATCGTGCCGCCGGTCCGCGATGAGCTGAAGCTGATGTCGATCGGCTTCTTCCTGGACGAGAACGAGCCGGTCATGTGGCGTGGGCCGATGCTGCACCGGGCGCTCGAGCAGTTCCTGTCGGACGTCCACTGGGGAGAGCTGGACACGCTGCTCGTCGACATGCCGCCCGGAACCGGCGACGTCTCGATCTCGCTCGGGCAGCTGCTGCCGCGCGCCGAGGTCGTTGTCGTGACGACCCCCCAGCCGGCGGCTCAGCAGGTCGCGGTGCGCGCGGCCCAGATGGCCCGCACGACGAACATGCGCCTGGTCGGAGCCGTGGAGAACATGTCGTCGCTCGTCGGGAGCGGAGAGCAGATCTTCGGCTCCGGCGGCGGCGAGGCGCTCGCCGCGGAGCTCGACATCCCGCTGCTCGGGAAGATCCCGCTCGACCCGCGGCTACGGGAGAGCGCGGACCGAGGCGAGCCGCTCGTCTGGGCTGAGCCGGACGCCGAGGCGTCCATCGAGATCATGCGGCTCGCCGAGGCGCTCGCCGCAACGCGCCGCGAGGAGGGGCTCGGAATCGTCAAGCCCCTCCCAGTCGTCGGCGCCTCGACCTAGCTCTTTGCGGCCCGACGAAGTCGAGCCGAGGCTCCGGGCGTTAGGTTTCGACGGGCGCCGCGCCGCCGTCCTCGCCGAGCACTTTCTCGATGCGGAGCGGCGCGGGAAGCGTGGACACGGCTTCTCCCGGGTCGAGTGGCTCGCGACGCAGGACGTGAACCCGGAAGCCGAGCCAAAGCGGCTCGCCGCTGACGAGGGGTATGAGCGCTGGGACGGAAACGGCGCCGTCGGCTACCTGACGCTGGCCGCTATCTGCGACGCCCAGATCGCCTCGCCGCCTGAGCGGGCGCGGGTCGTCGTCGCCTCGCACTGCTTCCCCACCGGGATGCTCGGCCACTACACGCGCCGGCTCGCCAAGGCCGGGCTGGTCGCCGCGCTGACGGCGAGCTCGCCGCCGCGGCTCGGCCATCCGGAGGGTGGCCCGCCGCTCGCCGGCACGAATCCGCTCTCGATCGCGATCCCCAGCTCGGAACGCGGTCCTGTCGTCGCGGACGTCTCGATGGGTGCGGTCACCTACGGCGACGTGATCGCGGGCCTCGCGGAGCCCGACCACTTGGTCCCCTTCGGCGGCGAGCAGGCACACAAGGCATTCGCGCTCGCACTCGGACTGCACCTCCTCGTGGACGCACTCGCGGGCGAGGGCTACGGGGCCGTCCTCCTCGTCGCTCGCCCGGAGGCAGACCCGGTTCCGGACCTGCGCAGACGAGCGGCCGGCGTCCGACTCCCGGGCGATACCAAGACTTAACCGAGGCTTTCCGCTCCCCTTGATCGGGCCTGGCCGGCTCTTGGCAGGCCGTTCGCGACCCTGTGGCCATGCCCAAAGGAGGAGCAATGAACAAGCTGATCATCGGGCTGGCGGCACTGGTGCTGCTGGCCGCAGGCGGCGCGCTCGCGGGTGGTGCGATCTCGGACGACTCGTCCGGCTTCACCACCACGGGCACGACGACGAACGACACGACCACGGCCGGCACGACCACGGCCGAGACCACGACGACCGTCGGGACCACCACCGGCGAGGACATCAGCGGCCCGTGTGACGAGGCCGAGCACGCGAACGATCCGCGCTGCAGCGGCGCCGGCGCCGTCAACGACGACCGCGGCCACGACGACCGCGGCGGCGACGACCGCTCGGGCCCGAATCGCGGCTCCGACGACGATGACCGCGCCGGAGACGACGACAACTCTGGGTCGGGCCACGGCTCGGACGACGACGACAACTCCGGGTCGGACGACGACAACTCCGGGTCGGGCCACGGCTCCGACGACGACTAGCCAATCCACCAACACGAGGAGATCGCCCAGATGAAGAAGACCGTAGGAATTCTGTTCGCCGCAGCAGTCGCAGCCGCCGCGCTTGCCATCCCGACGATCGGGGCCGGCGCCCCGCAGAGCGTCCGGGTGAGCGAGGTCGACGGACGGATCTCGCTGGCCGCCAAGCCCAGGGGCGGCGTCGTGAAGTTCGTCGTCCGTAACCGCGGTGACGATGCGCACGACTTCTGGATCCGGGGCGGCGGGAAGCGCTGGAAGACCCGGATCCTGATCCCCGGCCGCGCCGCGACCCTGACGGCCAGCCTCAAGAAGGGCGTCCGCTACTCGTTCTGGTGCGGCGTCAGCGACCACGCAGAGGACGGAATGCGAGGCAGCTTCATCGCCCGCTGAGGATGCTGCGAACACGTCGAGGCGGCCCTTGGCTCTCTCCCCGGGGCCGCCTCGACACGTATGTGGGTATAGGAGTCACATGCAGATCGGAAAGAAGCGCCGGATTCTGCTCGTCGAGGACGAGGAGTCGATCACGGCGCCGCTCTCGGAGGCCCTCGCACGCGAGGGCTTCGACACGTCTGTTGCCGGGACCGCGGAGTCCGCGCTCAGGACGGCGACCGAGACGAGGCCGGATCTCGTGCTTCTCGATGTGATGCTTCCGGACGGGTCCGGGTTCGACGTGGCGCGCGAGCTTCGCCGCACGTCGAAGGTGCCGATCATCATGCTGACCGCCCGCGGTGAGGAGGCCGATCGCGTCGCCGGTCTGGAGCTCGGGGCCGACGACTATGTGGTGAAGCCGTTCAGCGCGCGGGAGCTCGTCGCTCGTGTGCGGGCGGTGCTGCGACGGGTGGCCGAAGCCGGCGAGCAGCGGCCGAAGGGCGCGATCGAGGTCGGCGAAGTGCGCCTCGACACCGACCGGCGCTCCGCGAGCTTCGAGGGGGCGAGCTCGAGCTCACCCGCAAGGAGTTCGACCTGCTGCGCCTGCTCATGGAGAACTCGGGGTCGGTCGTCACGCGCGAGCGGCTGATCGACGAGGTGTGGGACACGAACTGGTTCGGCTCCACGAAAACGCTCGACGTTCACGTGAGCGGCCTCCGGAAGAAACTCGGCGACGATTCCGCCGATCCTCGCTACATCCACACCGTTCGCGGCGTCGGCTTTCGCTTCGCCGGCACCGACGAGCTATGAGCCTTCGCACCAGGCTGCTCGCGGCCTTCGCGTACGTCCTGATCCTCGTGATTGTCGCGCTCAAGATCCCGCTCATCCTCAACGTCTCGCGGCGGGTCGACGCGGAGGTGAAGGCGGAGGCGGCCGCGGGCGCGCAACTCGTGGCGGCGAGCGCGGCGGGCGAGCTGGAAGACGGCGACAACCGAGTCCTGACGCGGATCGCGGAGCAGGCGGCGGAGGAGTCGGGGGGACGTGTGCTCGTCGTCGACCGCCAGGGCCGCGTCGTCGCCGACTCGGCCGGGCAGACGGGCAACTACGGCGACCGGCAGGAGATCCGGGCTGCGCTCGAGGGCGGGGTCTCCCAGGGCCGCAGGTTCAGCGAGACCCTCGGCGAGTCGCTCCTCTTCACCGCCGTGCCCGTCGTGGTCGAGGGCGACGTCGGCGGCGCGGTCCGGGTCACGCAGAGCGTGGACGCCATCGACCGGCGCGTGCGGCGCGACGTGCTCGGCCTGATCGGGATCGGGCTGATCGCGCTCGTGCTGGGTCTCGCCTTCGCGTGGTTCCTCGCCGGGACGCTCGCCCGACCGCTTCAGCGCCTCGCGGCGACGGCGCGGCGGGTCGAGGCCGGCGACCTCGGCGCTCGCGCGGAGCCGGAGGGCTCGCGGGAGAACCAGGAGGTCGCGCACGCGTTCAACGACATGACGGAGCGGCTGGAGCACGTGCTCGTCGCCCAGCGCGAGTTCGTGGCGAACGCCTCCCACCAGCTGCGCACGCCGCTCACCGGTCTCCGGCTTCGCCTGGAGGCAGCGTCATTGAAGGCCGGTCCTGACCTCGTAGGCGAGCTGGACGCCGCGGAGCGGGAGGTCGAGCGGCTTGCGCGCCTCCTCACCGCGCTCCTGACGCTCGCGCGCGAGGGCGACCGGCCGCCCGCGCGTGAAGTGATCTCCGCCGTCGGAGGCGCTGGAGCGGGCGCGCGAGCGCTGGGACGAGCGTGCGGCCCAAGGGGGGCACGAGCTCGAGCTGGACTGCCGCGACCCCGGGCTTGCGGCGGTCTCGGACGAGGACCTGGCGATCGTCCTGGACAATCTGGTCGAGAACGCGCTCGTCTACTCGCCGGACGGCGGGACGGTCACGCTGGAATGCGGCCGCGAGGGGCCCGAGGTCGTCGTCTCAGTCGCGGACGAAGGCCCCGGGTTGAAACCCGGCGAGGAGGAGCAGGTGTTCGACCGGTTTGCGCGCGGCAGCAGCGGCCAGGGCGCGCCTGGCACGGGGCTGGGTCTCGCGATCGTCGCGACCCTGGCCCGGCGGTGGGGCGGCAGCGCGCGGATCTCCAACCGGGCTTCGGGCGGCGCGCGGGCCGAGGTCCGCTTCCCTGCGGCTCCGGGCTCTTTGCAAACTCCGAACAGGAGCTTGGACGAGGCTTTACCCGGTCGCGTCTAGCCTGGTTGCCATGAGGATTGCCGTCATTGCGCTGTTGGGCCTCGTCTTCGCGACAGGCCTCGGGTTCGCGGCCCACATGATCGCTCGCGACACCGTTGCACTGCCGGTCGCGAGCCTCGATGCAAGCGAGAATCTAGCCCCGGCAGCCACGACAACCGAACGCACCACGACGACGACCGCTCGTCGGCGCCAGCGCCGGGCAACCACGACCACGAGCACGACGACCGCGCAAAGCACGACCACATCGACTGCTATGGACGACGACGAGGGCGACCGAGGCCGGGGTCGGGGCCGTGGACGGGGCGGCGACGACTCCAGCGGCTCGGGCAGCTCCGGGTCCGGAAGCTCCGGCTCTGGAAGTTCCGGCTCTGGCGGCGGCGACGACTCGGACGACTAGGAAACGATCTCGGCGAACTCCGGCCGGTCTCTGATCGGGTCGAAGTCAGTGTCCGTCCGCGCGAGCTCGAGGAACCGCTCGCCGCCTGCGACCGACAGGCGCAGGTGCTCGAGCGCCTCTTCTGTGCGGCCGCTCATGCTCTCCGCGCAGGCGAGGTTGTAGAGGACGGTCGCATCGTCCGGGAACTCGGTGTGCGCCGCCTCCAGCACCTCGAGCGCCTTGTCGTACTCGCCCGACGCGAAGAACGGGAACGCCGGTGGAGACCGCTCCCACGTCGAAGGCTCGAACACCTCGCCACGCTTGGCCCCGACGGCGAGGATCCGCGTTCCCGGCTCGTCGGCGACCGCATGGCGCTTGGCGGTCGGATCGCGGACGAAGACGATCGTGCCCGGCGGTCCGTCAACCGTCTCGCCGTCGATCGTGAACGTCGCCTTGCCGGAGAGGACGACGTAGAGCTCCTCGTGCCCGCTCTGACCCTCGTCGTGCTCGCCGATCACGTCGCCGCCGGCCTCCTCGGCCGCCCAGCCGTTGACGCCGAAGCTCTCGATGCCGAAGTGGCGGCGGATGCCGGCCCAGCGCGCGGCACCGGGCAGCTGGCCGATCTCGAGGTCGTCGAGAGTCGCGAGGGAGTAGCCGTTGCTCAAGCGTTCACCAGCTCCTGGAACTCGGGCCGTTCGCGCATCGCGCCGAAATCCTCGTCCGTCTTGGCGAACTCGCGGAAGCGCTCCTCGAGCTCGATCGATCGCCTCAGGTGGTCGAGCGCCGGCTCCGTCTCTCCCAGGATCGCCTCGACGCAGGCGAGGTTGTAGAGGACGATTCCGGCACCAGGGTGCTTCTCGGCGACTGCGCTGAGGATCTCCCTCGCCTGCTCGTGCTTGCCGTCCTCCCACAGCGGGTAGGCGTCGCCCGCCTCTTCCCACGCGGACACTTCGTAGGCCTTTCCCGGCGTGCCGCCGACGACGAGGATGACGGTCCCGTCCTCCTCGGCCATCGCGCCCCGCCGCACCTTCTGGTCGCTGATGAAGACGACGTTGCCCGCCGGGACCATCTGCTCGTGGCCGTCGAGCTCGAACCGCGCAGTCCCGCGCAGCACGACGTAGAGCTCTTCGTGCTTGCCGGCCGCCGTGCCGAGCTCGTCATGCTCCTCGATCACGCGGTGCCCCGCGTCGGCGCCGTATGCGTTGACCCCGAAGGCGCCGACGTCGAGGTCGCGGCGGAGACGGAACCAGCGTGAGCCGTCGGCTCCGCGCTCGGCCTTGATGTCGTCCAGCCGGGCGACCTGGAACTTCTCGCTCACGAGCGGCGCCTCAGCTCCTCAAGGACGATCGGATCGACCGCCTCGACTCCGTCGAGCCGCTCCTCGAGGTTCTCGTTGCCGGCCCAGCGGAAGAGCGCGTCGGAGAGCTCGCCCTCGTAGCCGAGGCGCGCCAGCCGTTCGCGCAGCTCGGAGCCGAGCTCGTCGTCCACCGGCAACCACTCGTCCTTCGGCGTCTGGCCGAAGATCGCGACGTGGAGCTCGTAGATGCGCCGGAGCTCCTCGAGAGGGCGCTCGTGGTCGTCCACGCGGAGGTCGAAGACGACATCCCAGAGGCCTGCGTAGCCGCCATCCTTCTCAACGACGAGGAGGGCCGCCGATTGTTGGCCGCGGCTGTCGCCGCCCGCCGCTTGGGCGGCGTCGAGGCAGTCCAGCAGTCGCTCCTCGAGCGGCCTTCCGGCCGAGGCCTCAAAGGACTCGGCGAGGGCGTCGACGGTCGCGCCGGAGACGAGGATGTTTCCCTGCGCCGCGTAGCACGGCCCGGTCCGGCCGCCGGCCCAGTCTTGGCACTCGTTCCCGGTGAACGTCGCGCTACCGCCCTCACGGTCGACCACGCCGAGCTGCCGGTGCTCCCGGTCGTCGTCCGCGGAGGTCAACCGCTCGACGACGGCCTCGGCCGGGAGCCCTTCGTGGAGCAGCGCGAGCCCGTCCGGCCCGTAGCGCGGGTTCGCGTACGACTGCGTGGCCACCGCGCCGACACCGGCCTCGGCCCACGGCACGATCGAGCCGACGCCGAGGAACTTCGACTGCGTCGCGACGCCCCAGCGCCCGGCCTCGAGGTCGCACGCGACGATGGAGTAGGTCGCGACCCGCCTAGCCATAGGTCAGTCCGACGGGGTCGAGGTCGGCCAGCTCGGGCGGGACGACGACCGACGAGACCTCCGGGCGGCGGAGCGCTTCGAGGACGCCTTCCTGGGTGTCCGCCCGGATCACGATCGGGTCGGCCCTCGTCGAACGCTGCGCGGATCGCAGCATCATCGAGCTCGTCAAGCACGAGCGCACCGCCGAGGTCGACGTCGCCTTCGACCGCGATCTGCGGCACCCGGCGCCCAGTCGACCCGAACCAGCGCTGTCTCACACTTCGATCGTCTGACCCGGCTCCATGACGAGGAGCTCGACGTCCGTGAGCGTCGCGAGCTCCTCGGGTGTGCCGGTCAGCAGCGGGAACGTGCCGTAGTGGCAGGGAATGCAGCGTTTGACCCCGAGCAGCTCGAGCGCTACGGCCGCCTCTTTCGGGCCCATCGTGAAGTGGTCGCCGATCGGAAGGACCGCGACGTCCGGTTCGTACATTCGTCCGATCAGCTGCATGTCGCCGAAGACGGCGGTATCGCCGGCGAAGTAGAGCTTCGTCCCGTTCTCGACCTCGACGACGAAACCGGCCGGCTCGCCAAGGTACTCGCCGTTCGGCCCGCCGCTGGAGTGCTTGGCGTCGGTCATCGTGAACTTGACGCCGTCGACGTTGCGGGTCCCGCCCTTGTTCGTTCCCGAAACCTCCCCGACGTCGGCGCCCTGTCCTCCGAGCCAGTCGAGGATCTCGACCATGCCGACGACGGCCGGTTTGAACTGGTTGATCAGCTCGACGCTGCTTCCGATGTGGTCGCCGTGGCCGTGGGTCAGGGCGAGAATGTCGATGCGCTCGGGCTCCTTCTCCCCCTCCGGGCACTTCGGGTTCTCGAGATACGGGTCCAGGTAGACCCGCTTTCCGCCCGGCGTGTCGAACCGGAACGCGCCGTGGCCGAGCCAGGTGAGCTGTACGTCCGCCATGCGGGTCGGAATCTAACGAAGGGCGGTCAAGACGTACGCGGATGACCGGCGCGGACTTCCCCTTCAGGTCGAGCTCGCCGATCGGACGCGTCTCCGCGCTCTCCCTCACCGCCTCGTACGTCGATGGCCCCAGGACGACCTGGCCCGGCTCCGCTGCGGTCTGGAGACGGGAGGCGATGTTCGTGGTGTCGCCGATCGCCGTGAAGCTGCGCTGCTCCTCGGTTCCGACGTTGCCGACGATCGCCGGGCCGGTGTTGATCCCGACTCTGAAGCGCGGCCAGTCGTCCTGGCTGCTCCGGTCGGCGGCCTCCTGGAGGCCGAGGCCGGCGCGGGCAGCGCGCAACGCATGGTCCGGCTGGTCGGCTGCGGCGTTGAAGACGACCATGATCGCGTCGCCGGCGAATCGCTCGATCATGCCGCCGTGCTCGTCCAGGACAACGGGCACGGTCTGCGCCCAGTAGGCATTCAGCATTGCGAGCACCTCGGAAGGGGTATGGCCTTCGGAGAACTCCGTGAACCCCTGGAGGTCGGCGAAGAGGATGGTCACCTCACGCTCCTCGCCGCCCAGCGCCGCCACCTCCGGCTCGTCGCGGAGCCTGGCCGCGAGCTGGGGCGAGAGGAAGGGCGTGAGTCGCGTCTCGACCGCCCGGACCTCCTCGGCCGCCCGGCCGACGACGGACGCCTCGTCCGCGCCGAGCCCGAACCGCCGCCTGAGCTGCTCCTGGTCGAGCTCCTCCGCGGCCGCCGCTTTGACGGCGGACGCATACCGCCGGTCGATCCGCCCTAGCGTCTCGTCCAGGTACAGCGACGCGAACACCTCGCCGTGGTGGCGTTCCCGCAGCGCGGTGAAGGCGACGATCCCGAAGGCCGCAGCCATCAGGAGGTGCCACTCCCACCACGAGGCGTGCCAGTTGCGGGAGAAGGCGACCGCGATCGAGGCTTCCGCAAGGAGGATCCACGCCGCCGTGACGCCGGCAAGCACCTGGGACGGCCTGCTCCGGTACAGCCGCCAGTAGCGCCAGGCGGCGACCCCATAGAGGACGACTGCCGGGACGCAGAGCCCGAAGAGCCACCGATCGGTCGCGTCCTCGGTGAGCTCTCTGTCGAGAGGCGGGACCTCGGCGACGGAAACAGCCGCCCAGGCCGCCAGAATCAGTACGAGCCCCCAGCGGAAGAGGCGGACGTTGCTCACGACTGGACGGTCGATCGAAGACCAGGCGGCAAACACGGCGGCGATCAGGAGCCCGACCGGGGTCGCGATCACGAACCCCGCGTTCCTTCCCTCGAGCAGGACACCGGGCGTGGCGAGCGCGTGCAGGCCGAGGAAGCCGGCGCTCGAGAGGAACGCCATCGAGACGAGGAACAGTCGAGGGTCGGATCGGCGCGACGCGGCCTCGCTCGTGAGCGCCCCGAGCGCGACGCTCACCAGCGAGACCGAGAGGACGAGCCAGAAGTGAGCGGGATGGTGCTCCCAGTCAACGTCGAGGTCTGGCTCGACGAGCAGGAGCGCGAGACCAACGACCGGGATCGCAAAGAGGAACAGCCAGGCGAACACCGTGCGAGGAGACGATACTCCCGCGTCGAAACGCGAGCCGTGAGCCGCCAGCTCTGGCCCGTCGCCCTCATCGTCTCAGCCGCGCTCGCAGACACCGCCGGGAGTCCCTCGCTCGCCTTCTACCTGCTCCTTGCGTCGATCCCGGTCATCGTGGCCGCCACGCTCGCCTCCTACGGCGACCTCGTGGCGGGCGAGGGCGAAAGTCCCGGCCGTATCGCGCTGTGGGTGGTCGCGCTCGCGGTCGTCGTCGCGACGGTTGCGCTGCCGACACTCGGCACCGCCGCGCTGCTGATCGCGCTCGTCCTCGTCGGGATCCAGGGCGTCGCGGCGCTGTCCACAGAGCCGCGCCGCAGCACCACCTAGTCGACCGTTGTGTCGGGCGGAAGCCCGTGCCTGCGATCGCTCCAACAGTGTTATAGTACAGAATCACTTTTCAGCTAACACACGCCATCGGCCGCGGCACCGGCGCCTCGACGATCGCGGAGAGGATCGAAGCCGCGATCGCCGACGACCGCCTAGCGCCGGCCGCGCGCCTTCCCGCCGTTCGCGAGCTGGCCGACGAGCTGGGAGTGAGCCCGGCGACGGTGGCCGCCGCCTACCGAACGCTCAAGCAGCGCGGCCTCGTGAGCGCGAATCGCCGCCGCGGGACCGTCGTCGCGCTCCAGCCGCCTTTGCGAGTGATCGGCGGGCCGCCGTTGCCTCCGAACACGCGCGACCTCGCCAGCGGTAACCCCGACCGCTCGCTGCTGCCGCCGCTCGGACCGGCGCTGGCCAGGCTCGATCCGGAGCACAAGCTCTACGGCGGGCCGATCAGGCTGCCGCAGCTGGTCGGGCTGGCGGAGGCCGACTTCGCAGCCGACGGGATCGATGGCGACGTCGCCGTCGTCGGCGGTGCGCTCGACGGCATCGAGCGAGTCCTGCAGACGCAGCTCAGGCCCGGCGACCGCGTCGTCGTCGAGGACCCGAGCTGGCCGCGGATCACGGACTTGTTGCTCGCCCTCGGGCTGGAGCCCGTGCCGGCGCGGGTGGATCAAGGCGGTCTCGTGCCCGACGCGCTCGAACGGGCGCTCCGGCGCGGCGCGCAGGCGGTGATCGCGACGCCGCGCGGTCAGAATCCGACCGGCGCGGCAGTCGACGAGGAGCGGGGAGGTCGCCTCCGGGAGGTGCTCGGCCGCCATCCCGATGTCCTCGTCGTCGAGGACGACTACGTCGCCTCGGTGGCCGGCGCGCCGTACGTCGGGCTCCACGGCGCGAGCTCGCGCTGGGCGGTGATCCGTTCGCTGTCCAAGGTGCTCGGTCCGGATCTACGCGTGGCGCCGATGGCCGGCGACTCCTTGACGATCAGCCGGGTCGAGGGCCGGCAGCTGCTCGGCCCCGGCTGGGTCAGTCACCTGCTCCAGCAGACGGCGGCGCACCTCTGGGCCAACCCTGAAACCCGGAAGCTGCTTGCGCGCACGGAGCGGATCTACGCCGAGCGGCGCGCGGCCCTCGTCGAGGCGCTGGCCGAGCGCGGGATCACCGCCTACGGCCACTCGGGGCTCGGCGTGTGGGTTCCGATCGCCGAGGAGGTCGCAACGGTGCAGCAGCTCCTCGAGCGCGGCTGGGCGGTGAGCCCCGGCGAGCGCTACCGCTTCGACGCGCCTCCGGGAATCCGCATCACGACCACCGATCTCGAGCCGAGCGAGGCTGCGGAGCTGGCCTCCGCACTCGAAGCGACGCTCAGCACGGCCACGGCGACCTACTCCGGGTAGTGAACCTCGGGCGGCTGAGCTTCGGCCTCTCCCGCCAGGTGTGGATCGTCCAGATCGGGATCTTCCTGAACATGTTCGGCTACGGCGCCGTCCTCCCGTTCGAGGTCATCTACCTCCACGACGGGAGGGGGTTCGGTCTCGGTGCGGCGGGTCTCGTCGTCGGCCTCGTGACAGGCGTCGCCGTGCTCACCTCTCCCGTCTCGGGCGCCGTGATCGACCGGATCGGAGCGCGCGCGACCGCCGCCGGAGCGGGCCTGGCGCTCGCCGCCGGCTACGCCGGCCTGGCATTCGCAGAGTCACTACAGGTCGCCCTGGCGGCGGCCGCGCTTGCGGGGGTCGGCAACGGGGCGCTCTCGCCGAGCCAGTCCGCGCTCATGACAGCGCTGACGCCACGTGAGCTTCGCCACCGCGCCAGCGCGGTGTCACGGGTCGCCGTCAACGTCGGGATCGGTCTGGGCGGGGCGATCGGCGGTCTCGTCGCCGGCTTCGGGCTCAGGGGGTTCGTCGCGCTGTTCCTGGCCAACGCGGTGACCTATGTCCTGTACGTCGCGATCCTGGTCGCGACGGTGCGGGAGGACGCGCCGGTCGCCCGGGTGACCGGCGGCTATCGCCGACTGCTTCGCGATCGAGCGTTCCTCCACTTCGCTCTGACCAACGTCGCCCTCATCGCGGTCGGATGGGGCGTGCTGGCCTGGATCGTGCCGCCGTACGCCGAGGATCTGGGGATCGCACCAGGCCTGATCGGGCTGCTGTTCCTGGCCAATGCGGCCACGGTGGTCTTCGCTCAGGTGCCGGTCGTCAAGCGTGCCGAGGGTCGCAGTCGAGTCGGCGTCCTCGCCCTCGGGGCGTCCGCGTGGGTCGGCGCCTGCCTCCTCGCGGTGCTTGCGCAGGACGCCGCGCCCACCGTCGCCTACGGCTACCTCCTCGCGGCGGCTGTCGCGTTCGGCCTCGGTGAGTGCCTGCACGCGACGGTGTTGCTTCCCCTCGTCGCCGACCTCGCTCCGCCGGAGCTGCGTGGGCGGTACATGGCCGCGATCGGCCTGTCGTGGTGGCTCGGGCTGGCGCTTGCGCCGACCCTCGGCGGGCAGCTCCTGGCCGTCTCGCCCTCGCTGTCGCTTCTGGCGGCGACCGCCCTCAGCGTCGCGGCGATCGTCTCGCTGCTGGCCCTGGACGCCCGGCTTCCGCTCTGGGCCCGGGCGATCCCGCGGCCGGAGATCAGGTGACGAACGGGAGCTGAGCGGCGGCCTTCTCGGCCAGGTCGATCAGGGGCTGCACGGCGAAGAAGGACACGACCGTGACGGCCATGCACGCCACGACCGAGGCCGAGAGCAGCGCCTCCCTCGGCGGCGAGCCTCCGGCCGGTGCGAGCTGGAGCTCAGCCGGCATCCGCATGTACATCGCGCGGATGACCGCAAGGTAGTAGTAGAGCGAGATCGCGGTCGCGATCACCCCGGCGACGACGAGCCACCAAAGACCGCTGTCGTACGCCGCGGCGAAGACGTAGAACTTCCCGACGAAGCCGCCGGTCAGCGGCAGCCCGGCGAACGCGAGCATGAAGACCCACATCGCAACGCCCAGCGTCGGTCGTTCCCACCCCATGCCGCCGACGTTGTCGAGCGTGACCCGCTCTCCCAGCTCCCGCTCCCGCGCGGCGATCACTGCGAAGGCGCCGAGGGACGCGGCCGAGTACGGGATCAGGTAGTACAGGAGAGCCCGTCCGCCGAGCTCGCTGTTCGCGGCGATCGCGATCAGCATGAAGCCGGCGTGCGAGACGGACGAGTACGCCAGCATCCGCTTCAGGTTCCGCTGGACGAGCGCGGCGATATTCCCCCAGGCCAGGGAGACGCACGCGATGACGGCGACGGCGATCGTCCAGAGGTCTTCCTCGGCCGGAAACGCGGTGACCAGGACCCGCATCGCGAGGACGAGCGCAACGGCCTTCGTCGCCGCCGACATGAACGCGGTCACCGGCGTGGGCGCGCCCTCGTAGACGTCCGGAGTCCACATGTGGAACGGCGCAGCGGACGCCTTGAAGCCGAGCCCGGCGATCAGCATCGCCAGGCCGGCCAGCACGAGGCCGTCGTTCACGAGCCCCTGCTCGTCGATGGCCGCGGCGATCGCGCCGAACTCCAGCTCACCGGTCGCGCCATAGACGAGCGCCGAGCCGAAGAGGAGCACTGCCGACCCGAAGCTCCCGACGATCAGGTACTTCAGTCCCGCCTCGAGCGAGCCGACACGGTCGATCTCGATCGCGCAGAGGATGTAGAGGCAGATCGAGAACCACTCGAGGCCGAGGAAGAGGGTCATCAGGTTCGTCGCCTGGACGAGGAAGACCATGCCGCCGCCACACGCCGCCAGCAGCGCGAAGTACTCGCCGACGTGCTCGCGGCGCGTTCGCTGGCCGTACGAGATCCCGACGGCGAGGAGGCCGGCGCCGGCCACGATCACCTGGGCGAAGGCGCCGAACCGGTCGCGGACGATCGTGTCGGCGACCTCGTACGTCGCCTCGGGGCTCTTCCAGTAGAGGAGCCCGGCGGCGACTCCGGCGCCGACGAACCCGAGCGCGCAGACGATCGCGCTGAAGATGTGGACGGCTCCGCGAGGGACGAGCACAGCGCCGAGGAGCGCCAGCCCGGCTGCGGCGAGCAGCGCCAGGGACGGCGAGAGCGAGAACCAGTCGACGACCGGCGTGTCCATCAGAACGAGAGGTGCTCCGTGATCGCGGCCGGCCAGGCCGAGAGGACGAGGAGGCAGCCGACGAGCGGGACGATGACCGCGAGCTCCGCCGGGCGGAGGTCGAGCGCCTCCTCGGGAACGCTCGGCCCGACGTCCTGGTGGAGGACCCCCGAGATCAGCCGCAGCATGTACATCGCGGCGAGGACGATCGCGAAGGCGCCGGCGACGGCCCAGCCCCAGCCGTCGTCGAAGATCCCGGCCAGGATCAGGAACTCGCCCGCGAACGCGCTCGAGCCGGGAACCGCCAGCGCGATGATCCCGGTCGCCATGAGGACGGTCGCGAGGGCAGGACGGCCGCGTGCCATCCCGCCGAGCCGCGCCAGTTCACCCGTGGCCGTCCTCCGCTCCACGGCCCCGGCGAGCAGGAACAGCGCGGCGGAGACGAGCCCGTGGTTGACCATGTGCAGGACTGCCCCGCTCGAGCCGAGATCGTCGAGCGCGAAGATCCCGATCGTGATCAGGCTCATCTGCGCCAGGCTCGAATACGCGATCACGCCGCGGACGTCCGGCGCCCGGAAGGCGAGGAACGAGCCGTAGATCAGCCCCGCTGTCGCCAGGCCGAGGACGAGCGGCTGGAGGTCGTCCGCAGGCCCGGGGAAGAGCGGGACCGCGATCGCGAGGAAGCCGAAGCCGGCCGCCTTCGAGACGACGCCGGAGAGCACCGCCGCCACCTCCGGCGACGACTCGCGGTAGGCGTCCGGCAGCCAGCCGTGGAGCGGGAAGAGCGGCGCCTTGACCGCGAAGGCGATCACGAAGCCGAGGAAGATCCAGTGGTTGTCGCTCGTCCCGCCCTCGGCGAATGTCGAACGACCCGCGCTCGAGGCCGTAGGCGACGATCGCCGCCAGCATCAGCAGCGACCCGGCCATCGTGTAGATGACGAACTTGATCGTCGCGCCGAGCCGGCCCGGCCCGCCCCACACGCCGACGAGCACGTAGAGCGGGATCAGCATCGCCTCGAAGAAGACGTAGAAGACGAGCAGGTCCTGCGACGAGAAGACGCCGACGATCGCCCCGGTGAGGAAGAGCATCAGTCCGAAGTAGGCGTGCGGCTTCTCGCGCCCGGTCCAGTACGCATAGGCGATCGCGGCCGCCGTCACGACGACCGCCATCCCCACCAGCCAGAGCGACCAGCCGTAGAGCCCGACGTGGTACGAGACGCCGAGGTCGCCGAACCACTCCTCCTGCTGCTCGAGCTCCAGGCCACCGTTGAAGTCGAACCGCGTCACCGCGTTGATCCAGATCCCGACCTCCACGAGCGCCGCGAGCAGCGCGAGCGAGCCTGCGGCTTGGTTCGACCACGGCAGCAGCCAGACGGCGAGCGCGGCCGCAACCGGGAAGGCGATCAGCGTCGTGGTCAGCCACTCGTTCATCCGCGCACCGCCAGGAAGACGAGCGCGAGGACGGCTGCGCCGGCGCCGAGCGCGAGGACATAGGTGCGCGTAAGGCCGGTTTGGACCTCACCCGTTCGGCCGGAGAGGAAGCGCGCGCCGAAGGTCAGCCCCTGGATCGACCCGGCGATCAGCGGCCGCTCGATCCAGCGGTAGAACGCCTGCGCGATCCAGACGGATGGGCGGTAGAAGGCCAGGTCGTAGGCCTCGTCCCAGTAGAGCTTCTTCTCCAGGGCCTGGTACACGCAACGGCACCTCCGGCACGCGGATCTTGCCGGCGACGTAGATCGCCCAGGCCAGATAGATCCCGGCGACGGCCAGTGCGACGGCGATCACGCTCGTCACGAGATCGTCGAGCCCGCTCGGCTCGACGCCCGGCGCGGCGACAGGCTCGAGGAACGTCGTTATCGGGTGCCAGAGGCCGGCGATCTGGATCCAGCCGCCGACGATCGACAGGAGGGCGAGCACGCCGACCGTCCACGCCATCCAGACGTTCGGCTCGGTCCCTTTCGGCTTGTGGAAGATGCTCGCGCGCATACGGCGACGGCTCGCCCCAGAAGACGATGAAGATCATCCGGAACGTGTAGACGGCGGTCAGGAACGCGCCGATGAGGCCCGCGACCCAGAGGATCTGGCCGTAGGTGCCCGCGGCGAGTGCCGAGGAAAGGATCGCGTCCTTCGAGAAGAAGCCCGAGAGCGGCGGGATCCCCGCGAGGGCGAGCGCGCCGATCAGCGTGACGGCATACGTCTTCGGGAGCCGCTTCCGCAGGCCGCCCATCCGCCGCATGTCCTGCTCGCCCACGAGCGCGTGGATGACGATGCCGGCGGCGAGGAAGAGCAGCGCCTTGAAGAAGGCGTGCGTCATTAGATGGAACATCGCGTCCGAGTACGCCGTGATCCCCGCGGCGAGGAACATGTAGCCGATCTGCGACATCGTCGAGTAGGCGATGACGCGCTTGATGTCCCACTGGACGAGCGCGATGAGCCCGGCCATGAGCAGGGTCACCGCGCCGATCCCCGCGGCGAGGTCCTGGACCGACGGCGCCTCCGCGAAGATCGGGTTCAGCCGGACGAGCATGTACACGCCGGCGGTCACCATCGTCGCTGCGTGGATCAGCGCGCTGACCGGCGTCGGGCCCCTCCATCGCGTCCGGGAGCCAGGTGTGGAGCGGCACCTGCGCCGACTTGGCGACGGCGCCGCCCAGGAGGCCGAGCGCGATCAAGTTCAAAGTCCAGTCGCCGCCGGCCTCGCCGATCTGATCGAAGACCGCCCCGTACTCGAGGGTGCCGACCCGCTGGATCAGCAGGAACAGCGACAGCGCCATCGTCGCGTCGCCGAACGCGTTCATGATGAACGCCTTCTTGGCCGCGGCGATCGCGGCGGGGCGGTGCTGGTCGTACCCGATCAGGAAGTACGAGCAGAGCCCGACGAGACCCCAGCCGGCGAGCAGGAGCAGGAGGTCGCCCGCCTGGACGAGCAGCAGCATCGAGAAGACGAAGAGCGACATGTACGCGAAGAAGCGACGCTCCTCGTCCGAGCGGTCCATGTACCCGATCGAGTAGGCGACGATCAGGAACCCGACGCCGGAGACGATCAGCATCATGAGCGACGAGACCGGGTCGAGGAGGATGGTGAGGCCGACCTCGAAGTCGCCCGCGGTCAGCCAGGTCCAGAGCGTGGACGTATGCGACCGCTCCTCCGGCGGATCCTCGACGAGCCAGGAGACCGCCGACAGCGCCGCAACGAACGAGACGAGGACGGAAAGGGTCGCGATGTAGCCCGCCGCCTTCCGCGGAATCCGCGTCCCGAGCAGCGTGATCAGCACGGCGGCCGCGAGCGGCGAGAGCAGGCAGATCCAGGCGGCGGTCAGCTCAGCCCCTGAGCGTCGTGAGCTCGTCCACGTCGAGGGTCACGTTGCTGCGATGGAGCGCGACGATCAGTCCGAGGCCGACGACGACCTCGGAGGCGGCCACCGCCATCACGGCGAGCGCGAAGACCTGTCCGTCCGTCTGGCCGAGATGCCGGGCGAAGCCGATCAGGGCGAGGTTCGCCGAGTTGAGCATGATCTCGAGCGAGAGCAGGACGATCAGCGGGCTCCGCCGGAGCAGCACGCCCATCGAGCCGATCGTGAAGAGGGCCGCCGAGAGGACGATGTACCAGCTGACGTCCGGCCCCATCACCCGGCGGCCCTCTTTCGAGCCTCGCTGCCGAGGATGACGCCGCCGACAGCCGCGACCAGGAGGACGATCGACGTGATCTCGAAAGCCAGGAGGTGGTCTGTGAGGAACAGCTGCCCGACGTCGGCCGGCCCGCCGAAGGCGGCCTCGATGTCCGCCTCGTCGGAGAGTCGCCCGCCCGCGCTCAACCCGATCGCGACGACGATGTCGATGAGGATCACGCCGGCTGCGACGACGGCGGCGATCGCCATCCAGCTTGGCCCGCCGGCGAACGGCGCGTCGGCGTCGCGGCCGATGTAGGCGATCACGAACAGGAACATGACCATCACTGCGCCGGCGTAGACGAGCACCTGCGCGGCGGCAAGGAATTCGGCCGACAGGAGCAGGTACAGAACGGCGAGCGAGGCCAGGTTCCCGATCAGGGCGATCGCCGAGTAGAAGGGGTTCGAGAACGAGATCACTGCCACCCCGGAGCCGAGGCAGCCGATCGCCGCGACGAACCAGACCAGCCAGACGAGTGCGTCGCCCATCAGGAGCTCGACTTGTAGGCCGGGATCGGGGTGTCGTAGAGGTCGCGGTCGGCGACGGGCATCCGCTTCACGGGCGGCGCGAGCAGCATGTCCTTCGTGTAGATCAGGTCGTCGCGCGAGTACTCGGAGATCTCGTACTCCGCCTCGAGCGTGATTGCGTCAAACGGGCAGGCGAGCTCGCAGTAGCCGCAGAAGATGCAACGGCTGAGGTTGATCTCGTAGATGCGCGCGTACCGCTCTCCCGGTGAGACGCGGTGGGTCGGAGTGTTCTCCTCGGCGACGACGCGGATGCAGTCCGCGGGACAGGCGGCCGCGCAGAGAGAGCAGCCGACGCACTTCTCGAGCCCGTTCTCGTGCTTCCAGAGGCGGTGCCGGCCCCGGAATCGTGGATAGACGGGCCGCTTGTACTCGGGGTACTGCTGCGTGATCGGCTTCTTGAAGATGTGCTTCAGCGTGACGCCGAAGCCCTTGAACGAGTCGAACGGCTGCGGGCTCACAGCGCCACCACCAGCGCCGCCGTCACGAGTGCGTTGATCGTCGCGACCGGCAGCAGCACCTTCCAGCCGAACGCCATCAGCTGGTCGTACCGCAGCCGCGGCAGCGTCGTCCGCAACCAGATGAAGACGAAGATCACGAGCAGCACCTTGAGCAGGAACCAGACCGGGCCTAGGGCGTCCGAGTTCCAGGGCCCGAGCCAGCCGCCGAAGAACAGCGTCACGCAGAGGCCCGAGAGCACGATCATGTTGATGTACTCGGCCATCTGGAAGAGGCCGAAGCGCATGCCGCTGTACTCCGTGTGGTACCCGGCGACGAGCTCCTGCTCCGCCTCCGGGAGATCGAACGGCGCGCGGTTCGTCTCGGCGACGCCGGCGACGAAGAACGTCAGCAGGCCGACGAACTGCGGGACGGCGTACCACCAATCGTTCTCCTGCGCGTGGACGATGTCCACGAGGGACAAGGAGCCGGCCATGATGATCACGCCCAGGACCGACAAGGCCAGCGAGACCTCGTAGGAGACGAGCTGCGCGCAAGTTCGCATCGAGCCGAGCAGCGAATACTTCGAGTCCGAGGCCCAGCCGCCGATGATGAACCCGTAGACACCCACCGAGCCGAGCGCGAAGAGGAGGATCAGCCCGATCGACACGTCGAGGATCTGACCCTCGATCGTGTAGCCGGAGACCTCCCAGCCCGCGCCCCACGGGATCACCGCGAACGCGGCCAGCGCCGTGAATGTCGAGATGACGGGTGCCCAGATGTAGAGGGCCCCGACCGCGCTACCCGGGTAGAACGCCTCCTTGCGGATCAGCTTGACGAGGTCGGCGATCGGCTGCAAAAGGCCGAACGGGCCGACGCGGTTCGGGCCGTAGCGGAGCTGCATCCGGCCGATTACCTTGCGCTCGACCCAGGTCATGTAGGCGAAGACGCCCATGACCAGGTTGATGATCACGACCGCCTTGATCGCGCTGATCCACCAGGGCTCGCTCATCCAATCTCCACGTAGCCCTCGAGCCCGGCGGCGTGTGGATCCGGGATTCGCGCGACGCCGGGCGAGAGGTCGCGGGTCAGGCGGGCGCGGAGCTCGAGCGACGTGCCGTTGGAGCGGACGTTCACCGCCTGGCCGTTCGCGATTCCGAGCCTGCGGGCGTCCTCGCGCGACAGCTCGACCTCTGGGGCGGGGCGCTGGAACTCGAGCTCCGGCACGCGCTCGACCGCGGGCCCGGAGAAGAGCGGCCGGTAGGTCACGAGCCGCAGGCCGGATCCGTCGCGTGGCTCCTCCGGCCCCGTCCGAGGGACTGTCCCTCGGACCTGGCTCGCCGGGACACGGGCGCGCAGCGGGGCCTGCTCGCCGACCTCGCCGTACGGAATCCCGTCGAAGCAGATCGCCGAGACCTCGTCGAAGACCTGTGCCGGGTGCGGAGAGAGCTCGACGCCGAAGCGCTCGGCGAGCCGCGAGAGCACCGCGATCTCGTCCGGCGCCGGCGGGATCGCCGCCCGGCGGATGCGCTGGAGGCGGCCCTCGAGGTTGACGTAGGTGCCCTCGCGCTCCAGGTAGCTCGTCCCGGGCAGGATGAGGTCGGCCCAGGGCGCGACGAGCCGCCGGAACATCCCGATCGCGATCACCTTCTCCGCCTGCTCGGCCATGGCCCTGACGTACGGGTCGGCCGCGGCCTCGTCGCCGGAGACGATCAGCAGCCCGATCGGCTCCGGGTTCTTCGCCTCCTCGTCGGCCGCCGCAGCCCAGGCGTCAGCGACGCCGCGGCCGTTCGCGGTTCGCGGGAGGTTGAAGGCGGCACAGCCGTCGCGGTGGAGCCCGCCGGCCGCCGCCAGCTCCGCCCCGTCCGCACCCGAAGCGACCAGCACGGCGCGCTCGGCGTCGCGCAGCCGTCCCTCCAACTCGGAATTCCCCTCGCTCTGCCGCACGATCTCGGCCCCGTTCCGCCGCGCCTCCCTGATCCAGAGGTCGACGATCGGCGCGCGCTCCGCGACCGGCTCGTCACCCAGCACGACGACGAGGTCGGCATCGCGGATCGTGGAGAGCGGGGCCCGGTACGCGTCGAACGAGTGGCCTACGGGCTCCGGGAGCAGCGCCGAATGCGCACCGACCCCCTGGCGGAGCAGCTTTCCGAGCGCGTAAGCGAGCTCGACGGTCTCCGACCCTGACAGCGCGGTGACGATGCGGCCGTCCGCGTCGCGGATCAGCGCCTCGGCCTCGTCCAGCGCGTCGTCCCAGGAGAGCTCTTCGTAGCGAGGAGCCGCCCTGCGCAGCGGATCGACGATGCGGTCCGGCGCCTGCAGGTGGCTATACGCGAACCGGCCCTTGTCGCAGAGCCAGCCGCCGTCGACCTCCGGGTGGTTGCGGGAGAGGATCCGCTTGACCTTCCCCTCGCGTGTCGTCGCCGAGATGTTGCAGCCCACAGGGCACATGCCGCAGACGGACGGGACGTTCTGGATCTCCCACGGCCGGGCCTCGAACCGGTACGGGGTCGACGTGAGAGCCCCGACCGGGCAGAGCTCGATCACGTTGCCCGTGAACCGGCCGCGGTACGGCTCGTCCTCGAACGTCGCGATCACGGACTGCGCGCCGCGGTCCCGCGCGATCAGCTGGCCGTCCTCCGAGACCTCGCCGGAGAAGCGCGTGCAGCGGTAGCACAGGATGCAGCGCTCGCGGTCGAGTGCGATCAGCGGGCTGATGGGGATCGGCTTGTCGAAGGTCCGCTTCGGGAATGTCATCCGCGTGTTGCCGGGGCCGTACCGGAACGTCAGGTCCTGTAGCGGGCACTCGCCGCCCTTGTCGCAGACCGGGCAGTCGAGCGGGTGGTTGACGAGGATGAACTCGAGCGTCGCGTCCTGGCCGTCCGCCGCCTTCTCGGAGGTCTGTGCCGTCTTCACGACCATCCCGTCCTGCGCGGTCAGCGTGCAGCCCGCCTGAAGCTTCCCCTGGCCTTCGACCTCCACGAGGCACATGCGGCAGGCGCCGATCGGCGGCCCGATCCGCGGCTCGTAGCAGAAGACCGGGATCTCGATGCCGGCGGCGGCCGCCGTCTCGACGAGGCCGAGCCCCTTCGGCACCTGCACCTCGACCCCGTCGACGACGAGCCTGACGAGCTCGACGGAGCTCATCGTCTCCCCTCGAGCCCTTGTGTTCCATGCAACGAGCGAGGGAACGCCGCTCGCCGGTGATCCAATTCCTGCGAGACCCGGCCGCGAGGCCTTGTCACATGGAACACAAGCGATCTCATGCGGGCACCAGCGGCAGCGCGTGGTGGACGTGCGTGTCGCTCGGCGCCCGGACCCCGTCCAGCGACGACTCGCCGCCGAACGGGCAGCCGCCCTCGTCGACATGGCGCTTGAACTCGTCGTAGAACTTGTCCACGTAGCTGGCCACGCAGTAGACGGCGAAGTCGCCGAGCGCGCAGAGCGACTTGCCGAGGATCCGGTCGCAGACGTCGCGCACCAAGTCGAGGTCGTCCTGCGTCCCCTCGCCGTCCTCGATCCGCTCGAGCAGCTGGACGAGCCAGCGCGTTCCCTCCCGGCAGGGCGTGCACTTCCCGCAGGACTCGTGCATGTAGAACTTCTCCGCCCGCAGGCCGAGCTGCACCATGCAGGCGCGGTCGTCCACGACGATGATCGCGGCCGAGCCGAGGAACGAGCCGGCGGCCTGGACGGCGTCGAAGTCGAGCGGGACGTCGATCTGGTCGGGCGTGAAGACCGGCACCGACGACCCGCCCGGGATGATCGCCTTCAGCCCTCGTCCGTCTACGACGCCGTGGCCGCACTCGAAGATCAGCTCGCGGAGCGTCGTGCCCAGCGGGAGCTCGTAGTTCCCGGGCTTGTTGACGTTGCCGGAGAGCGAGTAGACGACGGTGCCGGGCGCCGCCTCCACGCCGAGCTTCGAGTAGCCCTCGACGCCGAGCTCGAGGATCGCCGGGACGCTGGCGATCGTCTGGACGTTGTTGACGAGCGTCGGGCCGGAGTAGAGCCCGGTCACGGGCGGGAACGGCGGGCCGGGGCCGCGGCTGGCCGCGCTTCCCTTCGAGCGAGTCCAGCAGCGCCGACTCCTCGCCGCAGATGTAGGCGCCCGCGCCGCGGTGGACGACCACGTCGCAGTCGCCGAATACGCCGGCGGCGCGCGCTTCCTCCACGGCGCCCGACAGCACCTCGTACTCCGTCAGGTACTCGCCGCGGATGTAGATGAAGACGCTCTGCGACTGGATCCCGTGCGCCGCGATCAGGCAGCCCTCGACGAACCGGTGCGGGACTCGCCGCATGATCTCGCGGTCCTTGAACGCGCCCGGCTCGGACTCGTCGGCGTTCGCAACGACGTAGGCGGGGCTGCGGCGCTTGTCCGGCGGCGGGACGAGGCTCATCTTCCGGCCCATCGCGAACCCGGCGCCGCCGCGGCCGCGCAGCTTCGCGTTCGAGATCGTCTCGATCAGCTGCTCGGGGCTCATCTCGCGCGCCTTCTCCAGCTGCGCGTAGCCGCCGATCGCGCGGTACTCGTCAAGCTTGGTCAGGTCGCGCTCGTCCGCGCCCGTGAGGATCGTCAGCTCAGCGGCCACGGATCTCCTCCACGAGCGCGGGGACCTCGTCGGGCCGGACGGGCTCGCGGTAGCGCTGGTCGACGACCACGACAGGCGCGTAGCCGCACCCGCCGGCGCACTCGACGAGCCGGAAGCTGATCGCGCCGTCCTCGGTCGTCTCGCCCGGCGCGACGCCCAGTTCCTCCTCGAGCGCGTTCACGACCGCCTGGGCGCCGACGAGCGCGCAGGAGAGGTTCGTGCAGACCTCGATCGAGTGCCGCCCGACCGGCTCCAGGTGGTACATGTCGTAGAAGGACGCGACCGACTGGACGTAGGCCGGCGTCAGCTCCATCGCGTCCGCGACCTCCTCGAGCGCCTCGACCGGCAGCCAGCCGTCGTGCCGCTTCTGCGCGAGGTGCAGTGCGCCCATGACCGCGGAGCGATCGTCGGGATACAGCTGCCGGAGCTCCTGCACGCGGTCGTGGAACTCGACCGCGGTCACCGGTCGGTGTCCCCCATCACCGAGTCGAGCGAGCCCACGATCGCGATCAGGTCGGCGACGAGCGCGTCGTGCATGCAGGTCGCGGTCGCCTCGAGCGCGACGAAGGACGGGGCGCGGAACTTCACGCGCCACGGCCGCGCGCCGCCGTCGGAGACGACGTAGCAGCCCTTCTCGCCGCGCGGCGACTCGGTTGCGACGTAGACCTCGCCCTCGGGCACGCGGTACCCCTCGGTGACGATCTTGAAGTGGTGGATCAGCGACTCCATCGAGGTGTGGAGCTCGTGCCGCGGCGGCAGGACGACCTTGCGGTCGTCCGCGATCCACGGCTCGCCCTCCATTCCCTCCAGCCGATCGAGGCACTGCTCGACGATCCGCACCGACTCGCGCATCTCGTCGATCCGGACGCGATAGCGGTCGTAGACGTCGCCGTTCGGGTAGACCGGGACGTCGAAGTCGACCTCGTCGTAGGCGAGGTACGGCTGCGCTTTCCGGAGGTCCCAGTCGACACCGGACGCACGCAGCACGGGCCCTGACTGGCCGAGCGCGATCGCGTCCTCGGCGGAGAGGAGCCCGATCCCCTGCGTCCGCTCCAGCCAGATCTCGTTGCGTCCGATCAGCGACTCGTAGTCGTCGACCGCCTTCGGCATCCACTCGCAGAACTTGCGGGCCTCGGGGAAGAAGCCGGACGGGATGTCCTCCGCCAGACCGCCGGTCTGGAAGTACCGCGTGTGCATGCGGACCCCGGTGACCAGCTCGAACAGGTCGAGGATCTGGTCGCGCTCGCGAAAGCAGTACCAGAACATCGAGATCGCTCCCAGCTCGAGCGCCGCCGTGCCGAGGTAGACGAGGTGCGAGTGGATCCGGCTGAGCTCGCACAGGAGCATCCGCATGAAGGTGGCCTTCCGCGGCGATCTCGAGCCCGAGGAGCTTCTCGATCGCCAGGACGAAGACGAGCTCGTCGTTCTGGAAGCCGACATAGTCGATGCGCTCCGGGTACGTGATCGCCTTCCACCACGACTTGTGCTCCATCGTCTTCTCGAAGCCGGTGTGGAGGTAGCCGATCACTGCCTCGGTGCCGACGACGCGCTCGCCCTCGAGGTCGATGATCAGGCGCAGGACGCCGTGCATCGACGGGTGGTTCGGCCCGAAGTTGATGCGCATGACGTCCTCGCTGCCCTCGAGCTCGGGCGGCGTCGAGAGGACGGTCGGGATCGGGGCGGGGATCCGCGAGCCCTCGTAGATCCGCGGGCGCTCGACGATCGCCATTACTCGCTCTTCGGAGAAGCGGACGGGCTCGCCGCCGATCGGATAGTCCTTCCGCAGCGGGTGCCCCTCCCAGTCGTCCTCCATCAGGATCCGGCGAAGGTTCGGGTGCCCCTCGAAGCGGATTCCCATCATGTCCCACGCCTCGCGCTCGTGCCAGTCGGCGGTCGGCCAGACCGAGATCACGCTCTCGAGCGTCTCGCCGTCGTCGATCCAGACCTGGAGGCGGACACGTGGCGCGCCGTCCCGCAGTGCCAGCAGGTGGTAGTTGACCGAGAAGCGCTTCGCCTTCGGGCGCGGGACTCGTCCGTACCCCTGTGACGCGACGGAGACGCCCGTGCCCGGCCGGCAGTTCAGGTCGCGGCCCTGCTCGGTCCCGTAGTAGCCGGCGACCCCGCGCTTCCCCCAGCCGAGGTAGTCGGTCGGCGTGATGTCCGAGAGGAAGTTGAAGCCCTCCCTGTCGCGAAGGTGGAGGCAGGCCTCGCGGAGGCGGGCCGGATCGACGACGAGCGTCGTCTCGCCGTGCTCCTCGCGGCTCTCGACGAGGCCGGGAACGCCCTCGAACGTCACTCGGCGACTCCCCGGATCTCGTAGGCGGGCGGGACGCCGGCCTTGATCTTCTCCTGGAGCCGGATGATCCCCTCGACGAGGGCCTCGGGCCGGGGCGGGCAGCCCGGGACGTGGATGTCCACGGCGACGACCTTGTCCACGCCCTGGAGCACCGTGTAGTTGTTGAACATCCCGCCGGAGCTCGCGCAGGCGCCCATCGCGATCACCCACTTGGGCTCGAGCATCTGGTCGTAGATCTGGCGGAGCGGGGCGGCCATCTTGTGCGCGACCCGGCCGGAGACGATCAGCAGGTCGGCCTGGCGCGGCGAGGAGCGGAAGACCTCGGCGCCGAAGCGCGCGATGTCGTAGCGCGAGGAGACGATCGACATCATCTCGATCGCGCAGCACGCGAGCCCGAAGGTCGCCGGCCAGATCGAGTTCCCCTGCGACCACGCGACGGCCTTCCCGACCGTCGTCAGCATCAGCTTGTCCTGGAGGTCCTCGGGCCCAAGCTCGCGCTCGAAGACGCCCGGCTCCTTGTTCGGCATCATCACCCGCTCGGAGTGGATGTTGAAGTCGCGGAGGCGCTTCGGCTTCTCGCCGTTTACCGCCACTCGAGGGCTCCCTTCCGCCAGATGTAGACGTAGGCGAGGGCGAGGATCCCGATGAAGAACGAGAGCTCCCAGAACCCGAACCAGCCGAGCGGCTCGAGCACGACGGCGAGCGGGTAGAGGAAGACGATCTCGATGTCGAAGACGATGAAGAGCAGCGCGGTCAGGTAGAAGCTGATCGTGAACCGCTGGAGCCGCGGCGGGCCGGCGGAGACACCCGACTCGAACGGCAGCGTCCGAGTCCGGTTGCGGTGCGACGGGCGGGTCGCGAAGAGGAACGACATGCCGATCATCGAGGCCGGGATGGCCAAGGCCAGCAGCCCGTAGATCAGGAAGGGCAGCCAGTTATCGAGCATTGCTGCGTGGCGCCGGGGCCCCCACTCCGGTCCGGGAGTCTACAGCCGTCGCAGCTGCACGATCGGGGCAGGAAACCGCTCAACGAAGCGTGAATCAGGTGTTACAAAGTCCGGGCTCGCGCCCCTCCGGCGGGGGACGGCGGCGCCCGGTCCCGCTGCTACGATTGGCCCGCCTTGGAGATCACCGAGCGCCCACTCACCATCGTCTCTCTCAGCGAGCGCGCCGCTGCGAAGGTCAAGGATCTGATGGCGGAAGAGCCCGCCGGCGAGGCCGAGGTCCTGCGCGTCGCCGTCCAGGGCGGCGGATGTTCCGGCTTCGAGTACGCGCTCGGTTTCGACCGCGGCTCGATGGAGGGCGACCACGAGCTCGAGGCGCACGGCGTCCGGGTCGTCGTCGATCCCTTCAGCGCTCCGTACCTGACGCGGCACCGAGATCGACTTCGTCGACGGGCTCCAGGGCGGCTTCGCGATCAACAACCCGAACGCGACCGCCGGCTGCGGCTGCGGGCACTCGTTCCAGGTCGAGGACGAGGCCGGCGACCCGCACGCGAACGGCGGCTGCGGCTCCGGCTGCTCGCACTAGCGCCTACTACCATTCCCGGCGGTATGAGCGACAACGGCGTCGTCGACGTCACGATCCTGGGCGCGGGCCCCGTCGGGCTCTCGGCCGCCTACTACGTCGGCCACCGCGACGGCACGTGTCCGGATCGTCGAGTCGCTGGAGCAGATCGGCGGCCAGGTCGCGGCGACCTATCCCGAGAAGCACGTCTACGACGTCGCCGGCTTCCCGAAGATCCTCGGCCAGAAGCTCGTGGACATGTGCGCCGAGCAGGGGCTCCAGTACGGCGCCGACGTCCGGCTCGGCGAGGAGGCGAAGAGCCTCGAGCGGATCAGTCAGAACGGCGAGGACATGCTCGCGCTCACGACTGACGAGGGGAATACCTACCTCTCGCGATCGATGATCATCACGGCGGGCCACGGCGCGTTCGAGCCGCGGCGGCTCGGCGTCGAGGACATCGACGAGTGGCTCGGCCGCGGCCTCCACTACGTCGTCAAGGAGAAGGCGCAGTTCTCCGGCAAGCGCTGCGTGATCGTCGGCGGCGGGGACTCCGCGCTCGACTGGACGCTCGGGCTCCAGGACACCGCCGACCTGCCGATCACCCTCGTCCATCGCCGCGACCGGTTCCGCGCGCTCGAGTCCTCGCTGAACGAGGCGCGGCGGCTGGAGTCCGAGGGCGCCGTGCGGATCCTCACGCCGCACGAGGTGCGCGACGTCCACGGCGACGGGAGCATGGAGGCGGTCACGATCGAGAACACCGCGACCGGGGAGTCCGAGCGGTACGACTGCGAGGCGCTGATCACGCTGCTCGGCTTCGTCTCGCACCTCGGCTCGATCGCGGAGTGGGGCATCGAGCTGGAGGGCAAGCGCCAGATCAAGATCGACCCGATGACCTGCGAGACCTCGATGCCCGGCGTCTACGCCGCGGGAGACGTCGCCGGCTACCCGGGGAAGATCACGCTGATCACCGTCGGCATGGGCGAGGCCGCGATCGCCGCGAACAACGCGATCGCCGCCATCCGGGGCGAGAAGGTCCAGCCCAAGTACTCGACGGACTGATCTCTCCTCGCGTCTATGCAGGCCACGTCCGGTGCCTAGGCACCGGACAGGGCCGGACTAGACTCCCGGTCGATGGCCGACGTCGAGACGCGGACCGAGCTCTGGGGAGGCGAGACGCGCAAGGCCGTTGCCAACTTCACCGTCTCCGGCGAGCCGATTCCGGCGCCCGTGGCGCGGTGGCTCGGCAGGATCAAAGGCGCCGCGGCGCGCGTGAACGCCGAGCTCGGCCTCCTGGACGCGGACAAGGCCGAGCGCATCGCCGCCGCCGCCGAGCGTGTCGCCGCCGGCGAGCTCGACGACCAGTTCCCGATCGACGTCTTCCAGACCGGCTCCGGCACCTCCTCGAACATGAACGCGAACGAGGTGCTCGCCGCGCTCGCCGGCGAGGACGTCCACCCGAACGACGACGTGAACATGGGCCAGTCGTCCAACGACGTCTTCCCGTCCGCCGTGCACCTCGCGGCGCTGGAGCAGCTGATGCACGACCTCCTGCCGGCGCTCGACGCGCTCGCCGAGTCCCTCGAGCGCAAGGCGAGCGAGTTCGACGACGTCGTCAAGTCGGGCCGGACGCACCTGATGGACGCCGTGCCGGTGACGCTCGGCCAGGAGTTCTCCGGCTACGCCGCGCAGGTGCGCCAGGGCGCGGCCCGCGTGCGCGACACGCTCGAGCGCGTCGGCCAGATCCCGCTCGGCGGAACCGCGGTCGGCACCGGCCTGAACACCCACCCGGAGTTCGCCGAGCGCGTGCGCCGGCTCCTCACCGAGGAGACCGGCCTGCCCGTCGGCCCGCCGGCCGATCCGTTCGAGGCACAGGCGGCCCGGGACGCGCTCGTCGAGGCCTCCGGCGCGCTGAAGACGGTCGCCGTCTCGCTGACGAAGATCGCCAACGACCTGCGCCTGCTCGGCTCCGGCCCGCGTGCCGGTCTCGCCGAGATCATGCTGCCCGAGCTCCAGAAGGGCAGCTCGATCATGCCCGGGAAGGTCAACCCGGTCATCCCGGAGGTCGTGACCCAGGTGTCGGCCCAGGTGATCGGCAACGACACCGCCATCACCGTCGGAGGGATGCAGGGGCACCTCGAGCTGAACGTCTTCGTCCCGCTGCTCGCCCGCAACCTGCTCGAGTCGATCCGCCTGCTCGCCGCCGCCTCGCGCCTCTTCGCGGAGAAGTGCGTGGACGGGATCGAGGCGAACCGGGAGAACGCCGAGCGCTACGCCGAGCTGACGCTGTCTGCTGCGACTGCGCTCAACCCGTACATCGGCTACGACAAGGTCGCGGAGATCGTCAAGATCGGCCGCGTCGAGCGGCCGCCCGCTCCGCGAAGTCGCCCGAGAGGCCGGCGTCGACGAGGAGACGCTGGACAAGGCGCTCGACTATCGGGCGATGGCAAAACCGAACTCGTAGTAGTCCTCTAGCCTCCGGCCCAATGCGGCCCCTCGCGCTTCTCGTCGCCGTCCTCCTGCTGGGCGGCTGCAGCCTGACGGAGGACGACGGAGGCTCGACCGTCTCGGCAGAGGAGCTGGAGCGGCTCGTGCTCCAGCCGGAGGACGTCGGGCGTGGTTTCGTGCGGTTCGACGAGGGGCGCCAGGGGATCGCCGACACCGGCGGCGACCCGGCGCAGTTCGGCCGCATGGAGGGCTGGAAGGCGCGGTACCGCGCCGGCACGAACGCCACACGCGGCCCGCTGGTCGTCGCGTCGCTCGCCGACCTCTTCGAGTCGAGCGACGGCGCGGCCGACCACCTCGAGGCGCTTCGTGCCGAGCGAACCTCGCCGGAGTCCGGCTGGCAGCCGGCGGAGGATCCGGGCCTCGGTGACGAGAGCTACGCGCTGACTCTCGTCCAGGGAACTGGCCCGCGAGCCGTGCGCTCGTACGTCGTCGCCTGGCGGCGAGGTGAGCTCACGGGCTCTGTGGACGTCAACGGGTTCGAGCGTGGACTGACGCTCGACGACGCCGTCGCGCTGGCGCAGAAGCAGGCGCGCAGGATGGACGAGGCGGCCTGATATCACGGCGAGTCCCGCTTGACATCACCGGGCATCCCTTGTAGATAGCAACCTCTATCTAGGGGTCGAGATCCGGCGCCCAGGCGCCGGCACGACTTCAATTCGAGACAGGGGAGAGGCATGCGAAGAAAGACTCTCGGCCTGATCGCCGTTTCGGCGCTGGTGCTCGTCGCCATCGCCGTGCTCGGCGCGATGGCCATGAAACCCGCGGCACAGCCCGCGGCGCGCCCCAGCGGCCCCGTCGCTGGCCCAGGAAGCGCTGGCCTACCGCTATGGCACCAGGCACGCGAGCGGCATTCCCGTGCCGGTTGCCCGCGAGAAGGCCGGCCGCGAGGCATCCCGTGAGATCGTCGCCGGCTTCGCCCAGCAGGCGTACGCAGGATCTCGCGTATCCGCACAAGGCGGTGGCGACCGCCCAGCTCGAGGGTGCGCTCCAGGCGATGCGCCGCCACGGCGCGCGGCGAGGACCGCCGCAGCCGGCGGTGGGAGGAGGTCGGGCCCTTCACGCTCGACGTCGCCCGAGAGGCGACGCAGAACAACGGCCTGACGACCGAGTGGTCCGGCCGCATGACGGCGATGGCCGTCGATCCGAAGTGCGACTCGCACGACTGCCGGCTCTACGTCGGCGCGGCGGGAGGCGGCGTCTGGCGCACGGACAACGCGCTCAGCCGCAACCCGCACTGGAAGCCGCTCGACCGAGGGCTCGACACGACCTCGATCGGCGCGCTGCTGATCGACCCGACCGACAAGTCCGGCCGCACGATCTACGTCGGAACCGGTGAGCCCAGCGGCTCGGGCGACAGCGAGGCCGGCCTCGGTCTCTACAAGTCCACCGACCGCGGCGAGCACTGGAAGCTCGTGCCGGGCAGCTACGCGGTCTCGAAGGATCGTGGCATCGGCGAGATCGCCGTCGACCCGAAGAACCCGCGGCACATCTTCATCGGCACGACGGTCGCCCGCCACGCGGGCTCGGGCGTCTCCGGCGGTCGCTTCACGCCGCCCGGCGCTCCGACGATCGGGCTCTACGAGTCCACGGACGGCGGAGCCAGCTTCCAGCTGCGCTTCAACCTGCCGCAGGATCCCGGTGAACCCGAACACGCCGAACGGGAGCGACTTCTTCAAGGGCGGCGTCACCGATATCGAGTACGACCCCGTCGACAAGAGCACGCTCTACTTCACGATGTTCGACTACGGCGTCTTCCGCCTGAGCGGCGCGGGCGCGCCGCAGAACCTCTACACAGGCGCCGGGCCCGACCCGGCCGGCCTCGGCATCCGCTACGAGGTCGCCGCGGCGAAGCTCGCCAACGGGAAGACACGGCTATACGTCTACGACGGCCGGAACGAGGTTGCAGGCCCAGGCGGCTCGATCGCCGACGGCTCTCGCGTCCTTCGCTCCGACGACGCGCGGGCGGCGACGCCGACGTTCCAGATGCTCTCGAGCCCGACGCGAGGGACCCCGGGCTACAGCTCGTTCGACATCTGCGCCCAGCAGTGCTCGTACGACATGCCGATCACGGTGTCCCCGAAGAACCCGGACATGGTGATGATCGGCGGGCAGACCCAGTACGGCGAGCTCCCGCCCTATGCAGGCGCGGACAAGTCGAACGGCCGCAACATCATGCTCTCCCGCAACGCGGGCGAGCTCTTCACGGACATGTCGGGCGAGGCCAAGGATCCGTTCGAGGCCAACCACCCGGACGTGCAGATCCTCGCCTTCCATCCGAAGGATTCGAACATCCTGTTCATCGGGAGCGACGGCGGAATCGTCCGGACGAGCGGCCGCTACGTGAACGACTCGTCCGACTGCTCCGAGCCCGACCGGAATCTCTCCGGGCTCAACCTGACGGAATGCCAGATGTTCCTGTCCTTCATCCCGGACAACCTGATCACGATGAACGCGGGCCTGCGGACGCTGCAGTTCCAGGACCTGCAGCCGAACCCGAGCAACCCGCTCGGCGAGGCGATCGGCGGGACCCAGGACAACGGGACGCTCGGCTTCAGCGGCAGCGGGACGTGGCTCAACTTCGTCTCCGGTGACGGCGGTCAGTCCGGCATCGACGCGAGGCAGGGCAACATCCGCTACCACACGTACTTCGCCCAGCAGGGCGACGTGAACTTCCGCGGGAACGACCCGCAGTGGTGGTCGTGGATCTACGACCCGATCCTGTTCTCGCCGGAGGCCTCCGGCTTCTACATCCCCTTCACGGCCGACCCTGTCGTCTCCAAGACGGCGTTCACCGGCTCGGAGAGCGTGTGGAGGACCCGGAACGCCGGCGGTGACAAGGACTTCCTCGAGAACAACTGCAACGTTCTCGGCGGTCCTCGCTCCGGCGCGCTCAACACCGGCGTCGACTCCGGCTGCGGCGACTGGATGAAGCTCGGCCCGGGCAGCGCGCTCTCGCTCGGTACCGACAACCCGATCGACAAGGGCGGGGCCTCGGGCGCCAGCTACGTCGTGGCGATCGAGCGGGCGAAGACGAACAACGGCACGCTCTGGGCCGGCACGCGTCGCGGTCGCATCTGGGTGACGAAGAACGCCGACTCGACCAACGCTGCTGCCGTCGTGCAGGAGCCGGACTGCTGCGGCACCGGCTTCAACGAGCGGCAGAGCGACGTCGAGTTCGACCGGATCGACACCCCGACTGCAGCCGCGGCGGTTCCCGAGCGGCATCTCGGTCGACCCGAGGGACCCGACCGGCAACACGGCGTACATCTCGTTCTCCGGCTACGAGGCCTACTCGCCCGGCCAGCCCGGCCACGTGTTCAAGGCCGTGTACAACCCGGCGACCGGGACGGCGACGTGGACCGACCTGAGCGGGAACCTCGGCGACCTGCCGATCACCGACGTCGAGCTCGACGCTCCGAGCGGCGACCTCTACGCCGCGTACGACTGGGGCGTCCTCCGGCTTCCGGCCGGCGGGACGAACTGGGTGGAAGCAGACCGCGGTCTTCCGGAGGTCGCGATCTACGAGCTGTCCCAGGCGAACATCCCCGGCACCTCGAAGCGCGTCATCTACGCGGCCACCCATGGTCGCGGCGGCTACCGCCTGATCCTCGGGGGAGGACACGGCGGCGGCGGCGATGACGACGACGAGACTAGGCGCTGGCCCTAAGCCGCGGTTCGAGGGAGGCCGCCGCGAGGCGGCCTCTCTCGTTCTCGGTCGCGCCTAGCGGGGTGGCGGGCAGAGCGACGGGCGGCAGCTTCACCCCCGCGCGGGAGCCGCTGGTTGCCGACCGCGAGCAGCGATGAAACTGGAGCTACAGCGCGTGAACGAGATGCCGGAACCGGACGACGAACCCGGCCCTGACCGTTGGCCACGGTGCGCTTGCGTGCGCTTCTGCCTTGCCGAGATGCGTGACGAGTGACCTGCTCGCCCGGGACGAAGTGCGTCCCCCGAGCGACGAGCGATGCGCCCATGACGACCTGCAGCCTTGCTCTCTCCGACGCCGCCTGATCGGCTGCGGCCGCCCGCCGGAACGAGCGTAACGACGAGCGCGACGACTGTGAGCCGGCGCGTCATGCGGCCCAGTATGCCGCAGCCCGGCCGGCTCTGATATTGCGAACACCTCGATATCCGTTGTCATATTTGCAGACGAATACCAGTCGTCGTATAGTCGCCCGGCTCTAGCGAAAGGGGGAGAGCTATGCGACCAAACCTAGTGGTCGCCGCGCTTACCGCCGGCCTCGCCGGCATCGTCATCTGGACGGGCACGGCGGCTGCAGGCTTTGAGGACTCGCCGCGAGTCCGCAAGGTCCAGCAGACGGTCGAGCCTTCAGGGCCGACCGTCATGCGCGACGTCGAGCTCGGCACGAACATCACCGAGTGTCCCCAGGCGGGGATGAACACCGAGCCTGACCCGCTGGCCCGGATCGAGAAAGACGAGGTCTGGCGGCTCAGCGACCGGGGCGACGACACGCGGGGGAACACCGAGTACAGCTGTTTCCCGCAGAACGAAACGACGATCGACGTCAACCCGACGAACCGGCGAAACATCGTCGGCGGGCAAAACGACTACCGCCTGGGCGGGTCGTTTTCGGGGGTCAACGCCAGCGTGGACGGCGGCAGGACGTGGTACGACACCCTCCACCCGCTGCCCTCGCTCCAGAGCGGCGAGATGCTCGACTCGTCCGGAGATCCGGCGATCACGTTCGACCGGGAAGGAACGGTCTATCTGGCGAGCATCGTCTTCAATCGGACCAACGACAACAACGGGATCTGGGTCAATCGCTCAACGAACGGCGGCTTCACCTGGAGCCGGCCCTGCACCCCGTTCGTCTCGCCGCCCGGGACGCCCATCCGTTGCGGAGCGATCGGCGACGCACGCCATCCCGGTGACGGCACGGTGGTCTTCCAGCCGGACAACGAGGTGACGCCGATCTTCCCGGGCAGTGCCGTGAACTTCAGCGTCACGTTCCACGACAAGGAGTTCATCGGAGCCGGACCGCGTCCCGAGGGCGTCACGCCGGTGTGCTTCGACCCGCTGACGAAGGCGGCGATCCCAGCGGGCTCGGCCGGCTGTCAGCAGGCGGTCATCGGGCCCGACCGCATCTACGTCACCTGGACGGCCTTCAACAACCCGACAGGGGTGCCGAACGCGATCGTCTCCTCGACGATCGAGGTCAGCTACTCGGACGACCGTGGACGCTCCTGGTCGCCACGACGGACGATCAACGGCAGCGCGCCGTTCTGCATCGGCGCCGTCGCGGGTGGCAACCGGTGCGACGACAACCAGTTCTCGGTGCCGACGGTCAGCCCGGAGACCGGGCACGTCTACGTCGCCTTCGAGAACTTCAACACGCCCGATGAGAACCAGTGGGTCGTCGTTCGCTCGACCGACGGAGGCACGACGTGGCAAGGGCCGTTCTGGATCACGCCGGCCTTCGACGTCAACTTCCGGGCACGGCCTGACTGCGCAGCACGCGGAGCCGGGTCCTCGCTGACGAATACCTGCTTCCGGATTCCGATGACCGGGGCGATCGTCGCCGACCGGCGCGGAGGCGCCTTCGCCGACGATCTCTACCTGGTCACGGCCGACAACCGGAACGGCACGCGTGACAACACGAACACGGACGTGTTCTTTTTCAAGTCGACGAACGGCGGCTCGAGCTGGATCGGGCCGACCCGCGTGAACAACGACGATTCGGACGCGCCCGCGAACCGTGACTGTGGTCGGGCCGGTCAGCCGGCGTGCCCGCCGACGACGCTCGAGAGCGCGACCGGAAACGACCAGTGGTGGCCGTGGGTCGACGTTTCCGACCGCGGCGACGTCAACGTCAAGATGCTCGACCGACGGCTTGACACGGACTCGGTCGCACACGAGTGGCCGACGAGCCGCCAGCGGCCGGGCAACTACCTCGTCTGGACGTGGGCGGCGCAGTGCCGCATCACGTCCTCATCGCTCACAGCCGGCAGCGGATGTGTCGCGGACGGCGCTGAGGTGATTCCGCAGCCCACAGGGCCGGTCAACCCGTCGGGCCCGTTCCCGGGTGCTGGGCCGACGTTCACGGATCCGTTCCGGAACTTCAAGGTCTCGGACGTTCCGTCGAACTTCGACTACTGCTTCCGGGCCGGCGTCTTCTGCGGCGACTACGAGTCGATCGCAGTCGACAGCCGCGGCGAGGACGCGCGGGCGTGGACGCTGTCCACCGATGCGCGCAACGGCCGCTCGTCCGGCGGACCTGCCGGCGGGACGACGATTCCATCGCAGCCGGGCCGGAACCCGATCTGCGAGCAGTCGGACGTCTTCGTCGACAGCTTCGACGCCCGCAACGGCGGTCGGGGCGGCTCCGCCGGGAACATCACGCCGTTCCTCGTCACGCCCTGTCCCGGTGACGACGACTAGGTCCATGCAGATCGCCTGAGAACGGAAGGGCCGCCTTCGGGCGGCCCTTCCTCTTAGCCTCCCGCGGAGCGCCTTCGAGCGCCGACCACCTTCGATCGGCTGCAGCATCGGCGGTGACGGCGGAGCTTCCATCGAGCAGGCCGCGCTGGAGAGCCTCGCCCGGAAGCAAGCTCAGCGGATGTCCAGAGCCGCCGCCTCGTTCGGCGGGCAGAAGGATGCGGACGGGTTCGTCGGCGAATGGAGTGACTTGAGTCTTGGGCGCCGACGCCGGCCAGAAGCAGGCGAAGCCCGAGGCACTCGACTCGTTCCTGACGTGCATCCGCCTGTCCGGCGGACGCGACCGCTCCGTAGCGCCGGACGCAATCGCAAAGCCTAAGAGGGCCGCGTTCGGGCGGCTCGCGTCGTTTCTATTGCGGATCCTGGTTTCGAGTCGTATATTCGCGCGGCTCGACAATCGAGATAGGGGGAGAGATGAGACGGTTCATCGGCGCGACGATCGCGCTCGACCCTGCTTTCTGTCCTGGCGGTCACAGGGGCGACCGCCGCCAAGCCACTTCGGGGGCCGACGCATCCACCGAGCCACATGGAGCGCCTGACCGGAACGCCGACGGCAAGAAGCTTCGCCGAGATGCGCTCGCGCGACTTCGGCAGGCACGTGACGGAGTGCCCGTACGCGAAATATGCGGACGACGAGAAGCCGCTCGACCGGATCGAGCGCGACCGCGTCTGGCAGCTGAGCGAGCGCGGCGACGACATCCGGTTCAACTACGACCTCTCGTGCACCCCGCAGAACGAGACGTCGATCGCAATCAACCCGCGAGAGACGAAGAACATGGTGGGAGGCGCGAACGACTACCAGGGCGATTACAACCAGTTCGACGCCACGTCGAGCAGGGGCAAGGGCAACTACGGCTCGATCAATCTGAGCCCGTCGAACCCCGCCGGCGCCCTGACGCAGAGCGATCCTGTTTTCGTCTACGACCGGGACGGCATCGCCTACAACCAGGAGATCGCGTTCGCGGCTGACGACTCGAACGGCGTCTTCGTCTGGCGGTCGACGAACGGCGGCTTCACGTGGACGCGGCCGTGTGTGCCGATCGCGAATCGCAGGACACTCCGGAGCCGGACGATGCGGTCTGCGGCGGCGTGGGCGATCCGCGGCAGCCGGGTGACGGCGTCATCACGTGGAACCAGGACCCGACACCGGGCACCTTCGACGGGGACGCGCCGTTCGACGACAAGAACTGGATGGCAGCAGGGCCGCGGCCCGACGGCGTCGAGCCGGTGTGCTTCAGCCCGATCACGCGGACGCCGACACGGTGCGAGCGTGGTGTCGTCGGCTCCGACCGCCTCCACGCGACCTGGACTCGCTTCGACACCCAGGGTTGCGACGAGCCCAACGAGTTCGAGGTGCCGTGCGAGGGACGGATCTGGCACAGCTACTCGGACGACCAGGCCCGCTCGTGGTCGCCGGCGAAGCCGATCAGCGGCACCGCCGCGTTCTGCATCGGCATCGGACCGCTGGGCGACGACGTCTGCGACGACAACCAGTTCTCGGTGCCGACCGTGCACCCGAGGACGGGCCTCCTCGGCGTGGCGTTCCAGAACTTCAACACCGCCGGCGAGAACCAGTACCTCTTCGTCCGCTCCCGCAACGGCGGGCAGACGTTCTCAGGGGCCGTTCTTCGTCTCGCCGGTGTACGACGTCAACTACCCGCTGGGCGCGACCCGGCCGGACTGCGTCGCACGCGGCCAGTCGGCGGGCCGCGAGGTGCTCACGAACAGCTGCTTCCGCGTGAACGCGGCAGGAAACGTCGCCGTGGACAAGCGCGGGAACGAGCATGACGTCTGGGTTCGGCGACGACTTCTACCTCGTCCTGGCCGACAACCGGAACGGGACGCCGGCGAGCTCCAACACCGACGTCTTCTTCTTCCGGTCGACGAACGGAGGCTCGAGCTGGGTCGGCCCGACCCGCGTCAACGACGACAGGTCGGTCGCGGCACCGAACCGCAACCTGCCGACGATGGGCAACTACGGCAACGACCAGTGGTTCCCATGGATCGACGTGAACGCTGACGGAACCCTGGCGCTCGCGTTCTACGACCGGCGGCTGGATGAGGACTCGCAGGCGCACGCCTGGCCGACGAGCCGTCAGCGTCCCGGCAACTACCTGACGTGGCGCTGGGGCGCCGGCTGCGACATCGACCGCACGCCGTCGCGCGAGTGCCTCGCACCGGGAGCGGAAGTGATCCCGCAGCCGACCGAGCCGATCGACCTCGGGCCGGGCTCGGCGCGCGCAGCCCGGCCAGGGGCCGCGCTATCTCGGGCCGTTCGCGAACCAGGTTCATCTCGGACGTTCCGTCCAACATGGACTACTCGTTCCGGGCCGGCCTGTTCATGGGCGACTACGACCAGGTCAGCTACCCGAACTTCCCGCAGCTCCAGAATCGACCACGACGACGACGCTGTGGCGATCTGGACGGACGCCCGCAACGGGCGCGGCTCGGGAGCGCCGACCTCGTTCCAGGCCGGGCGCAACCCGCCGTGCGAGCAGGCGGACATGTTCCTCGACTTCTTCAACCCGCTGAGGGAGGACCACACCGACGCGGTGAGCGAGAGCGAGGAGAACGCCTTCCTCGTCACCCCCTGCCCCGGGGACGACGACTAGGCAGGCAAGCCACAGACGCGATACGAAGGGCCGCCTCCGGGCGGCCCTTCGTTATGCCTGGCCGATTACCGACTTGTATATCCGTGCGGATATCCGCGTGTGATATCGCACTGATATTCGAGTTATCACTTGATATCGAGGCGTAAATACGTCAGGGTTGCGCGGCTGAAAGTGGCAGGGGAGGTCTATCGCTTCTTGCTCCGGATGCCTGTGCATCTTCGGGAGCAGCTCCACGCCGCGGCCGCACGGTCCGGTAGGAGCATCAATGCCGAGCTCGTTCACCGGCTGGAGCGAAGCCTCGCCCGCGAGCAGCGCGTCCTCGGACGCCTGCGACAGCGACAAGGGGAGGGCAGTATGCAACGACGAACATTGAGGCGCTGGTCGATCGCGGCCGGCGTCCTGGCCTCGGCGATGATCGTCGGGTTCTCGGCACTCGTCCTGAACGGGGCGGCGCCGGCAGGATCCGAAGTCGAGGCGGAGTTGCCGGGCGCTACGGCGGCGCATCTCGCAGATCTGAAGCAGGCAGCTCCAGGAAACCAGGGCATGAGCAACGACGGACCGGGCGGAGCGGCCGACGCCGCATACGCCCAGCGTGCGTTCCCGGAGTCCACGATCTCGCTCGCCGAGATGGAGGGAGCCCGGGACGCATTCGCTGCCTCGAAGGGCCGTGCGTTCCCGAAGGGCAAGGGAAAGAAGGGGACATGGGTGAGCGTCGGCCCGAGCAAGGCGCTGTATCCCGACTCTCCGTTCCTGAACTCGTTCCTGTACGTGCCGAACGCGTACGTCGCGGGCGGCCGGACGACCTCGATCGCAATCGCCGACACGTGCAAGCCGGGGAACTGCCGGCTGTACATCACGCCGGCGGGCGGCGGGATCTGGACGACGAAGAACGGCCTGGCCGGCAACGCCGCACTGGGAGTACCTGGGCGGCCCGCTGGGGATCAACTCGGCCGGCGCGGTCACGATCGACTCGAATGACCCGACCGGCAAGACGGTCTACGTCGGCACAGGCGAGGCGAACATCTGCGGCTCCGGCTGCGTCGCCGGCGTCGGCATCTACAAGTCGACCAACGGCGGAGAGACGTGGACAGGCCCGCTCGGCGGCGGCGCCACCGACACGGGCAACCCGCTCGGCGGCAAGGGCGTCGCCAAGATCCTGATCAAGCCCGGCAGCCCGAACACGATCTACGCAGCCACGACGACGGCTCTCCGCGGCATGTCCGAGTCGTGCTGTGTGGGCGTCACCCGGCCGGTTCCGGGCGCGGCGAAGTGGGGGCTCTACAAGTCCACGAACGGCGGCGCCACGTGGAACTTCATCCACAACGGCTCCGCGAACGCTGCCGACTGCACGGGGTCGCTCGCCGAGTTCAACAACACTGCGACGTGCTCGCCGCGCGGCGTCCGGTCGCTCGCATTCGACCCGTCCGAACTCGGAGATCCTCTACGCGGGCTCCTACGCACGAGGCGTCTGGCGGTCACGCCGACGCGGGCGCAACGTGGACGCAGATCAAGCCGTCGCTGAACTCGGCGATCATCCAGACGCGGCCGAACCTGGCGGTCACGACGCTGCCGAACGGCAAGACCCGCATGTACGTCTACGAGGGTCACGTCGGCGCCGGTGCGGCACACCGACGCTGCCCCGGCGACGACAGTGGTCGCGGCTCTTCCGCAGCGACGACGTGTCGACGGGGGTCCCGACGTTCATGGACCTGACGAGCCCCGATCCTGCACAGCCCGGGTTCGCGACCTTCAACCAGTGCACCGGGCAGTGCTGGTACGACGCCTTCGTCTACACGCCGAAGGGGCATCCGGACATGGTTTACACCGGTGGTTCCTACGTGTACGGCGAGGTGATCGCGAACAAGCGGGCGTCGTCCTCTCGATGGACGCTGGTGTGAGCGGGACGGACATGACGTTCGACGGAACGGACTCGCTCCATCCGAACGGGCTCCATCCCGACCAGCACGACATCGTCACGAACCCGAACAACCCGCTCCAGTTCTTCGAGACGAACGACGGCGGCGTGATGCGCTCGAGCGGCCAGCTCGTCAACCGCTCGTCGTGGTGCACGGGCCCGCCGAACCGCGGGTTGACGAACCCCGCGCAGACGGCTCGCTGTCAGCAGATGCTCTCGGCGATCCCATCCAAGCTGGACGGGATCAACGACGGCCTGTCCACGCTCCAGTGGATCAAGGTGACGGCCAGCCCGCACAACCCGCAGCTGCTCCAGGGCGGGACGCAGGACAACGGTACGTGGGAGACGCCGGGGAACCCGGTGAAGTGGGAGAACACGATGATCGGTGACGGCGGCTGGAACGGCTTCGACGCCGCCAATCCGAACTTCCGCTTCCACTCGTTCTTCGACGCCACCCCGGAGGTGAACTTCGAGGGCGGCAACATGGCCACGTGGATCTCGGTCTACGACCCGCTCTTCGGGCACGCCGGCACGAACTTCTACTCGCCGATCATCAGCGACCCGGTGGAGAGCGGCTGGATGTTCGCCGGCACCGGGCGGACGGCGTACCGGACGAAGACCCACGGCCTCGGCACGATGACGATGGCCGAGGCGCAGCTGCACTGCAACTCATGGACGGGCGACTTCGCGGTCACCTGCGGTGACTGGGCCGAGCTCGGGCCCGTAACCGGCTGACAGGCCGTCTGCGTGGGGCGACCGTGCAGGCGGCAACGTCGCCGCGGTCGAGCGGACCAAGGCCGACTCGTCGTCGGCCTGGGCCGGGACATCCACGGGCCGGGTATTCATCACGAAGAACGTCGGGGCCGATCCGGCGTCGGCGCAGTGACGTGGACGCGGCTCGACGACGACACCACGATCGATCCGGGCCGCTTCGTCTCGAGCATCTACGTGGATCCCGCAAACGGGAACCACGCGTGGATCTCGTACAGCGGCTACGGCGCGAACACGCCGGGCAGCCCGGAGCACATCGTCGAGGTGACGTACAACCCGGGCACCGGGACGTCGACGTGGGTGGACAGGTCGTACAACTTCGGCGACCTGCCCGTCAACGATCTCGTGCGAGACGACGTCACGGGTGATCTGTACGCCGGGACCGACTTCGGCGCACTGCGCCTGGCAGCCGGCACCACGACGTGGACGAGCTCCGCGCCGGGGCTGCCGAACGTCGAGGTGACGAGCCTGGAGATCATCCCGAGCGAGCGGATCCTCTACGCCGCGACGCACGGGCTCAGCACCTGGAGGCTGAACCTGGACTGATCGACGGAGCTCGATCCGAACGCAGAGGAGGCCGCCTTCGGGCGGCTTCTCTGCGTTGTTTGTTAAGGCGACGACGATATCGACTTGATATCGGGGCCAAGATCGTTAAGTATCCACTCCGCTACATGGCGGGGGAGGTCTATCGGTTTCTGCTCCGGATGCCTACGCATCTGCGCGAGCGGCTCACGGACGCGACCGAGGAGTCGGGCCAGGAGCCTGAACGCCGAGATCGTGAGCCGGCTCGAGCAGAGCCTCGCCGATGACCCGGGCGTCGTCCGCCGCCTGGGTCTGCGGATATCCGGCGCCTCGGATGGCGCCTGGGGAGCGGATAACCGGGGAGAGGGGGAGCATGAGTCCCGAACAAGAATCCGCGCCGGACAGTCGTCGGCGTCGGGTCGCCATCGGGCTCGCGGCAATCGCCGCAGTCGTGGCGGCGGCGCTCGGTGGCGGCGCCGTCATGCTGGACGGGTCGTCACAGACGGCCGCGCCGGCTGGCGGAGACGGAGGCCCGAGCTCTCACCGGCGCTTGCGCAGAAGCTGGCGAGCGCGCAACGATTCTCGCCTGCCGAGACGCAGTACGAGGGCGGCCAAGAAATGGGGGACGGCGCACTCGAGTGGCAGATGCACGCGACACCGCGCACGGACATCCCGCTCGCCGCGATCACCGGGAGCCGCGAGGACTGGAAGAGCGCTCAAGTCGCCGCGGAAACTCGGCGCCAAGCTCGGAGACCACGGCATCTGGACGAACCTGGGCCCGGACAACGCGGTCTACCCGCTGAATCCGTTCCGGAACCGGTACGTCTACGTCCCGAACGAGTACGTCGCCGCGGGGCGGACGTCGCACAGCGTGATCGACCCGAACTGCGGCGCGTCGAGCTGCCGCTACTGGATCGCGAACGCCGGCGGCGGTATCTGGCGGACGGACAACGTCTTCGCTTCGCAACCGAAGTGGGAGTACGTCTCGCGGAGTTCCAGCACAACAACACGGCGGCGCTGGAGCTCGATCCCGAACGATTCGACGCAGCAACATGATCTATGCCGGAACCGGCGAGCCGAACACGTGCCGCAGCGGTTGTATCGCCGGCGTCGGTCTCTACAAGTCGAAGGACGGCGGCGACCACTGGAGCGGCCCGATCGGCTCGCAGTACTTCAGCGGCCGTGGCATCGGCTCGATCCAGGTCAAGCCCGGCGACTCGAAGACGATCTTCGTCGGCTCGGGCGCCCAGGGCTCCCGCGGTATCAGCAGCACGTGCTGCACCGGTGTCGACCGTGGGGCGAACATCCCCGGCGCACCGCACTTCGGGCTCTACCGGTCGACGGACGGCGGCGAGACGTTCTCGCTGGTCAGCCAGGGGAACGCGCACGAACTGCACGACGAACACGCCGACCGAGGTGTTCCTCGGCCTGACGCGCATGTTCGCCGCGCGGCGCCCGGCGCGTCCACTTCGACCCGAACGACCCGAACACCGTCTACGCGTCCTTCATGGCGAAGGGCATCTGGCGCTCGACGCGAACGGCGACCCGGGCACGTGGGTGCAGATCTTCGCGCCACGCGGGCCCTCGACGAGCCCGGCTACGGGTGCGGACGTCGAGCGCGCCGAGTTCGACGTCGTCGCGCTGCCGGGCGGCGTCACGCGCATGTACGTGGGCGTCGGAAGCGGTGCAGGCCAGACGGCGAAGTTCTTCCGGAGCGACAATGCGAACGCCGCATCGCCGGCAGCCGGCCTTCACCGAGCTGACGAACAGCACCAGCCAGGGGTTCTGCGACCCGCAGTGCAACTACGACAGCTACGTCTACGTGCCGCGGAAGGCCGACGGGACGGCTCACGACCCGAACACCGTCTACCTGCTCGGTGACAACGAGTACAACGAGGCCGGGCTCGGTACCTCGAACGGCCGCGCCGTGCTGCTCTCGACGGACGCCGGCGCGTCCTTCACGGACATGACCTATGACGCGACGGACGACCTCCAGCCGCACGGAATCCATCCCGACCAGCACTCGATCGTCACGCAATCCCGCGGACTGGAAGCAGTTCGTCGAGACGGGTGACGGCGGGTCGTCCGGTCGAACGGCAACTTCGTCGACGACTCGGCGGACTGCCCGTCCGTCGTTGTGCCTTCCGTCGAATCCTGCGATCACGGCGGCGCGCCTGGCTCTCTGCCAGGCGGTCACCAAGAGGATCCCGGAGCGCATCGAGTCCATCAACAAGGGACTCAACAACCTCCACTTCTACCAGGTGACCTTCAACCCGAACCGCCCCGGCGAGCTGGCCGGCGGCGCGCAGGACAACGGTTCGTGGATGAGGGTGCCTGGGACGAAGACATGGGTCGAGACGTTCGTCGCCGACGGTGCGTACAACGGCTTCGACGCGGTGCGACCCGGACTACTCGATGTTCTCGTGGCAGGGCGGCTCGCTCGCCGTGCTGGACGAGCCTCGCAACCAGGAGGCCGGGACCTGGATCTCGGACACGCTGCTGGTGCTCGGGGCGGCGCCCTTCCGCTATCCCCGCGAGGCGGCAGCGTTCATCGCTCCGACGCTCTTCCACCCGAAGGTCAGCAAGCTGATGTTCACCGGACGCGAGCACGTGTTCCGCTCGCTGAACGGCGGCATCAACCCGACCTTCCCGTACGCGGAGGTGAAGGAGCACTGCAACGTCTGGACCGGTGACGGGGACATCAACGAGAGCGGCGCCTACGTGCCGGACGTCGACGTCTGCGACGACTGGAAGGCGATGGGCGATCCCGGCCACGCGCGGCCGGCTCACCTACGGCCCGGCCGCGCTGTGCCCGACCGGCCGCGACCCCGAACCGGGCCTGGACGGTCCCGTGCCCGGCCCCGTACCCGTGGGGTGACTGACCGCTCCGGCGGCCACATCTCCGCGAACGAGCCGGCACCGTCCGACAAGAACGTCGTCTGGGCGGCGACCAGCGGAGGCCGCATCTTCGTCACGACGAATGCGGCCGCGGCCGACCCGGCCACGATCGTCGTGGACGCGGATCGACCCGAGCTCGTCGGTCGACCCGCCGCGGTATCCGACGGACATCTACATCGACCCGTCGGACCCGAACCACGCGTACATCACGTACAGCGGGTACAACCACGTGACGCCGGACACGCCGGGTCACGTCTTCGAGGTCACGTACAACCCGGCGACGGGCGCAGCGACGTTCACGCGCCTGGACGGCTCGGGACCGCACGCGATCGGCGATCTGCCGGTCGGAACGATCGAGCGGGACGAGAAGAAGGGCACCCTCTACGCCGGGACGGACTTCGGCGTGATCAGGCGTGTCAACGCGGGAACCGGTTGGACTTCGGTCGCACCGCGGCCTGCCGACGACGACGGTTCCGTTCCTGAAGATCGACCAGGACAACGCGCGTCATGTACGTCACGACGCACGGCTTCGGCGCCTGGCAGTTCAAGCTGCCGTAGCGCCGCGACGCTAGCAAGCACTGCACGAAGGGCCGCCTCCGGGCGGCCCTTCGCGTTCCTTACGGAACGGCGCAGTAGAGCTGCGAGTAGTTCACGGACGCGCGACTCCCCTTGGAGCCGACCGCCGTGACCGAAAGGCCGTTGCAGGGATCGACGCTGCGAAGGCGGATCGTGAACGTGCCCCTCGCCGAGGCACGGACCTGCCTCACGGGGATGCCGGTGAGGCGGACGACCTCGCCGCTCTTGAAGCCGGTTCCGGCGACGATCGTCGTGGGGATGACCGGCTTGATCGTCAGCCGCGCCGTGCCCTGCGCGGCCGGGGCCTGGAGGACTTCTCCAGTGCCGGTAGCCCGGGACGGCCTCGGGGCCTGCACCGAAGAGCGTCATGCCTCCGAGGTACACGAGGAGCGCAAGCAGGAGCATCATCGTTAGTACGCCACCGCCCCGCGTCCGGTCACAGCCGCATGGCGCTGCTCGTCGGCCCGGTAGCTGGAGCGGACGAGCGGACCGGCGAAGACGGAGCCGAAGCCCAGTGCCTCGCCCTGCTCCCGGAACCAGCGGAACTCGTCGGGGTGGACCCAGCGGTCGATCTTCGCGTGCTTGTCGGAGGGCTGGAGGTACTGGCCGATCGTGACCACGTCCACGCCGTTCTCTCTCAGGTCGCGCATCGTGTCGACCACCTCGTCGTTCGTCTCGCCCAGCCCGACGATGATCCCGGACTTCGTCATCACGCGGTAGTCGGCGAGCTCCTTGGCCCGCCGGAGCAGCCAGAGCGCCTTGTCGTAGGACGCCTTGGCGCCGCGCATCCTCCGGTGCAGGCGGCGGACGGTCTCGATGTTGTGGTTGAAGACCTCGGGGCGCTCGGCCAGGACGGTGCGCAGCGCCTCCTCCTCGGCGCCGAGGAAGTCCGGCGTGAGCACCTCGACGCCCGCGCTCGGGAGCTTGTGTTTCAAGGCACGAATCGTGGCCGCGAAGTGCCCGGCCCCGCGGTCAGGGAGGTCGTCGCGGTCGACCGAGGTGACGACGACGTGCTCGAGCTTCATCTTCGCCGCCGCGTTCGCGAGCCGCAACGGCTCGAGCGGATCCGGCGGATGCTCCGGCTTGCCCGAGTTGACGTAGCAGTAGCGGCAGGCGCGCGTGCAGGTGTCGCCGAGGATCTGGAAGGTCGCCGTGCCGCGGCCCCAGCACTCGGAGATGTTCGGGCAGCGCGCCTCCTCGCAGACGGTGACGAGGCCGGCGCCGTGGAGCAGCTTCTTGACGTCGAAGTACTGCGAGTCTGCGCTCGGCGCGCGAACCTTCATCCACGGAGGCCTGCGGGGCCTGTCGGCGACGGGCAGCGACTTCACGCCGGGAAGTGTAGGGCGAGAGGGTGCTTCGAAGTCTTTTCCAGGGATCGACGTGCCGTGGTGGACGCGCTCGTCGCGGTCGTCGAGCGGGACTAAGCTCGCCGGGTGCCGGAGGCACCTCTACGGGAGACGAAGTTCGGGCTGGTCGCAGACGTCGACGGCTGGTTCGTCGTCAATGCGCGCGAGGCCCGGTGGCGCGACTCCGGGCCGTTCGGCGTCTACTGCGACTTCGAGGGCAAGCGGCCCTTTCGTCAGCTCGGGTTCAACATCAGCGTCCTCGAGCCGGGCCAGAGTCTCGGCTACTACCACCGCGAGAACGGCCAGGAGGACTTCCTCGTCCTGGCCGGGAGCTGCGTGCTGATCGTCGAGGACGAGGAGCGGCAGCTCGAGGCGTGGGACTTCGTGCACTGCCCACCCGGGACGCCGCACATGATCGTCGGCGCCGGCGACGGCCTGGCGGTCGTGCTCGCGGTCGGCGCGCGCGGGCTCCGCCGGAAGGGCCTCGTCTACCTTCCCTCCGAGACCGCGAGGAGGCACGGCGTCTCGGTCGAGCGAGGAGACGACGAAGCCCTCCGAGGCCTATGCGGACTTACCGAAGTCGAGCCGCGTGTCCTACGGCGGCTGGCTGCCCGCGTTCTAGAACACGGATTCGCGGGATGGGTGCCCGGTATCCGACTTGTGCGATCGAGGGAGTACCATGAGATGAAGCACGCCCCTCTGATGGGTGCGTTGCGGCGCAGGCTTGGTGTTTCAGCATCAGAAGAGGGGTCGTGTGCAGAAGAAAACTCAGAGTGCCTCACCGTTGGCTGACCGCACTGGCCGCTCGACGGTGGGCGCTTCTGGCCGCTCTAGTGGGCGTTGCGCTGACAGCATCTTCTGCCTACTCGGCAGTCGGCGGCAGTCCGTCGTTCTCCAAGCCGCAGCGGTACCAGACGGGGATGTTCCGCGGACAGCGCTTGCACCTCGACGCGGTTGCGGTCGGAGACGTGAATGGCGACCGCAGGCAGGATCTCGTCGGTGTGGGCTCGAACACCGACCTCCGGGTTCAGGAAGGCGGAGTCTCGATTTCTCTCAACCGCGGTCGCGGCAACTTCGGCCCCGCACGTACGTACCGAATCGGGTACGACTCCAACGCGGTCGCGATCGGCGATTTGAGCAGCGACGGCAAGCCGGATCTCGCAACAGCGAACGGTGACGACGTCTCCGTGCTCATCAACCGCGGCGGCGGACGCTTCGCGAAGAGCGTGGACTACGCAGCCAGGCAACCCTGGGACATCGCGATCGCAGACGTGAACGGCGATGGTCAGGCAGATCTCGTGACCGCGAACACCAAGGCATCCGTGAACAGCATCTCCGTGTACATGAATCGCGGTGCCGGCACCTTCTCGCCCAGGGTCGACTACCGCACCGCACGCCGGCCTCGCTCGATCGCGATCGCCGACCTGAATGGCGACGGCACACAGGACGTGGCCACGGCGAGCGAGACGAACACCGTGTCCGTGTTGCTCAACAGCGGCAAAGGCAGCTTCCCGAAGAGGATCGACTACCCGGCCCCACAGCACCCTCGCTCGATCGCGATCGGCGACATGAACGGCGATCGCAACCCGGACCTGGTGGCGGCGAACTCGGCTGGGTATGACAGGCTGAGGCCCAACAGCGTCTCGGTGTTCCTCAACCGAGGTGACGGGAGCTTCCGGCCCAGGCGCGACTACCGCGCGAAGGGCGAGTCCGGCGACGGCCCGGCTTCGGGCCGGTCGCGGTTGGGGATCTGAACGGTGACGGCAGGCAGGACGTGGCGGTCGGACAGGACTTTGGGGACCGAGCCTCCGCACCGAAAAGGATCGCGGTGCTGGTCGGCCGCGGCGACGGCAGCTTCACGCGACGGATCGACTTCACGACCGGGCGGACCGACGTGGACGCCTGGGCTCCCCGCGGAATCGCCATCGGCCGGTTGAACGGCGACGGCAAGCTCGATCTCGTACAGGCGAAGTTCATCGACATCGCCGTGCTCGTGAACACCACGCCGCGCTGAGCATCCCGAATGCGAATCCGGCGGGCTACCGAGCTCTAGCCGGCGGCGGCGAGCTTCTCGGGCACCGAGTACGGCTCGAGCTCGAGGTCGAAGACCTCCTCGAGCGCCGTCGCGGCATGCGGGCGCACCTCGTCGACCGAGATCGGCCGGCCGAGCTCGCGCGCGAGCGTCGTGAAGGCCGTGTCCTCGAGGCCGCAGGCCGTGATCCACTCCGTGAACGGCGCAGGGTCGAGGTCGACGTTCAACGCGTAGCCGTGCGTGGTCACCCACTTCGAGATGTGGACGCCGATCGAGGCGATCTTTCGCGGTGGGCGCTCGAGCCAGATCCCGGTCAGGCCTTCGATCCGGGTCGCCTCCACCCCGACCGCGCCGATCGTCCGGATCAGCGCCTCCTCGAGGTCGCGGCAGTACCTCTTCACGTCCTGCCCATGCCGTGTGAGGTCGAAGATCGGGTAGCAGACGAGCTGCCCGGGCCCGTGGTAGGTGGACTTGCCGCCCCGGTCGGTCTCGACGACCTCGACCTCGGCGCCCTCCGGGATGTGGAGCTCACCCTCGTCCGTCCGGCGCCCGAGGGTGACGACCGGCGGGTGCTCGAGCAGGACGACGGTGTCGGGGATCGTCCCCTGCGCAACATCAGCGGCGAGCGAGCGCTGCAGCTCCCAGGCCTCGAGGTACGGCACCCGGCCGAGCTCGACGAGGTGGCCCGGCCTCACGTGCTCCGCACTTCGTTCCGCGGGAGCCCGTCGTCGGGGAGCGTCTCCCAGGCTGCGACCGATCGGACGTAGTTGTGGAACTCGGGCTTCTGCTCGAGTCCCTCGTCGATCGCGGTCAGCCGGACACTGCATTCCTCCGACTCGGGCCAGCCGCCGCCGAACAGGTTCGAGCCGCAGCGCGAGCAGAACGTCTTCGCGCTCCCCTCGTCCGGCTGATAGGTCGTGAGGAGCTCGCGCCCCTGCGTGACCTGGATCCATTCGCTGCGTGCGCGCCCGTTGGCGGTTCCGCCCCCGCCCGAGATCCGCTTGCACGACGTGCAGTGGCAGAAGGAGGCGACGGTGAACGGCTCGCTGACCTCGAAGCGGACCCCGCCACACCAGCAGCTGCCCCGCATGGCGCTCATGTGCCGACGAACATCCAGCGGTGGCCCTCGAGGTCCTCGGCGCGATAGCGGAGGCCGTCGGGGCCCTCCTCGACCGGTGAGAGCATGCGAGCCCCGGCCGTCTCGGCCTGTGCAAAGTGCGCTTTGACATCGTGGACGTGGACGAGCAGGCCGTCGACGACCCAGGGGACGCTCGACCAGCGAGCTGCCGCCTCGCATTCCTCGCGATGGCGCTTCGGTGAGACGTAGTCGGGAGTCGGGTTTGCGACGTAGATCGACGCGTCCTCACCGACGCGCAGCTCCGCGTGGGTGACGCGGCCGTCCTCCGTGTACCGCTCGTCTGCGATCTCCTCGAAGCCGAACGCGCGGGTCAGCCAGTCGATCGCGGCTGCCGCGTCCTCGTACGCCACCATCGGGACGACGGTCTGACCCATCGCGCTAGTAGTCGGACTCGCCCCAGCTCTCGAGCTTCTGCTTGAGCGACTGGAGGAACCTGCCGGCGAGGGCGCCGTCGACGAGCCGGTGGTCGTACGTGAGGGTCAGATTCATGATCGGCCGGATCGCGATCACGTCCTGGCCGAGCTCGTCCTGGACGACCCACGGCCGCTTGACGAGGGCATAGGTGCCGAGGATCGCGGCCTGCGGCTGGCTGATCACCGGCGTTCCGTGGAAGGTGCCGTAGCCGCCGGGGTTGGTGATCGTGAACGTGCCGCCCTGCACCTCGTCCGGCGAGAGCTGCTTGTTGCGGGCGCGCTCTGCGATGTCCGTGACCGCCTGGGCCATGCCGAGGAGGTTCAGGCCCTCCGCATGCTTGACGACCGGGACGATCAGGCCCTTGCCGTCGGCGAGCTCGACCGCGAAGCCCAGGTTGGCGTAGTTGCGCGTGATGATCTTGTCGCCGCGGATCTCGCCGTTGATCCACGGGTACTCCCGGAGGGTGTCGGCGACGGCGCGCGCGACGAAGATCAGGTAGGTCGGGTTGACGCCGTAGCTCTTCTGGAGCTCGGGCTTGAGCTTGTTGCGGATCTCCACCACGCGCGACATGTCGACCTCGATCGCGCTCGTGACGTGCGCCGAGGTGTCGAGCGAGCGGCGCATGTGCTCGGCGATGCCCTTGCGCATCGCGGTCATCGGCTCCTCGTTCTCGCCCGCCTCGAGCTCGCGACGGGGCGGCCGCGGCCGGGCCGGTGCCGGCGGGACGGGCGCCGGTGCGCGGAGCGGGAGGCGGCGGTGCGGGCGGCTTCGGGCGGTCGGCGGGCGCCGCGGGCGCTGCGGCTGCGGGCGCGGGTTGCGACGGCGCGGGCTGCGCGGCCTGGCCGCCGGACTCGACGAAGCCGAGGATGTCCTTCTTGGTCACCCGGCCGCCGCGGCCGGTGCCCGGCACCTGGGAAACGTCGACCCCGTGCTCGGACGCGATCCGCGCAACCACGGGAGAGACGAAGCTCTTGCCGTCGCCGTTGGCCGCCGGCTCGGACGGTTCAGGAGCAGGCGCTGGCGGTTCGGCAGGCGCCGCCTCGGGCTCCTGCGGGGTGGAGCGTTTCCGCGCTCGCCGCAGCCTCGCTCTCGGCGGCTGCCTCAGCGGTCGCGGGCTCGGGCGGAGCCTCCTCGGCCGCTGCCGGCGCCGCGCCGTCGCTGGACTCGGCCGGAGCGGCTCCGGGCGCGCCGATGACGGCGAGGCGGGTACCGACGTCGACCGTTTCGCCCTCCTGGACGAGGATCTGCTGGACGACGCCGGTGCCTGGGCTCGGCACCTCGGTGTCAACCTTGTCGGTCGAGATCTCGAGCAGCGGCTCGTCGGCCTGGATCTCCTCGCCCTCCTGCTTGAGCCACTTGGTGATCGTCCCCTCGGAGACGGACACGCCCATCTGGGGCATCACGACGTCGACGGCGGTTGGGGTGGCCACGGGTCCTAGTACTCAGCCAGTTCTCGCAGTCCTGCGACCACGTCGTCGACCTGTGGGATGAACGCCTTCTCGAGCGGCGGGGAGAACGGCACGGGTGTATCGGGCGCTGCGATGCGCTTGATCGGCGCGTCGAGGTGCTCGAACGCCTCCTCCCCAATCGTGGCGGCAATCTCGCCGCCGAAGCCGCCCGTGCGCGTGTCCTCGTGGAGGACGAGCACCTTGGACGTCTTCTGGGTGCTGTCGAGCACTGCCTTCCGGTCCCACGGGATGATCGTCCGCAGGTCGAGGATCTCGACGGAGACATCGTCCTGCTCGAGCTGCTGCGCAGCCTCGTCGGCCGTGTAGACCATGGCTCCCCAGGTCACGACGGTGATGTCCTCGCCCTCGCGGTGGATCCGCGCCTTGCCGAAGGGCGTCGTGTAGCGCTCCTCCGGCACCTCCGCCTTGATCCGGCGGTAGAGGTGCTTGTGCTCGAAGTAGAGGACGGGGTTCGGATCCTCGATCGCGCTGATCAGGAGGCCCTTGGCGTCCTCCGGCGTCGCCGGGCAGACGACCTTCAGGCCGGCGATGTGCGCGAACGAGCTCTCCGGGTTCTGCGAGTGGAACGGTCCGCCCGAGAAGCCGCCGCCCGACGGGAGCCGGACGACGATCGGCACCGGCGTGCCGGCGCGGTAGAACTGCTTCGCCGCGACGGTCACGAGCTGGTCCCAGGCGCAGGAGATGAAGTCGGCGAACTGCATCTCCGCGACCGGCCGCATGCCCATGATCGCCGCGCCGGTGCAGCCTCCGACGATCGCGGTCTCGGAGAGCGGCGCGTCGATCACCCGCCACGGCCCGAACTCTTCCTGGAAACCCAGCGTGACCTTGAAGGCGCCGCCGTAGACGCCGACGTCCTCCCCGATCACGAAGACGCGGTTGTCGCGCCGCATCTCCTGGCGGAGACCGTCGGAAATCGCCTGCAAATACGTGAGCTCTGCCATTACTTGTGGTGGGGCGTGTCGAGGTCCTCGGGTCGCGCGAACACCTTGTCCGTGACCGAAGAGGGATCCGGTAGCGGCGAGCTGTCGGCCCGCTCGATCGCCTGGGTGAGCGTCCGCTTGACGCCTGCAGCGACCTCGTCCTCCTCCTCGTCGGTCATCTCCGCGTTCTCGCGGAGCCAGCTGCGGAACCGCTCGATCGGATCGCGCTTGGCCCACTCCTCGAAGAGCTCCTTCGGGACGTAGAACGCGTCGTCGTGGACGGCGTGCCCTTCCATGCGCAGGGTCATCGACTCGATCAGCGTCGGGCCGCCGCCGTCGCGCGCCTTCTCGATCGCCCGCTTCGCCTCGCGGTAGACGGCGAGGACATCGGTGCCGTCGACGACCACGCCGTCGAACCCGTACGCGGCAGCGCGGTCGGCGAGCGTCTCGCACGCGTACTCGAGGTGCGTCGGCGTCGAATAGGCCCACTGGTTGTTGTCGCAGATAAAGACGATCGGCAGGCGCCGGACGCCCGCCATGTTCATCCCCTCGTGCGCGTCGCCGCGAGCCGAGGCTCCCTCGCCGTACCAGGAGACCGCGACACGCCGCTCCTCCCGGATCCGGAAGGCGAGCGCGCAGCCGACACCGACCGGCAGCATCGCGGGCAGGTGGCTGACCATCGCGAGCAGCCCGAGCTGAGAGTCGGCCATGTGGACGTTGCCGTCGCGGCCGCGCGTCGGCCCGTCCTCGCGGCCCATGTACTGCGCGAAGATCCGCCAGGGCTCGACACCGCGCGTGACGTGGACGCCCATGTCACGGTGGAGCGGGGTGCCGACGTCCTCGCCGCCCATCGCGGTCGCGATGCCAACAGAGGAAGCCTCGTTGCCGCGGCCCGTGTAGAAGGATCCGGGGATCTTCCCCTGCTTGTAGAGGATGTGCCCGCGCTCCTCGATCCCGCGCGTGAGGAGCATGTTGCGGTAGATCCCGAAGAGGTCCTCGCGGTCGAGGCCCGCCTCGCGGATCTCGTTCAGGGAGGAGACGGGCTCGGCTTCCCGGGCGATCGCCATGCGCGTCGGACTCTAACGATCGCAGTCGGGGCTAGTCTCCTTCCGTGGGGAAGGCGTCGAACTGGCTCAAGGAGGAACGCCGGAAGACTCTCGGCGACTGGGTCTCCGTCTGCCTCGGCTGCGGGTTCGCGCAGCGCTACTTCGAGGAGTGGGAGGCCGATCTGCCCGGCGCCTGCCCGCAGTGCGAAGGCGAGATGCGCTGGCGCTGCCCCGCCTGTGCGGCGCGCTTCACGTCGGCGTTCACCGTTGAGTGCGAGGCGTGCGGTGAGGAGATCCGGCCGCGCGAGCTCTTCGGCACGGCGATCCGGAAGCCGGCGCGCTAGCGCTTGATCGCGGAGAACCGAATCACCGTGACGGTGGCGTCCGCGGCGATCGGCCTGTTGTAGAGCTGGCCGAGGAAGTCCTGCATCTCCTCGGTCCGCCGGATCTCCGGGTTGTCGTGCTCGATTTCGCGCGGGGAGAGCTCGGCGATCGTCTTCACCTCGACCTTGTCGATGACCGCGTCGAAGATCTTGTCGCGCGGGCTGTACCGGGCGCCGGCGAGAACCTGGACGATCATCCCCTTCTTGTACTTGGCCGACTTGTCGCCCAGGCGAATGGTCGCCGTCTTGCGGCGGCTGCGCAGCTGGTCGGCCACGATCGGCGAGTAGAAGTTCAGGGCGTACATCGGTTCCGGCACCGAGGTCGCAGGATCATACGGCTTCCTCCTGGAGGGCGGTCAGTGCCTTTTCGGCCATCTCGCGCTCGCTCCTGTAGGCGAGGAGCCGCGGCGCCTCCTCGAGCGGGAGCCAGCGCGCCTCGTCCACCTCATGGCGGAACGCCTCAGGGACATCGTCGATCCGGCCGCGGCGGTAGCGGAGGAGGTAGAAGCTCACGATCTTGAAGATGCGCTGCCCGCTGCGCGTGTACACGTAGCGGACGTCGCCGAGCTTCCCGGCCGAGACCGCCTCGATCCCGGTTTCCTCCGCCACCTCCCGCACGGCGGTCGCCTCCGGGTCCTCGCCGCGGCCGATGTTTCCCTTCGGGAGCGCCCAGACGCCTTCCGGCTTGCCGCCGGGCCTGATCGCAGCCAGCCACCATCTGCCACGGAATCGGCGGACGAGGACGCCGCCGGCCGAGAACTCGCGCTCCATCACGAGCGCTTTGTAACAAAGTGGCGCCCGGAAAGCTTGCGCAGGCCCGAATCCCCGTTACAATGCCCCGGCACTCTCCCCCCACGAGTGCCAGTAGCTGTCACAAAGTCTCGGACAACAGGAGGTCGGTTGATGGATTTGCAGCCGCTTGGTGACCGTCTCATCGTCGAGGTCCTCGACGAGGAGGAGCAGACGGTCAGCGGGATCGTGCTGCCCGACACCGCGAAGGAGAAGCCGCAGCGCGGCCGTGTCCTCGCGGTGGGCCCGGGCACGCGCGACGAAGACGGAGAGTTCGTCGGGATGGAAGTCGCCGAGGGCGACGAGATCGTCTTTTCGAAGTACGGCGGGACGGAGATCAAGGTCGGGAGCGACGAGTACCTGATCCTGCGCGAGTCGGACGTCCTGGCGAAGGTGGCGGGCGGCGGCAAGAAGTCCGCCGGCAAGAAGAAGGAGATGGCGGGCGCAAGCGCCTGACCCACCGAACACACGGAGGAAACTGAATGGCACACAAGGAGCTGAAGTTCAACGAGGACGCGCGTCGCGCGCTCGAGCGCGGCGTCAACATCCTCGCGGACGCAGTCAAGGTCACGCTCGGCCCCAAGGGCCGCTACGTCGTCCTGGACAAGAAGTTCGGCGCGCCGACGATCACGAACGACGGCGTCACGATCGCGCGTGAGATCGAGGTCGAGGACGTCTTCGAGAACCAGGGCGCGCAGCTCGTCCGCGAGGTCGCAACGTCGACGAACGACGTTGCCGGCGACGGGACGACCACGGCCACCGTTCTCGCCCAGGCGATCGTCCGCGAAGGCCTGAAGAACGTCGCAGCGGGCGCGAACCCGATGGGGATCAAGCGCGGCATCGAGTCGGCGGTCGAGTCGGTCGTCGAGAACCTGAAGAAGCAGTCGAAGGAGATCTCGGGCAAGGAGGACATCGCCCGGGTCGCCTCCATCTCGTCGCGCGAGCGCGAGATCGGCGACGTCATCGCCGAGGCGATCGACAAGGTCGGCAAGGACGGCGTCGTGAACGTCGAGGAGGGCCAGACCTTCGGCCTCGAGCTCGAGTTCACCGAGGGCATGCAGTTCGACAAGGGCTACCTCTCGCCGTACATGGTCACGGACCCCGAGCGCATGGAGGCCGTGCTCGACGAGCCGTACATCCTGGTCGCGAACCAGAAGATCGGCGCGGTCAAGGACATCCTCCCGGTGCTCGAGCAGGTCATCCAGGCCGGTCGTCCGCTGCTGATCGTCGCCGAGGACGTGGAGGGCGAGTCGCTCGCCACGATCGTCGTCAACAAGCTGCGCGGCACGTTCACGGCCGTCGCGGTCAAGGCGCCGGGCTTCGGCGATCGCCGCAAGCGGATGCTCGAGGACATCGCGATCCTCTCGGGCGCCGAGGTGATCACCGAGGAGATGGGCCTCAAGCTCGAGAACACGAAGATCTCGCAGCTCGGAAAGGCTCGCCGTGTCGTGATCGACAAGGACTCGACCACGATCATCGACGGCGCCGGTGACGCCGACGGCATCAAGGCTCGGATCAAGCAGCTGAAGTCTGAGATCGAGAACACCGACTCGGACTTCGACCGCGAGAAGCTCCAGGAGCGGCTCGCGAAGCTGGCCGGCGGCGTCGCCGTCATCAAGGTCGGCGCTGCGACCGAGACCGAGATGAAGGAGAAGAAGCACCGCGTCGAGGACGCCGTGCAGGCGACCCGTGCCGCCCTCGAGGAGGGCATCGTCCCGGGCGGCGGCGTGGCGCTCTTGAACGGAGCCGAGTCGATCAAGCTCGACAAGCTCGAGGGCGACGACCGTACGGGCGCGAACATCATCGTGCGGGCGCTGGAGGAGCCGATCCGCCAGCTCGCCGCGAACGCGGGCCTCGAGGGCTCGGTCGTAGTCGACAAGGTCCGCAATGCCGCTGCGGGGCACGGACTGAACGTCGACACGGGCGAGGTCGAGGACCTGGTCAAGGCCGGGATCATCGATCCGACGATGGTGACCCGCTCGGCGCTGCAGAACGCCGCGTCGATCGCGAAGAACATCCTGACCACCGAGGCCGTCGTGGCCGAGCCGCCGGAGAAGCAGCCGGTCGGCGCCGGCGCGGGCATGCCCGACATGGGCGGGATGATGTAACGAGCCCCCGGGCTCACCGCTTGAAACGGAGGCCGGCGGAAGCCGGCCTCCGTCGTTTCGACCTACGTCTCTGTGCCTGGTCGAGCCATGGCCGTTGCGCCACGACGAGTGTCAGACACTCGTCATGGCTCCGGGGGACAGGTGGCTCCGCGTGGTTGTGCGGTCGGCCTGGCCGCTCTGGCCATGGCCCCGGGCCGTGGCGCGGACATGTCCGGGCCTGGCCGAGCCAGCCACGTCTTCGGACGCGTCCACGGAGAAGTGATCGGCCCCGCTAGACGCGCTGGAGGTGAGTGTCCTTGAAGGCGGTCGGGTACTTCAGGCCGTAGCCGAGGAGCCGGTCCACGCCGATGTGCGTGAGCCACACGAGCGCCACAGCAATGCCCCAGTCGGAATCCCAGAGAAAGGATGCGGTTCCGAGTGCGATCGGCAAGACGAGGTTGTGCAGGAGGTTGTACGCGGCCGCGCCAATTGAGGGGCCCAGCGCGTACGCAGCAAACGCGAGGTCGGGAGCGAGCGCGAGAAGCGCGAACAGCCACCAATTGTGGTCCCCGTCGACGTAGAGCGCTACCGCGCCGGCGCCAATCGCAAGCCCTTCGAGGCGAAGCAGCAGGCGGACACTCATCTGAACACCTCCGCGAGAAAGAAAGAGACCGGCTGGGGAGCCGGTCTCAGTCTCTCAGTTGAAGCGACCCGAGGGAGGGTCGCCTCCTGAGGGGGTGGGTGAGGTGGGTTGACCCCGGTATCGGCGCCCACCGAGACCCCCTCACTCCCCCGAACAGGGGAAACGCGCTCGACCTAGAAGCCGTACCGCTCCTCTTTCCAGAAGTCCGCCTCGTTGTGGTAGCCGAGGCGCTCCCAGAAACCCGGCTGGTCGTGGTCGAGGAGCTCGATCCCGCGCAGCCACTTGGCGCTCTTCCAGAAGTAGCGCTTGGGGATCACGAGCCGGAGCGGCCAGCCGTGCTCGGGCGTGAGCGGCTCGCCGTCGGCCTCGTAGGCGACCAGCGCCTCGTCGTCCTCGAGCGCCGCGAGCGGCACGTTCGCGGTGAAGTCCTGCTCCGCGTGGGCGACGACGTACCGGGCGCTCGGCTTCGGCTGCACGAGCTTCGCGAGCTCGCTCCAGTGGACGCCCTTGAAGGTCGTGTCGAAGCGGCTCCAGCGCGTGACACAGTGGATGTCGGTCGTGATCTCGCGCGCGGGCAGCGCAGTGAGCTCCTCCCAGGAGAGCGTGATCGGATTCTCGACCTCGCCGAACACCTTGAAGTCCCAAGTCGCAAGGTCCGTGTTCGGCACGGTGCCCGCGTGCAGGACCGGCCACTTCTCGGTCAGGTACTGGCCCGGCGGGAGGCGGTCGGGGTCGTAGCCGGCCTCCTCGACCTTGCGCATCGCCCGCGACCGGAACATCGATTCCTACACTAGTTCGCATGGAGATCGTGACGCCGACAGCTGCGCTCCGTCCGCGCGACTACGTCGCCGTCCGTGGACCGGACGCCGCGGACTTCCTCGACCGCATGCTCTCGAACGAGGTCGCGAAGGCGCCTTGCGAGGCGCTGCTTCTGACACCGAAGGGCCGCGTGATCGCGCCGATGACGGTGGTCCGTCGCGGCGAGGGCGACTTCCTGCTCCTGACCGAGCCCGGCCTCGGCGCCGCGCTCGAGGCAGCGCTCAGGCGCGCCCGCTTCGCGGCGAAGGTCGAGATCGAGCCGGAGGAACACACCTCGCTCGTCGTCTTCGGTGAGGGCGACGGCATCCCGAACATCGAGTACGGCGCTCCGGCCGTCGAAGTGCTGGACGCCGGGCCGCCGGCCGAGGTCGTTGCGGACGAGGACCTGGAGCGCATGCGGATCCTTGCGCGCCGTCCGCGCTGGGGCAGCGAGATCGACGATCGCGTGCTCCCCGCGGAGGCCGGGCTCGACGAGACCCACATCAGCTTCGCGCCCGAGAAGGGTTGCTACCCCGGGCAGGAGCCGATCGCGCGGCTCCGCTACCGCGGGAAGGCGAACAGGGAGCTCCGCGTCCTCGAGGTCGAGGGAGCTCCGGCGCCCGAGACCGAGGTCTTCGACGGCGAGAAGGCCGTCGGCCGGGTCACGAGCTCGGTCCCTGGCCTCGCCCTCGCCTACGTCCGCACGGCGGTGCCGCCGCGACACGGTGCTCACGGTCGACGGCGCGCCTGCCAGGAGCCGCTGACGATGTCGAGCCCGCTGCTCGTCGTCGACAGCTCCGACATTCATGCCGGGAAGCTCGAGGAGGTGAAGGCAGGGATCGTGGATCTGGTCGCCTTTGTCGAGGAAAACGAGGCCGAGCCGCTCGCGTACGACATCTATTTCGACGAGGCCGGCACGCGGATGACGGTCGTCCAGATCCACCCGGACTCGGCGTCGCTGGAGCGCCACCTGGCGGTCGCCGGGCCCGTCTTCCGCAGATTCGCCGACCTGCTGAAGCTCAGAGAGGTCGACGTGTACGGCGACGCTAGCGAGGCCGCGCTCGAGCAGATCCGCGGGAAGGCGCAACTGCTGGGGGACGCGCCCGTCCGCGTGCACGACCTCTATGCCGGCTTCAGCCGCTTCGCGGCTGA
>CAVTEL010000015.1:0-91305 GCA_963733855.1 uncultured Actinomycetes bacterium
CGCGTCGTGGGCGACGACATTGCACGTGTTGCGCCCCGGAAGCGGCTGGCGCCGGAGCGACGACGACCTCCGCCTCCATGGCCACCGCAACCCGCCCGTCCTCGGCCGCGAAGCCGACGGTGCCCTCCGTCGGAAGCTCGCCTTCGCGCCAGGGCACTTGCACGCCCTCCAGGACCATCGGGGCCGCGGGGACGGTGGCGTCGAGGTCGTCCACGCGGTTGAGCAGCCCGCGGAACTCAAACTGGCGGAACATCTCCTTCAGCCGCGAGCGGTCGGGAGGCGAAAGGACGAGCTCGGACGGGTCGCAGTCGAGCTCGAGGTCTCGCCGCATCGTGGCCAGCTCCTTCGAGACCTTCGCCTGCTCGGCGTTCTCCGAGATGTTCTTCCGCCGCGCCGGAGTCAGCTCTTCAGCGTGCTCGAGGACGCCTTCCAGCGATCCGTACTGCTGGATCAGCTGCGAGGCCGTCTTGTCCCCGATGCCCGGGATGCCCGGGATGTTGTCCGAGTTGTCGCCCTTGAGGCCGATGAAGTCAGGAATCTGGTCGGGCGTGATGCCGAGCCGCGCCTCCACGCGCTCCGGCGTGTACACGTTGACGTCGGCGACGCCGCGCGGGGTCATCATCAGCGTCACGTTGTCGGTGACCAGCTGGAACGCGTCCCGGTCGGTGGAGACGACTGTCGTCTTGATCCCGGCCTGGTGGGCCTGGGTCGCGAGCGTGGCGATGACGTCGTCTGCCTCCCAGCCCTCGAACTCGAGGTTGCGGTAGCCGAACGCCTCGACGATCGGCCGGAAGTACGGGAACTGCTCGCGTAGCAGGTCGGCCATCGGCCTACGGTCGGCCTTGTAGCCCTCGTGCTGCTCCATGCGCTCGACCGGGCGAGTGTCCCAGGCGACGGCGACGCCCTTCGGCCGGTAGTCGGTCAGGAGCTTGAAGAGCATGTTCGTGAATCCGAGCAGCGCGTTCGTCGGCATTCCCTCGCTCGTCGCGAGCTCCTCGGGCAGCGCGAAGTAGGCGCGGTAGGCGAGGTTGTTGCCGTCGACGAGGAACAGATCGGAGTCGCGCGCCGGCGCGTCGTCTAGCTGCAGCTCCTCGCCGGTCAGGGTCTTGGGCATCGCAGGGCCAACGGTATCGTCCTCCGCCGATGCCGGGCCTCCAATTCGAGGCGTTCACGGACGCCCATCTGGACGACGCAACGAAGCTCCTCGCGAAGCGGCATCGTCGCCACCTCGCGGGTGGAGCGCTGCTGGCCGAGGAGCCCGACTTCCGCGCCGAGCTCGGACAGGCCCTGGCCGCGGAGGGCGCGAGCGGTTCGGTTCTCCTCCAGGACGGCCGGCTCCGCGGCTACCTCGTCGCCGCCCCGCAGCAGTTCACGAACACCGGCCTGACGTGGATGCTGACCGGGTTCGCGGGGTTCGCGCTCGAGGGAGACGCAGAGCTCGCACGCGATCTCTATGCGCACGCCGCGGACCGCTGGGTCGACGAGGGCCACACGAGGCACGGCCTGTACCTCCCGGCATCCGAAACGGAGCAGATCGACGCCTGGTTCCGGCTCGGCTTCGGTGCGTCGGCCATGACTGCCGCGCGGAAGATCGAGCCGGAGTTCTTCGAGTCGCAGGTTCAGGTCAGGGACGGCGTGCCGGAGGACGTCGAAGCGGCGGCCCGACTGGACCGAGCGATGGCGGACTCCATGGGGCCGGCGCCGAGCTTCTCCGGACGCGAGTCTGAGTCCCAGGAGTCAGCCGTCGAGGACTGGCGCGACACGTGGGGCGACGACGTCTTCGTGCACTTCGTCGCCGAGCTCGACGGTCGTCTCGTCGGCCACCTCCTGCTCTACAAGGGTCGGGATGGTCTCCGTATTCCCATGGGCAGCATCGACCTTGCGGCCGCCTCAACCGAGCCTGACGCGCGCGGCGCAGGCGTCGGCCGGGCGCTGACCGCCCACGCCTTCACCTGGGCCCACGACCACGGATATCGCGTCATGACGATCGACTGGCGGATGACGAACCTCCTCGCCTCGCGGTTCTGGCCCAAGCGCGGCTTCCACCCCACGTTCCTGCGCATGTACCGCTCGATCCCGTGAGCGTCCGCGAGGCAGAGCCGCGCGACGCGGACCGAGTGCTCAAGCTGATGGAGGACCTGACGCGGCCGGCCGTCCGCGACGATCCACAGCCGCAGCGCGACGTGTTCCTCGCGCACCTCGGGCACCCGGACTGCCGCGTCTATGTCGCGGAGCTGGACGGCGAGGTCGCCGGGGCCGTCAGCCTCTGGATCCAGCCTCGGCTGAACTGGACGACGCCGCAGGGCTGGATCCCCGACCTCTTCGTGGACGAGGCCTTCCGCCGGAGGGGCGCCGCTCGGGCGTTGCTCGACGCGTGCGCGGAGGAATGCCGGCGGCGCGGCTGTCACGTCCTGACGCTCGAGTCGGGCCACCACCGGGCCGAGGCGCATCGCCTGTACGAGTCGTACGGCTTCGTCCACCACGCCCGCGCCTACATCCTCTCGCTCTAGGTGCGCGTCCCTCTCCTCGCCGGCTCTCGGCTCACGGTCGTCGACGTGCCGCCCGACGCCCATGTTCTGCGGCCGCCCCCTCCCTCTGAGTCGCTGGCGGATGTCGCCGCGGCGGTCGGCGAGGCGCTCCGGTTCCCGCTCGCCGGGCCTGCCGCTGGAGCAGGTGGCGACCCGCGGTGGCCGGGCGACGATCGTCGTCGAGCCACCGGGGCTCCCGATCCCGAGCGCAGTACGGGACCCACGCCAGGAGGCGCTTGCGGCGGCGGTCTCCGAGCTCGAGCGCGTCGGCGTCGCGCTGGAGCGCCAGACGATTCTCGTCGCCGGCGGGCTCGGCCGGAAAGTGGGCCCGCACGAGCTGGAGAGCCTCGTTCCGCACGAGCTGGCCCGCCGGTTCTCGGGAAAGCTCGAAGTGCACGACGCGGCCGACCCGGATCTCGCCGAGCTCGGAACTGCCGGCGGGATTCCGCTCCGGGTCAACCGCGCGCTGGTCGACACGGATCTGGTCGTCGTCGTCAGCGCGGCGGAATCCGTCCTCCAGGGAGGGCCGGCGGCGCTCCTCGGCGCGGGCGGCCCGGAGGCCTTGCGCGCGGCGAGCGCCCACTCGCTGCTCGAGACGGCCGCGTCGCTGGGCTGGAGCCTCAGCAGCGAGCTGGAGCGGGAGCTCGCGAAGCGCGTGCCGCTGATTGGAGCATCCCTCTCTCTCAACCCACCGGTCGTGACGGGTGCGTTTCACGGCTACCCGCACGACCATCGGGCACTCGAGCGGATCGCCGCGTCGCCCGTGCGGCTCGCCTTTCGGCTCGCTCCCGGCGTGATTCGCACACGCCTGCTCGGCTCCATCCCGAGGGAGCTGACGGCGACATCCGTCCTCGGCGGCTTGCCGTCGATCGCGCATGTCGAGGCGCTGCTGCGCGGAGTCGAGGCGCGGGCGGCGCGGCTCGACTCGCCGCTGGACATCGTCGTCGTCGGGATCCCGGCGACGACGCCGCACCTGCCACGCGAGCGGCCCAACCCGGTGCTCGCCGCCTATCTCGGGCTCGGGCTCGCGCTCCGGCTCTGGCGCGACGCCTTCCCTGTCGCCGACGGCGGCACCGCGATCCTCCTCCACCCGTTCGACCGGCGATTCCCACATCCGAGCCAGTCGCCCTACCGCACGTTCTTCAACGCGCTGAGGGCCCTGGGCTCGCGCGCTGCGACCGAGCCGGCAGAGCTCGCCGTCGCAGAGCGCGCCGCTGCGTCCGACCCGCGCGCAATCGACCAGTATCGCGACGGCCGCGCCTGCCACCCGCTGCTTCCGTTCTTCGAGTGGGCCGGGTGCCTGCCCGCGGTAGAGCGCCTCGGCGCCGTGCTGGTCGCCGGCAGCCGGGACGCAATGGCCGCGCGCCAGTTCGGATTCGTCCCGACGCGGAACCTGTCGACGGCGCTCGCGATGGCAAGGGCGCGGACGAGCGGCTCGCCGCGGGTCGGGTTCCTCGTCGCCCCGCCCTACTTCCCGATCCGAACCGGGCCTTCGTGACCTAGTAACAACTTGTTACGAGCCCGGGACGCCGCTGATCAGCACGCGAAACAGCGCTAGTAACAAGTTGTTACTTGCGCCTGAGTCCCGCTAGGTCTCGCCCAGATAGGTCTTGCGAACCTGCTCGTTCTGGGCGAGGGCCTTCGCGTCGTCGGCGAGCGCGATCGAGCCCGTCTCCATCACGTAGCCGCGGTCGGCGACGTCGAGCGCCATCAGCGCGTTCTGCTCGACCAGGAGAATCGGCGTGCCCTGCTTGTTGATCTCGATGACGATCTCGAAGATCCGCTCGACGAAGATCGGCGCGAGCCCCATGGAGGGCTCGTCCAGCAAGAGCAGCTTCGGCTGCGCCATCAGCGCCCGCCCGATCGCGCACATCTGCTGCTCGCCGCCGGACATCGTCCCTGCCCGCTGGTTCTTCCGCTCCAGTAACCGCGGGAAGAGCTCGAAGACCCGTTCGAGCGACGCCTTGATCCCCGCCTTGTCGTTGCGCTGGAACGCGCCCATCTCGAGGTTCTCCATCACGCTCATGCGCGGGAAGAGGCGTCGGCCTTCGGGCGACTGGCTGATGCCCATCTTGACGACGTCATGGGGTGCCTCGTTCGTGATGTCACGGCCCTGGAACCGGATCCGTCCTTCGCGCGGGTGGTTGAGGCCGTTGATCGAGCGGAGCGTGGTCGACTTCCCGGCGCCGTTCGCGCCGATCAGCGTGACCACCTCGCCGTCGTAGACGTCCAGCGACACGCCCTTGATCGCGTGGATCGACCCGTAGTAGGTGTGGACGTCATCGAGCTCGAGGATCTTGCTGCGGTCGGCAGACCCGGTCGGCGCACTCTCGGCGACTGTCTCGGTCACTGCGCCACCGCCGCGGAGCCCAGATACGCCTCGATCACCTTCGGGTCCTTCTGCACATCCGCAGGCGCTCCCTCCGCGATCTTCTCGCCGTAGTCGAGCACCGTCACCCGGTCGGAGACGCCCATCACGACGCGCATGTCGTGCTCGATGAGGAGGACGGTCAAGCCTTCCTCCTCCCGAAGGCGGGAGACGAACGCGGTGAAGTCCGCCGTCTCCTGCGGGTTCATTCCCGCTGTCGGCTCGTCGAGGAGGATGAGCTTCGGCTGGGTCGCGAGCGCACGGGCCACCTCGAGCCGTCGCTGGTCCCCGTAGGAGAGATTCCGCGCCCACGCCTCCCACTGGTTGCGCGGAAGATCACAGAACTCGAGCAGTTCGCGGGCGCGCTCCATCGCCTCGCGCTCCTCCCGCTTGACGCCTGGCGTCCGCAGGACGCTCTTGACGATCCCGCCCTTGAGTCGCGCGTGCATCCCGACCATCACGTTCTCACGCGCCGTCATCTCCTTGAACAGGCGAATGTTCTGGAACGTCCGTCCGATTCCCCGCTCGGTGACCGCATGCGGCGGCTTGCCGGTCAGGTCGTCGCCTGCGAATACGATTTGTCCGCCCGTCGGCTTGTAGACGCCCGTCAGGCAGTTGAAAAACGTCGTCTTGCCTGCGCCGTTCGGGCCGATCAGGCTGACGATTGCGCGCTCGGGAATCGTGAAGTCGACGTCGTTCACGGCGACGAGGCCTCCGAACTCCTTCCGCACCTTGGTGGCGACGAGGAGGTCGCTCATTCGACGGGCCCGCCTCTGACGTCGTAGAGGTAGTCCTCCTGGACCGCACCCTCTTCGAACTCCGCTTTCCGCCGCGCGCTCGGGATCAGGCCCTCCGGCCTGAAGAGCATGACGAGCACCAGGATGATTCCGAAGATGCCGAACTGGTAGAGCGGCACGTCGATGTTCGTCCCGAAGGTCTCGTTGATCTCGGCGCCGATGTTCCCGAGGCCCTCCTGGTTCAGGTACGCGAGGAAGCCGCCACCGAGGATCACGCCCCAGACGTTGCCCATCCCGCCGAGGATGACCATGCAGAGGATGAACACCGAGATGTTGAAGAAGAAGTCGTCGGGGAACGTGCCGCCCTTGAAGCTCGCGTAGTAGGCGCCGGCGATCCCGCCGAAGAACGCGCCGGCCGCGTACGCCCAGGTTTTCGTCCGCATAAGCGGGACGCCCATCGCGGCCGCAGCGGTCTCGTCCTCGCGGATCGCGATCCAGGCACGGCCGAGGCGCGAGTCCCTAAGGCGTACGGAGCAGAAGACGGTGAAGAGCAGGAGCCCGAGCGCGGTCCAGTAGAAGACCTCGATCCCGCCGATCTCCCTCCCCAGGAACGTGGAGTTGAAGCTCAGGTAGTCCGCGGGTAAACCGGTCCAGCCGGCGATCGTCTCGCCGAAGCCCGGCGGATCGATCGGGTTGATCCCCTGCGCCCCGTTCGTGAGGTTGAAGCCGGTGTTGAACAGGTTGTCTCCGTTGCGCGCGATCTGGGGCATGATCTCGCCGAACCCGAGCGTGACGATCGCGAGATAGTCACCGCGAAGTCGCAGCGTCGGAAGGCCGATCAGGACGCCGATGACCCCGGTGAAGATGCCGGCCGCGATGAGCACGAACCAGATCGAGACGTGGAACCCCGCCGCCTCCGGGTTGACGCCGACGGCGCCCAGGTGAACGTTGCCGACGCTCTCCCCGAAGTGCGGCGAAGCGAACCAGGCCGCCGTATAGGCCCCCATCGCGTAGAAGGCGACGTAGCCGAGGTCGAGGAGGCCCGCGTACCCGACGACGATGTTCAGGCCGATCGCCATCATGATGAAGATCGTCATCGTCACGGCCGTGTCGACGGACGGGAACGGGCCGAACAGCGGAACCTCGTACAGCTCGTCCCGGTAGTACGGGTACGTGATCGCCAGCACGATCGCCACGGCGGGTACGACCCACTTTCCGTAGCGCAGCATGTTCCACGGCACCGCATAGAGCGCGAGGATGATCGCCGTCGAGATGATCAGCGACGTCGTGAAGCCCGAGAAGATGATCACGAGCACGATCCAGGCCAACGACGCAATGCCGCCTTTGATGAAGCGGGGGCGGAGCTCCCTGTCGAAGTCCGCGCGGCGTTCGGGTGGTAGGCCGGGAACGTTCATCTAGCCACCTTCAGGAACCTGCTCGCCCAGGAGGCCCTCGGGCCGGAAGACGAGGATGATGATCAGCAAGGCGAAGATGATCGACTGCGTCCAGTCGCTGCCCGGCGTCGCCCAGCCGAGGCCGTTGTTGAACGACTCGATCATCGCGATCACAGGCCGCCGAGCACCGCGCCGGGCAGGTTCCCGATCCCGCCGATCACGGCGGCGGTAAACGCGATGAGGCCGAGGCGGAAGCCCTCGTCGTAGCGGATGTTCGTGATGTAGAGCGCGTAGAGGAGGCCGCGCTGCCGGCGAGCGCTCCGGCGATGAAGAACGTGAACGAGATCGTCCGGTTGACGTTGATGCCCATCATGGCCGAGGCGTCGCGGTCCTGGGCGGTAGCCCGCATCGCCTTCCCCTGGCGGGTTCGCTGCACGAGCCAGATCAGCAGTAGCAGCACGGGGACGGTGAAGAGCAGGACGATGAGCTTGTCCCAGGTGTAGGCGACGCCGCCGATCGTGAAGACCTCGCCCTTCGGAAGGATCGAGTCGACGGAGGTCGGCCGCGCACCCTTCCAGACCAGGCCGATGTTCTGGAGGATGAACGACATGCCGATCGCCGTGATCAGCGGCGCGAGACGTGGCGCGTGGCGGAGACGGCGGTAGGCGACCAGCTCGATCGTCGTGTTGAGGACGGCGCAGAACGCCATCACGATCACGAGCATCAGCAGGATCATCGACCAGAGGAAGAGACCCGGAATCCCCGGCCAGCCCGAAGCTCGAGACCATGGTGGCGACGAGCATTCCGCCGAGCATGAACACGTCGCCGTGGGCGAAGTTGATCAGCTCGAGGATGCCGTAGACGAGCGAGTACCCGAGCGCGACGAGGCCGTAGATCGCGCCGTTCGTCAGCCCGATCAGGAACAGGCGATAGAAGTCGCTCGGCGTCTTGATGAGGTTGACGCCGAGCCAGATGAGCGAGCATGCCGACGAGGAGCACCGCGAAGCGCCGGAGCGATGTACTGCGGGAGCCGGCCGGCGAGTGTGGGAAACGGAAGACGGCGCGCCTGAGTGGCCATTCGTCCTTTCGAACCGTCGGGGGAGGACGACTGTCCTCCCCCGACGCGTTCGATGAGCTGTCCTAGTTAGCCGCCCTCGACGAACTCGAGCTCCGGGGTGACGCTCTTCACGTAGGTCTCCTCACCGTTCTTCACCTGGTACACGGAGACCAAGCCGAGCGTCGTGTCGCCGTTCTCGTCGATCTGGAAGTCACCGATGATGCCGCCCTGGATGTCGGTCTCGAAGAGCGCGGACGCAACCGCCGCACGATCGGTCCCGCCCTTCTCGATCGCATCGAGAAGCACCTGGGCAGCCTGCGCGGCGTACGCCGTGTACGGGTTCGGCGCCTTGCCGGCACTCTCGGTGAACCCGTCGACGAACTCCTTGCCGGTACCGGTCAGCTGATCGACCGGGACGCCCGGCTGGGTGATGTACATGTCGTTCGCCGCGGCGCCCGCGCCCTCGATGGTCGCCGAGATCGGCGTCCACCCGTCGGGGCCGAGCAGCTGGACGTCAGGGGCACCGGCCACAATGTCCTTGATCAGCTTGCCGCCGTTGTTGCAGACGATGCCGCCGAGGAAGACGGCGTCTGCGCCCGACGAGCTGGATTCGGCTCGCCAGCGACTCGTAGCTCGACGCCTTCTTGTCCCACTTCTGATTCCCGAGGATCTGGATCCCCAGCTTCTCCGCGTACTCGGCGAACAGCGTCGCGATTCCGAGGCCGTACGTCTCGCCGTCGTTGAGGATGAAGATCTTCTTCAGGCCGAGCTCGTCGGCGTACTGCGCGTTCGCGGCGCCCTGGAACTGGTCGTTCCAGACGACGCGGGCGTAGTTGCGCGTGCCGCTCGGGTAGTAGTTGTCAGGCTCGCCGGCCTCCGTGCCGGGGCCGCCCTCGGTCAGGCCTGGATACGTGTTCGCCGGGCTGACCATCGCGAGCGACTCGCGGTTCGCGATCGGGATCACGAGCTTGGCGCAGCCCGAGTTGAACGTCCCGATGATGCCGACCACGCTTGCGTTGTTGGCGTATGCGCGCCCATTCGACGAGCACTTCGCCGAGTCCCAGCTCCCGGCCTGCGCCGTCGAGTCGTCACAGGACTGATAGCCGAGCACGGTGTCGCCGGCCTTCCAATCCTGCTGCTCGAGCATGTACTCGATCGCATCTGCCATCTCTGTCGTCAGCGCGCGGTTGGCGCCCTGCAAGGGGAAGTCCGACGCGATCAGCGCGTCCGGCTCTTCCTCGCCCTGGCGGATGGGGCCGCAGGATGCCGACGGGAGCGCTTCGACGGCGCCGCCGCCGCCACCGCCTCCGTCTCCGCCGTCGTCGTCGTCACCGCCGCAACCGGCCGCTGCCAGGGCCAGCACGGCAACGAGCAAGATCAGAAATCCGAGTACCCCTCGCTTCTTCAAAATCACTACGCCTCCTCCATCGCCAGTTTCGCTGGGGCAAGTATCGGGATTGGCGTTCTCCACCGCAAGCTAGAACCCTCGCCGTTTGGCGTGCCCTCGCATCGCCGAAAGTCTCGCAACTTTCGGCGGCTGGGCCGGGCGAGGAGGCTCGGTGCGGGTTCGATGCGCCGCAGGCGCCAATGCCGAAGGTGGGAATCGAACCCACACGGCCCGAAGGCCACCGGATTTTGAGTCCGGCGCGTCTGCCAATTCCGCCACTTCGGCGCTCCCTCTAGGGTAGCCCTGTGGCTGGCCGGATCGGGATCCTCACCGGGGGAGGGGACTGTCCCGGGCTCAACGCGGTGATCCGCGCGGTGACGCGCCGCTCGCTCGACCGCGGCTCCGAGGTGATCGGCGTCCGCGAGGGCTGGCGCGGGATGACCGATCGGCTGTTCCACCCGCTCGACTACCGGGCGATCTCGGGCCTACTCCCGCGGGGCGGCACGATCCTCGGCACCTCGAGGACGAATCCCTTCAAGAGCGAGGACGGCGTGCAGCGGGTCCTGGACACGGCGGAGGCGGAGCGCCTCGACGCCCTCGTCGCGGTCGGCGGCGAGGACACGCTTGGCGTCGCGGCCCGGCTCCACGCCGAGCACGCGTTCCCAGTCGTCGGCGTGCCGAAGACGATCGACAACGACCTGTCGGGCACCGACTACACGTTCGGGTTCGACACGGCCGTCTCCGTCGCGACGGAGGCGATCGACCGGCTGCACACGACGGCCGAGTCGCACAACCGCGTGATGGTCGTCGAGGTGATGGGCCGGCACACGGGCTGGATCGCGGTGATGAGCGGGATCGCCGGCGGCGCCGACGCGATCCTCATCCCCGAGCAGCCGATCACCGTCGAGGCGGCGTGCTCCGAGCTGCAGCGGCGGCACGAGCGCGGCAAGGACTTCTCGATCGTCGTCGTCAGCGAGGGGTACGAGCTGACCTACGAGTCCGGCGAGCAGCGCGCGGTGACGCAGGAGGCCGACACGGACCAGTTCGGCCATGTCCGCCTGGGAGGCGTCGGCGAGGCGCTCGCCCGAGACATCGAGCAGCAGACGGGCTACGAGACGCGCGTCACGGTGCTGGGTCACGTCCAGCGCGGCGGCTCCCCCACTCCGCGCGACCGCGATCCTCGCGACCCGCTTCGGGCTGAAAGCGGCCGACCTCGTGGAAGAGGGCCGCTTCGGCCGCATGGCGGCGCTCCAGGGCGACGCGATCGTGGATGTCGCGCTCGAGGAGGCGACGCGTCAGCTGAAGGTGGTTCCGCGCGAGTTCTACGACGTCGCGGCAGCGTTCTTCGGCTAGAGAGGCTTGATGCGAAACGGAAGCGGGCCGTGGAGCCGCCTCAGACGCGGCGCCAGACCGTCCCGTCGGCCTGACGAAAGGCTGACAAGCCTGCGCTGCGGCCGCCGAGCCGCTCTGGCTTGGTCTGAGACGCCTCCACAGCGCGCCAGTTCCACATCAAGCCTCTAGCGCAGGAGCTCGACGAGCGGAAAGCTGCGGCGGCTCCGCGGCGGGACGAGGAAGTTCTGCCTGTGCGTCGTCCGCAGGACGGAGTTGAGGCCCTGCGCCCGCGAGCGCGCCTCGAGCGGCAGCTGCGTGCCGTCCGGCAGCACGCCGTCCATCGCCAGGCGATTTCGCCGGAAGTCGTCGCTCGACGGGTTGAAGGTGATGAAGTGCAGCCCGGCGTCGGGCTGCTCGGAGTGGCGGTCGCGCTCGGGATCCGAGGTCCAGAAGAACGGGTTGTCGAGCGTGTTGAAGTCCGCACGGAGCGGGATCGCCGAGCCCTTGGCGTAGACCTCGCCGTCGGCGCCCGTCGTGTCCATCTGCAGGCGCGACGTGGGCTGGATCGAGCCGCTGTGCCCGATCGCGCCGGTCCGGCTGAAGTCGCCTTTGAGGTCGTCCTCGGACGCCGCGTCCTCAGGAGCTTCTGCGGCAGCGTCTGCTGGCCCTCCCGCGCCTGGAAGCCCGGGCGAAAGGTCGTGTCGACCCGGTCGCGGTAGTCGAAGTCGAGGTACCAGGCCTCGACGTTCTCGAACAGGTGGGACAGGTGCATGTGGGTCCCGCCGCGGAAGTAGCCGTCGCGGACGTCGACGAGGCCGAGCGTCTCGAAGCTCGCGATCCGCGACTGGCCCTGGGTGTCGCGCTGCGTCGACGTGAACCCGAGGAAGAGCTGCGCGCCTTCGGGGATCAGGTCGGCACCCTGGATCCCGGCCGCGATCGCCATCGACTTCGGCAGGCCCGGCCCGCCGGAGAACCCGCCGCCCTGGAAGCCCTTGCGGATGCTCGTCAGCTCGAAGAGGCCGTCCGTGTCGGCGAAGAGCGACTGCGCGCCGTCGGCCACGTGCTCGCGCTCGTCGCTTCTGAGTAGGAACGCGACGTCGTTGGACTCGAGAACGGTCGTGTCCGGGTCGCTCGGGAAGCGTTGCGCTTCGAGCAGCGCCGAAACCGGACGGTCGACGCTCTTCGAGGCGCGCCGGTCGACCGGGAGATGCTGGCCCGCCGGTCCAGGGACCACGCGTCGGAAGTAGGGCAGCCCCCACGCGACGGTGACCGCCAGCCCGGCCGGGTTCGGCTCGTACCGTCGCTCGATCCGGCCGATCGCGTCCTCGAGCGTCCGCTGGGCATCGATGAGGTCCCGGCGTCCGCGCTCGCCCGGCAGCCGCGCCGTCACGACCTGGTGGTGCAACGGCGGCTCCACGACCTCGACGCCCTCGTGCGTGAGCAGCTTCATCCCCGAGAGGAGGTACTGCTCCTCCCTCAGCTCGCCGGCCTCGGCGCGCGGCGGCGAGTCGACGAGCTGGTCGACGAGCTCGTAGATCCCGGCAGCTCCGAGTGCGCCGGCGGCCGCACCGCCCAGCAGCTCCTTCCGAGTGAGCTTCACCTAGCCGCTCGGTTCGATGCCCTCGAGCCCGCCGACGATCCGGTCGAGGTTCTGGAGCACCCGCCGGAAGGTGAGCGGCGGCGCGACGTGCTCGCTGACCGCGTAGAGCGAGCCGTTCTCCTTCCACGTATAGGTGACGTGCCACTGGTCGGCGTCCCGCGAGACCGTGTAGACGGTCACCGTCTTGCCGCCGACCTCGCGCGTGCCCTGGCGGTCGCTGAAGCACGGCACCGAGCGGCGGCGGGTCTTCCCGCCGGAAGTCTGGGTGTCGAGGCATTGCGGAATCGCGGTCTTGCCGGGATAGCCGCGGAAGTTGACGTGGACGTCGCCGCTCCCCGCCTCGTGCCAGAGGAACCCTGCGAGGTAGCTCTTGTCCTTGTCGTCGACGATCGCGCCGTCGCTGTTCCATTGGCCGCCGATCTCGGCGTCGATCGGGCTCGGCATCCAGCTCGGGCAGTACACGCGCATGCCGACGTCGTCGGCGAGCTTCTGCCAGCCGGGCTCCCAGGCGGCCGGGCAGCCGGCCGGCTGTTGGCGCGCCGACGCCGACTCCTCGACGCCGTCGTCGCCCATGGAGCAGCCGGCGCTCACCAGCGCCAGCAGCACGATCACGAGAGCCTTGCGCACCCCACAAGAGGGTAGCCAGGTCACTCGATCAGCAGCAGGGCGTCCGTCGGCGCGTAGTCGTCGGTCAGCGTCGGAACGCCTGCGACCGAGACGTCTTGGTCGTACCTGTCGTTGATCGCCTGCGTCAGATCCGGGGCGCTGGGCGAGTCGGCACGGACTTCGCGCCAGCGCTCGTTGAGGAACTCCTTGGTGGGCTCCGCCTGCTCGGTGGCGACGAGCATCAGGTTGCGCACGCTGGAGTCCCCCTCGTCGTCCGGAGTCTTCACCGGGTGTACGAGCACCGTCGGGAAGGCGGTTCGGTACGTCCGGTAGACGGACCTGAACAGTCGCGACTGCTCGCCGGTGATCGCACCGATCGTGTTCGTGACCACCACGCCGCCGGGGTTGAGCCGCGAGCGGACGAGCTGCATGAACTCGGCGGTGAAGAGGTGGAACGGGATCGCGTCGGCGTAGAAGGCGTCGATCATGATCGCGTCCCACTTCCGCTCGTCGCCGTCGAGCCACTGGCGGCCGTCGTCCACGTCCACCTTGATGCGTGGGTCGCGCGGCAGCTCGAAGTACTCATGCGCGACGTCAACGACCACCGGGTCGAGCTCGACTGCCTGCATCTGCAGGTCGGGGAAGTCCTGCCAGAGCCGCTTGGGCGACGAGGCCCCTCCGAGCCCGATGAAGAGGACGTCCTTCACCTCCGACTTGTAGGCGCGGGCGAGGTGGAAGTAGTCCGAGTACTGGAATGCCGTCGCGAACGGGCGGGCCCTGATCATCCCGCTCTGGTACGAGTTGTCGAAGCGGAGGTACCGGTTCTCCTCGTCGTCGGCGACGCTGAGCCGGTGGTACCTCGTGTCCTTGGAGTAGCGGAGCGTGAGCCCGGCTGTGTCGGTCGGTTGCTGTCCGCTGACCGATCCGGCCCGGCGGTAGAGCGGCGACCAGTTGCGCGCCTCCGCGTCGCTGATCGTCCCTCCGGTCTCGGGCGCAAGCGCGACCGCAGCCGCCCCGGCCAGGACCGCGCCGCAGAGCGCGACAGCCGCGGTGCCGACGAGGCGCTCGGCAAACGCGAAGAGTGTGGCTGCGACGAAGAGCGCGGCCGCCGCGATCCCCAGCAACTGGTCGGTGCCGAACTCGGGGATCAGCCAGAAAGCGGTCGCGAAGGTGCCGGCGATCGAGCCGGCAGTCGAGATCGCGAAGAGGCGGCCGGCGGTCTGGCCGAGGGTCGCCAGCGACTTCGCGTGCAGACGGACGGCGATCGGCGCAACTCCCGCGAGGATGATGCTCGGCGCGCCGAAGAGGGCGATCGCCGCGAGCAGGGGGTTCAGCCGCGGGCCGGGATCCCACTCGACGATCGCCTCGAGGACGGGCCCGTCGAGCACCGGGATCGCAAGCACGCCCAGAGCGCCGAGGCCCATGACGATCGCGAGGAGCCGCGGCTCAGGCCAGCGGTCGGCGAGCACTCCGCCCGCCCAGTAGCCGATCGCCAGCCCGGCGAGGACGATGCCGATGAGCGAGCCCCAGACGAACAGCGAGTTGCCGAAGAAGGGCGCGAGCACGCGGCTCGCCGCGATCTCCATCCCGAGGACCACGGCGCCGGAGACGAACACGGCGCCGGCCACCGCAAGGCCATGCCGCCGATTCGCCACGGGGACCCCCTCTACAGCTCGTACACCGCTACCCAAGGCCCCGCCAGTGTGCCCGTCGCGGCCCGGTAGAAGCGCCGGTTCCCCTGTCGCTCGAGCTGATCGTAGAAGCGCGCGTCGTGTGGATAGCTGCCTTCGGCGGCCGCGACCCGGTCCGCGACTGCGCCCGTGACGACGACGTAGCCGACGCCCAGCTGCCGAAGCCGGGCGACGTCGCGCTCGGGGTCGGGCGGGCGTCCCGGCCCCGGAAGCGCGAGCCGGAGCAGCCGAACGGTGTCCGGTGTCGCGGTCGAGGGATCGGCAGCGACGAGCACGCCGGGCGTCACGTTGGCCTCCATCCAGTCGTGGGCGACGACCCGCGTGTCGGTCTTCGCGAGCACCCTGGCGTCTCCGATCGACCAGACGAGTGGGATGACGAGCAGGAGCAGCGTCACCGGCGCGAGTCCGCGAACCCGTCCCGCGAGTGCGCCCAGGGCTGGGACAAGTGGCAGGACGTAGCGGTCGAAGTGGGCGTCGAGCGGCAGCAGCGTCGCGAAGTAGGCAAGGACGAACGCGGCCAGGATCCGGTCGGCGTACGCGCGCTGGATGAGGGCGAGGACGAGCCCGAGGACGGCGACGAGCAGCGCCGGTCCCATCCCCTCCCACAGGCGGTCGACGAACGCGATCGGCGTCGGCCAGTCGTCTTCGAAGCCGAGCCAGCCACTGCGACCGAGCTCCTGAACGCGGCGGACGTCTCCGAGCGCGGAGGACAGGTGCACGAGGAAGAACGGGCTCGTGAGCGCGAACGCGAGCGGCGCGAGCGCAAGAGAGATCGCGAGCCGACGCCACTGACCCCAGCCGGCGACGATGAGCGGCACGAGCAGCGTGAACGCCGGGTACTTGAAGCTCGCGGCGACTCCGATCGCGACGCCCGCGGCGGGAAGGCGCCGGGTGACCATCAGCCCGAGCGAGACGGCGACGCCCAGCGTCATCGGCACGTCGGTCACCGCCATCCGGGAGTACGCGACGTGCGTGACCTCCACGGCGGTGACCGCGGCAGCGACGAACCCGGCCATCGTGCCGTAGGCACGAGCGCCGAGCCACCACGCGGCCGCGATCCCGGCCAGCCCGAGCGCGACGACGACCAGGCGGCCTGCGAGGTACCACGGCTCGCCGGCCCAGTTCTGGAACGGCGCGATCAGGTACATGAGCAGGCTCGGGTACTCGAACCACTCTGGATCGAGCCCACCCCCGTGGCTCATCCGCCAAGCGCGTGGAACGATGCTTTCCTCGTCAGGGTTGAGGAGCGGGAAGGGCAGGCCGTACTGGACGCCGACGAGCCGGAGCGCCGCCGCGCCGGCGAGGAGCGCCCCGAGGGCGAGCCAGCGGTTGCCCCACCGGCTCGGCTCGGCTAAGCCCTTCGTGCGGATCAGACTTCGGGCGGGGCCGACCCGACCAGGTCGGCGATGTTCCCGGCGTAGACGATGACCGCGTCCATGCCGGCACGCTCGAGCTCGGCCAACTGGTCGCGCGTGCTCGCTCCGACGTCGGCGATCGCCAGCTTGCCGGCCGGGACGTCCTCGAGGAGCTCCAGCGCCTCGGCCAGCGGCTCGTCGCCGTCGGCGCGCAGCACGAGCACTTCAGGATCGACGGTTTCGAGCACGAACTCGAGGTGCTCCTCCTTGCCGATCCGCGGTGCGAGCTCGCAGCGCTCTGCGAGATCGTTGCGGACCTGCTCGAGCCACTCGCGATCCTCGCCGTCGACGTCGACGATGCAGGCGTCGGCCGCCTCGGGCTGCGTCCGGCCCGGGTCGTAGACCACGAGGATCGGGAGCTCGGTCGCGGCGCGGACGCTTGCGAGGGTCTCTGTCCGCACGCCGGGAACGAGGACGCCCTCGGCGCCGGCAGCCTCTGCGTCCCGCGCCGCGTCGGAGCTCTCGACGGCGGCGATCACCGAGATCCCGTCGCCCTCGGAGATCGCCTGGCTCAGTCGGCGCTTCGTCATCTGGCTGTCCTCGGAGTCACCCCGGGCATCTTCACCGTTTCGGCGCTCTCCCGTCACACATCCGTGCGCTCGAGACGACTACGATCGATATTGGGGAGGAGGTTGGAGGCCCCCGAGGGCTAGACGCCGATCGGGTGCCAGACCGTCTTCAGCTCGAGGAACGCCGCGATCTCGTAGGGGCTCTGCCGGTCGGCGCGGCCACGAACGACGCGCTTGACGTTGTCGGCCGCCAGGCGCTCCAGCTCGGGGATCTCGCCGTCGGCGCCGGCCACGTCGATCGCGTTCACGTCCATGTGACCCGCGAGCCACGGCGCCAGCTCCGACTTGAACCCCGTGAGGATGTTGACCACGCCGCCTGGGACGTCCGAAGTGGCCAGCGCCTCCGCGAGCTCGATCGCCGCGAGCGGCGCGCGTCTCGGAGGCGAGCACGACTGCGGCGTTTCCACCGACGATCACGGGAGCCAGCCGGCCGACGAGCCCGTCCAGCGCCGACTCGTCCGGAGCGACGATCCCGACGACGCCCGTCGGCTCGGGGATCGTGAAGTTGAAGTACGGCGCCGCCACCGGGTTCGAGGTGCCCAGCACCTGGGCGTACTTGTCGGCCCAGCCCGCGTACCAGACCCAGCGATCGACGGCGGTCTCGACCTCCTTGCGGCCTGAACTGAGGTCGGCGAACTCCTCCTTCCGCGACTCCATCATCTCGGCGATCCGGTAGAGCACCTGCCCGCGGTTGTACGCGGTCATCTTCCGCCACTTCTCGAACCCGCCGCGAGCCGCTCGAACGGCGTCGCGGACATCCTTGCGCGACGCGCGCGCGACGTTCTGGCCCTGCGCCTCGTACGTCCGTCCCGACTCCGAGCGTGGAAAGTCGCCGCCGATGAACAGCTTGTAGGTCTTGCGTACCGGAAGCCGGCTCACCCACGGACCTCCGAGTCTTCGAGGTCGACATACGGCTGGAGGCCGTGGAGGCCGCCCTCGCGCCCGAACCCGGACTCCTTGTAGCCGCCGAAGGGTGAGGTGGGGTCGAAGCGGTTGTACGTGTTCGCCCATACCACGCCTGCCTCGAGACGGTTCGCCATCCAGAGGATCCGCGACCCCTTCTCGGTCCAGACGCCTGCCGAGAGCCCGTAGGGCGTGTTGTTCGCCTTCTCGACCGCCTCGTCGGGCGTCCGGAACGTGAGGACCGACAGCACCGGCCCGAAAATCTCCTCCTGCGCGATCCGGTAGCTCTGCGCGACGTTCGTGAACACGGTCGGGACGAACCAGTAGCCCTTCTCCGGCAGGCGGCACGGCGGCTGGTAGATCTCCGCGCCCTCCTCCTCGCCGCTCCGCACGAGCTCCTCGATCTTCTCGAGCTGCTGCTTCGAGTTGATCGCTCCGACGTCGGTGTTCTTGTCGAGCGGGTCGCCGACGCGGAGCGTCGTCAGTCGGCGCTTGAGCTTCTCGATCACCGGCTCGTAGATCGACTCCTGGACGAGGAGCCGAGACCCCGCGCAGCACACGTGGCCCTGGTTGAAGTAGATCCCGTTGACGATCCCCTCGACCGCCTGGTCGAGGGCAGCGTCGTCGAAGATGATGTTGGCGGCCTTGCCCCCGAGCTCGAGCGTCAGCCGCTTGCCGGTGCCTGCGAGCTCGCGCTGGATCGCCTTCCCGACCTCGGTCGAGCCCGTGAACGCGATCTTGTCGACACCCTCGTGCTTGACGAGCTCCGCGCCGGCACGCCCGTCGCCCGTGACGATGTTGACCACCCCGGGCGGCAGCTCGGCCTGGCGAAGGACGTCCGCAAAGAGCAGCGCCGTGAGAGGAGTCGTCTCGGCCGGCTTCAGCACGACCGTGTTGCCGGCCGCGAGCGCCGGTGCGATCTTCCACGACAGCATCAGCAGCGGGAAGTTCCACGGGATGATCTGGCCCGCGACGCCGATGGGCCGCGGGCGGCGGTGGGGAAACGCGTACTCGAGCTTGTCCGCCCACCCGGCGTAGTAGAAGAAGTGGGCGGCCGCAAGCGGCAGGTCGACGTCGCGTGACTCCTTGATCGGCTTGCCGCCGTTCAGCGATTCCAGAACCGCGAACTCGCGCGAGCGCTCCTGCAGGATGCGCGCGATCCGGAAGAGGTACTTCGCCCGCTCGGCCGGCGAGATCGTCGACCAGCCGTTCTCGTAGGCGTCGCGCGCGGCGCGCACGGCGAGGTCGACGTCTTCAGGCCCCGCCTGGGCGACCTCGGCGAGCGCCTCCTCGCTCGCCGGGTTGACGGTCGGGAAGTACTCGCCCGACCTCGCGTCCACGAGCTCGCCCCCGATGAAGAGGCCGTACCGCTCCTGGAGCGTGACGATGTCGCGCGACTCTGGTGCGGGCGCGTAGTCCCAGCCGGAGGGAACCGGCGCGCGGTCTTGGCGGCGCTCGAGGTCCGACCCTGTCTCTGACGGACTCACGCGCTGACTGGGTGCGATGGACGAATGCGAGGCAAGGACGCAGGGAGCGTGCGTACCCGGAGGGTACGTATGCGACTGAGGACGCGGCCTCGTGCCGGCCAGGGTGCCCAGGCAGTCCTGTGCTCCGTCTGAGGCAGGGTCCTAGTCAATCGTGAAGTAGTCCGGGCTCTGGTAGCGGCCGGTCTTCTCTTTCCGGATCTGCATCAGGACGTCGTTGAGCAGCGTCGAGGCGCCGAGCCTGTACAGATCGGGCGTCAGCCACTCGGTGCCGAGCGTCTCATGGAGCTGGACGAGGTACTGGACCGCCTGCTTCGACTGGCGAATGCCGCCGGCCGGCTTCATGCCGACCTTGCGTCCCGTCTCCTCGTGGACGTCGCGGATCGCCTCGAGCATCACGAGCGTCACCGGCAGGGTGGCCGCCTGCGGGAGCTTCCCCGTCGATGTCTTGATGAAGTCCGCACCGGCAGCCATCGCCAGGAGCGAGGCGCGGCGGACGTTGTCGTAGGTCCCGAGCTCGCCCACCTCCAGGATCACCTTCAGGTGGGCGTCGCCGGAGGCCTCTTTCACCTGCACGATCTCGTCGTACACCTTCGCGTACCGGCCCGAGAGGAAGGCGCCCCGGTCGATCACCATGTCGACCTCGTCGGCGCCCATGTCGACGACCTCCCGGACCTCGCTCACCTTGACGTTCGTCGGGCTCTGGCCCGACGGAAACGCGGTCGCAACGGAGGCCACCTTGACGCTCGAGCCGCGAACTCGCTCGACGGCCGCGGGCACGAGGTTCGGGTAGACGCAGACCGCAGCCACGGAGGGGACACTCGCATCAGACGGGTCTGGGCGGATCGCCTTCGAGGTCAGCGCGGCGATCTTTCCCGGCGTGTCCTGGCCCTCGAGGGTCGTCAGGTCCATCATGCGGACAGCGAGGTCGAGCGCGAACATCTTCGCCTCGCGCTTGATCGATCGGCGGGCGAGCGACGCCGCGCGTTCCTCGACTGCGACCTGGTCGATCGAGCCGATTCGCGGCAGTCTCGGCTCGAGCGGAAGCTCGAAGCCGGACGGAAGCGCGGGCGCCTTGGCCATCGATTGAGTGTAGCCCTCCCCCAGTGGGCGAACGGCCGCGCGAATAGATTGCGCCGGCTGTGAAACAGCGCCTCCTCTCGCTTCTGGACAGGCTCGGCCTGCTCCTTCCGGCGTACCGCGCATACGAGGCGCTGCGGGCGATGCGCGGCGTCGGCGGAACGGCGGACGACGGGCTTCCGCTCCCTCCGGCCCGGCTTCGGCTCATGGTCGCCGGTGTGCCGCAGGCCGACTGGTTTCTGGAGGGTGGCCGGGCGGCCGCGCTGTCGATCCGCGAAGCCGTGCCCGCCTCCCTCGAATCGATGAGCTCGATCTTGGATTTCGGCTGCGGATGCGGGCGCGTCTTCCGGCAGTGGAAGGATCTCCCTGCCGAGATCCACGGGTCGGACTCCAACGCGACGCTGGTCGCCTGGTGCTGGGAGAACCTTCCGTTCGGGCACTTCCAAGTGAACGGGCCCGACCCGCCGCTCCCGTACGCGGACGACTCATTCGACCTCGTCTATGCGCTGTCGGTGCTCACCCACCTCCCCGTCGAGACGCAGCGCCGCTGGCTCGAGGAGCTGGCGCGCGTGGGCCGCGAGTGGGTCGTTGTCAGCGTGCACGGGGAGGCGTATCGCGGGCGGCTCACCGCGGAAGAGCTCGGGCAGTTCGACTCCGGCGAAGTGGTCGTCCGTTGGGCCGTGGTCGCCGGGACGAACCTCTGCACAGCCTTCCACCCCCGAAGGACGTTCGAGCTGCTGGTCGAGCCGCACTTCGAGCTGCTTTCGTACGTCCCGGAGGGAGCGAAAGGCAATCCGCCGCAGGATCTCGCGCTCTTGCGGGTCAGGTGAGGCCACTGGCTGCGGCGCCTGGCCGTAGGCGCCTGGGGCCACCCCGGGCCACCACCCACTATCGATGCTAGTGCGGAAAGCCGCGCGTGTCTGTGCCCAAACCGAGCAGAAGGTGCGCCGGGCTAGAGACCGAGGCGCTCGAGCATCCGCTCGTCGCGGCGCCACTTCGGCCGCACCTTGACGGCGAGCTCCAGGAAGACCGGCTGCTGCCCAAGCAGCGCCTCGATCTCCGGCCTGGCCCGCGTTCCGATCTCGCGAACCATCGCGCCTCCCTTGCCGACGAGGATCTGCTTCTGCGAGTCGGTCTCGACGTAGACCGCGACACGGACGAACTTGCCCTCGATCTCCTCGACCTCGGCCGTGACCGAGTGGGGCACCTCGTCCCGGGTCAGCTGGATCGCCTTCTCGCGCACGAGCTCCGCGATCTGCTCCTCGACGGAGAGGTCGGTCCGCTGGTCGGGCGGGAAATAGGCGGGGCCTTCGGGCAGCAAGGCGACAAGCTCCGTCTCGCAACTCGTTTATGCCGTCGCCCGTCTTTGCGCTCACCGGATGCAGCGCGTGGAAGTCGCCGAGCTGTGATGCCGTCTGCATCTGCGACGCGATGTGGCCCGGCTTGAGCCGATCGACCTTGTTGAGGGCGATCACGACCGGCACGCCGAGCTCGAAGACACGCTTGGCGATGAACCTGTCCCCCGACCCGATCCGATCGCGCGCATCCAGCACGAAGAGCACCGCGTCCACGTCCTCGAAGGAGGAGTCGACGGTGCGCTGCATGTGCTCGGTCAACGGATCGCGGGGACGCTGGAACCCGGGCAGATCGGCCAGCACGAGCTGGTAATCGGGGCCGTTCGCGACGCCGAAGATCCGCCGGCGGGTCGTCTGGGGCTTGTCCGAGGTGATCGCCACCTTGCCGCCCGCCAGCGCATTCACGAGCGTCGACTTGCCGACGTTCGGCCGCCCCGCAACGGCGACGAAGCCCGACTTCACAGCTCGAATGTGTCCGGCAGGAGCTCGTCGGGCGTCGTCACCGAGACGCCGCCATCCGCCTGTCGGTAGATCACGCGATCGATCCGGAACTCGTGGAACCACTGCCGGCAGCCGCCGCACGGCGAGGCGTTCACGGCAAGCGCCTCGATCTCGCCCGGGCGCACGCCGGCGGACGCCGCCGCCGCAAGCGCCGTCTTCTCGCCGCAGATCCCGAGCGGATAGGCCGCGTTCTCGACGTTGACGCCGACGAATACTCGGCCGTCGCGCGTTTGCACCGCTGCGCCGACTCGGAACCTGGAGTAGGGCGCGTACGCGTTCCCCGCTGCCGCGTCTGCCCGGTCCAGCAGCTCGCGATCCGCGTCGGTCACGACCAGAAGAGCTGGAAGAGGACGAGCGTCACGAGCGCACCGAGCACGCCTCCCGAGAGGACCTCGACGAAGGAGTGGAAACCGGCCTCGACCCGGGTCTGCGCCACAAGCAAGGCCATGATGAACGTCAGCGTCGAGATCAGGAACCAGTGAGTCGAGTCGCCGAGGATGTAGGTCGCGGCCATCCAGCCCGCAAACGCGAGCGCCGAATGCCCGGAGGGCAGGCCGCCGCGGAGTGGCCGACCGCGCCCGGTGTAGGCCTTCGCACCGATCACGAGGATCACCGTGAGCACCAGCGCGACGAGAGTGATCTCCGTCGGCGCATCGCGCAACCTGTCCAGGGCACGCGAGCTCGGATCCTTGATGCGATCGAGGAAGACGAGGTAGCCGACCGCGAGCGCGTTGACGGTCGCGATCAGGACCGCGCCTGCCGCGATGTCCTTCGCGAGCTTCGCGAGCGGGTCGAACGAGGTCGTGGCGACGTCGATGCCGGCCTCGAGCGCGGAGTTGATCATCTCGGCGATCAGGACGAACGAGATCGCCATCAGCAGGACGACGAGCTCGAGCTTGCTGACGCCGACGATCAGCGCCGCGATCAGCACTCCGGCGGCGATCAGGAAGTGGATCCGCATGTTCCGCTGGGTGCGGAGCACGTGGATGATCCCCTCGAACGCGAAGTTGAAGCTCTGGAGGACGGAGGGGCTACGGCCGACGTTCACGAGCGAAGCGCCTCCTCCCGGGCCTCCATCTCCTCGCCGTGGTCGTAGCCGAGCAGATGCAGGAGGCCGTGGACGAGCGGCTCCTGCCACTCGTCACCGGCGACCTCGGGACACACGACGACATCGCCGAGCTGGCGCGGCATGCCGGCCGGGAGCTCCTCGCGGCCGTCGATCGGAAACGAGAGCACGTCCGGCGTCTCGTCGATTCCGAGGTGCTCGCGCTTCAAGGTCCGCGCCTCCTCGCCGTCAACGAACGCGAGCCCGAGCTCGCCGTCCGCAATTCCTTCCTCTCCCAGAACCCGAAGTGCGAGTCGCACGGCCTCGTCCTCGTCCACGGCGACACCGCTTCGGTTCGAGACCTCGACCTCGACCACGGCGCTACCTCCGCCGTGCGGTGCCGGTTTCCTCCGCGTGTGACTTGTAGGCCTCGACGATCCGCTGCACGAGCTTGTGGCGCACGACGTCCTCGTGTCCGAACTGGATGAATGCGATCCCCTCGATGGTTCCGAGGATGTGGTGCACCTGGATCAGCCCTGAGGCCTGTTCCTTCGGGAGGTCGACCTGCGTCACATCGCCGGTCACGACGACCTTGGAGCCGAACCCGAGCCGGGTCAGGAACATCTGCATCTGCTCCGGGCTCGTGTTCTGCGCCTCGTCGAGGATGATGAACGAGTCGTTCAACGTTCGGCCGCGCATGAACGCGAGGGGCGCGACCTCGACGATTCCGCGCTCCATGTACGAACTGAGCCTGTCAGCCTCGAGCATGTCGTACAGCGCGTCGTACAGCGGACGCAGGTAGGGATCGACCTTCGCGAGCAGGTCGCCGGGAAGGAAGCCCAGCCGCTCGCCGGCCTCGACCGCGGGCCGCGTGAGGATGATCCTGTTCACCTGGCGCTCCTGAAGCGCGGCGACGGCGAGAGCCATCGCAAGGTACGTCTTGCCGGTCCCCGCCGGCCCGACGCCGAACGTCACCGTGTGGTCCCGGATCGCGTCGACGTAGCGCTTCTGCATCACCGTCTTCGGCGCAATGCGCTTCCCGCGATGGCGCCAGACGACGTCCTCGAACACCTCACGGACGTCCTCGCCCTGATCCATGGCACCGAGCACCGCGTCGACCGTGGACGGCCCGATCTCGTGCCCTCCCTCGACGAGCTCGACGATCTCGTCGATCACCGTCCGGACCTGCCCGACGTGTTCGTCCTCGCCCTCGATCGTCAGCTGGTTCCCGCGCAGGTGGATCGCGACGCGGAGCCGGTCGCGTAGATGCTCGAGGACGCCGTCGCCGATCGAGGCCAGCTCGGCGGCGACCGTGTTGGGTACGGACAGGGTTTCCTGCACCGTTCTCAGTGTAGGTTCGATGCGTGTCCGATCCGTTGGACCGCCGAAGCGAAGAGTCGGACGCGCTAGCCCTCGTCCTCGACGAGGCTCGGCGCTACCTGGCGGAGCTCGACGAGTCTCCGGTGCTGCCGGCTCGGGGCCGCCGTTTCGATGGGAGCCTCCCGGAGACTGGTTCCGGCGCCCTCGTGGCGCTGACCGAGCTGCTCGCCGGAAGCGACGTCGCGACCCGGTCGTCCGGCCCGCGCTTCTTCCACTTCGTCACCGGCGGCACGACTCCGGCGGCGCTCGGCGCCGACTGGCTGACCTCGCTGCTCGACCAGAACGCGTTCTCCGCCGTGAGCTCTCCTCTCGGCGCGCAGCTCGAGGAGGTGGCGGTGCGCTGGCTGCTCGACTTGTTCGAGCTCCCCGAAGACTGGAGCGGCGTCCTGACCAGCGGGGCCACGATGGCGAACTTCGTCGGGCTCGCGTGCGGACGGCGCTGGTGGGCGCAGGAGCACGGTGTCGACATCGACGAGCGGGGGTTCGCCGGGCTTCCGGCAGTCCCGGTCTTCTCGACGCCGTACCTCCACGCCAGCGCTCGAAAGGCGCTCGCGATGGTGGGTCTCGGGCGCGACACCCCACATCTGGTCGAGGCCGATGACCTCGAGCGCGAGCTGGCTGCGCTGGACGGGGCTCCGGCGATCGTGATCGGCAATGCAGGCGACGTGAACACCGGCGACTTCGACCCGATCGCCCGGCTGGCGGACCTCGCCGAGAAGCATCGCGCCTGGCTGCACGTGGACGGCGCGTTCGGGCTTTTCGCGCGAGTGACGCCGGAAGCGGCGGCTCTCGCCGAGGGCGTCGAGCGGGCCGACTCGGTGATCGCCGACGGCCACAAGTGGCTGAACGTCCCGTACGACTGCGGCTTCGCCTTCGTCCGCGACGCGGGGTTGCTGAAGGAGCCGTTCAGGCTGACCGCGGCCTACCTTCCGAGTGACGAGACCCCGAGCCCGGAAGCTTCTCGCCGCGCGCGGTCGCTCGCGGTCTGGGCGACGTTGCGCGCATACGGGCGTGAGGGGCACAGGACGATGGTGGAGCGCCACCTCGCGCTGGCCCGGCGGCTGGGGCAGCGGGTCGAGGACGAGCCCGAGCTCGAGCTCCTCGCGCCCGTGAAGCTCAACATCGTCTGCTTCCGGCACCGGCCCGCCGGAATGGACCCGGAGGAGCTGGACGCCCACAACCTCGCGCTCGGTGAGGACGTGCTGAACGACGGCCGCGTCTTCGTCGGGACGACTCGCCTCGACGGGAAGGTCGCCTTCCGTCCCGCGATCGTCAACTGGCGGACGACCGAGCCGGACGTCGACCTCCTCGCCGACGTGCTCCTCGAGCTCGGGACACGTCGACTACAGGCCGGCTGACGCTGGAGGAATCGTCGCGGTCTCGCTGCACTTCCGTCTCACATCCGCGCGTCCGTTCTCAATACGATCGCCTTGGGGAGGAGGCCGGGTGCGCCTAAGAAAACGGCGGCGGATCGGTGCCTCCTAGGCGAGCTTCTCGCGCACCAGCTGGCTGACCGCCGAGCCGTCCGCCCGGCCGGCGACCTGGGGCATCACGTCGGCCATGACGCGGCCGAGGTCGGACAGGCTCGTCGCCCCGTTCTCGGCGATCGCGTCGTCGACGATCTCCTCCAGCTCGTCCTCGCTGAGCGGCTCCGGCATGAACTCCTCGAGCACCTCGAGCTCGTAGTCCTCCGCATCAGCCTGCTCCTCCCGGCCCGCGGTCCGAAACGCCTCCTCCGCCTCGACGCGCTTCTTGCGCTCGCGCTGGAGCACCTGGAGCTCCTCCTGGTCGTTGAGCGGCCGCTGAAGCTCCTTTTCCGCGGACTGGAGGCTGCTGAGGATCAGACGCAGCGCGTCGCGACGGTCGTTGTCACGCTCGCGCATCGCCTCCTTGAGCTCGTCCTGGATTCGAGCGATCAGGCTCATCCGGGCAAGCCTCGCATGCGACCGCCGAGGATGTGCCAGTGAAGGTGAAAGACCGTCTGCCCGGCACCCGGCCCGACGTTGACGACGACGCGGTAGTCCCCGAGGCCCGCGATCTTCGCGGTCTCGGCGACGAACTCGAGCATCCGCTTCGCTTCCTCCGGAGTGAACGCGCCGACCTCGCGAAATGTGTCGACGTGGCGCTCCGGCAGCACGAGCATGTGGGTCTCGGCCTGCGGATTGATGTCGTGAATGGCCACGAAGCCGTCGGCCGCATGGACGTGGTCGCCCTCGCGTACCAGGTTGCAGAAGAGGCAGTCGTCTTCAGGCAGCGAGAATCCCCTCCTCCCCGACGGCGCGACCGCGCACGCGCAGCAGACGACCGAGCGGCTCGCCCGGATCGACGAGCCACGGCGAGTAGTCGTCGCCGTATCCACGCCCAGGCCGGTCGACGAGCACGACATCCTCGCGGCCGACCTTCGTCCGCCATCGCGCGAGACAGGCCTCGTGTGAGATTGCACGGAGGCGGGCGCTGCGCTCCTTCTTCACCTGCGGCGGAACCGAATCTCTCTCCGCCGTGACCGTGCCCGGCCGCGGCGAGTAGGGAAACACGTGAAGCTTCGTGATTCCCGCTCGCTCGACAACGTCCACGGTTCGCTCGAAAGCCGCCTCGTCCTCTGCGGGGAAGCCGACGATGACGTCCGCGGTCAGGTTGAAGTCGTCCAGCCCTGCCAGCCGGCGCAGGTAGGTCGCCGCGGTGTAGCGGCGCCCCATCGCGCGTAGCACCTCGTCGTCGCCGGACTGCAGCGGCACATGGAGATGCCGGCCGGCGCTGGACGTCTCCCGGAGGGCGGCGATCAGGTCGTCGTTCACGTGGTTGATCTCGATGGACGAGAGGCGAAGCCGCTCGAGGCCGGGCACCGCGCCGGCCTCCCGGATCAGCCGCGCCAGCGTGAAGCCCGCATCGCGGTCTCGGAAGCACCCGAGGTTGATCCCGGTCAGGACGACCTCACGGTGGCCCTGCCGCGCGCGCTTCTCGATTTCGGCGAGCACCGCGGCAGCTCGGCGGCTGCGGGACGGACCGCGAACCAGCGGGATCACGCAGAAGTTGCAGCTGAAGCTACAGCCGTCCTGCACCTTGACGAAGGCGCGAATGCGATCCAGCCGGGCATCGGCCTGTACGCACCCGATTGCGCCTACATCACGAGCGACGGCGTCGGCAACCCCCTCGCTCGGCCTGGCGACGACGATCACGTTCTCCGGCAGGCCCTCCATCGCGTCACCGCCGAGATTCGCCGAGCAGCCGCTGACGTACACGCGCTCGTGCGTCCGAGCCGCCCGCGACGCGGCCTGCCGAGACTTCGACACTGCCTCGTGCGTCACGCAGCACGTGTTCACGACCGCAATCTCCGCGCCCTCTGCACACTCCTCGTGGCCGTCGGCGAGCAGGCGCTCACGCACTGCCTGCGCGTCCGAGTGGGACACCTTGCAGCCGAGGAACCGAACCGAGAAGGTGGCCATCCAGGCCGAGAATCTACTGACGGACGAACAGATCGGCCGCCCAGCCGCCGTCGATCCGGCGCTCGCGGTGCGCGTAACCGGCGGGGCGAGGCGTGCGACTGTGGAAATAGCCCGACGTCACGAGCGTGCCGACGTCGATCGCGGTGCCGAGTGCCTCCACCGAGGCGAGATCGATGTTCGCGAAGCCGACGTCGGCGCTCGGGAGCCACCCGCCGAGCCCGTCGCCGGCCAGCACGTCGACTGTCACGTCGTTCGCCTCGACGTTTCGCCGCGCGGCCTCCACGGCGGCATCGTCGTGGTCGATCGCGGTGACAGGAGCGAAGCCGAGCTTCGCCGCGGCGATCGAGAGCACGCCCGAGCCGCAGCCGACATCGACGAGGCTGGCCGGCTCGAGCGACACGAGGAAGTCGAGGCACAGGCGAGTCGTGGGGTGCGAACCGGTCCCGAACGCGCGGCCCGGATCGACGACAACCGCAATCGCATTTGCGGGCAGCTCCTCCCAGGGAGGCCCGACCCAGAGCGGCCCGATCCAGACCGGTCTGTGGAACTCGCGCCACCGCTCCTCCCAGCCCGGCTCGATCTGCTGCGTCGAGACCTCCGCGAAGAGCTTCCCTGAGGCGCGCCTCTCCGTCGGCGTCCGTGTAGACCGCCAACTCGCCCTCTGCCTCCTCGAAGCCCTCAGGATGCAGCTCGAGAAGTCGCGCCTTCGCCTGTTCCAGCGTCTCGGCCGGCACCGCGAGAGCGACCCGCCGTAGCTCGCTCAGCGGAACGCGCTCTTCAGCTTCTCGAAGAACCCCTCGTCGCGCCGGTAGGTGTCCTCGCCTGAAAGTTGATCCAACTGCTCGAGAAGCTCGCGCTGCTCGTCCGTGAGCTGATGGGGGATGGCGACGGTGACCAGCACGCGCTGGACACCGCGGCCGAAGCCTTGGAGTACCGGCATGCCGCGCCCGCGAAGCACTCGAACCTCGCCCGGCTGTGTGCCGGGACCGAACTCGAGCTCCTCCTCGCCGTCCAGCGTCGGGACGGAGACGCGGGCTCCGAGCGCTGCCTGCGTCATCGTCAGGTGCACCTGGGAGAACACGTCGTCCCCCTCGCGGACGAACCGCGGATCCGGGAGAACCCGCACGCGGACGTAGACGTCGCCGGCCCGCCGCCCGGCGAGCCCGGAGTGCCCTTCACCGGAGAGGCGAATCCGCTGGCCGTCGTGGATCCCCGGCGGAATCTCGACCTCGAGCCGGCGCTCCTCGAGCACCTGCCCGGCGCCGTCGCAGCGCCCACAGGGGTGCTGGATGAGCTGACCGCGGCCGCGGCACTGCGGGCAACCCTGCGTCCGGATGAACTCGCCGAAGGCGCTGCGGGAGACGTGCTGGATCCGGCCCGTGCCCTCGCACGTGGGGCAGGTCGTGACCTCTGTGCCCGGCTCCACTCCCTGTCCCGCACAGCGCGAGCAGCCTACGGCGACCGTGAACGGCACTTCTCTCGTGACGCCCCTCGCCGCCTCCTCGAGCGCGATGTCGACCTCGGCGGCGACGTCGGCGCCGCGGCCGCGCGCGGCGGCGAAGAGGTCGTCGCCGAAGAAGGCCGAGAAGATGTCGGCGAGGTTGCCGAAGTCGAACTGGGTCGGGTTGAAGCCGCCGCTGCGAAGCCCCGCGTGGCCATAGCGGTCGTAGAGCTCCCGCGTCTCGGAGTTCGACAGCACCTCGTAGGCCTCGACGACCTCCTTGAAGCGCTCGTCCGCATCGGGTGCGTCCGAGACGTCGGGATGGACCTGGCGCGCGAGCCCACGGAAGGCCTTCTTGATCTCGGCGTCGTCGGCGTCTCGGCGCACGCCGAGCACCTCGTAGTAGTCGCGCTGTGCGGTCGCCATCTCTCTCTGAGCGTAGCCCGACTAGTTGTCGGCGTAGATCTCTTCGACGAAGCGGGAGAGCTCGCGTGCGGCTCCGCGGACCGAGTGCAGCGCGGTCTCGTAGTCCATGCGGAACGGGCCGAGCAGGCTGACGGCGCCGAGGCGGCGGTGGGCGAGCCCGTACGTCGCGCCGACGAGGGAGGCGCTCTGGAGCGCGGGATGGGGAAGGTCGACGCCGAGCCGGACGAAAGGGCCTCGGTTCCCGAGCGCCTCACCCAGGATCTGGAGGACGACCGCGCGATGCTCGAGCGCCTCGAGGAGGCCCCGGTACGCCTCGAGGTCCTTGCCGCGGACGTTGCCGAGGACCATCGCGGTTCCGCCGACGTAGAGCCGCTGCTCCTCGGAGCCGGCGGCATCGGTGAACGCGGCCCGAAAGAGCTCGAGAAACGCACGCTCCCGCTCGCTCAGCCCCTCCTCCGCGAAGACCTGCCTGAGCGCGTGCGATCCGGGCGCGAGGCCGACAGTGCGCTCGTTCAAGTACTCCGCGGCCCAGCTGACGAGACCCTGGTCGAGCGGCTCGCCCAATGCGAACACGCGCTTCGTCACGCCGCCCGTCGAGGTGATCACGACTGTCGCCATCACCTGCGGCTGGAGCTCGAGCACCTCGACATGCCTGACCGTCGCCGCCTCGAGAGGAGGCGCCGAGACGAGTGCGAGTAGCCGCGTCATCTGGGCGAGCGCCTCGGTGGTCGCCTGGAGCGCGCCCTCGACCTCTGCGGCGGGCCCGCTCAGGTCGAGGGGAAGCGATGCCGGGCGAGGCTCGAGCCGCTCGAGCAGTCCCTCGACGAAGAGCCTGTAGCCGGTCTCCGTCGGGACCCGCCCCGCAGACGTGTGCGGGTGGGTGAGCAGGCCGCGCCGCTCCAGCTCGGCGAGCTCACTGCGCACCGTCGAGGGCGAGATCGGCAGCCCGGTCTGTTCGACGAGGTGCTTGGAGCCGACCGGCTGCCCGGTGGCGATGTACTCCTCGACGAGGCGCCGGAGGAGGTCGCGCTGGCGATCTGTGAGCGTCGGCTGAGCCATGCCGTTTGCAGGAATTTTAGTCGGTGCTCCGCCCGCACCCGAGCCGGGCTTAGGCGAGCAGCTCTGCCGTCACCCCGCCGCCCAGCAGCCGCCCGCGCGGCGTCAGCGTGAGTGCTTCGCCGCCGGCCGCTGGACCGCGCGCCACGAGCTCGAGGCCCTCGAGGCGTGTGAGCGCGCGACCGTCCAGCACCGGCGCGAGGCCGTCCAGCAAGAGCGGCTCGTCCAACCGCAGGCCGAGCATCACCCGCTCCTGCAGCAGGACATCTGCCGTCAGCTCCTCGACCTCCCGCGGCGGCGTGTCCCCGCGCGCGAGCGCGGCGGTATATGCCGGCAGGCGCGGCGTGTTCCGCCAGCGCCGGCCGCGCACGGTGGAGACCGCGCCGACTCCGATCCCGAGGTAGTCATGTCCGAGCCAGTAGCCGAGGTTGTGCTGGGCACGAACGTCCCGCCCGCCGGCGGCCTCAGCCGGCCGGCAGAAGTTTGCGGTCTCGTACCAGCGGTAGCCGGCAGCGGTCAGCCGGGTGACCACGCGCTCGAAGTACCCCTCGAGCGCCTCCGCCTGCCGACCCAGCTCCTCCCCGTGCCGGTGCGTGAAGCGCGTCCCGGGCTTCGCCTCCAGCTCGTAGCACGAGAGGTGCTCGGGTCCGAGCGCGAGCGCCTCGTCGAGGTCGGCGTCGAGTGCGGAGGCGCTCTGGCCGGGGATCCCGTAGATGAGATCGAGCGAGATGTTGTCGAATCCGGCATCACGGAGATGGTAGAAGGCGCGTCGGACGTCGTCGGGACCGGCAACGCGCTCGAGCACCTGGAGCAGATCCGGGTCGAACGTCTGGGCGCCGAGCGAGACCCGGGTGACGCCGCCCTCCCGCAGGAGGCGGGCGAGGTCTGGGGTCACCGTCTCTGGGTTCGCCTCCACCGTGAGCTCTCCGGCTGCGGGCAGCGCGTCCAGCAGCCGCCGAAGCTCAGCCGGCTCGGTGAAGGTCGGCGTCCCGCCGCCGAGAAACACGGTCTCGAGCTCGAGGGCGAGGAGCCGCCGCTCGAGCTCCAGCTCCGCCAGCAGCGAGTCGACGTAGGTGCCGTGCTCTCCCCGCCGGCCGACCACGGTGACGAAGTCGCAGTACCCGCACCGGTGCGCGCAGAACGGAAGGTGGACGTAGAGGTGGCGAGCGCCGCTCATTTCCCGTTCTCGTTCAGGTTGAGGACGGCAAGGAATGCTTCCTGGGGCACCTCGACGGCGCCGACCTGCTTCATCCGCTTCTTGCCCTTCTTCTGGCGCTCGAGCAGCTTGCGCTTGCGAGTGATGTCGCCGCCGTAGCACTTGGCGAGCACGTCCTTCCGCTTCGCCTTGATCGTCTCGCGCGCGATGATCCGCGACCCGATCGCCGCCTGCACCGGGACGTCGAACATCTGGCGCGGGATCTCCTCCCGCAGCCGGTCGACGAGCGCCCGCCCGCGGCCGTACGCCGATTCGCGATGCACGATCAGCGACAGCGCGTCCACCGACTCGCCGGCGATCAGGACGTCGAGCTTGACGAGGCTGCCCTCGCGGAAGCCGATCACGTCGTAGTCGAAGCTCGCATACCCCCTCGTTCGCGACTTGAGCTGGTCGTAGAAGTCCACGACGACCTCGGCCAGAGGCAGCTCGTAGATCAGGAGCGGGCGCTCCTCCGAGAGGTACTCCATGTGGTCGAAGCGGCCACGCCGGTCGTTGCAAAGCTCCATCACCTGGCCGACGTACTGCTTCGGCACGATGATCGAGGCGCGGATGTACGGCTCTTCCACCCGCTCGATGTCCGGCGGCATCTCGGCGGGGTTGTGCACCTCGACCTCTTCGCCCGCGAGCGTGACGACCCGGTAGGCGACGTTGGGCGCGGTGACGAGCAGGTCGAGGTCGAACTCGCGCTCGAGGCGCTCGCGGACGATCTCCATGTGGAGCAGGCCGAGGAAGCCGCAGCGGAAGCCGAAGCCGAGAGCGTTCGACGTCTCTGGCTCGTAGACGAGCGCCGCGTCGTTCAGCTTCAGCTTCTCGAGCGCGTCGCGCAGCTCCGGGTACTCGTCCGAGTCGGTCGGGAAGAGCCCGGCGAACACCATCGGCTTGACGTCCTTGTAGCCCGGGAGCGGGCCGGTTGCAGGATTCGCGCGCGACGTCAGCGTGTCGCCGACACGGAGCCGGCTGACGTCCTTGAGCCCGGTGATCACGTAGCCGACCTCGCCGGCCTCGAGCGTCTCGGAAGCCCGCATCGTGGGCGAGAAGAAGCCGAGCTCCTCCGCCTCGAACCGGGTTCCCTGGGCCATGGCGAGCAGCCCTTCCCCCGTGCGGAAGGTGCCGTCGACGACGCGGACGAACGCGACGACGCCACGGTACTGGTCATACGACGAGTCGAAGATCAGCGCCCGCGGGGGCGCGTCGGGGTCGCCCGACGGCGGCGGGATTCGCTCGACGATTGCGTCGAGGACGTCCGCGATCCCCTGGCCGGTCTTCGCCGAGATCCGGAGGACGTCCTCGGGGTCGCCGCCGATCAGCTCGGCGATCTCGGCCGCATGACGCGTCGGGGTCGGCCTGCGGCAGGTCGATCTTGTTGACGACCGGGAGCAGCTCGAGGTCGTTCTCGATCGCGAGATAGGCGTTGGCGACCGTCTGCGCCTCCACGCCCTGCGCGGCGTCGACGACGAGCATGGCTCCCTCGCACGCCTGCAGCGACCGCGAGACCTCGTAGGTGAAGTCGACGTGGCCCGGCGTGTCGATCAGGTTGAGCTGGTGGCCCTTCCAGAGGACGCGGACGGCCTGCGCCTTGATCGTGATCCCGCGTTCGCGCTCGAGGTCCATCGAGTCGAGGAGCTGCTCGCGCATGTCCCGCCCGGAGACCGTGTCGGTGACCTCGAGGATGCGATCGGCCAGGGTCGATTTCCCGTGGTCGATGTGCGCGATGATCGAGAAGTTGCGGATTCGGTCCTGCTGCATAGGGTCAGTCGCCCCGGCGCGAGCGGGCTCGCAACGATAGCAACGCGTTCAGCTCGCGAACTCCCAGCAAACGGGCGGAAAACAGGTAGGCGGCGCCGCCCGCCGCGATGGCTCCGAGCACCGAGACGAGCTGGGCGAGGAACGCTCTTCCGAGCGCCTCGTCGAGCGCCCACCAAACGCCGAAGGCGACCGCACCGAGCACGGCAGAGGCGGCAGTGATGCGCAGTGCCGAATCGATCGTCTGACCGAGCTCCAGTCTGGTCAGCCGGCGCCGCAGCATGACGACGAGCGCCGCCGTGCCGAGGATGTTCGCGACCGAGATCGCCAGCGGAATCCCCCAGGTCCCGAGGCGGTAGAAGACGACGTACAGCGCCGTGTTGGCGGCGAGGGTGCCCAGCGCGACGGCGGTCGGCGTCCACGGTGACTGCAGGCCGAAGAACGCGCGGTTCAGCATCAGCATCGCCCCGTTGAACGTGAGGCCGAGCGAGAAGGCGGCGAGCGCGCCTGCGACGACCCGAGTCTCGCTGGGCCCGAACTGGCCACGCTCGTAGAGCAGCCGGACGATCGGCTCGGCGAGCACGACCGAGACCACGCTGGCGGGAATCAGAAGGAAGGCGATCTGGCGCAGGCCGGAGCCGACGGTGCTGCGGAAGTTCTCCAGGTCGTCGCGGGCAGCGAGTCGCGCGAGCGCCGGGAACAGCACCGTCGCGACGGCGACCGAGAACATCCCCTGCGGGAGCATGTAGATGCGGAAGGCGGCGTCGATCGCGCTCGGCGAGAGATCCGGGTCGATGTATCGCGCCGCGAAGAAGGTCCCGATCACGGCCGTGAAGTTGATGAGCCCGAGGCCGAGCGTGACGGGCAGCATCAGCACGAAGACGCGCTTCACCGCCGGGTCTCGCCAGTCGATCGCCACGCCGGAGCCGGCCGTCGAGACCGGCAAGCCACGGCAGAGGCAGGAGCAACTGGACGACGGTGCCGAGCACGATCGAACCTGCGTAGACGTAGAGCTCGGCGTTCTCGGAAGTGGCCTGCGGAACGCCGATGAGGAGGCCCGCGATGATCACGAGGTTCCAGGCAACCGGCGTGAGAGCCGGGACGCTGAAGTGCTCGTAGCTGTTGAGGATCCCGACGATCACGCCGGAGATCCCCAGCAGGATCACGATCGGGAAGAGGATCCGGGCAAGCGTGACGGCGACGTCATCACCGGCGTACCCGAAGGCGGACATGATCCACGGCGCGGCGAGCATGAACAGCGCCGTGATCGCGGTCAGGCCGAGGAGCAGGATCCAGATCAGGCTCGACGCGACACGCCAGGCCCGCGCCCTCTCCCCCTTCTCGAGCAGCTCCGTGAAGACGGGCACGAAGGCGCCCGAGAGTGCGGCGTCGGCGACGAGGGCGCGAACCAGGTTCGGCACCTGGAAGGCGACGGTGAACGCGTTGATGCCCGCGCCTTCGACTCCGAAGAATCCGCGGACGACGATCTCGCGGACGAGGCCGAGCACCCGCGAGAGGCCGGTTGCCGCCGAGAACGCGGCGGTCGACAGGGCGAGCCGGCGGGACGGGAACCCCGGCGCCTCTGGACGGACCTCGCGTCACCGACGATTCCCCACGAGAGCAGGATACGAGCGGCTCTGGCCGCCTCCTGCGGGGTTTGGGGGGCTGCTAGCATTCCGCGGCCCGCACCAGCGGGCACTTTTACGCGCGATGCCGAACATCAAGCAACAGAAGAAGCGGGTCGGTACGGCCGCCCGGGAGCGGGTTCAGAACCTGCGCTACCGCTCCACGGTCAAGACGCTTACGCGTCGACTCGAGTCCGCGGTCGCGGACGGCGACTCCGACCGCATCGCGGCAACGCACAAGGAGCTTCAGCAGTGGATCGACCGCGCGACGTCGCGCGGCGCGCTCCATCGCAACGCGGCCGCGCGCAAGAAGGCGCAGGCCGCCCGCCTCGTCTCGAGCCGCTAGGCCCCGCCTCTACGCCGTCTGACGGGCCGGCGTCTTCGCCGGGCCCACGAGGTCCCCGAGCGCGCGGGTGAGCTCGTGCGTGTTCGACAGCCGGCTCGCGCCCTTGAGCGCCGCGTCCAGGGCCGCCAGGCGGACGAGGGCGGCGTCGAGCTCCTCTTGCGAGTAGCGGTCCGCGTGGCCGATCGCCTTGCGGACCCGGAACTCGTGCACCTTGACGCGCTTCGCGATGTCCCTCGCGCCGACACCCTCAGCCGCGAGCAACTTCACGCTTCGGACCAGGGTCACGTGCGCCGCCAGTCTCACGGCGATCGCGAAAGGCTCTCGGCGCTCGAGCTCAGCCTCGGCTGCGGCGATCAACGAGGCGCCGTCCCGCTCGCCCCAGGCGTCGGTCATCGCCCACGCCGTAGCCTCGCGCGCAGGTGCAGCGAGTTCCTCGACGTCCGCCCGCGTGATCGGACGGCCGCCGGCCCAGATCGTGATCTTGTCCGCTTCGGTCGCGAGCGCGACGAGGTCGTCTCCGACGATCTCGACGAGGGCTCGGGCGGCGTCCGGATCGGCGGTCGCGCCTAGGCGCTCGAACTGCGCCCGAGCCCAGGCCGGGAAGATCGCGCAGCTTCGGCGCGTCGAACGCGAGGACCTGTCCGGTCGCGGCGGCGGCCTTCGCGAGCCCGTCGCTCTTCGGAGCCTCGTGTCGCGACGAGCGCCAGGACTGCTCCCGGCACGGGATCGCCCAGGTACTCGACGACCGCCTCGACGTCCGCCTTCTTCCACCGCTCGACGCCCTCGACGATGACGAGACGGCCGCCGTCCTCGCCGGCGAAGAGGCCGAGCGCGTTGCAGGCCGCGACGGCCTCGGCACCGCCGGCGACGTCCGCCAAGAGCTGCTCGATCGACTCGTCTCCGAAGCGCGAGCGGAGGCGGCGGAGCGCGCGCGCGACCTTGGGCCGATCGCTTCCGGCTAGGAGATAGACCGGCAGAAGCGGCTCGCTGGACACTGCGGGCAAGCATAGTCACGCCCCCGTCCGGGTCGTGATCCGCTGCCCGTCGCTCTCGATCACGATTCCCCCCTGGCGGTCGGTGCGGAAGACATCGAGACCGGGAGCCGCCTCCAGAGTGGCGAGGGTCGACGGAGTCGGGTGGCCGTAGTCGTTGTTCCTGCCGCAGGAGATCACCGCGACCTGCGGCCGGGTGAGCGCGAGCAGGCGCGGAAGACCGTCGTCTGTGGATCCGTGGTGCGCGACCTTGAGGATCTCGACAGGCGGCGGGTTGAGCGGCAGCGTCACGGGTGACTCGGCGTCCGCCGTGAGCAGTACGTCGACGCTCCCGTACGAGGCGAGGATCACCGTGGCCCAGAGGTTCGGGTCCTCGTTCGCAGGCGGCTCGCTCACGGGCCAGAGCACCCGAAGGCGGAGCCGGCCGAGCCGGAAAACGAGCCCTGCCCGAGCCGTCAGCACGGGCACCCGGCGCTCCTGCGCTTCGGCGAGCGCCGCGGCTTCCTCCGGGCTCTCGGCCGGGATACGCGGGATCGAGGATCCGGGCAACGCGAACGTGCCGAATCAGCTCCGCCGCTCCGCCGACGTGGTCGCGCTGGGGGTGGGTCAGGACGGCGAGCGAGAGCTCGCGCACGCCGAGCTTGCGGAGCTGGTCGTCGACGTCACCTTCGGGCGGGCCCTGGTCGACGAGGACCGCTCCCTCGCGGACCTCGAGCAGGATGGCATCTCCCTGGCCGACGTCGAGGACCGTCAGGCGAAATCCCGACGGCGGTGGACGCGAGGACTGCGGCCAGATCTGCCAGGCCGCGGTGAAGAGCACGGCCAGGCCGGCGACCAGCACAAGGCCTGGCCGCCTCCAGCGAGGAAGGCGAGCCCAGCCGAGGAGCGCCGCCGCCGCCGCCGGCGACGATCGCGAGCGCCGACGAAGCCTCGACGTCGGCGCCCGGCAGCCCGCCGACGAGCCGCGCGCACACCGCGACGTAGGCCGCGAGCCAGCCGTTCACCCAGCCCGACGCAACGGCGGCGGACGGCAGAAACTGGTCGAGCGCTGCAGTGAGGAGCGCGAGGCTGAACGAGAGTCCGACGACCGGCGCGGCCAGCGCGTTGCTGAGGATCGAGTACGCGGGAACCGAGCCGAACTGGACGAGCAGGATCGGCGCAGTCACGACCCCGCAGGCGCCCGAGACGGCGACGATCGTCACCAGCCACCCCGGGACGGGATAGCCCTCGAGCACGCGCTCGAGGCGCGGAACGAGCACGAAGATCGCCGCGACGGCTGCGAACGAGAGCTGGAAGCCCGGCTCGTGGAGGTTGTAGGGGTTCCACGCCAGCAGGAGCGCCGCTCCGAGCAGAAGGAAGTACCACCGGTCCCGGGGCCGGGCGGCGAGCCAGGCGAGCGAGGCCAGCGCCCCTGCGACACCGGCCCGGACTACCGACGGCTGCCAACCCACCGCGAGCACGTAGGCGCCGATCGCCCCGAGTGCGGCGACCTCCGCGACGAAGCGCGAGATCCCGAGCAGCCACGCGAGCACGAGCACGCCACCGACGACGAACGCGACGTTCTGACCCGATACGGCGAGCAGGTGATAAAGGCCGGACGACCGGAAGTCGTCCCGCAGTTCCTCGCTCAGCCCCTCGTCCTCTCCGAGGACGAGCCCGGCGAGGACCGCGCGCCGTTCTCCCGCGAGCCCGGGTGCGATTGAGGCGGCCAGCCGCTCTCGGATCCGATCCGCGACCCCGGCGAGCCCGCCGCGCCGCCCGACGAGACGCCACTCCCGCCCGCGCGCGACGACGTGAACGCCGCGGCGGTGCAGCAGCCTCCGCTCGTCGAAGCCGTCGCTCGGCCCCCGAGGCTCTCGCAGCTCGACCGCAGTCTCGATGAGGCCACCCTGAGGCGGCGCCCGGCCGGGAGGAAGCTCCAGGAGAACGGACTCACGGAGATGGAGCGAGCGGAAGGAGCGTACGCGGGCGGGGACGCGAATGCTGAACGGCGTTCGGCGGGCGGGCCCGGTGACTTCGAGCAGCGCGCGACCTGTCTCGCCTGTGCGCGGTACCAGGAGGCTCCGGTCGAGCGCGTCGAGGCGGACGCTGCCCCACCACAGGCCTCCGGCGCCCAGGGCCAGCGCGAGGGCCGCAACACGACCGCGACGCCCGACCACGCCAGCGGAGGCGACGGCGCCCACCAGCGCAAGGACCAGGACTGCGTTCGAAGAGCTCCGAATGACGTTAGCGAGCGCCAAGCCCGCGCAGAGCGCACCGGCGAGCAGATGGGGCGAGTAGCGATCCAGTAACCCGACGGTCACGGCGCCACCAGCTCACGGAGCTGCTCCAGCCTGGCGGGACCGATGCCCGGGATCGCATCGAGATCGTCGACGGAGCTGAACGCGCCGTGCTGCTCGCGGTGGTCGAGGATCTTCTGGGCGGTGACCGGCCCTACACCGGGAAGCACATCCAGCTGCTCGAGCGTCGCGGTGTTCAAATGCACCGGACCGCCGACCGCGCCGGCCGCTTCGCCCTCTTCTGCCTCCCCTGCCGCGCCGGCCTGAACCACTTCCCGGCGGGGAACGACGACCTGGCTCCCGTCCGCGACCTGTGCCGCGAGGTTGACCAGGCTCAGGTCGGCACGACGCGTGGCTCCACCGGCACGCCGAACCGCATCCGCGATCCGCGCGCCATGAGCGAGCCGGTAGAGCCCGGGCCGCCGAACCGCGCCGACGACGTGGACGACGAGGCGCGCCGGTGCCGCGGCCTCGATCTCCCCAGCGTCAGCCGGCGGAGGCTCGACGGTCGCCGTGCCGCTGCTGACGAAGAACCGCCCGGCCACGAACAGCGCAGCGACGAGCAGCGCCGCACCGACGATCGCACGCGTACGCGTGACCTGAAAGTCGTGCATGACGTCGATCGTCGCGACAGACCCGTCACGTGTCTGTCGCCGGAATGCGCCAAAGGTGTGACGTTTCAGAGGCGATGATCCGGCGGGAGTCACCACCGAGGATCAACATGCGAGCTGAGGGTTGAATGAGCGCACTGACGAAGATCAGCGACCACGTCTACTGGCTACCTCCTGGGCCGCCTGACCGGCCGTCCCTCTGCGCGGTCGTCGGTGCCCGCCGAACGCTGATGCTCGATGCCGGGAGCTCAGCTGAACACGCGCGACTCGTCCTCGACGGCCTCTCCGAGCTCGGTATCGAGCCGCCGAGCCTCACCGCGTTCACGCACTGGCACTGGGATCACGTCTTCGGCGCGGCCGAAATCGGCGCGCCGGTGATCGCTCACGAGGAGACCGCGGCGAAGCTGGCCGCTCTGGCCGAGACGGACTGGAGCGACGAGGCGCTCGATCGCCGGGTGGCGGAAGGAATCGACTCGGAGCAGCACGCGGCGAACGTGAAGGAGGAGCTGCCCTCGCCGCGCGAGGTTCAGGTCGCCCAGGCCGACGTCGTCTTCCAGGACGGGCTCAACCTAGAGCTCGGCGGCGTGACGGTCCGGGTACGGCACGTCGCGGGCGACCACGCCTCAGACTCGTGCGTCGTGCACGTCGAGCCCGACGAGGTGCTCTTCCTGGGGGACTGCCTCTACGAGGCACCGAGCGGCGGGTACACGGCCGAACGGGCACAACCGCTCCTCGACGCCGTCCTCGGGTTCGGCGCGAAGATCTTCGTCGAGGGCCACCACGACAAGGCGTACGGTCGAGCCGAGCTCGACGAATACCTCACGGAGATCCGCGCAGCCGTCGCCGGGTAACGGTCTTTCCTCCCCCGAATGCAGGTCGGGTGTGACTCTTTCGGCCCAAGCGGCGTATATGAGGTGTATGAGGGCCGTGACTCGCTCGCTCGCCGACGCAGCCGAGAGGCACCTGGACGACGTCTACCGCTACGTCCTCTACCTCACGCGCGACCCTCAGACCGCCGAAGACCTAACCGCCGAGACCTTCGAGCGGGCGGTCCGGCTGTGGCACCGGTTCGACCCGGCCAGAGGCTCGGAGCGCACCTGGCTCTGCCAGATCGCCCGAACGACGGCGCTCGATCATCTCCGAGCGGAGGAGCGTCGGCGTCGCCGCGAGGAGCGCTATGCATCGCTCGCCGAACGGACGGAAGAGCTGGAGGTCCAGATCCTCTCCCCCTGGCTCCAGCACGCGCTCGCGAGCCTCTCGGCCGCGGACCGCGAAGTGATCGCGCTCCGCATCGTCCTCGATCTCGACCCGGCAGACGCCGGCCGCGTGCTCGGGATCAGCCCCTCTGCCTGCACGACGCGCCTCTCACGGGCGCTCGAACGGCTCGAAGAAAAGGTGGGAGCCCAGCATGTCGCCTGACCTCGTCCACGCCCTGCGCGCCGAGACGCCGGCCGCACCGCGCCACCTGCGCGCGCGCATCGCCGCCGTCACGGCCACGTCGCCGCCGCAGCGCCGGTTCACGAGCCGACGGATCCTGTCGCTCGCGGTTCCGGTCGCGGCCGGGCTCTCGCTCGCCGTCGCCCTTGCGGTCGGACTGAACACCGCCGTCTCCCCGACCCGGCCCGGCGACACGCTCGAGCGCCTCGAGGCAGCGCCGGCGCAGGACGCCACCACCCCGAGCCCGCGCGCCGAAGCCGCCGACCGGAGCCCGATGCGCAGCGCGCCGCAAGGGCTCACGACACCAGGCCCGGCCCCGGGCCGCGCGCAGGACTACCGCGCGACGCTCACCCTGCTCGTCGACGGCACGGACGAGTTGTCAGCCACGACCCAGCGGGCCCTCCGCGTCGCCAGGGGCCTCGGCGGCTACGTCGTCTCCGTCAGCTACAGCACCCCTGAGCCGGGAGAAGGCACGGCGGCGGTTCGGCTCCGAATCCCCGTCTCGCGCGTGCAGGCCGCGATCGTCGAGTTCAGCGGGATGGGCCGCATCCTGGCGCAGGAAACGCAGATCACCGATCTCCAGCAGGGCCTCGACGAGCTGACGCGGCGCATCCGAGACCTCGAGCGCCGCGCCGCCCAGGCCAGCGGAGCCGAGCGGGCCCGGCTGCTGGCGCAGATCGAGGCCCTCCGCAACCAGCGAGTGCAGATCAACCGCCAGGCTGCGTACGCGACCGTCAACCTCGACCTCACGACCCACGAGCCGAAGGCGCCCGCCGCGGCTCCTGGCCGCCTCGGCCGCGCGCTCGACGACGCCGTCGGAATCCTCCTGGCGGAGCTCATGGTCGCCGCCTACGCCCTCATCGTCGCGAGCCCGTTCATCGTGCTCGGCCTGGCGGCGTTCTTCGGCAACCGGGCGTACCGGCGCCACGCCGACCAGCGCCTGCTCGAGCGCGCCTAGGGGGAGCCGGACTCGAGCTCTTCGCGGACGCCGCGAAGACGGGCCTCGTTCGCGACGAACGCGCTGACGACGTCGGGATCGAACTGCTTGCCCGACTGCTGGACGAACTCGCGACCGGCATCGACCCAGCGCCGCGCTCGCCGGTACGGCCGGTTGCTCGTGATCGCGTCCAGCGCGTCTGCGACGGCGAAGACGCGAGCCGCCAGCGGGATGTCCGTTCCGGCCAGTCCGTCGGGGTAGCCGTCGCCGTCCCAGCGCTCGTGGTGCGAGCGGACGATCCGCAGGCCCTCGCCATGGAAGAACGCGACACCGGAGAGCACCTGCTCGCCGAGGACCGTATGCGTCTTCATCAGCCGCGACTCGGCCGTGGTCAGCGGCTCGGGCTTCAGGAGGATCCGGTCGGGGATCCCGATCTTGCCGACATCGTGGAGGAGGAAGCCGTACTCCGTGCTCGGATCCTCGAGCAGCTCGGCGTCGACGGCCTGCGCGAGCGCCATCGCGTAGCGCTGCACGCGCTGAGAGTGCTGGCGGGTGCCGGTGTCCTTCGACTCGAGCGCGCTCGCAAGCGCCGCGACCGTCTCGCGGTAGGCGCGCTGGACGAGGGAGCGCTGGCCCTTCTCGATCTCGAGGACGTGGCGCAGGTCGCGCGCGTACAACAGAAGCTGCTCCTGTGGATCGTCGACGCGAACCGACCTGAAGGGGATGCCGTAGCGGGAGCCGGCGAGCTGCTCGACCACGGCCAGAAGCTGGAGCGGGCTGAATGGCTTGCGGACGGCTGCGTCGGCTCCCGCTTCTTCGGCGGAAGTCGCGGTGCCGCCATCGGACCCGCTGAGCATCACAACCGGGATCTCGTTCGGTCGCCGGGTCGGTCTTCAGGTGACGGCAGAACTCGAGGCCGTCCATGCCCGGCATCCGGACGTCGAGCACGACGACGTCGGGGGACACAGCCGAGATCAGTCGCCGCGCCGAGTCGGCGTCTTCTGCCTCTTCGACGTCGATGTCGAAGACCTCGAACGTCGTTCGAAGCAGCAGCCGCAGCGCTGCATCGTCATCTACCAGCAGAACCCTCATCCCAAGCCTCCGTGCTCGGACCCGGGGATCGTTATCGGCGGGCGCAGGACTGCCCCTTTGGGTGAGGACCCTATCGCGTGACGATGTTGACGAGCTTCCCCGGCACGACGATCGTCTGCCGGATCTCCGTTCCGTCCAAATGCGCCTGAACCCGCGGCGACGCCTTGGCGCGCTCGACCAGCTCCTCCTCGGGCAAGTCGGCGGAGACCTCCATTCGATCGCGCACCCGACCGTTTACCTGGACGACCAGCTCGAAGGTGTCGCGCTCGAGGAGCGCCGGGTCGGCCTGCGGCCACGGCGTCTCCCACAGCCGCTCGTGGCCCAGCCGCTCCCACAGCTCCTCCGCCATGTGCGGCGCGTAGGGCTGGATCAGCGAGACCGCGGTCTCGGCTGCGAAGCGCGCAGCGGGATCGTCCGGCGCCTGCCCCAGCTCGTTCGTCAGCTCCATGACCGCCGAGATGGGCGTGTGGAACTGGAAGCGCCGGTCGATGTCGTCTGTGACCTTCGCCACCGTCGCGTGCGCCTTGCGCGCCAGCGGCGTGTCGACCGCGTCACCCGTCGGAACCGGTCGCTCGGCGACCTCGAGCACGACGCGCCAGAGCCGCTTCAGAAAGCGGACGACGCCCTCGATGCCGGTTTCCTTCCACTCCATGTCCTGATCGGCCGGGCCCATGAAGAGGATGTACGTGCGCACTGCGTCCGCCCCGTACTCGTCCACCAGGGGGTCCGGGCCCTCCACGTTTCCCTTCGACTTGGACATCTTCGAGCCGCCCATCTGCAGCCAGCCCTGATGGAAGAGGCGCCCGAACGGCTCGCCGAAGCTGACCAGCCCCATCTCGCGCAGCACGCGGACGAAGAACCTCGAGTAGAGCAGGTGCCCCGTCGTGTGGTCGATCCCGCCGATGTACTGCGAGACCGGGCACCAATAGTCGACGAGTCGCCGGTCGAACGGTGCCTCGGCGTTGCGCGGGTCGACGTAGCGCAGGTAGTACCAGGACGAGTCGACGAACGTATCCATCGTGTCCGCCTCGCGGCGCCCGGTCTTCCCGCACTTCGGACACGGGACGTGGAGCCACTCCTCGTTGGAGGCCAGCGGCGGCACTCCCTTCGGCCGGTAGTCCTCCACCTCGGGGAGCTCGACGGGTAGCTCGTCCTCCGGGACGGGAACGAGCCCGCAGTCGTCGCAGTAGACGATCGGGATCGGCGCGCCCCAGTAGCGCTGGCGGGAGAAGCTCCAGTCGCGAAGCCGGTAGCTGACCGCCGGCTTCGCCTTGCCCTGCTCGCTCAGCCAGTCGACGATCTTCCGCTTCCCCTCCTCGACCGGCAGGCCGGTGAAGTCGCCGGAGTCGATCAGGACGCCCTGCTCCTCGTCGATCACCTGCCGGATCGGCAGCGCGAAGGTCTCGGCGAACTCGCGGTCGCGCTCGTCGTGGGCCGGGACGGCCATGATCGCGCCGGTCCCGTACTCCATCAGCACGTAGTCGGCGACCCAGACGGGCAGCCGCTCGCCGTTCACGGGGTTGGTCACGTAGTGGCCGGTGAAGACGCCGGTCTTGACCTCTTCCGCGGCGCGCGCCTCGCCCCGACGGGCTGCTGTCCGCTTGACGTAGTCCTCCACGGCGTCGTTCGCGATGCGCTCGACCAGCGGATGCTCGGGCGCCAGGACGAAGAACGTGGCGCCGAAAAGCGTGTCCGGCCGGGTCGTGAAGACGGCCAGGTCGGCGTCCAGCTCCTCGATCCGGAACAGGACCTCGGCGCCCTCGGACCGGCCGATCCAGTTGCGCTGGATGGTCTTCGTCCGCTCGGGCCAGTGACCCCACTCCGGCAGGTCGTACTCGAGCAGCTCGTCGGCGTACGCCGTGATCTTGAAGAACCACTGCTCCAGGTTCCGCGCCTCGACCAAGGCCCCGCAGCGGTCGCAGCGTCCGTCGACGACGTACTCGTGCGCGACGACGGTCTGGTCGTTCGGGCACCAGTTGACCGGTGCGGCGGCGCGATACGCCAGCCCGCGCTCGAAGAACTGAGGAACAGCCATTGCGTCCACTTGTAGAAGTCGACCTCGTGCGCGGAGATCTCGCGCGTCCAGTCGATCACCAGGCCCAGGCGCCGCATCTGCGCCCGGATCGCAGCGATGTTCCGCTCCGTGATCTCACGCGGGTGGCCGCCCTCGTTGATCGCCGCGTTCTCGGCCGGCAGGCCGAACGAGTCGAAGCCCATCGGGCGCATCACCTTCCAGCCGCTCCGTCGGCGGAGGTGCGTCACGACGTCGCCCATCGTGTAGTTCAGGACGTGGCCCATGTGGAGCGTCCCTGACGGATACGGCAGCATCTCGAGCTGGTACCAGTGGCGCTCGTCGCCCAGCTCCTCCGGCGCAGGGTTCGGCGTCTCGAACGCCTTGGCGTCCTCCCAGACCTGCTGCCACTTCGGTTCGATCTGTTGTGGGTCGTATCGCTCCATCACCGTCTCCAGGTACAAAAAAGCCTCTCGATGGAGAGGCCGTGGGGGAAGCTACCGCGGCCAGGCCGCGTTGCCTCCTGCGCTACTCGAGAAGCTGCGTCATCAAGATTGACAATACCACCGAGCTCGGAAGCTCGAAACCCCGAAAGGAGACGGAATGGCGGAGTACACGGTCGTGAAGGTCTCGGACGTCCCGGACCAGGCGGAGAACCTCGGGCACGACCCGGCCGATTATGAGGTCAGGTTCATGCGCAATCCGCTCGGGATGCAGCACGCAGGTGTGACCTTCGCCCGCTACAGCCCGCGGTTCTCGATCGAGGGCCACACGCACAACCAGCAGGAAGAGGTCTACGTGCTCATATCGGGCCGGGCGCAGGCGCTCCTCGGCGACAACGAGCTCGTGGAGCTGGAGCCGTGGACGGCGATCCGAGTCCCGCCCGAGGTTCCGCGCGCGCTGCGGGCAGTCGGCGACGAGGACGCGATCTTTCTGAAGATCGGCGCGCCGAACACCGGCCCTGGCGATGGGCGCGGAGTGCCGGAGGGGTTCGGCTGGCCGGACGACTGACTCAGGCGCTGAGCACCTGAAGGCCTGGCCGGTCGAGGACCGGCAGCGGCTTCAGTCCCGCCTCGCTCGCCGGCGGGTTGAGCGGCTCGTCGAGCGGCGGCGCCCCGAAGGACGCGGCGATGCGGTCGGGCGCCGGCTCGCCGTAGAGCGTCGTCCGCTGCCGCGGCGTCCGGCCGATCGCGCGGATCGCGTCCTCCATCGCCTCGGGCGGGAACTCCTGGCCGTGGTCGGCGCCCGCGGCGCGCGAGATCGACTCGTTCATCAGCGTCCCGCCGAGGTCGTTCGCGCCCGCGCGGAGCACGGACTGCGCGCCCTCGACGCCGAGCTTCACCCAGGACGCCTGGACGTTCGTGATCCAGGGATGGAGCGCGAGCCGCCCGACGGCATGCATGAGCAGCGCCTCCCGGAAAGTCGGGCCCGGCCGCGCCTGGCCGCGCAGGTACATGGGCGCCTCCATGTGCACGAACGGGAGCGGCACGAACTCGGTGAACCCGCCGGTCCGGCGCTGCTGCTCGCGGAGGGCGATCAGGTGCCGTGCCCAGTTCCGGGGTGCGTCGACGTGGCCGAACATGATCGTCGTCGTGGAGCGAAGGCCGACGCGGTGCGCCGTGTCGTGGACCCGGAGCCACTGGCCGGTCGTGACCTTGTCCGGGCAGATGACCCGGCGGACTTCGTCGTCGAGCACCTCGGCGGCGGTCCCGGGGAGCGACGCCAGGCCGACGTCACGGAGCGCCCCCAGGTACTCGTCGAGCGCGAGCCCGAGTGTTGCGGCGCCCTGCCAGATCTCCAGCGCCGAGAAGGCGTGGACGTGCAGGTCGGGTAGCTCGGCCTTGATCGCGCGGCAGATGTCGAGATAGGTCTGGCCCGTGAAGCCCGGGTGGATCCCGCCCTGGAGGCAGATCTCGACGGCGCCGCGGTCCCACGCCTCGTGCGCCCGTCGGACGATCTCGTCCAGCGGGACGAGGTACGGCTTCCCGCGCAGGTTCGCCGCCAGCCGTCCCTTCGAGAACGCGCAGAAGCCGCAGCGGAAGTAGCAGACGTTCGTGTAGTTGACATTGCGCGTCACGACGTAGGTGACCGTCTCGCCGTTGACCTCTCGGCGGAGCCCGTCGGCGGCGGCGAGCACCCGGTGGAGCTCCGCTCCGCGGGCGGCGAAGAGCCGGACGATCTGCTCCTCGCCGAGCTCGTCTCGCGAGTCGATCGGAAGTGCGTCTCGGGGCGTGAACGGGATCGGCGCGTGCGTGCCCGCGGCCCAGCGGTCGTCACGCGCGTACCCCTCGCCGTCCGAGGCGCGGAGGACCGCCGGCATCACCTGGGGATCGATCCACTGGCCGGAGACGAGCTCGGGGTAAACGGCGAGGCGGGGAACGAGCGTCATCCCCGCACTCTCGGTCGCCTCGCGGAGGCGGTCGATCTCCGGCCATGGCGCTTCCGGGTTCACATGGTCGACGGTGACCGGGGAGATCCCGCCCCAGTCGTCGATGCCGGCTTCGAGGAGCCGCGGGAAGTCGTCGTAGCTCAGGTTCGGCGGGCACTGGACGTGGACGCTCTCCGGCAGGACCAGCCGCGCGGCGGCTGCGGTCCACAGCAGCTCGTCGAGCGACGGCTCCGGATGGTCGGCCATCTTCGTCTCCGGCTTCGCGCGGAAGTTCTGGACGATCACCTCCTGGACGTGGCCGTACCGGCGGGCCAGGGCGGCGATCGCCTCCAGCGCCTCGAGCCGTTCGTGCCGCGTCTCGCCGATGCCGATCAGGACGCCGGTCGTGAACGGGATCGCCAGCTCACCGGCTAGGGCGATCGTCTCGAGCCGGCGGGCGGGCAGCTTGTCCGGCGAGCCGAAGTGCGGCATCCCTCGTCCGGAGAGCCGCTCGGACCCGGTCTCCAGCATCAGCCCCATCGAGACGGAGACCTCGCGCAGCGCCGCCAGGTCCTCTCGCGACATCACGCCGGGGTTGAGATGTGGCAGGAGCCCGGTCTCGTCCATGACGAGCCGCGCGCAGCGCGCGAGGTACTCCAACGTCGTCTCGCAGCCGAGCTGGGCAAGCTCGTCGCGCGCAACCCGGTAGCGCAGCTCAGGCTTGTCGCCGAGCGTGAAGAGCGCCTCGCGGCAGCCGGCCTCCGCGCCTGCCCGGCGCGACCTCGAGCACTTCCTCCTCCGACATGTACGCGCGCTCGCCGCGCCTCGGCGGCCGGGCGAACGTGCAGTAGTGGCAGACGTCCCGGCAGAGCTTCGTCAGCGGGATGAAGACCTTCGGCGAGTACGTGACGAGCGTCCCGGGCCGGAGCGCCCGCGCCTCTGCGCAGAGCTCGTCCGTCGAAGCTTCGAGGAATGCCCGCGCCGCCACGGGCTGAGACTAGTGCCCCTTCAGGTGATCGTGCGCCTGGGCGTGGATCGCCTGGAGGGAGCACTCGTTAACCGGGGGTTCGCTGCAAGGGGCCGAACCGCACCCAGCGGCCGTCGCCCCTGCGGTTCACCGACCAGCGGGTGAGCTGCACCTGCTCGATCGGGAAGCGGTCGACGCGACCGGTCTTGATCGCGACTCCCGGGATCGTGAACGGGTTCTTCGAGTTCAGCTTGGCGAGCTGTGCCATGACGCCGGCGCGGGTCGGATTCCGTCCGGCCTTCCGCAGCGCCTCGACGAAGCTGTGCGCCGCCGCCATCGAGTAGACGTGGAAGACGTCGTTCGCGTTCCCGCGGGGCAGGTACTTCTTCATGATCTGCTTGTAGAGCCTCATCCCCGGATCGCCGGCCCACTGCGTCGAGTCCGTCGGGTCCTTCAGGAACTGGATCGAGATCGCGCCGCGCACGCGCGGGTTGTTCCCGGCGTCGGAGGCGATCTCCATGATGTTCGACGCGCTGGAGACGGAGTTCACGAACATGAGCGGCTTCCAGCCGAGCCGGTTCGCGTAGATGAACGACTGAATCGCGTAGCGCGGCGTCCCGAAGACCATGAACGTGTTCGCGTTCGACGTCTTCAGGCGCGCGACCTGGGACTGGACATCCGTCGCCGTCACCTCGTAGCCCTGTGTCGCGACGATCCGGCGCGCCATCGGGCCGAGGCCCTTCCGGAGCCCGTTGAGGAGCTCCTTGCCGTAGTCGTCGTTCTGGTAGATGACCGCGATCCGGGCGTTCTTGCGGTTCCTCTGGATCCAGCGGCCGTAGATGATCGACTCGCCGTAGTAGCTCGGCTGGTAGCCGATCGTCCACGGGTACTTGCGGTAGGAGGTGCCGAAGGTGCGGGCGCCGGTGGCCGCGAAGATCTGCGGGACGCGGACGGTGTTCAGGTAGTCGCGGATCGCGAGGTTGTGCTCCGTGCCGAGGCTGTTGAAGATCGCGAAGACGCGGTCCTGCTGGACGAGCTGGCGCGTCTGCTGGACGGTCGTGGACGGGTTGTAGCCGTCGTCGAGGTACTTGTAGTGGATCCGCCGCCCGTTCACGCCGCCGCGCGCGTTCACGTACTTGAAGTACGCCTCCGCGCCGCGGGCGACCGAGGCGTATGCCGAGGCCACGCCCGAGAGCGGCGTCGTGCCGCCGATCAGGATCGAGTTTCCGGTGACCCCGGGGTCGGCCGTCTCGCGGCCGTTGGCCGCGGGCAATGCGACCGCCAACGCAGCCGCCAAGACCCCGATCAGAATGGATGTCCTCCGCATCCCCGTTCGGAGACGATGCTACAACCGCTTTGTTAGCGGAAAGGAAAGCCTCGAAAGGAAGCTCGCCGCACCGCGCGGCAGCAGGAACATGACGACGATCAGGACGACGCCGTAGATGACCGACGGCATGCCTGGAGACTTGGCGGCGTCCTGCAGGCCGTCGGGCAGCGAGCCGACCTCGGCGAGCTCCTGGATCGCGACCGGGAGGTAGTAGATGAAGAGCGCGCCGAGGATCAGGCCGAGGAGCGAGCCGAGCCCGGCGACGACGACGCCGATCAAGAGCTGGATCGAGAGGAACACGGGGAAGCTCCCGGGAGTGACGATGGTCGAGACGATCGTCAGGAGCGCGCCGGCAGCTCCCGCGTAGGCGGCGCTGATCGCGAACGCGAGCGTCTTGTAGGAGGCGAGGCTGACGCCGGACGAGGCCGCCGCGACCTCGCTGTCCCGGATCGCACGGAACGCCCGGCCCGGCCGGCCACGGAGGAGGAGCCAGGCGACGGCCAGCCCGATCAGCCCCACGGTCCAGGCGAGGTAGTAGGTCCAGTCGTTGAAGGTGAGGTCCTTGTCGAGCACCGGGATGTGGACGCTGTCGTCGATCGCGCCGGTCAACCTGTCCTCCGTCGTCCCGAAGAGGTTGAGCCCGTTCGTCCCACCGGTCAGGGTTTCCGGCTCCCGCAGGATCAGCGGCATCGAGACGGCGAAGGCGAACGTGGCGAGGGCGAGGTAGAGGCCGCTGAGCCGGAGGGCCGGGAGGCCGAGCAGGAAGCCGACGATCCCGGCGACCAGCGCAGCGATCGGGATCGTCCAGACGTCCTGCATCCCGTCGCCGACCGGGAGCCAGCTCGGAGCCTCGAGCCGCGACGCCTCGAGGCCGGGCCGGCCCAGGATCAGCAGCGCGCTGACGTAGCCCCCGACCGCCATGAACGCGCCGTTCCCGAGAGAGATCTGTCCGGTGTAGCCGGTGAGGATCTGCAGCCCGGCCAGGGCGATGAAGAAGATCCCGACCCGCGCGAACTCGGAGGCACGGAAGTCGCTGAGGAACCGAGGCAGGATCGCGATCCCGACGACGAAGGCCGCGACGCCGGCCACGCGAACCCCACGGGCAAGTAACAGAGTGTTACTAGCCCTCAACGGCCCCTCGCTTTGGCTCCTGGGGCGGGGTCGCGCGGCGGGGCGGGGCAAGTAACACAGTGTTACTTGGGCTCATACGCGCCTCGCCGCGGCCCGTCCGAAGAGGCCCTGCGGCCGGACGAGCAGGAGCCCGAGGATGAAGACGAACGCCACCGGCAGGCGGAGGCCCTCCAGGTCGACCGGGAAGCCGAGATCCTGGAGGTCGTCCGAGTAGGTGCCCACGAGGTTGAGGAAGACGCCGAGCGCGAGGCCGCCGACGAGCGCGCCGAGCGGGCTGTCGATCCCGCCGAGCACGGCCGCCGCGAAGGCGTAGATCAGGACCGCCTGCATCATCGACGGCTCGAGCGGCGGGAAGGCCGCAGCGGTGAACATCCCGCTGACGGCGCCGAGGGCGGCCGCGAGCCCCCACCCCACGCCGAGCATCCAGCCGACCCGGATCCCGACCAGCCGGCTCGAGTCCGGGTACAGCGCCGCGGCGCGCAGGGCGAGGCCGATCTTCGTGAACTGGAAGAACGCCCAGAGCGCGGCGACCAGCCCGAGGGTGACCAGGATGATCCCGATGTCCTGGACGTTGATCACGACGCCGCCGATGTCGAACGTCCTCGTCGGGAACGGCCTGTTCCGGCGGGAACGTCCGCACCTCGCCGGACCAGAACCAGGTCGCCAGGCCGTTGAAGATGACCAGCAGCCCGAGGGTCACGATCACGATGGTCAAGACCGGCGCGTTCTCGACCGGCCGGATCACCACGCGCTGAATCGCCAGCCCGCCGACGAACGAGATCACGAGCGTCGAGGCGAACGCGACCCAGTACGGGACGTCCCACTGCACGAGCTGCCAGGCGATGTAGGCCGAGAACATCGCCATCTCGCCCTGCGCGAAGTTGATGACGCCCGTCGCGCGATGAATCAGGACGAGCGCGAGCGCGAGCAGCCCGTAGATCGACCCCGACGCGAGCCCGATCACCACCTGCTGGAAGAGCTCCTGCATCAGTGCCCCTTCAGGTGATGCTGTCGAGCTTCTGGGTCGCGAGCACCAAGCCAGAGTGCGCACTCCGACGAGGCAAGGCTAGGCAGCCTTGGTGAGGAGGAGGGTGCGCTCTGGCGCCGCGTGATCGCGGGCCAGGAGCCGGCGTGTATCGCCTGGAGGGGCACTTAATAGCCCAGGTACGCGCGCCGGACGTCCTCGTTGCGCGCGAGCTCCTCGCTCGCCCCCTCGACGGCGACCTTGCCGGACTCGAGGACGTACGCGCGGCTCGACGACTCGAGCGCGACGGCCGCGTTCTGCTCGACGACGAGCACGCTCAGCTTCTCCTCCTCGTTGAGCCGGCGGACGATCCCGAAGATCTCACGGACGACGATCGGCGCGAGCCCGAGCGAGGGCTCGTCCATCAGCAGCAGCCGCGGGCGCCCCATCAGCGCGCGAGCCAGGGCGAGCATCTGCTGCTCCCCGCCGCTCAGCGTCCCGGCCGGCTGGTCTTGGCGCTGGCGCATCCACGGGAAGAACTCGAACACCCGCTCGAGCTCGTCGCCGAGCCCGTTGCGCCGGGTGTAGGCGCCGAGCCTGAGGTTCTCGAGCACCGTCAGCTCGGAGAAGGTGCCTCGCCCTTCCGGCACGTGGCCGATGCCCAGCCGCGCGGTCCGCTCGGCCGATCGAGGCAGGCCACGACCGTCGTAGAGGATCTCTCCGCGGCGGGCGACGGTTCCGGAGACGGCGCGGAGGGTCGTCGTCTTGCCGGCGCCGTTCGGGCCGAGGACCGCGACCATTTCCCCGTCGTCGACGGTCAGGGAGACACCGTGCAAGGCCTGCACGGGCCCGTACCTGGCCTCGACGGCCTTCAGCTCGAGGAGGGCGATGGCGGCGCCTCCCCCAGGTAGGCCTCGATCACGGCCGGGTTCCGCTGCACCTCGGCGGGCGTGCCTTCCGCGATCTTCCTGCCGAAGTCGAGCACCTGCACCCGGTCCGAGACGGACATGACGAGGCTCATGTGGTGCTCGACCAGGAGGATCGTCAGGTCGCGCTGCTTCCGGATCCGCCGGATCAGGTCGCCGAGGGCGCCGACCTCCTCGTGGTTGAGGCCGCCGGCCGGCTCGTCCAGCAGCAGCAGCCGCGGCTCGGCGGCGAGGGCGCGAGCGAGCTCGACGCGCTTCAGCGTCCCGAACGGGAGCCCGACCGCGGGACGGCTCGCGACGTCGGCCGCGCCGACCTCCTCCAGGGCCTCGATCGCCCGTCGCCGCCCCCGCCGCTCGGCGAACCAGCCGCTCCGCGCGTGGGTCCCGACCCGCACGTTGTCCAGCACGGACATGCCCGGGAAGAGCTCCACGTTCTGGAACGTGCGCGCGACGCCGCGCCTCACGACCTTGTGCGGCTTGGTGCGCAGCAGGCTCGAGCCGTCGAAGACGACCTCCCCGGCGTCGGGGCGGTAGAGCCGCGTGATCACGTTGAAGACCGTCGTCTTGCCGGCGCCGTTCGGGCCGATCAAGCCCGAGATCTGGCCGGCCTCGACGTCGAAGGAGACGTCGTCGAGCGCAACGATGCCGCCGAACCGGCGGGTGACGTTCCTGACCTCCAGCAGCGCCAAGGCCGGAGGATCGTAAAGCGGCGCTAGGTCAGCCGTCCTGGTTCCACTTGCCGGACAGCTTCTCCGCACCGCCGCTCGTCAGGAGAGAGATCGGCGAGGTGAACTGCCGGACTTGAGCGGCGGTGCGGAGCGGCGAGCGAGGCCGAGGACGGCGACATCGGCTAGCGATGCCAGTGAGACCCCCCACGTCCCCGGCCCTTTGTGCCCGCCTTCAGAGACTGAAACGACGAATCGCCGTTAGAGGTTCGTAAGCGTTCTGGAAAGGTTCTCGGGCGGTGCTAGCAGGCCCGGAGCGGGCGATCCAGCGTCGCGCTTCGCGAGTCCCGGAGCCCCACGAGCGCCCGAACGAGCGTCCTCGTGCGGAGGCGCCGCGGGGACACCGACGCCGTGAACGGCGCCCGCGAGTCGCGCTTGATCCTCGTGCGGCCGCGGTAGAAGTTCACGCTCGAGATCCGCGATGCGGCCGAGCCGCCGACGCGAAGGCGGACCGTCGAGCGGACGCAGCCTGCCCGCCCACGGCGGTAGCGCGCCTGGAGCCTGAGGGCAGGCCCGCGGCGGCACGCGTCTCCGGCACAGGCGCGGGCGCGGCCGAGCCGCGCGGCGAGATCGGTCTTCACGCCGGTGAACCGTCCATCCGCGTGCAGGCTCTGGAGCTGGTGGGGATCGCGGGCCAGGTCGTAGAGCTCCTGCTCACCGTTCGTGTGCTGGACGAACTCGAACCGCGGCGTGCGGATCGCGCTGTAGCTCGGCGTCTCGAGCAGGATGTCCCTGCCCGACCGCAGGAGCCCGTCGCGGGCGAACGGCAGCAGCGAGCGGCCGTCCTGGCGTCGTCCCGGGCGGGCGTTCGCCGCGTCGAGGATCGTCGGCGCGAGGTCGATGTTCGCGACCAGGTTCGAGCGGAGCGCGCCGGCAGGCACGCCGGGGCCGCGGATGATCAGCGGCACGCGCACGGACGGCTCGTAGACGAGCACCTTTCCCGCGGGGACGCGATGCTCACCGTGGAAGAACCCGTTGTCGGCGGTGAAGACGATGAGCGTTCGGTTCGCCTCGCCTGACGCATCGAGCGCGGCGACGATGTCGCGGATCGCCTCGTCGACGGCGAGCAGCGACTCCAGCCGCTGCTGGTAGTTCTCGCGGATCGCGTTGAGGCGCGCCGGCCCGATCACAGCGCGGTTGCGGATGCCCGACGGCTTGTCCGACACGTCCGCCTCGTTCAGCGACGGCGGCGCGGGCAGCGCCTCCGACGCAAACCGGTTCCTATGGCGCGGCGCCGGAACCGGCGTCGCCTGGTTGGCCGGGTCGCCGGCTTCCCGCGGCCCGCCGCTGTGCGGCGCGAGGAACGCAACGGAGAGGAAGAACGGCTGCGTCGAGGGCGCATGCCGGCGGATCAGCTCGACGGCCTTCCGCCCGTAGACGTCCGTCTGGTAGTTCGCGGCGCCGGTCCCGTAGGTCACCAGCCGGCCGTTCTCGTTCAGGCGGTAGTTGTAGAAGCTGTAGGTGGACGGGTCGGTCGAGCCGTACCACTCGGCCCAGCCGGCCGGGATCTCCGTCGGCCGCACGCGTCCGTAGCCGTTCAGGTACTTGCCGACGTGGACGGTGTGGTAGCCCGCTGCGCGCAGCCACGCCGGGAGCGTGTTCGAGTGCGTCGGCGCGAGCTTCTCGTAGCCGCCGCTCGGCGCTGCATTGCCCATGATCGCGTGGTTGTGGCCGTACTGGCCGGTGATGTACGTCGCCCTCGACGGGCAGCAGAGCGGGTACGACGCGAAGTTGTTCGTGAACGTCGTCCCGCGCGCGGCGAGCAGCGTGTTCACGTTGGTCATGACCCGCATGGACTCGACCGTCTGGTCGTCGGTCATCAGGACGACGATGTTCGGCCTGGTCTGCGTCTGCTGGATCTCGGACGTCGCCGAGGAGGCAAAGGCCGCCGAGAGCGCGAGGAGCGCCAAGGTCGCGGCAAGGATCTCGCGTGCCTTCGTCTGCATCGTGCGGGAGTCTTCCCCGAAAGCCCGAGAAATACGGTTAGGAATTCGTAAGCGTTCCGGAAAGGTTCTCGGCGTCGACGACCGGTGCCTGGCAGGCGAAGCTCTCGCAGAGGTAGACCGCCGGCCTGCCGTCGACGAGCCCCTTGCCGCGGAGCAGCGGAACCTCGTCCGAGGGCCCGACGGCGACGACCGTGTTCGGGTCGAACGGCGCGAGCGCCGCCCGGGCCACCTCGCTGTCGGGCGGGCCGACGACCGCAATCTCCCGCGGCGGCGAGAAGTGCAGGTCGAGCGCGGAGAGCGCATGGCCGAACGCCTGCGGCGCTCGTGACAGCGCTGGGCCGACGAGCCGGAAGACGCCGACCGCGCGCCGTTCGAGCTCGTCGTCGCCGTAGATCCGCGCGAGCCGCAGGAGCACGTAGGCGAGCATCGAGTTCCCCGACGGCGTCGGGTTGTCGTCGAAGGACTTCTGGCGCGCGATCAGCCGCTCGCCGTCCACCGGCGTGCGGAAGAAGCCGCCGTGCTCCTCGTCTCCGAACAGCTCGACGGCGAGCCGGGCGAGTCGGTTCGCCTCCTCGAGCCAGCGCAGCTCGCCGGTCGCGACGTGGAGCTCGAGCAGCCCGTGCGCGACGTCGGCGTAGTCCTCGAGGAAGCCGGTGTGCTTCGCGCGGCCGTCGCGGTAGCTCCGGAGCAGCCGGCCCTCGTCGTCCGAGAGCGGGCCGAGCAGGAACTCGCCGATCCGCCGGGCCGCGTCGACGAAGTCGGCCCGCTCGAGCCGGCGGCCGGCCTCCGCGAGCGCCGCCAGCGCAAGGCCGTTCCAGGACGCGATCGCCTTGTCGTCGCGCGCGGGCTTCGGCCGTTCCTCGCGGAGCTCCCAGAGCCGTCGGCGGAGCTCCTCGTCGAGCTCGCCGCGGATGATCGAGCGGCCGTCCTCGAACGGCTGGAGCAGCTCCTCGGGAACACCCTCCTCGGCCGTCCACGTGAAGGTCAGGCCCTCGACGCCGTCGGTGTCCGCGTCCTGCGCGGAGGCAAGGCCGCCCTCCGGGAGGGCGAGCTCCCGGAGGACGTAGTCGAGGGTCTCCTCGGCGACCTCCCGGTAGCGCTCCTCGCCCGTGACGACCCACCCGTGGAGGTACGTCGAGGCGAGCAGCGCGTTGTCGTAGAGCATCTTCTCGAAGTGCGGCACGAGCCAGCGCCGGTCGACGGAGTAGCGGTGGAAGCCGCCGCCGAGGAGGTCGTACATGCCGCCCGCGGCCATGGCGTCGAGGGTCTTCGTGACCATCGGCAGCGCCTCGTCGTCGCCGCGGAGGTGCATGCGGAGGAGGAACTCGAGCGCCGGCGCCGGCGGGAACTTCGGCGCGCCGCCGAAGCCGCCCCACTCCGGGTCGAACTGGCGGCGCAGCGCGCGGGCCGCGTCGCCGAGCAGGCTCTCGGTCAGCGGGTCGGTCGACGGACGCACCGCGCTCGACGCCTGGATCGCGTCGACGAGCTGCTTGGCCGACGCGGCCGCAGCGCCGCGGCGCTCGCGGTAGAGGTCCGAGACCGCCGTGAGCACGTCCCGGAACGCCGGCATCCCGTGCCGCGGCTCGGGCGGGAAGTAGGTGCCGCCGAAGAACGGCTCGCCCTCCGGGGTCAGGAAGACCGTCATCGGCCAGCCGCCGTGCCCGGTCAGCGCGACCACGGCGTCCATGTAGAGCGCGTCGACGTCCGGCCGCTCCTCGCGGTCGACCTTGACGTTGACGAAGCGCTCGTTCATCAGCTGCGCCGTCTCGTCGTCCTCGAAGGACTCGTGCTCCATGACGTGGCACCAGTGGCACGCGGAGTAGCCGATCGAGAGCAGGATCGGCCTGTCCTCGGTGCGTGCCCGCTCGAAGGCCTCGTCGCCCCAGGCGTACCAGTCGACGGGGTTGTCGGCGTGCTGGAGGAGGTACGGGCTCGTCTCTTTGGCGAGACGGTTCATCCGTCTAGGCTAGCCCTGTGACCGAGACGCCCGACGACCTGCTCGAGCCGGAGGACGCACCGGACCGGACGAGGAGCCGCGCGAGGACGACGATCCGGGCCTGAGCGCCGAGGAGAGCCTCGGCCTGCTTCCGCCGGATTGACCCTTCCCGGCGGCACCGTCACCTTTCTCTTCTCGGACATCGAGGGCTCGACGCGGCTGCTCGAGCAGCTCGGCGACCGCTACGGGGACGTCCACCGCGAGCATCGACGGATCCTGCGCGAGGAGCTCGGCGGCGCCGGCGGCCGGGAGGTCGACACGCAGGGGGACGCGTTCTTCTTCTCGTTCGAGCGCGCCAGGGACGCCGTCTCCGGCGCGGTCGCTGCCCAGCGGGAGCTGGCCGAGCACAGCTGGCCGGACGGCGCCGAGGTCAAGGTCCGGATGGGCCTGCACACCGGCGAGCCGACGGTCGGCGAGGAGGGCTACCTCGGGATGGACGTCGTCCGCGCCGCCCGCATCTGCTCGGCCGGCCACGGCGGGCAGATCCTGCTCTCGGAGACGACTCGGGCGCTGGTCGGGAACAGCATCCCGGAGGGAACCGAGGTCCGCGATCTCGGCGAGGCCAACCTCAAGGACGTCCAGCACGAGCGCATCTTCGAGCTGGCGCTGGCCGGGCAAGAGGACGCGTTTCCGCCGCTCAAGACGGCGGCGCCCAAGAGCTCCGCGGACGACCTCGCCGCTGAGATCGAGCGCAGGGTCCACGAGCAGATCCTGGCCGGCTTCGAGCCGGGCTCGCGCGGACGACTCGACCGAGAAGCTCGGGAAGCTCGTGCTGGTCGGGTTCCTTGCGCTGTTCCTCAGCCTCGCCGCGCTTGTCGCGATCTTCCTGCTCGTCAGGGCTGTGCTCTGAACGGGCCCGCGCGGTACAGGTAGCCCTCGAGCCGGCGCCCGAGCAGCTCCTCGAGCCACTCGGAGATCGCGATCAGCGCCTCGAGGTCGACACCGGTCTCGACGCCCTCGCCCTCGAGCAGGTAGACGAGATCCTCCGTCGCGACGTTGCCCGTCGCCTTCGGCGCGAAGGGACAGCCGCCGAGCCCGCCGACCGAGGCGTCGAGCGCGGATGGCGCCCGCCTCGAGCGCGGCGTACGCGTTGGCATAGCCGGTGTTGCGCGTGTTGTGGAAGTGGCCGCCGACGGGCTTGCCGAGCGCCACGAACCCCTCGACGAGCCCGGTGACCTGCGTCGGCGTCGCGACCCCGATCGTGTCCGCGAGGACGAGCTCGTCCGCCTGCGTCGCCGCCAGCCGCTCCCCGATCGCCAGCCACGCGCTGCGGATCGACGCGGCCCTCGAACGGGCAGCCGAAGGCGACCGAGACCGTGACGCTGGCGCGGAGCCCGTCCTCCTTGGCGCGCTCGACGATGCGCTCGGCGTCCTCCAGCGCGGCGTCGACCGACGCGCCCGCGTTGCGCTGCGAGAAGCTCTCCGTGGCGGCGACCGCGAACGACACCTCGTCGAGCCCGGTGTCGCGGAGCCGGTCGTAGCCGCGCTCGTTGAGGGCGAGGCCCGAGTAGACGACCCCGTCCCGGCGATCCAGCGCGGCGACGACCTCCTCCGCCCCGGCCATCTGCGGCACCCGCTCGGGGTTGACGAAGCTCGCCGCCTCGATCCGCTTCAGCCCGGCGGCGGACGAGCCGCCCGACGAGCTCGGCCCGCGTCTCGGGCGGAAGGACCTCCTGCTCGTTCTGGAGGCCGTCACGCGGCCCGACCTCCCGCAGCAAGGTCAGAACCCGCGGGCGAAGACCCGCTCGGGCTTGATCCGGGCGATCACCCGCCTCTCGCCCGGCACGTAGTGGTAGTCGCGACCGAAGTAGCGATGCGAGAGCTCGTTGATGTGCTCCTCGGCGCCTTCGTGCGTCAGCTCGGCAGGCCCGGTGACGGTGAGCGACTGGTACGGGTTCTCGTGGTTGTAGACGCAGACGCTGACGACCGGGTTCCGGCGGATGTTGCGCGGCTTGACGCGTCCCTCGGCCGTGTTGACGAGGACGTGCTCGCCGTCCCAGTCGATCCAGTTCGTCGTCAGCTGCGGAGCTCCGTCCGCGCCGACGGTGCCGACGACGGCGAAGTTCTTGCCCTTGAGAAGGCTCGCCTGCTCTTCGGTCAACCCGGCCACGGAGGTTGCATAGGCTAGCCGGGTGCTCCTGCTCTGCGGAACGCGCAAGGGCCTCTTCCTCCTCCACGGGAACGACGACCGGACCGCCTGGGAGCTGGAGGGACCGCTCCTCACCGGCTGGTCGGTCTACCACGCGATCCGCGACCGGCGCGACGGCTCGCTCCAGGTCGCGGCGAACAACTTCGTCTACGGCGGCACCTTCCAGCGGTCGAACGACGACGGGAAGACGTGGCAGCGGGCGGAGGGGCTCGGCCTCCCGGAGGACTCCGGGCTGAAGCTCGAGGAGACCTGGCACGTCGAGCCCGGCCGGGAGGACGGCGAGATCTGGCTCGGCGCCACGCCGGGCGTCCTCTTCCGCTCGACCGACGGCGGCGAGTCGTTCGAGCCCGTTCAGAGCGTGCTCGAGCATCCGACGCGCGAGCGGTGGGAGCCCGGCGCCGGCGGGATGTGCTGCCACTCGATCCAGCTCGACCCGTCCGACCCGAACCGGATGTACATCGCGATCTCCGCCGCCGGGACGTTTCGCACGGACGACGGCGGCGAGTCGTGGGCTCCCGCGAACAAGGGCGTCGCCGCCGACTTCTTCCCGGAGCCGGACAACTTCCCGGAGGTCGGCCAGTGCGTCCACAAGCTGCTCCTCCACCCCGAGCGGCCCGACCGCCTCTGGCAGCAGAACCACTGCGGCGTCTACCGGTCCGACGACCGGGGCGAGAGCTGGGAGCGGCTCGAGGGGAACGGGCTCCCGAGCGGCTTCGGCTTCCCGCTCGCGCTCGACCCGCGCGATCCCGACGTCGCGTACGTCATCCCCGAGGAGGGCGCGGAGAACCGCGTGACGCCGGACGGCAGGCTCGGCGTCTACCGGACGGACGACGGCGGCGCGAGCTGGGCGCTCGTGTCGGACGGGCTCCCCGAGCCCGCCTGGGGCGCGGTCATGCGCGAGGGCTTCACGTTCGACGGCCTGGAGCCGTCCGGCGTCTACTTCGGGACGCAGAGCGGCTCGGTGTTCGCGTCGACCGACGGCGGAGAGGGCTGGACGGAGATCGCGCGCCAGCTGCCGCCGATCCTGTCGGTCGAAGTTTCGTGGTCGTAGTCGTCCTGCCCTCGTTGCTCGCCACGCAGGCGGGCGGGCAGGGGCGGTTCGAGGTGGAGGCGGCGACCGTGGAGCACGCGCTGCGCCAGCTGCCGGTGGCGGACCTGCTCTTCGACGAGAGCGGCGAGCTGCGGCGGCTCGTGAACGTCTACGTGGACGGCAAGGACGCCCGCGGGCTCGACGGGCTGCACACGCCGGTCGCGGACGCCGGCGAGCTGCGCGTCATCGCCGCGGTCGCCGGCGGCTAGAGGCGACTTCGGAATCTCGATCTCGCCGGCGAGGATCTTCCGCTCGACGTCCTCGAGCGTCGAGCGGTGCTCCTGCGGGACGTCGGGGTTGATCTTTCCCAGTCCGACGCCGTGCTCGGCGAGGCCGAAGGTCACGTTCAGGCCGCCCTTCCACGTCCCGTCGGTGACCGACCTGATGATCCGGAAGACCGCCTCGTCCACGCGCTTCATCGCGCTCGTGAGCACGAAGCTCCCGAGGAAGGACTGGTCGGCGTCGACGCCGATCCCCCATGCGTCTCGCTCCCCGGCCGCGTCGAGGGCGCCCAGCCCGCAGCCGCCCGCAACCTGGAAGACGACGCTCGACCCGCGCGCGATCTGGTTCAGCGCGATCTCCTTGCACTTCGCCTGGTCGTCCCAGTCGGACGAGTAGCCGTTGAGGGTTTGGACGTCCGGCTTCGAGAACTTGGCGCCGGCCTGGTAGCCGGCGATGAAGCGATCGACCGGCGGCTCCTTGTACCCGCCGACCGAGCTGACGACGGGGCGGATCCTTCTTCACCGCGAGCCCGGCCAGCACGCCCGCGAGGTAGCCGGCCTGCTCCTCGCGGAAGAGGACGCCGAGGACGTTCGCCGGCTTGCCCGGCAGGGTCGTCTGGTCGACGTCGATGATCGCGTAACGGCTCTCGGGGAAGCTCTTCGCCGCCGCGGCGACGGCCTCGCCCTGCGCGAAGCCGACGCCGATGATCAGGTCGAAGCCCTGGCGGGCAAGCGTCGTGTGGTTCGGGACGTAGTCGGCGGCGGTCCGCGACTGCGCGACGCGGATCTCGACGCCCAGGTCCTTCTCCGCCCGCTTCAGACCCTCGTGGGCCAGCTGGTTGAAGCCGCGGTCGTTCAGCTGCCCGACGTCGGTGACGAGCCCGATCTTGAACTCGGTCGTGCCCTCGGCGGGCTCGGTCGTCCCCGCACTCGAGCCGTCGTCGCCGCCGCAGGCCGCGAGCAGGAGCACGACACCGGCTGCTGCGACGACTGAGCGGAGGTTTTCGCCTGATAGTCTCAAACCTGGTGGCGAAGTCTATCCGAGCCGCCCCACGGCACGTCACGCTTGCTGTTGTCTTCCAGGTTCGCGACGACGCGCTGCAGGTGCTCATGTGGCAGCGGGCGCGGGAGCCGTTCGCGCGTCGCTGGGCCCTGCCGGGCGGCGATCTCGAGCCCGGGCAGACCTTGGAGGAGTCCATCAGGGGACACCTGGCGGCCAAGGTGGACGTGCGGGAGCTGTCGCACCTGGAACAGCTCGAGACCCGCAGCGAGCCGACCCGCAATCCCGAGGACTGGGAGCTGGCGACCGCCTACCTGGGCCTGGTTCCGAGCGACGTCGATCCCGCAGTCCCGGAGGACACGCGGTGGCTGCCCGTCGACCGGCTCGGGCGGACGGCGTTCGACCACGGCGAGATCGTCGGCTCCGGCCTGGCGCGCCTGCGGGCGAAGCTCTCCTACACGAACATCGGCTTCGCGCTCGCGCCGGAGGAGTTCACGCTCTCCCAGCTCCGCACGATCTACGCGGCGGCGCTCGGCCACGACGTCTCGGCGACGAACCTCCACCGTGTGCTGGTTCGGCGAGGAGTCCTCGAGCCCACCGGCGGACGCCGGGAGCCGGGCCGGACAGGAGGCCGACCAGCGTCGGTGTTCCGCTTCAGCTCGCCGCAGCTGGAAGTAACCGATCCGTTCGCGGTGCTCAAGCCTCCAAGGCCCTGACGCCGCGGAACGGGCTCGGCGCCGCTACACGAAGAGCCAGACGAGCAGCATCGCGACGATCAGGATGCCGGCCACGATCGCGATCGTCCCGCCGACGCCGCCGATCAGGAGCAGCGGCGTCTTCTCGCTCCCTCCTCGCGCCGCCTCCCTCGCCTCCCGCTCCAGCGGGGCGTCGCTCTCTCGTCCGGGCTCGGTCACACCGGCACCCTAAACGCGAGACGCACGGGCCAACCGATTGCGATCAATTTTTGGGGGCATTGCGCGAGGGCCGATGGAGCTCCCGGCGGCCCTCAGAGAGACCTGGCGGAGCGAGCCGGAATGGCTGGAAGGGCTACCCGGGCAGGTGGCCGAGCTGGCCGCGGCGTGGGGTCTCGCGCTCGAGGAGCCCGTCGACACACCGCACTCGCTCGTCGTCCCGGCCGGCGAGGTCGTGCTCAAGATGAACGCGCCCTCGCACTACGAGGCCGACCACGAAGCGGACGCGCTGGCGTCGTGGGACGGCCGCGGGTGCGGTCAGGCTCGTAGCGCGGGACGATCGGCACCGCGCGTTCCTCCTCGAGCGCTGCCGGCCGGGGACGCGCCTCTGGGATTCCGGCGCCGACGAGCCGGCTGTGGTCGGCCGAGCTCCTCCCGCGGCTGTGGCTCGACGCCGGCGAGTCGCATCCGTTCAGGCACGCGGCCGACGAGGCCCGACGGTGGGTCGAGGACGTGCCTGCGCGTTACGAGCTCGGCGGCCGGCCGTTCGAGCGGTCGCTCGTCGAGCTCGCCGTCGACGTCTTCCGCACAGCCGATCCGGATGCGACGACGCTCGTCAACCAGGATCTCCACGGCGGCAACATCCTCGGCGCGGAGCGGGAGCCGTGGCTGGTGATCGACCCGAAGCCGCTCGTCGGAGAGCGCGAGCTCGACGCGGTCGGCCCGCTGCGAAACGCGGCCTGGAACGGCGGCACGCCGGCCGTACGCCGCTGGCTCGACGTCCTCGCCGGGCTCGGCCTCGACCGCGAGCGGATGCGCGGGCTGGGGAGTCGCGCACGCTCTCGCGTGGGGCTGGGCCGACAACCGCTGGTCGCCGCGATCGGTCGAAGCCGCCCGCCTGATCGAGGCCGCGTAGAAGCGCCGGGAGAACTCGGCACACATTCGGCACAGATTTCGCTTGACACTCCGCGGGGTCCGACACCGATCGGAGTGCCGGGCGCTTCTAGGCGGGTGCCGCCGGTCGCTTCTCGGCGGGGCTGGCGTTCGGCCAGCCGGAGATCGCGGCGACGAGCAAGTCCGCGAGATCCGAGGCCTGCGGGACGAGCCGTCCGGTGGTGGCGATCGAGAGCCGGAACGGCGGGAGGATGTCGCGGAGCGGCCGAACCGTCACGCCCAGCGTGGGGCGCCGACGCGAACAGCGCGGGGAGCACCGCCGCGCCGGCCCCGGCGGCGACCAGGCCGAGCGCCATCTCGGCATCCGACGCCACGACGGGAGCAGCCACGTCGTCGGCGAACGCCGTGCCGTCCGCCGTCGCGATCCGCGCCAGACCGGCGAGATCCGACAACGCGATCCGCTTCTGCCCGCGCGCGAGCGCCGAGGCGGACGGAATCGCGACCGCGTAGGAGCACATCGCCGCCGGCCGCACCTCCACCGGGGGCGGCTCCGCCGCCGACCGCACGACGGCCAGATCGACCGCGCCGGTCTCGAGGAGCCGGAGCAGCCGGTCGTCCTCGACCGCGCTCACGACCTCGACGACGACGCGCGGATGCCGGACGCGCATCGCGACGACCGCCTCGGAGAGATGCGGGAACGAGAACGGCGTCCCGACCCGGACGACGTGCCCGACGCCGGCCGCGGCGGCGGCGACATCGGCGCGTGCGGCTGCCATCGCCTGCTCGACGGTGTCGTGCAGCCGGCGAAGCCGGTCGCCGACCTCCGTGAGCGCGAGGGGTCTGCCCCGCGACGGCCGCTCCAGGACGGGATGCCCGACCGCGCGCTCGAGCGCCGCGATCTGTTGGCTGATCGCCGACTGTGTGTAGCCGAGCTTGCGCGCCGCCCGCCGGAAGCTCCCCTCGTCGACGACGACTGCGAGCGCCTCGAGGTGCCGCAGCTCGATTCCCGGCCAGCGTTTCAGCTGCTGCACGGCACTCCTGAGCTCGGCCGGGTGCAGCGAGATCGATTGGGGCGCGCGGGGGTCGAACGGCCCATCCGCTTACCGTTGACGGCTAAGAACGATATTGGTTTGCAGATCGAGTGATTACCCACACTGAACGGGCAATTCCGGTCGGTGATTTCGGTCTAACAACCCTCTTCTCGAGCCGTTTGAGCGGTCGGAGTGCCGAAAGAGGCGCTCGGAGCCGGGCAGGTGGATTGCCCGACTCTCAAACCGCGAAAGGAGTCTCAGTGCATAGACGACTCACGCTCTCGGTGACGATGCTGCTCGTCGGCGCCGGGCTGCTCGCGGCGTCCGCGGTAGCGGGCACCTCGGGTAGTGCCGGCCCGCAGGCATCGGATGCCGGGAAGGCACGGGTCGGCGGGACGCTCAAGCACAGCCTGACAGTCGACATCGACTACGTCGATCCGGCTCTCTGGTACTACGTGCCGTCCTGGACGATCGCGTACTCGACGAGCGCGATGCTCCTGAACTACCCGCATGCGCCCGCCCCGAGAGGGTCGCGGCTCACGCCCGAGGTAGCTCAGGGCTTCCCTCGCATCTCACCGAACGGCCTCACGTACACGTTCCGGATCAAGAACACGTACCGCCTCTCGAACGGTCAGCGGGTCACGGCGCAGAGCTTCGCCAACGCCCTGAACCGCGCACTGAACCGGCGGATGAGCTCGCCGGCGCAGCCGTTCATCGAGGACATTCGGGGCGCGGAGGCAGTGATCGCAGGCCGCGCTCAGCGGGCCAGCGGGATCACCGCGCGTGGGAATACCCTCACGCTCCGCCTGACCAAGCGCTCGCCGGACCTCCTGGCCCGGCTGGCGATGCCCTTCTTCGCCGCTCAGCCGAACCTGCCCATCAACCCGGAGGGCGTCAGCGCTCCGGTGCACGGCGCAGGCCCGTACTACATCAAGGAGTGGACGAAGAACCGGCGCGTCATCCTCGAGCGGAACCGCTTCTATCGCGGGCCCGTTCGCGGCAACGTCAACCGCATCGAGGTCGACATCGGGCTCCCGCTCGAGACGATCAAGCTGAACATCGACCGCGGCGTGGTGGACATGGGTGACCTCCCGCCGGCAGCGCATGCCGAGCTGGGTCGCCGCTACGGCGTCAAGAAGCAGTCGCCGGGCCGCTACTTCGCGAACCCCGCACCGACGATCCTCTACCTGGCGATGAACCACGATCGCCGGCTGTTCGGCGGCGGCGGGAACGGCAACGTCCGGCTGAAGAAAGCCGTCAACTTCGCGATCGACCGGCAGGCCGTCCTCGCACAGGGCGGGGCATACGCCGGCGTCACGAACGACCAGTACATGCCGCCGACGATGCGCGGCTTCCGGAACCTCTCCATCTATCCGCGGCGGCCCAACCTGAGCCAGGCGAGAGCTCTCGCCAATGGCCAGCAGCGGGGCGGTGACGGCGTGTTCTACTGCTCGAACCGTGCTCCCTCTCCCGCGCGGTGCCAGGTCGTCCAGGCGAACCTGCGGAACATCGGCCTGAACATGGACATCAGGCTGTTCCCGCGGGCGACCCAGTTCGAGCTGGCCGGCCGCAAGGGCGAGCCGTTCGACATGACGCTCGAGGGTTGGCACATGGACTACTTCGATCCGTACGACTTCATCTTCCTGGTCGACGGCTCGACGATCCGGCCTGCCAACAACGTGAACTTCTCGTACTTCAACTCGCCGGCCTTCAACCGCAAGATCACGCGGGCGAAGACGCTGGTGGGCGTCGAGAGGTATCGCGCGTTCTCGAACCTCGACCACGACCTGGTTCGCAACGGTGCGCCGCTGGCCACCTACGCGAGCCCGAACGACCGGCATTACGTCTCCGCGCGGACTGGGTGCTACCACTATCACCCGGTCTTCACGTGGGACTACGCCGCGCTCTGCCTCAACCGCTAGCGGACGAAGCGGAAGAGCAGACGGGAAGGGCGGCCCGCAAGGGCCGCCCTTCTCTTTCGGCAGAACGGCCGATAACGTCCGTCGGCTATGGGTGCCTTCACACTCTCCGACGGACGAGCGCTCGGCTATGCCGAGTGGGGATCGCCCGACGGCCCGCCCGTGTTCGGCTTCCACGGGACGAGCCTCTCGCGGCTCGCGCACCTCGGGGAAGACGCGCCACGCGCCGCCGGCGTCCGCCTGATCCTCGTCGACCGGCCCGGCTACGGGCTCTCAGACCTGCACCCGGAGCGGACGCTGCTCGACTGGCCGCGCGACATCGCAGAGCTCGCCGACGGGCTCGGCATCGACCGCTTCGCCGTCTTCGGGATGTCGGGCGGCGGCCCGCACGCCGCTTCCTGTGCCTACGCCCTCCCCGATCGGGTCTCCGCGCTCGGTCTCGTCAGCTCTCCCGCGCCGGTGTGGGACCGGCCCGAGCTCCGGTTCTCGGCTCCTCCCCACCGCCGACCGATGATCGAGCTCGCCGAGAGCGATCACGAGCTCATCACGCGCCGGCTGCTCGAGGACTGCCGCGCCGAGCTCGAGCGGATGGCCGCGGGCTCCCGGAACGGCGGCAAGGCCGATGGGCCCGAGGCCGATCAGGCGATCCTGGCCGACCCCGAGGTTCGCGGACGGTTCGACGCCGCGACCCGCGAGACGATCGAGCGGGGCCCCGACGGGTACGCGCGCGACCTCGTCCTCCTGTACGTGACGCCGTGGGGCTTCCGGCCCGAGGAGATCACGGTCCCGACGCAGGTCTGGCACGGCGACGAGGACGAGGCGGTCTCCCCCAGGATCGCGCAGTTCTTCGCCGAGACGATCCCCGGCAGCCGACTGCACATGCTCGAGGGAGCCGGCCACCTGCTCCTCTGGTCGCACGCCGAGGAGATCCTCCGCTCGCTGGCCGCTTCGGCCTCTTAGACTCGGCGGCACGGCACGCAAGCACCTGATCGGGCTGCTCCTCGCGACCGAGGAGGACTGGCCGAGGGCCTTCGAGACCCTGCTCGCCAGGCTCGGGCCGATCAGCTGGCGCGGCGAGACCCACGAGTTCCCGACCGAGCGGATCGTCCACGAGCCGTTCGACCTCCGCTACAGGCCGCGCTACGCGCTGATCATCGACCGGCTCGCCTGGTGGTACGAGGTGCCGCGCGAGTGGCTGAAGAAGCTCGCGCTGATGGACGAGGTCTACCTCCTGAACAACCCGTTCACGTTCCAGGCGATGGAGAAGCACTCGGCCTACTGCGCGATGATGCGGCTCGGGATCAAGGTGCCGAACACCTGGCTGATCCCGCACAAGCTCCCGCCTGAGAACCCGCGCTACGTCCCGATGGCCGAGCGCTACAGCCCCGAGTTCGACCTCGACTACGTCGCCGAGCAGGTCGGCTACCCGCTCTACATGAAGCCGTTCGACGGCGGGATGTGGGTCGGCGTGACGCGGATCGGGTCGAGCGAGGAGCTGCACGCGACCTACGACGACTCCGGGCGTGCGGCTGATGCACCTGCAGGCGGCCGTCGAGGACTTCGACGTCTTCACGCGCAGCCTCTCGATCGGGCCGCAGACGAGAGTCATGCAGTACGACCCGTCGGCCGACGGCCACTATCGCTACTCGGTCGGCGACGACTTCCTTCCGACGGAGCAGATGCGGGAGGTCGAGACGATCGGGAGGGTCGTCAACGCGTTCTTCCGGTGGGAGTTCAACTCGTGCGAGGTGATCGTCAAGGGCGGCGAGGCTCACCCGATCGACTACGCGAACGCCTCGCCCGACATGGCGCTCGTCAGCCTCCACTACTACTTCCCGTGGGCGATCCAGGCGCTGGTCGCCTGGTGCACGTTCTGCGCCGCCACCGAGCGGAAGGTCGGCGTGTACCAGCCGACGCGGGGCCTACTTCGAGATCGGGGACGCCGACCTGCCGTACGAGGAGAAGCTCGAGCGGTATCGCGCGCTCGCCGACGAGTACTTCCAGACCGAGCTCTTCGAGGAGTTCCGCGCCGAGGCGCTACCGCACCTCGAGGAAGCTACCGTCGACTACGTCGAGAGTCCCGAGTTCGATCGCCTGATCGTCGAGGTGATCCGAACCGAGGAGCCCGAGGAGAAGCAGGAACGGCTGATCGAGCGCTCGCGGACAGCAGTGGCAGCCTGGGCAGCGGATCGACGTGCAGCCCCGGCGCGTAGATGATCGAGAGCACGTCGAGAATCATAAAGGGCGGATCCGCCCTAACTAGGGCGGATCCGCCCTAGTTAATCCCGGCTTAACAGAGTGCGGTTCGCCTTGCGCAGACGCTCGAGCGGACCGCGGTACTCCTCGAGCGAGACGCCGAGCTCGCCCTCGATCGCCCTCTCCGCCGCTTCGAGGATGGGCTCCATCGCCTCCAGGAACTCGCTGCCCTCTTGTGTGACCTCGAGGAAGTAGGAGCGGCGGTCGGCCTCGTTCGGAACGCGCTGGACGAGGCCCCTGCGTTGCAGGCCCTGGACCCGTCCGCGGAGTGTCGTCTTCGCGATCCCCGTCTCCGCTTCGAGGTCCTTCGGGGTGATCGGCCCGTGGATCTCGATCAGCTTCAGCGTTCCGACCTGCGTGGGCGGATAGCCGGCGCGGAGCAGCTCCCGCTCGAAGACCTGGCTCCCGAGCGCGTTGGCGACGGCGAGCTCGAGGAGGACCGGCCTCCGCTGGATCGCTCACCATGGCCAGCAATCATAGGAAGCCGGCAGCTTTCCGCCGCTATCGCTCAGGAAAACAGCGTCAGCTCGGGCTCGCGGAGGCCACGGAGGACGTCCAGGTCGACCTCCACGCACGTGATCCCCCGCGCGGTGGCCAGCGCCACCGCCTGCGGCTTGAGCTTCTGCGCCGCGAGGATCCCGCGGCATGCCGGCCTTCGCAGGGTCGACCCGGATGCACTCGAGGTAGCGGGAGAGCTGCTCGACGGCCTCGATCGTCCCGATCCGCTTGATCTCGACCGCCACCCAGCGGTCCTCGTGGTCGCGGCACATCAGGTCGACGGGCCCGACGTCGGTCGGCCATTCGCGCCGGACGAGGCGCAGGTCCTCGCCGAGCCGCTCCGGGCTCGCCGCGAGCGCCTCCTGAAGGTCGCGCTCCACGCCGTCCTTCTCGAGGCCCGCGGCCTCCCCCATCTCGTGCGAGACGTCGCTCAGCAGCTGGACGATCCTGATCTCGAGGCGATCCTCGGTCTTCCCCGCCCGCTTGCGGACGACGATGCGCTCGACCGGCTCCCCGTCCTGCTCGATGACGGTCGGCGGCGTCATCCAGTTGAGAGGCTTGTACCCGCCGGCGTCGGCGTGGACGAGCACGGACCCGTCGTCCTTGAGGATCAGGAGCCGGGTCGACTCCGGCAGAAAGGCCGCCAGCCGGCCGGTGTAGGTGACCTCGCAGCGGGCGACGATCAGGCGCACCGCGCGACCGTAGCGTCCTTTTCGGACGTGTCCTGGTGCCAGGCACCTGGACATGGCCCTTCGGTACGCTTCGCTGCCGATGGGCGACTTCGGCCTCTTCATCGTCTTCATGGTTCCGCCGCTCGTCGCCGGGCTCGGTGATCCAGTGGTATCTGAAGCGAACGTTCGCGCGCTACTCGGAGATCCAGATCGGGAGCGGGCTCGCGGGCGCCCAGGTCGCCCGGCAGATCCTCGACCAGAACGGGCTCACCGAGGTTCCGGTCGACGTGGCGCCCGGCGGCCCGCTGTCGGACCACTACGACCCTCGGAAGAAGGCGCTCTTCCTGTCGGAGCCCGTGTACAACCCGCCGAGCGTGGCGGCCGCCGCAGTGGCCGCGCACGAGACCGGGCACGCGCTGCAGGACTGCGAAGGGCTACGTCCCGCTCAGGATCCGCTCGGCGATGTACCCGGCAGTGGCGTTCGCCTCGACCGCGTGGATCTGGCTGCTGATCATCGGCGCCGTCCTCGGACGCGCTCAACCTCGTCGCGCTCGCGCTGCTGCTCTACGCCGTCGCCGTCGCCTTCCACATCGTCACGCTGCCGGTCGAGTTCAACGCGTCACGCCGGGCCTCCACGCAGCTGCGGGAGCTCGGGATCGTCGGCGCCGGCGAGCAGGAGGGCGTGCAAAAAGTTCTCAATGCCGCCGCGCTCACGTACGTCGCCGGCGCGTTGGCGGCGCTCTCGCTGCTGCTCTACTACGCGCTGATCTTCTTCGGCAACCGCGACTAGCCGGGCTGTGTCGCGGCTCGGGAACTCCCGGGCGGTCTGGCGGCGTAGGACCTCGACGCCGAGGCCGAGCAAGACGGCGGTGACGAGGATGAGCTGCCAGCGCTGGGTCTGAGCCGTCGGGCCCCACCAGACGAGCAGCGCAAGGAGCGCCGCGGCGCCGCCGAACGCGAGCTCCGGCCGGGCGAGGTGCGGCGCCAGCCACTCCCTCGTGTCAGTGGCGTACCGCGACGGCCCTGCGATCCAGACGGCCACGAGCAGGAGCACGCCGATCCCCATCAGTGTCAGGCCGCCGTCGCGCAGGAGCGAGGTCAGGATGTCCCAGGCGTCTCCCGCTGCGATCTCGACCGACTCCGTCGTCGCGAGCTCGTCCACCACGATGGAGCCCACGACGCGCCTGACGACCAGCACGAGCAGGCCGGCCAGGATCGCCGAGAAGCCGATCATCCTGAGGATGTCGCGCCGCCTGCCCTCCGCCAGCCAGACGGCGATCGCCCAGAGCGCGATCGGGACGGTCCAGAGCCAGAGCCCGAGGAAGTCCAGGAGCCGGGTGATGTCCTGCGCCGTCTCGAGCTGGTCCGACTCGACGATCGTGATTCGGCCGGCGTCGGGGTTCGCCAGGAGGCGCTCGTCGATCCGGCCGACGATCGCGACCCGCTCGCCGAGCTGGATGATCAGCGGCCGGAGATCGAGGACGACGTTCCCGCCCTCCGTGCTGACTCTCTCCCCTTCGTCCTTCAGCACCCGGATCAGGTTCCGGTGCGTCTCGGCGATTCCCCTGACCCAGAGCCGCTGCGGCCTCGGCCGCTCCAGTAACTGCACGGCCGCCCGGTCGGCGCCGACGCGCACGGCGCCCGCGATCGGCCCGGCAAGACCCCGCTGGTCCTCGGGCAGCCGCTCCTGGAGCGCAGCCTCCACGTCGACGTTCGCGAACAGCTGTTCCACGAGCGTCGCAGCGATCTGATCGCGGATGTCCTCGTCGGCAATCAGCTCGCCGGCCGTCGCCTCGACGGTGTCGGTGTCGAGCCCCTGGTAGCGAACGTAGCCCGCGAGCAGGGCGAGGATCGCGAAGAGCGCGCCGACGACGACGAGGATCCGGACGAGGATCATGCGGCCCACGTCCGCAGGTGGTATCGCGTGCCGGGCGGCTGTGTCATCGTCCTATCTGGGCTATTGGTCATTCGCTTCATCGGGCACGCCACGGTGCTGATCGAGCTGGACGGCGTGCGCGTGCTGACCGATCCCATGCTGCGGAACCGCGTGGCGCACCTTCGGCGAGCGGTGCCTCTCGAGGGACCGGTTCCCGAGGTCGACCTCGTGCTCGTCTCGCATGGGCACCACGACCACCTCGACTTCCCCTCGCTGCGGAAGCTCAAGGGGAGCCGGATGGTCGCGCCCCGGACGCTCGCGCTCGGACTGGGCGAGTTCGACGCGGAGGGCGTGGACGAGGGGGACGAGCTGCCGGTCGGGCCGCTGACGATTCGCGCCACGCACGCCGAGCACGCGGGCGGCCGGCCGCCGTTCAGGACCGGCATCGCGCTCGGCTACGCGATCCTGGGCTCCAGGCGGGTCTTCTTCGCCGCCGACACGGAGCTCTTCGACGGGATGACCGGCCTCGTGGAGGACCTCGACCTGGCGCTCATCCCGATCTGGGGCTGGGGTGCGAGCCTCGGCCGCGGGAAGCATCTCGATCCCGACACGGCCGCCGAGGCCGTCCGGCGGCTCGCCCCGAAGGTCGCCGTCCCGATCCACTGGGGCACCTACCGGCCGCTGCACCATCGCTCGTCGGCGCCCTTCCTCACCGAGCCGGCCGAGGCGTTCGCGCGGGCGGCGGCAAAGGTTGCGCCGGAGGTCGAGGTCCGCATCCTGCGACCCGGGGAGACGCTCAAGCTCTAGTGGGCGAGGCCGGCCTTGAGGGCGACGAGCAGGAGCCCGAGGCAGAGGTTGACTCCGATCACAGCCGCAGAACCGACGAACCCCAGGCGCTCGGCTTTCGCGTAGAGGAGTCCCGCGACCGCGAGCGCCACGAGGCCCAAGGCCACCGCCAGCCAGCCGGCGGTGGAGTCTTCCAGGACTCCCGCGGCGCCAAGCATGAGCGCGCCGACCGGGGCAACAGCTGCAAGTGGAATCGCGAGCTCGCGCCTGGCGACACTCACGAGCTCGGCTCGGTCGAGCCGCCGATCAAGACGGATCGTCTCACCGAGCGAGTGCGCGTACACGTGCGAGAGCCAGAGCACGATCACTGTGCCGGCGACGATCCCGGCGAGCTCGAGGGCGCGAATTCCTCCTCCGTGCGCACCCGCCGCAAGAGCGCCCATGACGACGATGGTCCCGTAGACGGTCCCCGCGATCTGCTCAGGGGACTCAAGCCAGCGACGTCTCAACGCGACTGTTCGATCCGCTCGAGCCGCTCCTCGATGCGTTCGAGCGTGACCGCGACGGATTCCTCCATCTCGATGATCCGTTGCTGGTCGGCCGCATGGCGTTTGCCGATCAACGTCGAGACGATCACGCTCGTCAGCGTCGGGATCAATGCCAGGCCGGTGAGCATCAGCAAGGCGGCGACAACGCGGCCGCCCGGGCTCTCGGGCACAACGTCGCCGTAGCCGACCGTCGTCACCGTCGTCACCGCCCACCAGTAGGCGAGGCCGATGCTGGTGAAGGTGTCGGGCTCGACGATGCGCTCGAGAGCACCGGCCACGAGGACGAGCATGACCGCAACCACGAGCACGCTGCCCACTGCGCGCACGAGCGAGAGTCGCTCGTACCAGCGCTCGACACGGAGCTCGATGCGACCGGGTGGCATGGCGAGATGTTCGCCCCGCCCGCGCCCGCCCCTACTCCAGCGACGCGATCAGCACGGCCGTGGCGAACCCGAGCGTCGTCACGAGCCCGGTCGCCCGCCCACCCTTCTCGAACGCCTCCGGCATCATCGTGTCGGCGAGCATCGTCAGGATCGCGCCCCCCGCGAACGCGAGCACGAAGGCGATCGTGTTGCCCGAAGCGTCGCCGAGGAGCTTGTAACCAAGCGCCGCCGCCACCCCGGCGACAAGTATCACGGCGGCCCAGAGCTCGTAGATGCGGAGGTCCTGCCAGCCCGCCTTCTTCAGGCCGGATGACGCCGCGGCGGACTCCGGCAGGTTGGAGAGGAAGACGGCGGCGACGAACGCAGCGCTGATGCCCTCTCCCGAGAGGAGGTCCAGGCCGACGACGAACGACTCGGGAACGCCGTCGAGCACGATCCCGAGCACGATCGCGAGTGCGGCGCCACCTGCCTGGCCTCCGCCCATAGACTTGCGGCCCTCACCGCCCATCCGGTCGATGATCGTGTCGCCGACGTAGAACGTCAGCGCGCCGGCGAATGCCCCGACCCCGAGCCAGACACGGTCCTCCGCGGCCTCGGCGGCGTCGAGGTAGAGCTCGAACGCAACGGCGCTGATCAGCACGCCCGCGCCGAAGGCCATGACGAGGCCGATGATCCGCTCTCCGAGATCGAGCCTGAGAGCGAGGATGCCTCCGACGAGCAGCGACGAGCTGGCGAAGGCGCCCCAGAAGAACGCTTCGATCAATAGCGGTCCCCGGCCGTCATCCAGGCGACGAATGCGGCGGGAATCGCTCCTGCGGCGACGAGGATCCCGATCAGCACGAAGTCCATAGCGACGAGGACAACGCCGGCGATGAAGCCGAGGATCAGCACCCCGAAAGCGAGCAACATCGGGCTCCCGCGATCTGTGGTTCTCATGTCTCTCCCTTCGGTCGAATGACGAACGTCCTCAACGGCCGCCTGCAATCGCTGCCTCGAGCCTCTCCTGCACCTGGTCGATTGTGAAGCTGGCCGCCTTCATCCGCGGCGGGAAGTCCACGAACGTCTGGAGAAACTCGCCGACGATCGCCTGTGTGGGAACCACGAGGAAGACGCGGTCGAGGGACCAGTCCCAGTAGGTATTGGAAGTCGTGTCTGCCTTTTCGAACGGGTCGGTGCGCAGGTTGAACATCTTCGGGGCGCGCAGCGGAACGAACGGTTCGCACCAGATCTGAAGGGTGCCCTTCACGCGCTGTTCCATGAAGACGAACTTCCAGTTGTCGTAGCGGAACGGCGACCAGATCACCGTCGTCCGAGAAGTAAAAGAACTCGTTCCGCGGGCTCTCGTCGACCTCGCCGGTGAGGTACGGCAACAGGTTGTAGCCGTCGAGGTGCACCTTGAACGTCTTCTCACCGGCCTCGTGCCCCTCGAGCAGCTTCTGCTTGATATCCGGCTCGCCCGCGGCGGCCAGGAATGTCGGCAGCCAGTCGAGATGGCTGACGATCTCGTTCGAGACCGAGCCGGCGGCGATCTTCCCGGGCCAGCGGATGACGAAGGGGACGCGGAAGCCGCCCTCCCAGTTCGTGTTCTTCTCGGAGCGGAACGGCGTCATCCCGGCGTCCGGCCACGAGTTCATGTGCACGCCGTTGTCGGTCGAGTACACGACGATCGTGTCCTCGGCGATGCCGAGCTCGTCCAGCTTGTCGAGCACTCGGCCGACGTGTTTGTCGTGGTCGATCATCGTGTCGTGGTAGGGGGACTGCCAGCGCCCCGCCTGACCGACGCTCCGGCGCTTGGTGTGCGTCCGGAAGTGCATGTGCGTCGTGTTGATCCACGCGAAGAACGGCGTGCGCCAGTTGTGCTTACGCTGGATGAAGTCGAGCGCGCCGTCGACGATCTCGTCGTCGATCGTCTCCATCCGCTTCCTCGTCAGCGGCCCCGTGTCTTTGATCGTGTGCTTGCCGTTCCGGGTCATCCTGGAGTGGAGGACGCCGCGGGGGCCGAACCGCTCCCGGAAGTTCGGGTACTGCTCGGGGTCCGGATAGTCGGGGTGCTCCGGCTCCTCCTCGGCGTTCAGGTGGTAGAGGTTGCCGAAGAACTCGTCGAAGCCGTGCATCGTCGGTAGGTGCTCGTCGCGGTCGCCGAGGTGGTTCTTCCCGAACTGCCCCGTCGCGTAGCCGAGCGGCTTGAGGAGCTCCGCGATGGTCGGGTCCTCCGGCGCGAGACCGGCCTCCGCACCCGGCAGCCCGACCTTGCTGAGCCCGGTTCGGTACGTGCTTTGCCCGGTGATGAACGCCGAGCGCCCGGCGGTGCAGCTCTGCTCGCCGTACGAGTCCGTGAACCGCATCCCCTCGCTCTGCGAGCCGGTCGATGTTCGGGGTGCGATAGCCCATCAGGCCGTCGCTGTAGCAGCTCAGGTTCGAGATCCCGATGTCGTCGCCCCAGAAGACGACGATGTTCGGCTTGTCAGGCACTCGGTGCTCCTTCCTGTGTCGGCGGACGGACGACGCAGCGGAAGCCGAGATGCGCCATCGACGTGTCGATCATCTGCGGCTGCCTCGCGGCAGGGCGGTAGCGCAGGCAGTAGTTCGGCGCGCAGAGGTGCGAGCCGCCCTTGATCACGCGACGCGGGATCTGCTCGCCGGGCTGACCGCGGTTGTAGCTCTGGTCGGGTGAGGTCACACGCGGGTTGCTCGGGACGCAACACGGGCTCGCGACCTCGTCGGGATGCCGTGGGACGTACCAGTCGGAGGTCCACTCCCAGACGTTCCCCGTGATGTCGTAGAGCCCGTACCCATTCGGCGGGAAGCTGCCGACGGGCGACGTCCCTTCGTGGCCGTCGAGCTTCAGGTTCTGCCACGGGAACTCGCCCTGCCACGAGTTGGCCATCGGCTGACCGTCGGGGAAGTGCTCGTCACCCCAGGCGAAGGCCGCTCCGTCGAGGCCTCCTCGGGCTGCGTACTCCCACTCCGCCTCGGTCGGAAGCTCCTTGCCGGCCCACGCGGCGTATGTCTCGGCGTCCTCGTAGGCCACCTGGACGACCGGGTGGTGGTCGCGCCCGTTGATCGTCGTCCCCTTCCCGCCCGGACGGCGCCAGTTGGTTCCAGGGACGTACTCCCACCAGTTACGGTAGTCGTTCAGGTCGACGGGCCCGCGCGACTTGCGGAAGACGAGCGAGCCGGGCACGAGCAGGTCCGGGTCGGCGTCGGGGTACTGCTCTGCGTCGAGGGGACGCTCGGCGACGGTCACGTAGCCCGTCTCGCGGACGAAGCGCCGGAAGTCGGCCGCGGTCACGGGGTGCTCGTCCATCCAGAAGTCTCCAACCTCCACCTCGCGGACGGGCCGCTCCTCGGGATAGAAGTCCTCGGAGCCCATGCGGAAGGTTCCCCGGCGAACGAGCGTCATCTTCTCGTGGGCAGCCGCCGCCATCGCATCCAATCTACTCCGCGGCAGCGGTCATCGTCCCGACAGGGTGATCGACCTGCCGGATTGCGCCCGCCGAAGGGGGACCAGGCGGCAGGAGAAGTCACTCCCAGGTCCCCCTTGCATCGGCTAGGTCACCCGCACCGCCCCCGGCCGGGTCAGCGCCCAGATCACCCAGACGGCCATAGCGATCAACACCAGCGACCAGAACGGGTAGTACGGGATGAAGAAGAAGTTCAAGATCGCGCTTAGCCCGGCGAGCACGACTGCAGTCACCGCCGCCCACGCCGCTCCCTTGAAGAGGTAGATGCCGGAGAGCAGGATCAGGATCCCGAGGAGCAAGTGGATCCAGCCCCAGGCGGTCGTGTCGATATCGAACGTGTAGTTCTGGGTGACGACGTAGAAGCTGTCGTCGATGATCGCGACCAGACCGGCGATCGTCTGGAAGCATCCGATCAGGATCATCATCACGCCTGCGAAGGTGATCCCTCCGACGGCCCATCCGGACAGCTCAGGGACGTCGTTCCTGGTGTCGTACTCACTCACGGTGCACTCCTTTCGGGTCGACGGAGGCCCAGTTCGACGCAAAGAGACGTTTTCCGGCCCAGAATCGTCCTCTCGGAATGAAGCGCGCGCCGACCCATCCGCGAGGATCGAGATGTGCGAGGCAGCGGGAGAGCTTCGAGGAGACAGGTTTGACGGCGGAGGTCGGAGTCGACAAGTTCTTTCCAACCGTGCGCGCGGCCGTCGCAGCGTTCGAGACGCGCGGGGAGGAACGTTGACGGACGTCCCGATTCAGCAGCCGCGCCGCCGCCGCCCCCGAAAGCGGGTCATCCTCGGTGTCGTCGGCGCGGTATTCGCGCTCGCGACGTTCGCCTACTTCCTGCCAAAGATCGCCGACTACCGGGACGTCTGGGCCGTCATCAAGGGGCTCTCGTGGGAGTGGATCGCAGCACTCGTAGCCGCGACCCTGCTCAATCTGGCCACCTTCGCGCCGCCATGGCAGGTCGCCCTCCCGGGGCTCCGGTACCGAGCGGCATTCGTGCTCACGCAGGTCTCGACGGCGCTGTCGCTCGTCGTGCCCGGTGGAGCGGCGGTCGGGATTGCCAGGGTCGTACGGGATTCTTCGGCGCTGGGGGTTCCGGGGCAGGGACATCGGCCGCGCCGTCACGCTCGTGAGCCTCTGGAACCAGTTCGCGAACCTCTCCTACCCGGTCCTCGCCGTCTTCCTGCTCGCGGTCGAGGGCAGCAGCTCGGCGGTGCTCGCGACTGCGGCGTTCGTCGGCGCGGCGGTGCTGGGCGTCGCCGTCGCTGCGCTGGCCGCGGTGCTGGCGAGCAACCGGGCGGCGTCCGGCATCGGCGACCTCGCGGCACAGCTCGCCGACTGGGCCCTGGCCAAGTTCAGCCGCGGACCGGTCGCCTGGGGCGGTGAGAGCTTCGAGCGGTTCCGCCATGAGGCCGTCCACCTGCTCAAGCGTCGGTGGCACCTACTGACGCTCGCGACCTACGGAGGCACCCTCACGGTCTTCCTCGTTCTGCTGGTCTCGCTCCGCGCCTTCGACGTTCCTGCATCCGAGGTCACCGTGATCGAGGCGTTCGCGGCCTGGTCGCTGGCCCGACTGCTCGGGACGATTCCGATCACGCCTGGAGGGATCGGCGTTGTCGAGCTCAGTCTCACGGCGACGCTCGTCGGCTTCGGCGGCTCGAATGCCGGTGTCGTCGCCGCCGTGCTCGTCTACCGCTTCCTGACGATGGTGCCGACGATCACCGTCGGCCTGCTGGCGGCGCCGTCCTTGAAGCGAGCCGCCCGTGCCGCGGTTTAGGCTTCATCCCGATCGCATGATGAACGCGGCCACCCACCGCGCAAGTCTCGAAGCCCCCGACCACTAGGAGGACTACGTGAGCACGATCTTGAGCACGCTCTTTGCTGCCGACTACCCGTTCCTCGACATCTTGTGGACCATGCTCATCTTCTTCCTGTGGGTGATGTGGTTCTGGCTGCTGATCGTGATCATCGGCGACGTCTTCCGGCGCCGTGACATCGGCGGCGGGAAGAAGACGATCTGGCTCATCTTCATTCTCTTCGTGCCCTTCATCGGCGTTCTCGCCTACGTGCTCTCGAACAGCGACAGCATGGCCGAGCGGAACCTGGAGCGAGCGCAGAAGAGACCGGGCGCAAATGGACGACTACGTCCGTGAGACCGCAGGGAGCGGTGGCGCCGCCGCCGAGATCGACAGGGCGAAGCAGCTGCTCGACTCCGGCGCGATCACGCAGGCGGAGTTCGACGCGATCAAGGCCAAGGCCCTCGCGTGACACGGAGAGGAGAGCACGCATGACCGAGCTTGCACCTGTCGACTACCTGATCGTGGCCTTCCCCGGGAACCAGTTCAAAGGCGAGATCGCGCCGGCGCTTGCGGATCTCGTGGAGAAGGGAACGATCCGAATCATCGACCTCGCCTTCGTCGCCAAGGACGCGGACGGCAACATCCGCGCGTTCGAGCTCACCGACATCGATCCCGAGGTAAAGCAGGGCTTCGAGAACATGGGTGTCGAGGTGAACGGCCTCTTCAACGAGGAAGATCTCCAGGCTGCAGGCGAGGAGCTCGATCCCAACTCGTCCGCGGCCCTGCTCGTCTGGGAGAACCTGTGGGCGAGGGACGTCGCGCAGGCGATCCGCAATGCCGGGGGCGAGGTGCTCGACTTCGAGCGGCTCCCACACGAAGTCGTCCAGGCCGCGCGGGACGCGGCGCTGGCCAACGCCTAAGGAGGAGGTACGAGATGCCTTTGGGTCGTAGAGGTCCCGGGCTGGTCGGAATGGCCGCCAGAACCGCAGTCGTGGCCGGCACCGCGACGGCCGTCTCCGGACGCGTCCAACGCCGGCAGCAGAACAAGTACGCCACCGAGGATCAGCAGTACGTGCAGCAGGTGACCGAGCCGCTGCAGTACGACGACGCACCCGCCGAGCCCGACTACACCGCCGAGCTCTCGCAGCTCGCGCAGCTGAAGGCGCAGGGGATCATCACCGAGGACGAGTTCCAGGCCAAGAAGAAGCAGATCCTCGGTATCTAGTGCGCAAAGCCGTCGCCCTGTCACTGCTCGCCGCCGCCCTGCTGACCGGGTGCGGCGGCGACGACGGCCCGCCGAGCGCGAGCGAGTGGGCCGACGATCTCTGCACGGCCCTGGGTGACTGGACGTCTTCGATCACCTCAGCGGCCGAATCCGTGACCCAGGAGCCGTCGCGGGAGTCGCTCGAAGCGGCCGTAGACGACGTGGGGGAGGCGACCCAAACGCTCGTCGACGACGTCGAGGGCCTGGAGACGCCGGACCTCGAGGCCGGGCAGCAGGCCGAACAGTCCGCCGACGAGCTCTCGGACTCTCTGAACACCGAGGTGGAGAAGGTCAAGGAGACGGCGGAGGGCGCGTCGCTCGGGACGCTGAGCGAGGCCGTTTCGGCGATCAGCGCGTCGTTCACGGCGATGGGCGAGCAGATCTCGACCACCCTCACCGAGCTCGAAGGGCTCGACGCGGGCGGCGAGCTGAGGACGGCCTTCGAGGAGGCCGACTCCTGCAACGAGCTCCAGACGAACTAGGGGGGCTTAGACCCCGACGCTGACCGGCGAGGTCACGATCCAGGTCGCCGCGCCGAGGAACACGAGCCACCCGATCGCCACCATGAGCGTCCGGAGCCCGGCTGTGCCCAGCTTGGTGCTCATGCCGGCGAAGAACAGCGACACCGCGAAGAGGACGACGGCGAGGACGTAGTTCGACGCCCGCTGGATGTCGCGCCGCACCGTCGCCGCGAGCACCTCGGCCTGGTCGTCCAGCCGAGCGGCCTCCTCCGCCGAGGCGAGCCGGTACTCAGGGAGCGCGAAGGGGGTGGGTGCCGCCCCGCTGGACTCGAGCGGCCTCGTCGCGATCCAGGCGTCGAACGCCGGCTTGAACTCGTCGCGGAAGCGCGTGCGGTAGAAGCTCTCGAGCTCGGCCTCGTCCTGGGCGTAGGCGTCAACCCACTGGATGAAGGTGGCGATGTCGACCTGGGTCAGGGCGTTCGCACGGTCGGCCGCACGGGACGCGTCGATCCGCGTCTTGTTCACCCGGCTCGACGTCTTCGCCTGCTCGCCGTTCCAGCGCGTGGCCTGGTAGCTGCTCCACGCTGTCGCGACCGCGGAGACGGCGAGCAGGATCGCCGCCCCAACCTCGACCCAGTTCCGCTTGCCCTCGGTGCTCACGAGGTCTGTCCTCGTTCGTCGCACGGAGGATCAGGTGTCCGATCGACGGCGGCGAGCGCCTCGTCGAACGTGCGCAGCATGCGCTCCATCGCGACAGGTTGAATGCCGCCGACGCCGTCCTTGAAGGGACTGTCGAGGAACTGGATCAGGAGCAGCATCGCGGCAAGCGTCGACGCGACGCATCCCATGAGCACAGCCTGCGACACGACTCGCTCGGCGCTGTCGGCGAAGAACAGCATGTAGCCGACGATCACGATCGAAAGCAGGATCAGGACCACCCAGAGGGGCGACGGGATCACGCCGACCGCACCGTGGAGCCGATCGAGTCGAGCCGCCTCCCGCTCGGCTGTGTGGTCGAGCCACTTGTCGTAGGCCATCTCCTGCACAGGCGTCTGCGGCTGGAAGACGCGCACGGTGCTAAAGAGCTCGACGCCCCAGGGGTTCACCTCGCCGACGGAGCTTCCGGCCTCCGCCTGCGGCCACTCGACGTGGACGACCGAGCGGCCGTAGCAGACGAGCTCGCCGCTCAGCTCGGCGGCGACGGGCGCTGGAAAGAACTGCGCGGTCTCCAGCTGGCGCCCGAGGGCGAGCGCCTCCTCCTCCGCGCCGACGCGAGACTTGTCGTAGCTCGTGAACGCGAGGAAGACGACGAACCCGACCAGCACCGAGAAGCCCGTTGCGAGCACGCCGAAGACGCCCGAGGCCCGATCGCCGTCGGAGAAGTAGCTGCCCTCCGGCGCCCGTCGGCGAACGAAGCAGCATCGCGGCCACGCACGGAGCCGCAACCGCGGCCACGATCAGCGCCGCCCAGACGAGGTTCATCTGGCGGCGAGCTCGCCGGCGCGCTCGACCCCGTGCAGCTGCCGCCGCCACCGTGCGAGCACCTGGTGCACCGCTGCCGCCCCCACGAGCGGCTCCTCGGGGAGCTGGAGCTCGACCGGATGGAGGATGAACGCCCGCGTCTGCGGCCCGCCCAGCCCGCCGTGGAACGAGATCAGCTCCTCGAAGGCGCAGCCCTCTTCGAGATCCGGCTCGAAGAAGCTCCCGACCATGATGTCGGCGACGTTCGAGAACCCATCGGTGCGCAGAAGGTGTCGCGCGGCGTTCGGCGAGAAGTTGCGCCAGCGGATCCTCCCCTTCCACCCGGCCCTCCGAGAGGTAGTTGATGCCCGCCGCCCAGGGCGACCGCGCCGTGTTCGCTCGAGCGGACGAGGATCCAGCCCACATGCGGATGGGCCCGGAGCGCCTGCACGAGGCGCGGATGCCGCTGCTCGATCTCCTCCAGCGTCAGCCGGCGGCGCTCCTCCATCAGGTAGACGAGGCCGAGGTTCCCCGAGCCCAGCACGACGACTTCGCGGTCCGACACGTCCGTCTTCGACCGTCTTCTTGTCCGCCTTAGCGCCGGTCGCCTCGCCGAGCGCGTGGCCGACCATCGCCCGCTGCTCGTCGCCGCCGGCCAGCTCCTCCACCCTCCCGCTCTCGAGCGAACGGGCGACGAGCTCGTCCAGGCCGTAGCCGTTCCGCTGCTTGAAGGTCGCACCCTGGGTCTGCCCGTGGTCCGAAAGGACGACGATCGCGTACGGGCGCGGAGCGAACCGACGGGCCTGGTCGATCTGCCCGAACTGCTGGTCGACCTTGCGCAGGGCCTCGAGCGTGTCGGCGCGCTCGAGCCCGGAGTGGTGCGCGACCTCGTCGTAGCTCGAGAACGTGGCGTAGACGGCGGGCCGGCCGCGCATCATGTCGGTGAGGACGCCGTACACGATCAGGTCGCGGACGACGACACACATGGCCGCGCGGATGAACGGGTACAGCCCGCCGCGGTGGCCGCGCGGCCGGACGTCGCGCCGCGATGCCCGGTTGGCCGCGACCCACTCGAGGATCACCTCCCAGCCGAACAGGACGAGTGACCTCGTCACGTTGAAGCCGTTGGCGAAGAACGCGCGGTAGCCCGGGTTCGACTTCTTCTCCGCCTCGATGCGGCTGACGGTGAGGATCACCTCGTCGGCGCCGCCGGAGAGCAGGTTGCCGCGGCTCGAGCCGCCGTCCGCGAGCAGACCGGTATTGCCCTCCAACCGGGACTGCTCGATCCGGGCACAGTCGTCCGGCGCAGAGCAGGCGACGACGGTCGCTGTCTCCTTCTCGACCCAGCGGAAGGCCGGAATCTCCTCGTTCGAGCCGAGCAGGATCCCGGCCTGGCTCGCGCCTGTCTGCGACGAGAGGTCCGTCTCCCACTCCGCGAGGCTGTGCGTGCTCTCGGCCAGCCAGCGGGCCATGTTCGGCGCGTTCCCGTCGCGCATCGCCCGGCGCAGGACGGGCAGGGCCAGCCCGTCGATCTCGAGGTAGACGATGCCCGGGACGTCCGTCCGCTCTCCGCCGCCCTGGCGGCGCGCTACGCGGCGCACGACGGCCAGCGAATACGTGTGGTCGTCGTTCGCCCCGAAGATGACCTCGAGCACGACACTGACCGCTGAGACCAGCAGTGCGGCGAGCAGCGCCCAGCCGAAGTTGTCGACCGTGTACGACTCGACGATGCTGCTCGAGACCTGGAGCACGAGCGCGTTCAGCGACGAGCACGAGCACGAAGCCCAGGCCGACAGTGAACGGGAGCCGGAGCGCCGCGACCAGCGGCGGGAGCACTGCGTTCAAGACCGCCACGCAGGCGGCCATCACGAACGCACCGACAGTGTCGGCGATGTCGACGCCGGGAAGGACGAGCGCCGCGACCCACAACGAGACGGCCGTGAAGAACCACGAGAGCACCAGCCGGACCGGTTTGAGCCGCGGCCGCTCCGGCGTCCAGGTCACCGCCTGGCCGTACTCAGGCATCCGCGCCGCTCCGCTTGGCCTCCTTCTTCGCGGCTCGCTGCTCCTTCTGCTCCGCAACCTTGACCTTCGCGTCCTCGTACGACTCCTGCACGAGCAGCTTGCCGCCGGTCCAGCCGAACGCCCAGACGAGGAGCACCATCGCGAACACGATGTTCCACGCCGTGATCGCGAGCTGCTGGCCGAGCGAGTACGCGGTCGCCGTCGCCGAATCGGTGACGTCCTGAAGCGCGATGCCGTTGATCGCCTGGTTGATGCCGACGCCGCCCGGCGTTGCCGAGACTGTGTTCGCGAGCGAGTTGCCGCCGATCACGGACATGATCGTGTGGAACGTGACCGGAATCCCGTAGCCGGCGAGGAAGATCGCGGTCACGCCCAACTTGGCAAGCCAGGCGCCGAAGGATGGGAGGAGCACCTTCAGGGCGTAGTCGCGCGGGTGGGCGAGGATCGCGCCGCCGTGCTTCGCCTTCACCCAGATGCCCTGAAGCTTCCGCCAGAAGACGCGTACGAGCAGGAAGAGCAGGAACGCACCGCCGGCGAGGATCAGCACCGTCAGGCCCGGATGGTCGTGCGGGAACCCGAGCTGGAGCTCGAACGATCCCGGCACGGAGAGGAAGAGATAGAGGTAGACGAAGGTGCCGGCGGCGGTGAAGAAGATCTTCTGGACGACCATGCCCCCGAGCACGCCCGGGAAGTTCGCGCCCGGGATCATCGCGACGAACATCAGCAGCATCACGAAGGTGCCGATGTTGGCCGGGAGGAAGCCGTTCAGGGCGATCCCGATCGCGTACGCCGCGAGCACCTGGAGATAGGTGAGCGGCGCCCGCGGGAAGCCGGCGCGGAGGATGAAGTACCACCCGACCGCCGTGAGAGTCGTCTGGATCGTCTGCACCGCCCAGCCGGCGAGCAGGTAGCCGAGCCCGATGTCCGTCAGAGCGTCCCAGACGCTCTCGAGCCAGCCGACGACGTCGACGCCGAGGAGCCGCAGCACGATGACGATGGCGAGGACGCCCAGCAGCCAGGCGCCGATCTTGACGAAACGCCTCGGGCGCGACGGGTCGTCGAACGGCAGGACCGGCGAAGGGGCCTCGCCGGCGCCTCGGTGGCGTGGGCCTCGGTACTCATCGTCGGGCCTCCGCCGGCTCGACTTCGAGCTCGAGGCCGTCGACTGCAATGACCCGGACCCGCGCGCCCTGCTCGGCCGGGCGGGTCGAGTGCGCCTGCCACAGCTCGCCGTGGACGCGGACGTGGCCGTCGGGATCCAGCGACTCCACCGTCCTCCCGACGGCGCCGACCAGGTTCTCCACCCCGGTCACGACCTTCACCCCGCGCATGCGCCGGTAGAAGTAGAGAACCTCGAGGCCGAAGAGCGCGAGTGTCGCCAGCGCCGCCACGACGTTCCACGGTTCGGGCAGCAGGAGCAGCAGGAGGAGCGTGATCAGGAAGAACACGGGCCCGATCCATCATCCGGCTCGAGCAGGACGGCAGCATCATCCGGATTGGGCGATGAAGGCCTGCACCGACCGGAAGGCTGGTCAACAAGCCGCCAAACGAGGCCCGCCCGGCCTGTGTTCACGCGGGTGAACCGCCCGGCGGACTCGCCGTCCGTTCCTCGAGGCCAGCATCGCCGTGCATCCGGAGCTCGTGATGGAGGGAGCTGTTGAGGATGGGCGACGTGACGACGAGCCTCCCCACGAAGTACATGAAGAAAAGGAGCGTCGTCATGGCGCCGAGGCTCCCGTACAGCGTGGTCGACTTCTCGAGCTTCGGCACCAGGAACTCGACGATCAGCACATGGAACACCTGAAAGCCGATCGCGACGAGGATCGCGCCGGGTAGCAGCGCCCGCCAGGGAGCGTCCCGGTGCGGAAGGCGGAGAGAAGCCCAGAGCCAGAACGCGGCGAGCGGAGCCGTGGCGAGCGCGGCCGCGAGGAGGCCCACGAGCGAGGACTCGTCGCGAAGCCACCACGTGATTCCGGCTGCGGCCATGAAGGCGCACAGCACGCCTGTGAAGACAAGTGAGCTCTTCAGCGGGTTGGTCCGCGGAGGGGGCTCGTCCCAGACGAGCGAGTGAATGAGCTGCACCGCTTTCGCGCCCGTGTATCCCGCCCAGAGGAGGAGGGGAACGCCGATCCCGAGAAGCCACCACCAGTCGGACTCCGCGGCTCGCGCGACGTCGCCGATCACGTCGACGACCGCCGCAGGAATACCGCCGGTTGCAATGGCCTCCTCGGTGCTGTCCGCATCCATGAGCCCGAGCGCGCCCCCGAGGATCAACCCGAGCGGCAAGAGCCACAGGAACAGGCGGTAGGCGAGGCCCCCGGCGAGAACGCTTGCCGCGACGCGCCGGTTTCGTTCCACTGCCCGGAACGGGACCGCGAGCGACACGTGCCGTGTACTGGCGCTTCTGGCGCTTGCAACCGCGGCAGTGAACCTGGCGCGAGCGCGATCATCGGTGCCGGCGGCAGGTGCCTCGTGCCGACCCACTTACTTGTCGCTTCCGGCGGAGCTCGGCCGGACCGCAGGCTCCGTGCTCACATCGGCCGGCTCGGCACCCTCCGCTGCTCTCCTCCTCCTCCGCCGGTCGACGAAGTAGATCGCCGCCAACGCAGCGGAGGTGATGAGCGAGGAGATGATGAGCGACGCGAGCGGAAAGCCGGAGAGCGTGGTCGCAACCTTGTAGGACAGCATGCACGTGTAGACCGACCACAGGATTCCGCCGATGACCGACCAGGGGAGGAAGCGGCGGTAGGGAAGGCTGGAGAGCCCCATGGTTGCGTTGACGGCAAAGCGCATTCCCGGGACGTAGCGGCCGGCGACGATCATGAGTCCGGGGGACCGGTCGAGGGCGTCCCAGCCGGCGCGAACCTTCGGATTCTCCAGCGCCTTGTCGAGCTGGCCTTGCACTCTTGAGGCGCTCCTGCGGGCGATCCAAAACAGGGACGAGTCTCCGACGATCGCCCCGAGCGCGCCGGCCACCATGACGATCTCGAGCTCGAGCTCTCCCTGTGCGGCGAGCGTCGAAGCGGTGCTCAGCGTCGTCTCGCCGGGGAAGATCGGGATGATCGCATCGATCCAGACGAGCCCGAAGCACAGGACGTAGGCCCATTCCTTCGGCGCCTCGGCGAGCCACGCGGCAACGTCCCCCTCCTCCAGAAGTTGGAGCAGGACGATGACGACCAGGAGGACCGCGAAGCTGCCGACGATCAGGACGCCGAGGTGCCGCCTCCAGAAAGGCTCCTGCTCCTCGAGATCGATCGCTGTCATCGCCCTCCGGTAATTCTCGCGACCGGGTCAGCGCTCCCTCATCGCCCGAGCGCCAAGTTCACCCGGGTGAACTCGGCGTTGTAGGCGATGAAGCGCGATTTCTCGGGCGTTAGTGTCGAACTGGGTTGGGCAGCTCGGGCATCGTTGCGATCTCGCTCCTCGTCCTTGCGTACGCGGCCTTTTCGCGACGGCTCTCTGGGTCAGTGATCACCGCCGCGATGGTGTTCGTCGCCGGCGGCATCCTCGTGAGCGACGAGGCACTCGGCTGGCTCGATCCGGAGATCGAGGGCGAATTCGTCCGCCTGGTCGCCGAGGCGACGCTCACGCTCGTGCTCTTCTCGGACGCCTCACGTATCGACCTCTCAGCGCTGCGCCGCGAATACGTCCTCCCCCTTCGGCTGCTTGCGATCGGGCTGCCGCTGACGATCGTGGCCGGCGCGCTCGCGGGTGTCGCCGTGCTCGCAGAGCTCGCGTTCATCGAGGCGGTCCTGCTTGCGATCGTGCTCGCCCCGACGGACGCTGCGCTGGGGCAGGCGGTCGTCACCGATCCCCGCGTTCCTTCACGTATCCGTCAAGGGCTCAACGTCGAGAGCGGGCTCAACGACGGCATCTGCGTGCCGCTGCTCCTGATCGCGATCGCGATCGCCGAGGCGGAAGAGGGCGCGATCGGAAACGGCGAGGCGGCGGAGCTCGTGCTCGAGGAGATCGGGTACGGATCGCTCGGGGGCGTGATCGCGGGACTCGCAGCGGCAGCCGTGGTCAGGGTGGGCGTCCCGCGTCGCCTCGTGGATGAGATCTGGGTTCAGGTCGTACCGGTCGCGGGGGCCGCGCTCGCCTACGGCCTGGCCGTCTGGATGGGCGGCAGCGGGTTCATCGCGGCGTTCGTCGGAGGTGCGGTCTTCGGCGGGCTGCGTCGGGAGGTCGGCGGCGAGGTGACACTCTTCCTCGAGGAGCTGGGCGGCCTGCTCGGTGCAGCCACGTTCGTCCTCTTCGGCGCCGTCATGCTCGTGCCCTTGCTCGACGATCTCACCGCCGAGGTCGTCCTCTATGCGCTTCTCAGCCTGACGGTCGTTCGCATGGTTCCCGTGGCCCTCGCGATGCTCGGATCCCGCGCCAGGCGCCCGACAGTCGCATTCCTCGGCTGGTTCGGGCCGCGCGGGCTTGCCTCGATCGTCTTCGCCGTGATCCTGGTCGAGGATGCCCACCTGACCAACGAGACAGTGCTGCTGAACACGATCTTTCTCACGATCGGGCTCTCGGTCCTCCTGCACGGCCTGACCGCAACCCCGCTTGCGGGTCGCTACGCGGCGTGGTTCGCGGCCCATCCGCGCGACGCCGCGCCCGCGTTCGAGAGCGCACCGGCTCCCGAACAGCGACCCCACCGGTGGGCGGCGGGGCTGTGGCGCAAGCATCGGGACGTTTAGGCCGCGGCGGCCGAGAGGACGTCCAAACAGCGCGTCTGGTCGTCGAAGCTCAGGCGTACTCGCTGCTTCGGGTCATGAATGCCCCGAAGACCCAGAGCAGGGGGAAGAAGAACCCGAAGAAGAACATCCACCCGTGTCCATTTCTCAGCGTGGCCAAGCCGAGAGTCCAGAGCACGAGCAAGTACAGAAAGACGCCACCGATTCCGACGAACCACCACATTGCATCTCCCTTCTCGATTAATTGTCCGCTGATCGTCGCCGCCGGCCGGCGCCTGTTCATCACCTGGCGGGCAGGGTCACCCGGGTGAAACCGACCAACGGGTGATGAAGACCGTGTCCGGCACGGCGATCATCCGCGGCGTGATCCGTTCGCTGATTCCGGTCGCCGCAGTCGCTGCCGTCGTAGGGCTCGGCCTGGGTTGTGCCGGCGACGAGTCCGAGGTCTGTCAGAGCCTGCAGGATCTGCAGGCGTCGGTCCAGAGTCTCGGCGACATCGAGCTCGAGGACACGTCTGCCGACGAGCTCCAGCAAGCGGCGAATCAGATCGTCACCGACGCCAATGAGGCGCAGGACGCGGCAGACGAGGAGCTGGGCCAAGAGATCGACACGTTCAAGGCAACCGTGGAGGCCCTCGTCTCCGACGTCGAGACGGCATCCGCCGAAGGCGAGCTGACGAGGGATTCGCTCGTCGAGATCGGCACCGCGGTAGGCAGCGTCACCACTTCTTTCCAGACGCTGCAAGAAGCCGCTCCGGACGACTGCGACCTCGAGTAGTTCGTTAGGCGATTCGGCAACGCCAAGCTCGGACCGTCCGGGCGCTATGCGCTCTGCCGCGCGATCGAGGGCGGTCTCTCGTTGAGAGGCGCCGCGGCCGCCTTTCGCGTCTCCCCGCGAGCGCGCATCGCTGGTGGCACCGCTACCTGGGAAGCGAGAGCCGGTCGCCGCCGGCGGTGCTCGTCGATCGCTCGAGCCGGCCGCGCTCCTGCCCGCGGCAACTGACAGCGGCGGAGGAGGCTCCCATCCTCCGCGCTCGTCGCGAAACAGGCCCGGCCGCCTCGCTTGGATCGTCGGCCGGGCCCGCTCGACGATCTGGAAGGTGCTCCGCCGCCGCGGGCTCTCGCCACGCCCGAAGCCGGTCCTGCCGCCGCCGCGGCGCTACGAGTGGTCGCGGCCAGGAGCGCTCCTGCACGTCGACGTCAAGCGGCTCGTCCGGTTCAGCGAGCCCGGTCATCGCGTCACCAGCGATCGCCGGCGCCGCTCGCGCCGGGCCGGTCTCGAGTACCTGCACTGCGTCGCCGACGACCACTCTCGCTACGCCTACGTCGAGCTGCATCCCGTCGAGGAAGGCCAGACGGCGGCGCGCGTCCTCGAACGGGCGCTCACCAAGCTCGCCGAGCTCGGGCTCGACCCACCCGAGGGGGTGATGAGCGACAACTCCTTCGCCTACACGAACAGCCGCGCCTTCAAGGCCGTCCTGACAGCCGTCGGCGCACGCCACATCGTCACTCCGCAGTACACGCCGCGCTGGAACGGCAAGGTAGAGCGCTTCATCCAGACCCTGCTGCGGGAGTGGGCATACGTCCGCACCTGGGAAAGCTCAAGCGCACGCGCCCGAGCGCTCCTAAGCTTCGTCCGCTTCTACAACCGGCGCAGACCAGACGGCTCGCTCGGAGGCCAGCCACCACTCAGCCGCGTTCACAACGTCTGTGGGTCCTACAATTAGGCCCCGAGGATCTGCGCCTTCTTTGCCTTGAACTCCTCGTCGTCGATGATCCCCTGCTCGTGTAGCTTCGCCAGCTGCTCGAGCTCCTGGAGGTACTCCTCCCCCACCGGCGGCTCCTGGGCCTCGGGCTCCTCGAGCATCGGCTCCTCATCCGCTTCCCGTCCGGCCTCCGCGCCTTTCTTGCCCGCGTAGTACGCGGCGCCGCCGACCGCGGCCGCGCCGACGACGCGCCTCCGCGCCATCCTGCGTCCTGGTCCGATCAATGGCATTGCCAGTCTCCTCTCGTCAGGTCGGTCTTGGGGGCCGGCGTGTGCCGGCCCCCTCGACTGGTCTAGCGCCGCCGCGAAACGCGCCTAGCAGTGCGCCGGCCGCTGCGTCGGGCGACTCTGCGGGTCCTGAGCATCTCCTTGCCTCCAATCCTTGTCTCGACGGGCGCTAGGTGGCACTTACGGTCTCGGCCTCCATCGCGTGGAGCTCCTTGGCCTCCTCGGCGGACACCAGCCCGATCTCGATCAGGTCGAGCGGACTGATGAAGCCGTCGCTGATGCGGAATCCGCCTGCGCGCGCGATCGCGTCCCGGAGGGGAACCGCCCAGTGGTGCTCGAGCAGGAGGAGGGCGGCGGCCGAGTCGTTGGGGATCTCCTCGAGCACGTCCCAGGCGTCCTCGTCGGAGAAAGCGTGCACACCGTGCTCGGCGGCTGTCTCGGCGCCCGCGAGAGCGCCGGCTTCCATCCCTTCCTCGCCCTC